>DHPL01000062.1:11513-12329 GCA_002407905.1 Anaerolineaceae bacterium UBA5365
CTGCTGGACCTCTACCTCAACCAGGCTGAAGGCATCACACTCTGGTTCATCACCGAGGATGACCGGCGCCTTTGCCTGCGCCAGCGTTTCCCGGTCACCTTTTATGCCGCGGGCCAGCCCGCGGAGCTGCGCCGCCTCTGGAAGATTCTGCAAGGCCGCGCGCATGTCACCGGCCTGGCGCGTGAGCGCAAACAGGATGTTTTTGTGGCAGATCCGGTGGATGTGCTGGCAATCCACATGGATACGCCCAGCAACCAGCTGCGCCTCTTTGGGGAACTTGAAAAGCAATTCCCGGAACTGGTTTGGTACGATGCCGATGTGACCATCCAGGCACGCTACATCGCCCGGCATGGGGGCTTTCCGATGGCTTTTTGTGAGCTGGAAACCAGCGAATCAGGCCTGATAGAGCAGATGCGCGTGCTCAACAGCCGCTGGGATCTGCAGCCCGAACTGCCCCCCTTACGCCACCTGGAGATCCTGCCCGATTGCGACCCTGCCCGCGCCCCGGTGCGCCACCTCACCCTGCGCAGCGATCGTTTTTACCATTTGTTCAGCCTGGACCCTGCCGGGGATTTTCTGCACGCCATCCAAGCCGTTTTGCTGGATTACGACCCGGATTTCATCATCACCGACTGGGGCGATTCCTGGGTGATCCCCTTTCTGCTGCAAGCCTCGGAACAGTACGGCATTCCGCTTAGCCTCAACCGCGACAGCCAGCGCGAGGTGCGCTGGCAAAAAGAGACCTCTTATTTCTCCTACGGGCACATCATTTTTCGCCCTGAAGAAGCGCACCTTTATGGGCGCTGCCATATTGAC
>DHPL01000062.1:12519-19446 GCA_002407905.1 Anaerolineaceae bacterium UBA5365
ACCACCCTGCCCATCGAAAAAGCCGGGCGGGTCTCGCCAGGCCAGGGCATTTCGGCTATGCAGGTGATCACCGCGCTCCAGCGCGATGTGCTTGTTCCTTACCAAAAGCGCCAGGTCGAAGATTTTAAAACCGGGCTGGATTTAATCCAGTCGGACCGGGGCGGGCTGGTTTACCAGCCCATTTTGGGCCTGCATACGGATGTAGCCCAGGTGGACTTCGTTTCCATGTACCCCGCGGTGATCATCAAGGGCAACATCTCCCCCGAGGTGCCTCTGCCGGACCTGCTGGAACCGGCGCATACGGAGCTGGGGGTTGTACCGGCCACGCTTGAGCCGCTCTACGATAAGCGCGTGGCGCTTAAAAAACTCACCCGGGAATATGAGCCAAACCACCCCATGGTAGGCTCGCTTAAAGCGCGTTCATCCGCGCTCAAATGGCTTTTGGTCGTCTGTTTTGGTTTTCTGGGCTACAAAAACGCCCGCTATGGGCGCATCGAGGCGCACGAGGCTGTAACCAAGGGCGGCCGTGAGGTGCTTTTGCGCGCCAAAGAGGTGGCCGAAGCCGAGGGTTTTGAAGTGCTGCACATGTATGTGGACGCCCTGTGGATCAAAAAGCCGGGCTGCACCAGTCCTTCCGATTTTGAGGATGTGATCGAAAAGATCAACCGGCGCACACGCCTGACCATCAATCTGGACGGTGTTTTCCGCTGGATCGCGTTTTTGCCATCTAAAACCGACGCGCGTATCCCGATCGCCAATCGTTTTTTTGGCGTGTTTCAGAGCGGTGAATTAAAAGTGCGCGGATTGGAAACACGCCGGCGCGATACGCCTGTGTGGATTGCCGCGGTACAGCAGCAGCTGATCCAGGTGATTGGCGAAGCGCGCAGCTACCCCGAACTCCAGCCAGCTTTGCAGCGGGCTTATGCCATTTACGAAGCCGCCGTCAGCCAGTTGAAGGCCGGCATGGTCCCGCCGGAAAAACTGGTGATCAACGGCAAAGTCTCTTACGCGCTGGAGGCTTATAAGAGCAGCACCGCGTCCGTGCGGGCTGCCCGCCAGATGCAGGCGGCCGGGCTGGATATTCGGCCAGGGCAGCGCATTCGCTTTATTTACACGAATGGCGACCCGGATGTTTTTGCCTGGGACCTGGGGCAAACTTTCCACCCGGAGCGCCTGAACCTGAGTAAATACCTCGAGCTGCTCGCCAAGGCCGGCGCCAGCGTTTTTCAGCCATTTGGTTACGACCCAGCCCTCCTGCAGGAGTGGACGACCACCGGTGCGCTGCAGCTGGGGTTTTCCACCACCCCCTCTTGATGTCAAACAGCTTGTGATTATGTGGCTACGCGCAACTCCACCGATAAGACCAACAGGCCTCTATAATAGGCATTTTTGTAAAACTCCGAATTCAAAATTGATACAATAATTGTATTAATCCAGGCTAATGAATTATTATTTTTCTGGAAGATGGCGATCTGTATGCTAGCACAATAGTGCTTAATTGATCCGATTCTCCCTGTTATTAGGCATTTAAGTCTAAAATTACGCCAACGTTCAGAATTAACATTTTTAAGCAGCCAAGGAGAGAGTATGGAACTGAAAGAATGTTTACGCCCGAACCTCATCCAGATCAAACAATCACCGCAAGACTGGGAAGAAGCCATCCGCATGGTTGGCAGAATACTTGTGGCAGACGGAGCCACGGAACCCCGTTATATCGACGGTATGATCCGCGTAGCCCACGAATTTGGACCCTATATCGTGATCGCTCCCGGGTTCGCCATGCCCCACGCCCGTCCGGAAGACGGCGTAATTCGCACCAGCATGTCCATGATCACGCTCAGCGAGCCGCTTAACTTTGGCAACGAAGATAACGACCCCGTGAGGGTTGTGCTTGCCCTGGCTGCAGCCAATCATGACGACCATGTTGGCGCCCTGGCCCAACTGGCCGAAGCGATCAGCGGCGATGGTGTGATTGACCAATTGGCAGAAGCCAATTCCGTAGAGGAAGTTTACGAAATCCTGGGAGGAAACGCCTGATCTGCCATGCCTAAAGCATCTGACCAAGCACTGAAAAAGCGCATCTACCGGCTGGAACAGCTTGCCAGCATTGCTTCAATGTACTATGAGCAAGAGATGACCCAGGAGGAGATCGCGGATAAGTTCTTCATCTCCCGTTCACGCATTTCGCGCTTACTCAAACTGGCCCATAAAAACGGCGTTGTAGATATCCGCATCCGCCACTTCGCGGACCGCTCCTACGAGCTAGAGAACCTGCTCAAGCGCAGCTTCCACCTGAAGGATGCGATCGTCGCAGTTACTGACGGCATGGAATACGCCCAAACGCTGACCCAGCTTGGCTACTTTGCAGCCGAATACATCGACGCGAACATCCAGAGCGCCCGCACCTTCGGCTTCTCCTGGGGGAAGTCCATTGGCCAGACGGTTGACCAGTTGAAAGGTGCCAACTTGCCAGACCTGGAATTGGTCCAGGTGATTGGCGGAATTTTTGCCCAAAACCCGCTGATCGATATCGCGGGAATCACCCAAAAAGTGATGCAAAAATACCGCGGCAAGCCCTACTACCTTAACGCGCCGCTCTTTGTAGATGATGAGCAGGCTGCCCGGGTGATGCGGGCCCAGCCAATCATTGCCGAGGCCTTGGAAAAGGCCGAAAAAGCAGACCTGATCCTCACAGGAATCGGTGCGATCGAGCAAACGAACCTGCAATTCCTCTGGAAGGGCTTTAATGCCCAGGAACTCTTTAACCAGCTTTCCCATGCCAATGCGGCTGGGTTTATCTGTGCCCAGGCTTTTGACATCAAAGGGCAACCCATCAGCGGTAATTTCAACAACCACGTGATCGGCATCCCGCTTGATAAGCTGAAGAAAGTAAAAACCGTCGTAGCCGTTTCGGGGGGTAAGGGGAAGGCACAGGCTGTCATGGGGGCACTGCGGGGCGGTTATGTGGACGTACTCGTTACGGATATAAACTGTGTCAAGGAGATTTTCCGCCTTGACCGGTCTTTTTTTGACATCAAACCAAGCGATGAGACCCTCACCGCGCTATCATCCAATAAAGGAAAGGTATAAAAATGCCCAACGTAAATGAGATTACACGAGAGAAATGGATTCTGGGAGCCTTCCCCGAGTGGGGAACCTGGCTGAACGAGGAAATCGACGCCGAAGTCGTACAACCCGGCACCTTTGCCATGTGGTGGATTGGCTGCACCGGCATCTGGATCAAGACCGAAGGCAACACCAACATCGCCATTGATCTCTGGTTTGGCAACGGTAAGCGTACCCAAAAAGTGAAGGAAATGGCGCAATACCACCAGATGCGCAATATGAACGGCGGCCGCCTGACGCAGCCCAACCTTCGCGCCGCGCCGATCGTGCTGGACCCCTTTGCTGTGACCAAGGTGGATGCGGTTCTCTCCACCCACTATCACAACGATCACATCGATCCCTTCTTTGCCTCCGCCGTGCTTAATAATTGCGCGCCGGATGTCCCGTTCATTGGCCCACAGGCCTGTGTTGACAAATGGATTTCCTACGGTGTTCCTGCCGAACGCTGCAAAGTTGTTCGCCCTGGTGATGTCGTCCAGGTGGGTGATGTTGAGATCGTTGCCACCGACTCTTTCGACCGCACAATCCTGGTCACCGCGGATGGCGACCTGCGCGATCACCACGTGACCGATGAAGATATGGATAGCAAAGCCGTGAACTACGTCATCAAGACACCCGGCGGCACGGTTTATCACAGTGGCGATTCCCACTTCTCGCTCTATTACCGCAAACATGGAAAGGAATTTGACATCGATGTCGCCTTCGGTTCTTACGGTGAAAACCCCGCTGGCGGCCAGGACAAAATGACTTCCATCGACATCTTGCGTATGGCTGAAAACCTGGACTGCAAAGTGGTCATCCCGATCCACTATGATGTTTGGTCCAACTTTAAGGCCGACCCCCTTGAGATCATGCACCTCTGGAACTACAAGAAGCACGTGCTGCAATATCAGTTTAAGCCGTTCATCTGGGACGTAGGCGGAAAGTTCGTCTACCCCAACGACAAGGATTTGCTGCAGTATCACTACCGCCGCGGCTTCGAGGATGCTTATACCGAAGAACCCAACCTGCCGTTCAAGGCAATACTCTAAGAATCGCAGAGATCAGGAGGCTCATATGTTGAAAGATCTTAAACAAGCAGTATGGGAGGCAAACATGGAGCTTCCTAAGAATCACCTCATTACCCTCACCTGGGGAAACGTTTCAGGTATCGACCGCGAAAAGGGCTTGATGGTCATCAAGCCCAGCGGTGTTGCCTACGAGGTCCTCAAGGCGGAGGACATGGTGGTGATGGATCTCAAAACCGGTGAGAAGGTGGAGGGCGCCATGCGCCCTTCATCTGACACCGCTACTCATCTGGAACTTTATCGCGCTTTTCCCAATATCGGCGGTATTGTGCACACGCATAGCCGCTGGGCAACAATATTCTGCCAGCTTTGCCGCCCTATCCCGCCGCTAGGCACAACCCATGGCGATAACTTTTTTGGCCCCATTCCCTGCACGGATCCGCTGAACGATTCGCAAATCAACGATAGTGATTACGAACAGGAAACTGGCTTCGTCATCATTGAAACCTTCCGCAAACTCCAGGAATCGGGTTTCTTGAAGGATTACCCAACCCTCAGTGGTCGGGCCGAAGATTTTGTTCCGGCAGTGTTGGTACCCAGCCATGGCCCATTCGCCTGGGGTAAAAGCCCAGCGCATGCCGTTGAAATGGCGATCGTGCTTGAGGAAGTTGCCTTCATGGCCTGGCATGTGCTTTCCCTGGACCCCCAGCGGCCAGACATGCAGCGCCAATTGCTTGAAAAGCATTTCCTGCGCAAACATGGCAGCACGGCCTACTACGGTCAGGTTGGCGGGCATGCCTAGAGCATATCAACTCGGGCTCTATGAAAAGGCAATGCCTATTCGCCTTAGCTGGGAGGAAAAGTTTGACGCCCTCCGTCAGGCGGGCTTCGACTTTTTGGAACTCAGTATTGATGAAACAGACGATAAACTCGCCCGTCTGGATTGGACGGAGACCGAGGTAAACCATCTGCGCCACTTGATCGAGAAGACCCAAACACCCATCGTCTCCATGTGCCTTTCCGGGCATCGCAAGTACCCCCTGGGCCACCCTGATCCGGCAATGCAGTCACGCAGTCTGGAAATCATGGAAAAAGCCTTGCAGCTTTCGGTTAAGCTTGGCGTCCGGTACATCCAGCTCGCAGGATACGACGTGTACTACGAAAACTCCACACCGGAAACGCTGGCAAATTTCGACCGGAATCTACGCCGCGCCGTTGATCTGGCCGCAAAATACGGCGTTCCCATGGGTTTTGAAACCATGGAAACCGCCTTCATGGACACCGTAGGCAAGGCGATGCATTACGTGAACCAGATCAAGTCTCCCTATCTGGGTGTTTACCCTGATATTGGGAACCTGATGAACGCCTCGGTGCTTTATGGAACCCCTTACATCGATGACCTCTATCTTGGCCGGGGGCATATCTTTGCTGCTCACCTGAAGGAGACCATCCCGGGTCATTTCCGCGAAATTCCTTACGGTACCGGCCACACCGATTACCAGGCTGCCTTGAAAGCATGCCATGCCATGGGGATCAACCTTTTTGTAGGCGAATCCTGGGACTTGGGTGAAGAAAACTGGCGCGAACTTCTGGCTTATGCCTCCAGGTTCTTACGCGAAAAAATTGATGCTGTTTATTTAGAACAAGGGAATTAAATGCTCACCGTACAAAAAGAGGTTTTAGCCAATATCACCAAATGTTACGCGCTATGCCCCATAACGCTCAAAGGCGTTCCAGGTTTTTTACTAGGAACAGAAAAAGAGGGCGGCTGTTACTTTTATGACCTGCAGGGCAAGTTAGTGGAACCCATCTGGACCGATTTTGGCGGTTTAATGTCCATTGTTCCTTACCCTGGCGCCGAGAACGCATTTCTGGCAACTCAGGAGTTTTATTCGCCCAATAATTCAGCAGAGTCCCGCATCGTCCTCGCGTTTTGGGATGGCGCCTCCTGGCAGGTGCACACGCTGGTCCAACTGCCTTTTGTGCACCGCTTCGATGCCTTCCAGGTGGAAGGGGTGAACCACCTCATCGCCTGCACGATCAAAGATTCTCACGAATTCAAGGACGATTGGAACCACCCCGGAAAGATCTATGTTGGAGAACTCCCACAGGACCCAAGGGATGCCCTGCATGGCGTGAACCTGCGCGTCTTACTGGACGGATTGGTGAAGAACCACGGATATGCCAGACACTCTGTTGATGGAGTACCCCACCCGCTCGTCACCTCTGAGTCTGGCGTTCTCCAGCTAACCCCACCGATGGGCGGTGAAGACTGGAAAACCACAGCGTTATCGGATATCCCAACCAGCGATGCCGCTTTATTGGATATGGATGGCGACGGAAAAGAAGAGCTTTTTACCTATGGTCCCTTCCATGGAGATAGCTTCTCAATCTTCCGCCAGGATCTCAAGGGGAATTGGGCGCGGGTATTCATTCGCGACACCGATCTCCCCTTCCTGCACGCCATTTGGGTGGGTGAGATTCTGGGCACACCCACGCTGCTCGTGGGGCATCGGCGGGGGCAGAACGCCTTATACGCCGTTACCTATGATGAAACCGATTCCGAATACAAGTTTGTAAAACTCGACGAAGGTGCCGGCCCATCCAATGTGACCTACCTGCCGGAGACCCAAACCATCGTTGCCGCGAACCGGGAAACGGACGAGCTCGCCTTTTACCATATTAGCTAGGTCTCTATACAAAAGAGGCGGTGAACAATCCCGCCCCTTTGTGGCTACGCGCAAATAACTTTTAAACCACGGGCTATCTCATTTTACAAAGAAATCCTTGATGA
>DHPL01000056.1:0-1942 GCA_002407905.1 Anaerolineaceae bacterium UBA5365
CCGGTGCTTAAAACGCCGATGATCATCCCCGTAGGAATGAGGGTGAGGCCCAGGAGAACACCCACATAGGGCGCCAGGGTTTCAGGGGCAACGCCGGTAACGCCAACCAGGGCCATCAGGGCAGCGGCCATGGTGCCGTAGGTAACGGACCAGTTATGCCCCATCGCCGCAATCACCATCGATTTCACCGGTGTGTAACCCATGCCCACCAGGATGGGGGCGCAAACGGCCATCGGCACGCCAAACCCGCCCATCCCCTGGAAGAAAGACACCAATAGCCAGCCGACCATCAGCACTTGCAGGCCGCGGTCGGCGGTGAGGCGCGGCACTTCCTGCCCGATGCGCTTGATCGCGCCGGTTTCATTGGCCATGTTGTAAAGCAGGAGGGCAAAGGTAACGATGGTCAGCACATCCAGCGCCAGCAAAATAGCCTTGATCTGGCTCCAGGCGATCAGCTTCCAGCTGGCCCCAAAGAAGGCCACCGCGATGACGACAGTCACCAGCCAGGCGGCCGCGCCGGCGCGCATCCCGCCCCATCTGAAGCCCAGCATCAGGATCAGCATCACGGCTACAGGCAGTAAAGAGAGCAGCCAGGTAAACCAGGTAAGTTGCATAAGGCCTGATTATAAGATGGCTTGGGTTTTACGGGGCGCTAATTGTTTCGCTGGGGTCCGTAGGCTCAGCTTCCAGGCGGCAGGTTTCCTGCTCGATGAGGTCTAAAGCCAATTTCAGGGCAGCAATGCGCCGGCTGAGCAGCGTGCGCTGCGAAGCACCCAGGCGCGGGCTGTCCTGAACCTTCTCGCACTTCTGCAGGGTTGAGGCAAGGGATTTGTACGCTGCCTCCAACTCTTTTTTCGTGAAGGCTGGTTTTTCGAACATAGGAGAATTGTACCCGCTAGGTGTAGCCGAAGCAGCATACTACCCATTTAAGATGCGCCTTGCACGCAGAAAAAGATTTTGTATTTCGCCCATGCTTCTGGTATAATTTGGGGCTGTGACTGGTCGGGTAAGCGGTTTCGGCTGCAAACCAGGAGACCTGCAAAAAAACATTAGGAGCAGATGTCATGTCTTTAACAACAGACGAAAAAACTGAGATCATCAAAAAGTTCGAGCGCCAGCCCGGCGATACCGGTTCCCCCGAGGTCCAAATCGCCCTGCTTAGCAAGCGCATCACTCAGCTTACGGATCACCTGCGTGCCAACAAGCACGACGAATCCTCCCGCCGCGGCCTGCTTAAACTGGTGGGCCAGCGCCGCCGCCTTTTGGCTTACTTGCGCCAAAAGGACTACGAGCGCTTCCTGGCGGTAACCGATGCCCTGAGCATCCGCCGCAGATAAGCTGTTTCTCAGTCAAGAGGTCAATCCCGCGTGCCCCGGCCGGAAGGCTGGGCGTATTGCGGTTTAAGGTCGGAGATATTAAACGAGTGTCGATCGGGCATTGAAAAATGTTCATCTCCACGGAGATGGGTAGTTTTCAGTTCCTGATCCGGCACGCCATTCTGAAAGGAAATAATGAAACCAGAACCCAAGTTCTACACTTGTCAATTAGGTGACAAGCAAATCACCCTTGAGACAGGTCGGCTTGCCCGTCAGGCTGGTGGCTCAGTCACCATCCGTCAGGGCGATACCATTGTCTTTGCCGCAGCCACCATGGGCGGCATCCGCGAAGGGATCGATTTCTTCCCCCTCTCCGTGGATTACGAAGAGCGCATGTACGCCGGCGGACGCATCCCCGGCTCCTTCTTCCGCCGCGAAGGCCGCCCCTCAACCGATGCTACCCTGGTAGCCCGCCTTACTGACCGGCCGCTGCGCCCGCTCTTCCCCAAGGGCATGCGCAACGAGGTGCAGGTTGTATTGATGTCGCTGTCATCGGATGGCGAGAACCCGCTGGACATGCTGGCCGTCAATGCCGGCAGCGCCGCCCTGATGATCTCGGACATTCC
>DHPL01000056.1:2125-3406 GCA_002407905.1 Anaerolineaceae bacterium UBA5365
GTGAACCCCAGCTTGCAGCAGATGCAGGTGTCCACGCTGGATTTACGCGTGGCCGGCACCAAGGAAGCCATCCTGATGGTGGAATGCGGCGCCCAGGAAGTAACCGAAACCCTGATGCTCGAAGCATTGCAGCTGGCGCATCAGTCCATCCAGCCCATCATCGAAGTTCAGGAACGCATGGCCGCCGAGATCGGCAAAGCCAAGCGCGAGGTGGCCCTGTCCGCTGAAGACAACGAGCTTTTCGACAGTGCCAAAGCCACCATCAGCGAACGCCTGCGCAATCTGCTGGACCAACCCTACCAAAAAGAAACCATGTATGGCGGCATTGCCGACCTGCGCGAAGCCTATCTGAACGAAATGCTGGCTGGTTTGGATCCGCTAAGCGAGGAAACCAAAGCCCAGGCCAAACGGTTTGGCGCAGCTTACGACGAAGCCGAGCGCATGATCGTGCGTGAACGCATCCTCTACGAAGGCAAACGCCCGGATAACCGCAACCTGGAACAGGTGCGCGACATCTATTGCGAGGTGGACCTGATCCCCCGCGCGCATGGCAGCGGCCTCTTCACCCGCGGCGAGACTCAGGTGCTCACCCTGGCCACCCTTGGCACGCCCAAGGAAGCCCAGGAGTTGGATAACCTCACCGGCGCGGAAGAAAAACGCTACATGCACCATTACAACTTCCCNNTCCTACCCCGGACCCATGGTTCCGCGGTCTTCTCGCGTGGAGAGACGCAGGCCCTCAGCATCACCACGCTTGGGTCCAACTCCGACGTCCAAAGCCTGGACGCTCTGGTCGGTGGCGAGAATGAGAAGCGGTTCATTCTGCACTACAACTTCCCGCCCTTCTCGGTGGGTGAGTGCCGACCCATTCGGGGGCCGGGCCGCCGCGAGATCGGGCATGGCGCCCTGGCCGAACGTGCCCTGGTGCCCGTCATCCCCGACGAAAAAACCTTCCCCTACACCCTGCGCCTGGTCAGCGAAGTGCTCGCCAGCAATGGCTCTTCATCGATGGCATCCGTTTGCGGTTCCACCCTGGCCCTCATGGACTGCGGTGTGCCGATCAAGGCGCCCGTCAGCGGTGTGGCCATGGGCCTCATCAAGGAAGGCGACCGCCACGTGATCCTCACCGACATCCTCGGTACCGAAGATCACCTTGGCGACATGGACTTTAAAGTGGCCGGCACCAAGTTTGGCATCACTGCCCTGCAAATGGATATCAAGATCAGCGGCATCACCCCCGAGATCATGGCCGAAGCGCTGGAGCGCGCCCGTGTGGCCCGC
>DHPL01000016.1:0-230 GCA_002407905.1 Anaerolineaceae bacterium UBA5365
CCGGGCACGATCTTATGCAGAAAGACCACATCCCCGCCGGTTTCGCTGACGGCCACGTTGTAATTGCGCACCCCGGGCAGCAGCTCTGCAAGCTCGGTGAGCTCGTGATAATGTGTGGCGAAAAGGGTCTGGCTTTTGAGCCGGGGATGATTATGGATGTATTCGATGATCGCCCAGGCGATTGAAAGGCCGTCGTAAGTGCTGGTACCGCGGCCGATCTCGTCCAGGAT
>DHPL01000016.1:439-4931 GCA_002407905.1 Anaerolineaceae bacterium UBA5365
CATCTCCACCATGAAGGTGGACTGCCCAGCGTGGATGGCATCCTGCGCGCCGATGCGCGTGAACACCCGGTCCACAAGCCCAATTTCGGCGCTCTCGGCGGGCACAAAGGACCCGATTTGAGCCATGAGCACAATCAGCACCACCTGGCGCAGGAAGGTGCTCTTGCCGCTCATATTCGGGCCGGTGATGACACGGATGAGCTCGCCCTCTTCCAGAATCGCGTCGTTGGGGATGAAGCCCTCGTTCTTGCGCAATTGTTCCACTACCGGGTGGCGCCCGGCGCGGATTTTCAGCCCTTTGCCCTCGTGCAGGCTGGGGCGGTGGTAATCGTTCAGGGCCGCAACCGCGGCCAGGGAAGCAAGCGCGTCCAGTTGGCCCAAAGCCCGGCCGGTAGCCAGCAGCGTTTCCGCCTGCGCGCTCACCTGGGCACAGAGCGCGCGGTAGACCTTTAGCTCCACCTCATGGATTTGGGTTTCGGCGTTGAGCACCAGGGCTTCGTACTCCTTGAGTTCGGGCGTGATGTAGCGCTCGGCGTTGACCAAGGTTTGCTTGCGCAGGTAGTCTGCCGGGGCCTGGTCCGCCATGCCGCGGCTGATCTCGATGTAATAGCCAAAAACCTTGTTGTATCCCACCTTGAGGGTCTTGATGCCCGTGCGCTGCTTTTCCCGGGCTTCCAGCCCGCTGATCCAGTCCCGGGCGTGGGCAGAAGCATTGACGATGTCGTCCAGTTCGGCGGAATATCCAGCCCGGATGATGCCCACATTGTTTGTGGTTGCCGGCGGATCGTCCGCGATGGCTTGCTGCAGGAGTTCGAGCAAGCCGGGGTCGGGTTTGAGTTCAGCCAGAAGGGCTTGGAGCGGGGCGGCTTCCGCGGGCAAGAGGGCCAGAATTTCAGGCAGCAGGGCCAGGTCCTCGCGCAGGGCAACCAGGTCTGGCGGGCGGATGCTGCCGCTGGCTGCCCGGTTCACCATGCGTTCGATATCGTGCAGGCGCTTGAGCAGGGCCATCAGGTCCTGGCGCAGCACCCCATTTTGATGGAAAAGCTCTACCAGATCCAGGCGCGCGTTGATGGCTTGGAGGCTTAGAAGGGGCTTGTTCACCCAATTGCGCAGGGTGCGCTTGCCCATCTGGGTCATGGTACGGTCCAGAGTTCCCAGCAGGGAGCCCTCGGGCTTGCGCTCGCGGATTGTTTCGGTCAGTTCAAGGTTACGGCGCGTGGTTGCGTCCAGGCGCATGAATTCGCTGAGGCTGTAGGTGGAAAGGGCGCTCAGCGCGGCAAGGGCCTCTTTGTGCGTCCCTTGCAGGTATTTCAGCAGGCCGCCGGCCGCGCGCACCAGCAGGGGCATCTCCTTGAGCCCCAAACCCTCCAGGTTCGCCACCCCGAACTGCGTTTTAAGCAGTTCGGCGGCCCGGCCGGGTTCAAAGTACCATCCGGGCACCGGCGTTGGTTCGGGCTGCAGGGCTTGAGGGAGCTGCAGGTCTTCAGAAATGAGCACCTCAGCCGCGCCGATGCGCTCCAATTCGCCGCGCACGGCTTCCAGAACCTGATTGCCTTCCAACTCCGTACCGCTAAATTCACCGGTGGAAACATCCACAAAGGCGAGGCCGGCGCGCTCCTCCGAAAAAACCACCGCTGCCAGGTAATTGTTGCGTCCGCTGGGCAGGAGGTTGGGTTCCGTGAGGGTGCCAGGCGTGACCACCCGTACAACTTCGCGCTTGAAGAGGCCATTGGCCTCGGCCTGGGTGCCGGTCTGTTCACAGATCGCTACATGGAAGCCGCGTTCAATCAGGCGGCCAAGGTAGTTTTCAGCGGCATGGTAGGGGATGCCCGCCATGGGCACACGCACGCCTTTGGCCACCGGGCGGCTGGTGAGCACGATATCCAGGGCTTCGCTGGCCTTCTGCGCGTCTTCGTCGAAGGTTTCGTAAAAATCGCCCAGGCGGAAGAAGACGATCGCTTGGGGGTATTCGCGTTTGATCTCCAGGTATTGCTGGCGCAGAGGGGTGACAGAATCGCTCATGCTAGACTTTCCCGCTCTCGGCTCGTTTGGCCAGGGCCCGCAAGGCCGCGGCGGCCTCCTGTGGGTGTTGCAGGCTGAAGACACCATGCGCATAGCCTTGCAAGATTTGCAGTTCCGCGTTCGGCAACTGGCTGGCAATCAACTCCGCCGACCGGCGCATACTGCCAAGTTCGCGGCTGCCGGCCACTACCAGGCTGGGTCCGTTGAAGGCCTTGAGTTCCGGGCTAAGGGTGAACCGGGCATTCGCCTTGGAGAGCTGGACAAGGCTTTGTAAGCCAAGCGCCTGAGAATCCCGGAAATAATCTGCAAACATTGCCTCAGGCAAGCCCATACTCTTAAATTGCAGCCGGGCGAACCAGTTTTGTTTCACTAGTGGATAGGTGAGTTTTAGTAAAGCTTCCAGCAGCCAAAGGGGGACTGTGAGTAGCTGGACAAGCGCGCTTTCGATGAGCGCGGCCTGGGCGAAACCGGGTTCCTGAGCGAGTATTTCCAGGGCGATCTGGCCGCCTAGGGAGAGGCCGCCCAAGACCTTGACCTGTTCTACACCTTGCGTACGCACAGCATTGCGCAAGGTCTCGGCCGCAGAGGGGATGCTTGTAAAACTGCCTGGGTCCGGTGCATGTCCGGGCAACGCGGGGAGGAGCACCTGGAATTCAGATGATAAGGCCTGGGCAATAGGTCTGAGGGACCAAGGGCCAAGCCCCGCACCATGCAAGAGCAGGATGCAAGGGCTGCTGGGGTGACCGAAGCGCTCCATGATTGGCCTAACTTTTGAGGTTCTCGCGAATATACACCAGCACCTGGTCAAGAGCTTCGCTGAGCTTTTCAGGGTTCTTGCCGCCAGCCTGGGCCATATCCGGCCGGCCGCCGCCGCCCCCGCCCACCACCTGGGCTACGCGCTTGATCAGGTCGCCGGCTTTGAGCCCACGTTGGATCAGGTCCGGGGTGATGGCCGCGATCAAGGTCGGCTTGCCGCCCAGGTCGCTGCCCAGAACCACAACACCGCTAGGGTTCACCTCGCGGAAGCGGTCGGCCAGCCCCCGCAGGGTTTCGGCATCCGCTCCGGGGATCAGGGCGGTGAGGTATTTCACGCCCATGGCTTCCTTGAGCCCGGAAAGTTTGCTGGCAAAGGCCGCGCTGGCTGCCTGGGCGCGCAGTTGTTCGTTTTCCTTTTCGGCGCTGTGCAGGGCTTCCTGCATGCCTTGCAAGCGGGCTTTGGCATCGGCCGGGCTGGTTTCAAGCTCTGCGGCCAGTTCATTGAGCAGGTTAAGGCGCTGGCGGCTGTAGGTATAGGCCTTGAGGCCGGTCACCGCTTCGATGCGGCGCACGCCGGCGGCCACACTGCTTTCGCCGGTGATGTAAAAAGCAGCGATTTGGGCGGTATTGTCCACGTGGGTGCCCCCGCAGAGCTCGTAGGATACTCGGCCTTCAGGCGCGACCACCTCGATGGTACGCACTTCGCTGCCGTACTTTTCGCCAAACAGGGCGATGGCGCCTTCCGCCCGGGCTTGGTCCAGGCTCTTGGTCTCCTTGACCACCCGGTATTCCCCGGCGATCATCTCGTTGACCAGGGCCTCAATGCGCAGCAAATCGCCTTTGGCCACTGCGTGCGGGTAATTAAAGTCGAAACGCAGGCGCTCAGGGTCCACGGCGCTGCCGCTCTGGTGCACGTCATCGCCCAGCACCTGGTGCAGGGCTGCATGCAGGAGGTGGGTGGCGGTGTGGTTGCGCATCGTGGCCAGGCGGTTTTCGCGGTCTACTTGCACGATTGCCGCGTCGCCCACCCTGGGGCTGCCGCTAAGCACCTGCCCCTGCAATACGATGCTGCCAGCCGCAGGGCGCTTGGCGGCGGTAACCGCAACTTCCCAGGCTCCAGGCGGGTCGCTGAGCACCCGGCCGCTATCGGCCGACTGGCCGCCGCCTTCAATGTACAGCGGGTCGGTGGCCAGCATGAGCTCCACGCGGTCGCCCGCGTCTACGGTGTTTACGGCTTCGTCATCTTTAAACAGCACCAGCACCTGGGTCTTAGCTTCCAGGCTGGTGTATGGGTCGTATGGAACGCCTTCCTGGCCCAGGCTGCCGGCTTCCTGCAATCGGGCGAGTTCTGCGGCGTAAAGCTCCACGTTTTTGCTGCCTTGATCGCCGAAAGCGCTGCCCTTGCTGCTGGCCAGGCGGTGGGCTTCCATCGCGGCGTAGAAGCCGGTTTCGTCCACGCTAAGGCCTTCTTCTTCCAGGATGTCCCGGGTGATCTCCAGCGGAAAACCCAGGGTGGCGTAAAGGTCGAAGGCGCGCTTGCCATCCAAACTTTGCTGCCCGCTGGCTTTCAGGGCGGCAATCTGGGCCTCCAGCTCGGCAAAACCCGCGTCCAGGGTCTCGTTGAAGCGGCGTTCTTCACGTGTGAGCGTGTCGGCGATCAGCCGCGCGCTGCGTCTTAATTCCGGATAGGCCTCGCCATAATTCTCTACCACAA
>DHPL01000016.1:5038-5448 GCA_002407905.1 Anaerolineaceae bacterium UBA5365
CAGGCCTCGCCATAATTCTCTACCACAATGGCAGCCACGCCAGCCATGAAGGGGTCTTTCAAACCTAATTTACGGGCGAAGCGCGCCGCGCGGCGGATGATCATCCGGCAGATGTAATTGCGGCCGATATTGCCCGGGGTGACCCCATCGGCGATCAGAAAAGCCGAGGCGCGCACATGGTCGGCGATGACCCGGTAGGGGGTGAGGTTTGCCGCGCGTTCGGCATCGCTTTGGCCGGCCAGGCGCTGCACTTCGTCCAGGAGCGGTTTAAGCAGGTCAGTCTCGTAGTTGCCGGCCACATTCTGGATGATGCTTACAATCCGTTCGAAGCCCATACCTGTATCCACATGCTTCTTGGGCAGGGGTTGAAAAACAGTGGGGCTAACGCGGTTGTATTGGATGAAAACGTT
>DHPL01000016.1:5574-5744 GCA_002407905.1 Anaerolineaceae bacterium UBA5365
GATGAAAACGTTGTTCCAGATCTCGATGATGCGCCGGCAATCGCTGTTGGGCTCGCAAACATGCCCTTCCACGTCCTGCATCTCGCAGGCCTGGGGGCCAAAATCGTAGTGGATTTCGGAACAGGGACCGCAGGGACCCGTTTCGGCCATCTCCCAGAGGTTATCGTGCC
>DHPL01000005.1:0-164 GCA_002407905.1 Anaerolineaceae bacterium UBA5365
TTGTCCTTTTCATATTCTTTTGGATATTTGCCTTTTGGGGGATTGGTTCTTTCCTTACTCAGCGGTCGCTGCCAGGTCATCCCCTAAGCGCTAGCTCCAACTTTGCCGGCGTTCTGATCGGTTTTTCCCTCTTTGTCTTCTATGCCCTGGTACTGAACTTCTTT
>DHPL01000005.1:270-1138 GCA_002407905.1 Anaerolineaceae bacterium UBA5365
CACCGCTAACTGCCTGGGTTATCTTCCCCTATCCGCTGCTTGGCCTGATACTCGGCATCACCCAGCTGAGCAGGATCCAAGTTGATCGGCGTTCCCTGCCAAGCCTGGCCGGCTGGGCAGCTCTTTTGCTCGGAGTCAGCATCGCCGTGGCAGCCCTGGGCATGGCAGAACCCTATAACTACGATAGCGGCCTCTACCACTTCACAGCTATTCGCTGGGCCAACCAGGCCTCCGCAATGCCGGGGATCGGGTTATTGCATGACCGCCTTGCTTTCAACAACAGTTTCTTTGTCTATGCCGCTGCCCTCAACCTGAGCCCTTTCTTTAATCAAGCCCGCAGCCTGGCGAACAATATCCTTTTCATGACCGCTTTCGCCTTTATCAGTTGGAAGGCAATCTCTACGGTCGCGGGGGCCTTCTCGGTCAATAAGAAAGAGGCTTTCACCCGGGATCTCGTTGTGTACCTTCCGCTCCTGGCCGCCTTGCTGCACCTCTTTGCCACCAGCGATGGGTTCAGTTCGCCTACGCCGGACCTGGCCAGCACGGTATTGCAGATTTGTCTCTTCGTGCTGATTTACGAATGGAGCAAATCGCAACGGGAAGCCGCGATCAGACAAGCGCTCGCTGCAGCTATCCTGCTCCTGGCGATCACCATGCTCACAATTAAGCTCAGCAATGCGGTATTTGCTGGCCTGGCTGCCCTTTGGGTCATTTACGCCGAACTTCGGGTAGGCTCAAACCGGAACTGGCTGAGGATCGTGATCATGATCGCAATGGTTTTTGGCCTTGCCTGGGTTTGGCGCGGATACCTAAGCTCAGGCACGCCCTTATTCCCCTCAACGCTCGGCTACATCGGCTTTCCCTGGGC
>DHPL01000005.1:1339-1830 GCA_002407905.1 Anaerolineaceae bacterium UBA5365
GAGGCTCACGCCGACTGGGCATGGTTTAAACCCTGGCTGCAGCGTCAGGTGCAGAACTTGACCGCCTTCACTTATCCTTTGCTGATAAGCCTGGGGCTGGCGGTTTTGAACGCAGTTACACGCCCAAAGCAAAAAACCCGAAGCCTAATTGAAACTCCGGGCTTATTCCTGAGCGTCATCACGCTGGCAGCCCTTGTTTTTTGGTTCATTGCCGCCCCCGATTTACGTTTTGCGAATGGTTACATTTACATCCTGCCAATCAGTTTGGCCTTGCTCTACCTGGAAGGGAAAAAGGCCTGGAAATTACCCCGGCAGGAGCTTTGGACCGCCTTGCTTCTAGCGGTAATTCTCAGCGTTAATTACATCGGCTATAGCCTGCTTTACTTCAAAGACCTGAGCTTTAGTCCAAACGGTTTCGCCCCAATTCCCACAGCGGAGCTAAGGGAAGAACTCACGCGTAGCGGATTAATTGTTCACGTCCCTGCCAGCGG
>DHPL01000005.1:2144-4556 GCA_002407905.1 Anaerolineaceae bacterium UBA5365
AGGCGGAGGCATAACGCAAAGGAGTTAACCATGCCTGCTGTATCAATGAAAGCCCTCCTCGAGAGTGGCGTCCACTTTGGACATCGCACCAACAAGTGGAATCCGCGCATGCGCCCCTACATTTTCACGGAGCGCAATGGCATCCACATCATCGACCTGCAGCAAACTGCCCGCATGCTCGATGAAGCCTACACCAAGATTCGCGATCTGGTTGCCGCTGGCGGCACCGTGCTCTTTGTGGGCACCAAACGCCAGGCCCAGGAAACGATCGAAGAAGAAGCCGAACGCGCCGGCGCCCCCTACGTAAACCAGCGCTGGCTGGGCGGCACCCTGACCAACTGGGTCACCATCCAGCAGCGTCTCGTGGAACTGACCCGCCTGGAGAAACTCTTCGAAACCGGCGAGATCCACCAGCTGACCAAAAAAGAAGGCCTGCTCATCGAGCGTGATATCGCCCGCCTGCGCAGCCGCCTGAGCGGTTTGCGCAATATGAAGAAACTGCCGGACATGCTCTTTGTGGTCGACATCGAACGCGAAGATACCGCCATCCGCGAAGCCGTCACCAAGGAAATCCCAGTGGTTGCCCTGGTAGACACCAACTGCGATCCGCGCAGCATCGATTACATTATCCCCAGCAACGATGACGCCATCCGCGCCATCAAGCTCCTGGTTGGCCACGTGGCCGACGCGATCATCGAAGGCAAGAGCATGCGCAAGGACATCGAGGAAGAAACCCCCGAGACCGAGATCCGCACCAGCATTAGCCGCCGCATCGATGATGACGAAGAACTGGCCGATGAGGACCTCTTGGGCGAAGCCACCCGGGCAAAGATCGTGATTGAAACCCCGGCTGAAGCTGCCGAGCAGGAAGAAGCAGTAGAAGAAACCGCCGCGGAAGAAGCCAAACCCGCTGCCGCCAAGGAAGGATAAGCATGGAAATCACCATTGATATGATCAAAGAACTGCGCGAGAAGAGCGGCTGCGGCATCATGGACTGCCGTAACGCCCTGACGAACGCCAACGGCGATATGGAAAAAGCCATGGCCGAACTGCGCGAGAAAGGCCTGGAAAAGGCTGAGAAACGCGCCGGACGCGAAGCCAGCGAAGGCCGCATTGAGATATACGTGCACAGCGAAGGCCGGCTGGTGGTGGTGCTGGAACTGAACAGTGAAACCGATTTCGTTGGCAAGAGCGAAACCTTCAGGGAACTGGCCCACGAGCTGGCCCTGCAGATCGCTGCCGCGGCCCCCAAGTACATCTCCGAGGCCGATATCCCCGCCGAGTTCATCGAAGCCGAAAGCGCTGCCGTGAAGGCACGCATGCTGGCCGAAGGCAAGCCCGAGCGGATTCTGGATAAGATCCTGGAAGGGTACTGGAAGAGCTATAAGGACGAGAATGTCCTGCTGAGCCAGAAGTACATCAAGAACGAGAATCTTACCGTTCAGGACCTGATCAACGAAAAAGTAAGCGCCCTGGGCGAACGCCTGATCCTCAGGCGCTTCATCCGTTGGGAACTGGGTGAAACTACCCGGGAAAAGGAAGAAAACGCTGAGTAGCGTATAATTTGAGAGCCAAGCAAATGCTTGGCTCTCTTTCTAAGCGTGCTCGCCAGGCGCCGTTCTTGAAAGGAGCATCCATGACCGCCAGTGAACCCCAACTGAAGTACAAACGCATATTGCTCAAGCTTTCGGGCGAGTCCTTAGCCGGACCGAGCGGTTTTGGCATTGACCCGCACGAGGCGGAGCATATTGCCGCCCTGATCAAGCGGGTTCATGCCACCGGCGTGGAGGTGGCGGTGGTGCTGGGTGCCGGCAACTTGTGGCGGGGCGCCACAGGCGAGAACGCCGGCATGGACCGGGCGACGGCAGACTATATGGGCATGTTGGCCACCATGATGAACTCGCTGGCGATGATGGACGCGCTTGAGCGTATTGGAGTGGTGGTGCGCGTGATGAGTGCCGTTGAAATGAACACTGTGGCCGAGCCCTACATCCGCCGCAGGGCGATGCGCCACCTGGAAAAAGGGCTGGTCGTTATCTTTGGCGCCGGAACCGGCAACCCCTACTTCACCACCGATACCGCCGCTGCCTTGCGCGCTACGGAAATTGGCGCGGATGTGGTGATCAAAGCCACCAAGGTGGACGGCGTTTACGATAGCGACCCCAAAAAGAACCCGAATGCCAAGCGCTACGATCAGCTGAGCTACATGGATGCCGTTTCACAGCGCCTGAACGTGATGGATAGCACCGCGGTAACTCTCTGCATGGAAAACGACATGCCCATTCTGGTGCTGGACATGGACGACCAGGACGGCTTGATCCGCGCGCTGATGGGTGATGCTGTGGGCACCCTGGTGACCCACGAATCCTGATTTTTCCCTCGCATTATCGGAGGAACAATGGCCATCAAAGT
>DHPL01000005.1:4742-37772 GCA_002407905.1 Anaerolineaceae bacterium UBA5365
TGGGAGGATATCTGCCAGCGGATGGACGAGGCGCAGAATTATTAAATCGCCACCGTTGGCCCAAATGGCGCTCCGCACGTTACGCCCGTTTGGGGCGCGTGGGTGAAGGACCGCTTCTACTTCGATGGCGACCCGGCAACCCGGCATTTGCGCAACATCGCGCAGAACCCGCAGGTGGCGGTGCACCTGGAGAGCGGCTCGCGAGTGCTGGTGATCAACGGGCACTGCGAAGCAGTACAGGCAGCAAACGCTCCCACAGCCCGCATCGCGGAAGTGTACCGGCGCAAGTATGCCGATTTGGGTTACAAACCCAAGGCAGATCAATGGGATGCCGGCGGTTTATTTGTGGTCATCCCAAAGACGGTTATCGCCTGGACGGAATTCAGCACCGACCCTACCAAATTCACGATTAGCTAAGCAGCAAGTATTTTTCATTGTGCTTTTAGCGCTTTGGATACCTAATCCGGGCACAATTTTGCATAAGTGAAATACATTAACAGATTGTTACCATTGACGCATTACATTAAAGATGTTATAACAAAGTTGTTATAACAAATTTGGTTCATGTCAGGCCATTCGCAACGTATTACGGAGAGTAGTAGGCAGTATGGTCGATCACCAACGGCATCAAAAAGAACCTTTGTATGTGCAAATGAAATATGCCATACAGGAGCGGATCATTGCTGGAGCATGGGCTCCCGGCGCATTATTACCCACTGAAAAACAATTTTGCGATGAATTTAAAGTAAGCAGGATCACCGTACGAACTGCGCTACAGGAGCTGGCCCGCGAAGGCTATATCGACCGCTTTCAGGGCAAGGGTTCCATTGTTCGTAAGCGTGAGGTTCACCGCGCCCTACCTGAGGCGCTTGGTTTTACAGCAGTCATGAAACGTCAGGGTTTGTCGCCTTCCCGCAGATTTCTGAGCAAGGAACTTGTGTCTTCCCGCAGCGATCTCAACGAGTTTTTCGGGTTCCCAAGCGACGAAGCCGCGAAGTATTGGCATCTTAAAACGCTACGCCTTGCTGATGGTTATCCAGTGGCGGTCATGAATCACTACGTTTTGAAGGATCTGGGCGATTACATGCTTACGCATGATCTGGAAAATTCTTCCTTCTATCATCTTTACACCCAGTATTTTGGCCAGCAGATCGGCCGCAGCGATGGCGTTGTTTCAGCTTCTCAAGCAAGCGCGGAAAGTGCTGCGTTATTGAACAAGGAAATTGGAAGTCCCTTAATCTGGTTCCGGGGGATTACATTCATCGAGGACGATCGGCCTGTAGAAGTAAACTATTCCTTGTTTTCCCCGGATGTCTTCCAGTTTGAGACAAAGTATTTAAACCCTAATGTCAGAACGGATCGCCTCAACAAGTGAAAGGACGTGCCACCTAAAAGATATTTAATAAAAGATCGAACTCACCGTCACAAACCAACATTGGAGGAAAGAATGAAAAGGTACTTCACTATCGGAATCACTCTCCTTTTAGCGTTCAGCATGCTTCTCGCTGCATGCTCACCCGGGGCCTCAGCTCCAGCTGATAAACCTGCGGACGTTAAACCTGGTGATACAAGCGCAAAACCTACTGTCACACTAAAACTGCTGAAAATCGCTGACGAGCTCGAAGCTCAGGCGCTGGTTGAGATCGTAGATGCCTTCCATAAGATCGAGAATGGCAAATGGGCACACGTGAATGTTGAGGTCGATGCAAAACCATTTGCTGAATTGTTCCCGGCGATTTCGAAGGCAGTTGCCACCGGCTCTAATGTAGACATCGTTCAAGCCGATGGCCCCGACGTAAAACACTTCGCCTATAACGAAGTTCTCATGGACCTCACCGATCATTTCACCGCGGAGGAGCTCCAGCAATGGGCGCCCCAATCTGTGGCTGAAGGTTCGATGAATGGCCGCTTCTACGGTCCGCCTGAAGCTGAATCCTGCCAACTGATGTGGTTCAACAAAGACATGCTGGACAAAGCCGGCATTGATTACACCAATACCGCAGGTTGGACATACGGCGATAATGGCACCGCACTGCCCAATTGGCAGAAACTCACCATCGATGAAAACGGCGACGGCACTCCTGAAGTCTTCGGCTTTGAGACAACCGGCCCATGGGATTACTTCTATCGCATTCCTGGCCGCTCTGCCGGAACACCTGGCTCACCCACTTTTGAGGGTATTGGCCCGGATGGCGTGACCTTCAAGGGTTACTTCGACACAGATGAGTCGATTGCTGCTTATCAGTTCATGCAGGATATGGTTTACAAGTACAAAGTGATGTCGGCTGAGCAGGTCCAGAACCAGATGCTCTCTGGTCTCGCTGCCACCAACTTCTACCAGGACATGATCATCGGAACCCAGAAGGATCAGTTCCCGGATTTCAAGATGGGCGCGATTGAACCGCCTTACTTTGTTACTCCGCTTTGCCAGACCGGTTCGTGGCATTGGGGCATCACCAAAACCACCCAGAACTTTGAAGAGGCTTTGGCCTTCGTGAAGTTCCTGGCTGGCGATGAGGGTGCCAGCTACATCTGGAAATACAAGAACCAGTTGCCCGCCAATGTAAACCTCTACAACTCTATCGACGAGTTTAAAGACCCCGCGAATCCCCGCAGCCTAATGGTTGCTTTCTTCAATAAATACGGCAAACCCAGAATTGAAACTCCCGCGTACACAGAGTACAACACCCTCTTCACCCAGTTCTACACCAGTGTCTTAGCTGGCGATGATGTTGCTACCCTGGCCCACGACTATGCTGAACAGATGGAAGAAGCTGCAGCAAAGTACAAGGGCTGGAAAGAATAATTAGTACCCACTGCAAGGGCGGGAAACACCCGCCCTTGCAATCTCTTGAGAGGAAATCATGACTACGATCACAACTCCGTCAAGAGTCTTAAAAAAACCGCTCTGGCAGCAGAGGGGTTTTAAAGAGTCAATATTAGCCTTGCTTTTTGCACTTCCCGCACTGATCAATTTTGCCGTTTTTCGTTACTACCCCATGATCTGGTCTGCCAGAGCCAGCCTTTGGCAGTACAGCCTTCTCAGAGGGTTCGAAAAATACCTTGGGCTTGGAAATTATTCCCGCTTGCTTACGGATCGTTTCTTTTGGCAAAGCATGCTGGTCACGCTTAAATTCTTTTTGATGTATGTACCGGCAGTTGTTATCCTGGCACTTGCTTTGGCTGTTTTTTCCAATCAGCAAAAGCGGGGGATGGGCACCATACGCGCCGTGATTTACATCCCTGTGGTCACTTCTTTTGTGGTTGTTTCCATTATCTGGGGAATGCTCTTGAATAAGGACGTTGGCCTGATCAACGGAATCATGCAAAGTTTGGGAATGAACCGGGTTTCCTTCCTGATGTCCCGTACCAACGCCTTGCCTACCATCGCGGTGATCTCAATTTGGAAAAATGTGGGGTATAGCGTGATCATCCTGGTGGCGGGTTTAAAGGGTATCGATAACACCCTGTACGAAGCCGCAATCGTGGACGGGGCAAATGCCTGGAAGCGTTTTATTCACATTACCATCCCTATGATCAGCCGCCAATTAATGTTTGTTGTGGTATGGGCAACGATGGGCGCCTTTCAGGTGTTCATCCCGGTCTCCACACTTACCCAGGGCGGCCCTTCAAAAGCCACAAACGTGATCGTTTACCATATCTACGAACGGGGCTTTAAGTTTGGCGAGATGGGCTATGCCTCGGCCATGTCAGTGGTATTGCTGTTCTTCTTGCTGATCATCAGCTTGATCCAGATGAGCGCTTTTAAGCGCGATTACTAGCAGGAGGAAAAATGAGCACCGCTTCCTCAGAATTAAACTCATACACGCCCTCCAGGCGGTTCAGGGTTTCAAAACTCGTTGATGGGTTGGTTACTGCTCTGATCTACCTGGTGATCCTGGCAGTATTCCTAACACCTTTGATCTACGTTTTGGGCAACAGCGTCCGGAATTCCCAGGCTATTTGGACCAACGCCTTTCCGGTAAGCATCAAAACATTTCTGCCCTTCGAGGGCATTACGCTGACGAATTACGCTCAATCCCTGGGCCTTACAGGTGTTGGCCGTTATCAGGGTATGGACATCAGTCAGAACCTGTACATCTCGCTAACTTCGTCCATCATCGTTGTTATTTCCTCACTGATCTTTAATACAGCAGCCGCCTATTTCTTTAGCCGCTTGAAGTTCCCGGGCAAAAAGTATCTGCTGGTATATGTGTTGGCCACGATGATGATCCCTCAGCAGGTGGTGGTTGTTCCCCTATTCCTGGTTGTGAGGCAACTGGGCCTCACCGAAACATTCTGGGCATTGGTCGTGCCATGGTACGCCAGCCCATTCATTGTCTTTCTCCTGACCCAATTCATGTCGGACCTGCCAAAAGAATTCGATGAGGCAGCTACCATCGACGGTGCTAACTTATGGCAGATCCTCTGGCGTGTGATTATCCCCAACGTGCTTCCCGGGTTGATTACGGTTTCCCTCATGGAATTCCAGTTTATTTGGAATGAGTATTACTGGCCCTTGATCGCGGTAAGCGATCGAAAGCTCTTCCCGGTCCAGGTTGCAATCGCCTCCCAATTTACCGAAGCCGGGCCCAACTGGGGCGTGGCTTTTGCCGCGATGGTACTTGCTTCTTTGCCTGTGATATTGCTGTTCTTGTTCGCCCAACGCTACTTCTTTGAAAGCGCGGCTATGTCGGGCGTAAAAGGTTAATTCAATCGGAGGAGACCGATGACGATTTTCGATAATCTTGGAAAAAAGAAACTGATTTTTGGCCTGATTCACCTCAAACCTCTGCCTGGCACCCCGCTCTTCAAGGAAGGGAATATGGAGTTGGCTCTCGAGAAAGCGATCAAAGACGCGGGCGCACTCTATCGGGGCGGGGCAGATGGCTGTTTGGTCCAAACGGTAGATAAAATCTACCCGGCTGATGACGATGCAGACTATGCCCGGGTAGCAGCCATGGCGGTGATCACACACGAGGTCATCAAAGCCACAGGGCCAGAATTCAAAGTTGGCGCTCAGATCATGTGGAATTGCATTACCCCCTCGTTAGGCGTCGCGAAAGCCACAGGGGCAGTATTTACCCGTGCCACCGCGCTGATTGGCAGCACCGAGTCTCCTTATGGGATGGTTTACGGCAATCCGCTCAAGGTAGCCAACTACCGCAAACTGATCGGGGCGGAAGACGTTGGTTTGATCGCCGAAATCGAAGGATATCACTTCAAAGGCGGCGTAGAACCCACACCGATTGGACAAAGAGCGCGCATGGCCATGAACTTAGGCGCCAATGCCATCGAAGTCATGGCCCGGGACGAGGAAACCAACAACCGCATGGTTGCTGACATCAAAGCTGTCTCGAAAGACATTCCAGTCATCCTGGGCGGCGGAACCGACCTGGAGAATGCGCGCCGCAGGCTAAAGGATGCCAATGGCGCGCTGGTTGGCTCCTGCTTTGAAGGGCACAATTGGGGTGGCAATATCGACGAACAAATCGTTCGTGAGTATATGGGCATCATCAGAGATTTGGAAAAGGAGTAAAAATGCTACCAGGTGCACAAGACCCAAAATTGGTCAATGACCAACTGGAAACTTTGGAAGAACTTTATCGGGACGACCTTCCGCCTATCGACCGCTCGGTACGGCAGGCTTTCAACGCCTTGGAACTCGAGTCCATCCATCATGTTCACGCGTTGGGTGATGGCGATTCCTATCACGCCGCGCTGGCTGCCGAAATGGTCTTTAAGGAATTTTCCAATGCCCTCTACACGCCAAGCCCGGCAATGCGCTTTTTGGAGTACGGGGCAGATTACCTCAGGCCCTCATTCCCCCGCGACACCCTGGTACTGGGGATCTCGGCTTCTGGCGGCTCAACCAGGGTCGTGCAATCAATTGAACGCGTTCAAGCGAATAACGACCAAATCCTCACTGGCGTCCTGGTTGGAAAATCCGATTCACCTTTAGGGAATGCGGCCCAGCGCGTTATTGCCAGCCAGATTCAGGAAAAGGGCCGTACTCCAGGTTTGCGCACTTACGTTGCCTCCCTGATGGGGCTTTTCGGTCTGGCGATTCGCCTGGGTGAAATAAAACGGGTCTTCCACATGGACGAAGCCAACGCCTTGCGCAAGGAGATCTACGACCTGGCCAAACCTGCCATGGAAACCTTCGAGGCTGCCAAGGAGCCGGTAAAGAAGGCTGTTGAGCTGATTGGCAACCCGCCGTTTATGTCCTACACCGGCAGCGGCCCCTCTTTTGGCACGGCTTCATTTGCCAGTGCCAAGGTAGTAGAGGTTTGCGGCATCTTCGCCATCGCGCAAGACCTTGAGGAGTGGGCCCATGTAGAGCGCTTTGCTTATCCGCTGGATTTCCCAGTTGTGATGATCGCACCCCCAGGCAAGGGTTATTGGCGCGCTAAAGAACTGGCCCGGGCCGTTAAGCAGTTGGGCCATCCATTGGTAGCGGTACTGGATTCAGAAGATACTGAGATCAGCCCCATTGCCGATGTAGTCCTGCCTGTTCATGGCAAGGTCCGTGAAAGTTTCAGCCCCTTCCTCTACTATATTGGCGCTTCACATTTGGCTGAAGCTCTGGCTTATAAACTTGGCCGGGCCATGTTTATGACCGATAACGAACATGTGATTAAACTGCGCGAAGAAATGCGCCGACAGATCTACGGGTGAGCAAATGTTTAAACAAATCAATTTTCGCACCGAAAAACTGACCTGCTGGAAGAATTTGTTGGATGATGTGGCGGCCCTGGTTGCAGAGAGCGGCGTACAGGAAGGCCTCTGTATCGTTCATAATCCCCATTCAACCGCCGGGCTCTTCTTGAATTCGCATTTGGACCCCAAAACTCCGGAGGATATTCTGGATGAGTGGAACCGGTTGATCCCCACACGGTTCGACTTCCGTCATCAGTACGATACGCCTACGGATGCGGCCGGTCACGTGAAATCCGTTCTCATGGGCACAACCGCCACCATCATCGTGCATGAAGGTAAACTTGCGCTCGGACACTCTCAGGGCATCGTTTTTGTGGAATTTGACGGACCGCGCAACCGGCAGGTTTACGTCAAAGTTACTGCCTGTTAAAAGGCAGTTGGGAATCGTAAGCAACTGAGGTTTGAAGATGATCGACTACGTGATATACGGCAAGATAATCATCGACACGATACGCCTGCTGGATGGCCGCTTCGTCCCCGAGCAACTGGGGGGCGGCGGTCCCCAAGGCGCTTTTGGAGCGAGGCTCTGGGCTGACTCTGTGGGTTTACTCACCCGTTCCGGCACTGACATGCCGGCGGGACCCGAAGCGGTATTGCGCTCTTTGGGCGTGGACCTGCAAGGTTGGCAGCAGTACAGCCAACACCCAACTCCGAGAGGCTTGATGGCCTACGATGACCAGGAATACATGCTCAAAACCGAGCGCACAAAAGAAGAAATGTCCCGGGTGAGCAATTCCATCAAGGCGATCATCGCTGAAGCTCTGCCCATCCCCGCCGATTACGAGAACCCTCAAGTTATCCACCTGATCACGGAGTACTTCCACGAACCTATGGCGGACGAAGCCTTACGGATGAAAGACCGCGGCGCAATTTATTCCCTGGAACCAATCATCGACCATGAACATTGGTCCAACCGCGATGCATTGCTGGCTTACCTTCCCAAGGTAGATACCGTCAGCCCGGATTGGCCATCAGCCTCTGGTCTGGCCGAAAGTAAGGACCCCAAAGAGGTCTTAAAGTTCTGGAGCAAGCTGGGCACCAGCGCGGTGTCCGTTCGCCACGGTATTCAGGGCTCGTACGTTTGGGATAAATTCAGCGACAAAATGTGGCACATCCCGATCGTTCGTGTAAACGCGGTAGATCCCACCGGATGCGGGAATAGTTACGGCGGCGGGTTTGCCGTAGGTTGGCATGAGCATAAGGATGCCAAAATTGCCGGCTGCATGGGTACGATCTCTGCATCCTTCCTGGCAAGAGAAATTGGAGTAATCGGTGTTACTCCGCAGGCAGAACGCGAAGCCGAAGCGCTGTTAAGCCAACATATGGAACTAATAAAACCAATCTGATATTGGATTTGAGCCTTAGTGAAAATTGAATTCAAAGACCTCACCAAAAAGTTTGGAACCTTTACCGCTGTCGATAAACTGAACCTTAGTTTGGAAAGCGGGGAGAGTTTCGGCTTTCTTGGTCCAAATGGGGCAGGAAAAACAACCACCCTGCTCACTTTGCTGGGGATCTATCAACCCGATAGCGGCCAGATCCTGATCGATGGTCAACCAGTTAATGCCGGGACACGCCGAAAAATTGGCGTAGTGGCGGAATACCAAACTTTCTACGATGAAATGACCGCCCGGGAGTATCTGGATTTCTTTGGCCGGCTTTATCAGGTGGCTGATGCCCAGAACAAGGCCAAGGTCCTTCTGGAACGTCTGCAACTTGCAGACTGGGCGGATGCATTGATCGGCAACTTTTCGACGGGCATGAAGAAAAAACTGGGTATTGTTCGGGGATTGATCCACTCCCCTGAATTGCTCATCCTCGATGAACCCGTATCGGGTTTGGATCCCTTTGGCATCATGCAGGTTCGGGAGCTGATCCAGGAGCAGCATAAGCTTGGCACCACCCTGATCATTTCATCGCACGTGCTCTCAGAAATCGAAAAAACCGTCAGCCGCGTCGGCATCATCTCCAAAGGTAAATTGCTCAAGGAAGGCAGTATCGCAGACATCCTGGGAGGACAAAAGACCTTCAGTCAATGGCAGGTCCAATTCCTGGAGTTTCCACCGAACGCGAAGGCAGCCTTAGCTGCCGCGGATTTCACCTTAAATATCGAAGAGATGCCGGAACAAAATACATACCAGATCCAGGCCAATCCGGGATCTGTAGAGGGCGGAGCACTGGGCCGCTTTGCCTTGCAGCACGGCCTGATTACTACACAGCTCCACCGGCAGGATATAAGCCTGGAGGCGGCTTTTATTAAGATCAGCGAAGAAAGTTTGCAAAACTTGGTGTAACCAGATGAGTTCTAAGAAGATTTTGCCTGGAAGAGAAGCAAGCGTGATCGCTTCACATATCGGTCAGCTCACCTGGCGCGGTATCGGCATCTTTATCATCCTGTTTTCCGCCTTGCTTACAGGCGCTGTTTTGCTCAACAACAGTACCCGATTCTTAGAGAAGAACCTGGTATTGGTTGATAAAGAGCCGCTTTTCCTGCCAATCTACCTAAGCGGTGTTGTCCTGAGTATCTTCATTGGCCTCCTGGCCTCCATGAGGGTAGCCCGGGAACTGGACAAAGGCACTCTGGAGCTCTTGTTTTATGGTCCGGTGGAATCCCGCCAATATCTTTCCGGAGTCGCCATCGGCTACATGGGAATCGGTCTCGCTTCCGTCCTGGTTATCCTTTTTTGGGCAAAACTATCGGAAATGCTGCTTAATCTCGCGCCAGACGCAAAGCTCTTCGGCCTCTTGCTGAGTGTTTTTTTGATGATCTGCGCCTTCCTGGCGCTTAGTCTCCTGATAGCGATCTTAGGCGGGAAGGCACGTAACGCGATCGCGTATTTCGTCCTGGCGGTTTTTCTGCTCCTTAGTTTCCAGATCGGCGACAGCCTCTTGAGCACCCTCCTGCTTGGCGGTTCGGCAACCGCCACAGACGCACTCAGTCTCGTAAGGAAAATCCTTTACTCAGTCAATGAGGTCTTACGCTGGCTTTCACCTTTTCAGATCACCTTTGAGGCAGCCCAGAACCTGAATCATGGCGCCATTACTAAATATTTGATCGGAAATATCTTGTTGATAGCGGAAACCCTGATATTGATGACTTTCGCTATCCTGCGCCTCGCTGGTAAAGGCGTCCGAGGTGAGCGATGAAGCGCTCCTTTCTGTTTCTCCTGCTCTTACTGATCGCACTGTCTGGCGCTGTGCCTGGCTATGCTCAGAATACGGAGGAGCGTAGTTTTGTGTACGCCACCAACCATTACACCGGCAATGGATATGCCAGCGCGCTCATTCCTCCCAGCGTGGATGAGGTTTTTCTCCTTAGCGGAAGCCCAAGCATCATCGCGGCAAAAGAAACAAACCTCTACTATTGGCCGATTACCAACGAGTACAAGGCCGATTGGGAGAGTTTGAATCTCAATGCATCCGGTGAGCTTCAAATCTATCAGGGCAGCAATCTGATTAGCAGCGTCCCCCAAAGCAAATACACCTTGCAATATGACGGCAACGACCCGGCCGGAACGTATCGCCTTTTCCTCAATGAGGAAGCCGAAACTGCATACCAGCAATACCTGGATAGAAGGAAGCAATACCGTGATGATCTAAATCAGTATCATCAGCTCATCAATGCCTTTACGATCCTTTATCAGGATGCCTTAAAAAAGGTGTCCGAAGGTTTATTAAGTCCTGATCAGCTTCCTCAGGCCCCAATCGCCCCTCCGGACCTCACGCTCTTTTCCAGCGAAATTTTGCTGGGCTACCCAGTTGACCTGCCGGTTGGCGATTACCGCATGCAATTCCGGCTCCCAGACGGTGAAGTCCAGCCCGGAAGCGTTAAGAAATTAAAAGTCTTTGAGGCGCTGCGAGTTGGGACCGGATACAAGGTTGCCGATCTTGAGCGGTGGAACCAAACCGAAGATTCATTTTCCACAACGGAAACAATCTACTGCCTTGATGGGCACACCTATTTCCTGCGTCCGTTCAGCCAAACGGAATACAACCAACGCTACTTCGTGCGGATGAATAACCCGCAGGATAAGCTTTCCCGCGAAGACCGGCAGATTTGGGTGAGTTCCAAGGCCATTAGTTCGGCTGACCTTCAGATCAAATCCACCGCAAATACCTATTCTGCCCCGGTTGAAGGTTATTACGTCCGGCAGATCCTGGGCACGAAGCTGGGTTACGAAATAGTCCCCTCCCGCGAAACAGAGCAAGGGCCAACTTTCGAAGCCGTACGCTTTGTGGCTGATCAGGGCCGCGCGTACTCAATAGAATTGACCGATGCTTCGGGGGGCGTTCTGCCTGGCAGCGCCAGGCAAATCCGCTGCACTCAAACCAGCCGTTCTCCCTGGCTTTATGTGTTAAGCAGTTTGCCATTAATCATCGGCTTAGCAATTTACCTTGCCAGACGTGCAAAAGTTCAGACCCATAAACCGATCGAAGGATGACCAGTTGATACAAGATCGTTCAAAAGCCATAGCAATAACCCTCATCGTGCTTTTGTCGATGTCGCTTGGCACAGTGTTGATCAAGATGATCTACGCAAGCATCTCTCCGGCAACCTTCCTTGCGATGAGTATGCTGGTGGGAATCATCGCGATGAACACTTACACCTTCCTGATTAAAAAAGAACGCATTCCCAAAGAAATGATCACACCCCGGATCTGGCGCTATATCATCGAGATCGCCCTCTGCAATTTTGTGATCGGCACCCTGGGCATGGTCGCACTCAGCATGATGAGCGCGTCAACCAACAGCTTCGTTTCAAATTTTATTGGCCTGATCACAATGGGCTTAAGTGTCATCATCCTAAAAGAGAAACCAACGGTTTGGCAGCTGGTTGGAGCTCTGGTCGCCTTCATTGGGCTGCGGGTCTTCTTCCCCGCCATACCAGACCGTTCAGAGTTGTTGGGCCTACTCCTGGTTTTTATTTCAATCACCGGCGTGGCGTACACCAATAATATCGCTCGCAAACTGGCGATTGAAAGCAAGAACCAGATCAGCAACAACATCATTTCAACTCTCGCCATTACGATCGGCGGTTCCATTGCCGTTTTGATCTATTTCATTATCGGCGGCTTTCCCCCTGTAATTCCCAGCTGGCGCGAATGGCTGGTGATTTTATATTCCGGCATCATGAGCCGCGCCATCGGCCTGACAGTCTGGAATCTCATCCTGCGCACATTGAGATCTTACGAAGCCTCAATACTGGGAGCCTCTTCGGTCATTTGGACCACCCTGCTCTCCTACCTGATTTTAGGCGAGCGGTTGACTAAAAATCAGGTGGCTGGGATTCTGCTTCTGCTCATTGGGCTTGTTTTGGTGCAGATAAGGGTAAAGTCACCTGCTCATCAAACGCCAGCACAACCGGAATCGCGGCCATGAACTTTAACAAACTCTGGCCGAAACCCGCGAAAGCTGATACCGCTGAGGTTCACTCCGCGCCAGGCATTCTTGATGTGGTCTGGCTTTCACTCAAGCTCAGTTTCACGCGCATTCAGCGTTGGCTGCCAGTTAATTTACTGTTTCTCCTATACAGCTTGCCGATCCTTACCGGACCCACCGCGAAAACCGCGATGTTCAGTACGGTTGCCCAATTATTGCGTGACCCAGGCGATTCAAGAACCGAGATCAATGAGTCGATGAAAACGGCCTTTAAGCTTCACAAAGCGCGGCCCTTTTTAGTAGTCGTGATCAAGTGGGTCGTTTTCCTGCTGATCGTTCTTTCGATTTGGTTTTGGGTAAACCGTGAAAGCCTGGCCATGCGCCTCGTGACGATATTGCCCATCTACGCATTAGTGCTTTGGGCCTCAACGATCTCTTTTATCTATCCAATCATGGTTCAAAACCCTCAGATGACAGCTCTTCAGGTTTCACGCAATGCCTTCTTGCTGGCATTCACGCATCCTTTTTCTTCCCTTCTTATCGCCTTGGTCGGAATCATCCTCACAGCACTGGGCCTAATCATGCTGGGTCCAATACTGCTGATCATTCCAGTGATGCGGGCTATTCTGATGACGCACGCTTATTGGTTCCTCACGGGTGAGCCCATCGCAGGCTTTATCGAAACTAGCACATACATTCAAATGATGCATTCAGAAGATAATAGCGAGGTACATGATGAACTTTGACCCCACCATCCCCAGTGGTATTGCCATTTTTATGAGCCTTGCGGCTGCTTTTATGTGGGGCACCTGGTTCATCAGCCTTAAATACATCGGCGACTATCCCTTGGAAGCTTTTTACATCACTTTATTCACAACTTCATTGATCCTGGTTTGGGGTGTGGGATTTTTTCTGGACGGCGGCGCCTTGATCGGGAATCTTAAGCAAATCTGGGCCGAGGACCCCAGCCGAATACTGGTTACTTTGCTCTGCGGCGTCTTGTACGTCTCTGGCATGCAGTTTTCAATCCGCGTCATGAAAACCATCGGCCTCTCTCTGTCCCAGCCGCTCTCCGCTTCGATCAACCTGATCGCCGGCACTGGACTCAGTGCCGTGATTGGCGGCGTTCCGGAAGGGCTTACTGCCGGCCGTGTAATTTTGGCAGCGGCCTTCCTCATTGCTGCCATTCTCTTGACGATGCAGGCAGGTAACCTGCGCACCAAAGCTCAAGCCGATGCCTCCGCCGCGGGCTCTGCAAAAGTGGACATGAAAAAAGCGCTGGTCCTCCTGGTGATTGGCGCATTGTTTGTTCCTGCCTACTCCACCGCCCTGTCTTATGGCCTTAAATCAGTTACGCAGCCAAAAGGGCTTGCCGTTATGCCATTCATGGCCATGCTGGCCACCGGAGCCTTCATTGGGATTTGGCTGATTTGCGGAACAACCTTAACCGTGCGGAAACAATGGCACGTTTTCAAAGAAAACGGCCTTAATATCCACAAGTTTGGGATTCTTTCAGGTTTGGCCCACTATGGCGGCAATATCATCCATACCTTCGCCACGCGCAATTTGAGTTCTGTTGTCAGTTGGCCTCTGGGCATCACAGCCGGGTTATGGACGCAGATCTGGGGCTTGATCTACGGCGAATTTAAAGGCGCACCCAAAAAAGCCTATATCATGCTTTTCATTGGCCTATTTTGTTACCTGATCGGGGCTTTCATTATCTCGAACATCATCTAGGCAAAGCAATAGGTTAACCGCCGCAAATTAATGCTAGCGTCTAAAGCTAGCCATTCAGACGATCGGCCAGATTATCCAAACTCTGCTGGATGCCGGTCAACTTTGTTTTAGCTGCCTGCACCTTTTCCAATTCCCCGCGCACATAGGCTGTGTAAGGCGCGACTTCAGTGCGCAACCGGGCTACCGCCATCTCAGTCTCGCGGTTGAAGGTGCCGCGCAAGCTCTTCATCAGCGTTTCCCGCAGTTCCTGCATGCGCTGCTGAAAGTCCTGTTTAGCCTGATTGCGCTTGTAGGGAATCACAAAAAGCCCCAGGATGGCCATCGTTCCGGCCGCTACCAGCCCTGTCACGTCCAGTGCCCGCGTCGCGAAAACGGTCGCCACCAACACGCCAATCCCTACCGCTCCGCCGCCAAACAATGCCGTCTGGGCCACCGAGTCCTGAACCAGTTGGGTTATCGCTTCGGCCTCACGCTCACGGTCGTAAGTTTTCACCACAAGATCGATCGTTTGGTCCACCTGCTGCATTAACTCTGCCCGGCGGCTGGTTTGCGGCGTAAGCTGGGTTTCCGGACCCGGATGCGCGCTGGCAGCCTGGCGCCTGTCCAGGGCTGCCGCCACCTGGTACCAGGTGTTTAAATCCTTATCCACCAGCCAATCGATCAGGCTGCGCACCTTGGAGTCGATCTCGCCGGCAAAATCCGCGGTCACTTCCTGCTCAAATTTCGCCCGTACTTCCTCGGGTTTAGCCAGGGTGAAGATATTGCTCAGTTTGAAGGTGTTATCAAAAAAAGCCTGGCCGCGGGCTTCAAACCGCTGCACCACACCTTCCACCTGGGCCAGGCGCGGTTCGAGCTCAGCAGCCAGTTCTTTCTCATAATTGCTCACCAGAGCTTCGATATTCTCCACAAGGGCCGCATCGGCAGCCAATTCTTCGGCCGTTGCCTGGTTGGCTGCCTGGGCTTCAGCCTGCAAATGCCGGGCAACACCCAAGGGATTGCGTAATTTCAGCGCCAGACGCGCTTCATCGTCCAGGGTGTCCCGCACATAGTGCTCCAGTTCATCCAGCCCGGAAACCTTGCGCAGGGCGGTTTTGCTGTCCGGGTCCTCCGTCAGGGCTGCTTTCTGGGCCAAACGCGCCGAGACCAAAAAGAGTTCAGGCTGGGTTCCAAGGATGCGGGCGCTATTCTCCTTCACAAACTCGCGTACTTCGGCATTGGCTTCGGGAGTGTCCAGAATATCGGCCTTATTGACCACCATGACCACTTTTTTACCCCACTGCAGGATCTTCTCCAAAAAGAGGCGCTCGCTTTCAGTCAGAGGGCGGTCCGCCGAGGTGATAAAAAGCACCAGGTCCGATCGGGGCACAAATTCAGCCGTCAGGCGTTCATGCTCCCGGATGATGGCATTGGTGCCGGGGGAATCCACGATGTTCAGCGTGCGCAGCAGGTCCAGCGGATAACTCAGGATGGCGAAGCCTTCATCCACCGCTGTGGTTTCCGCAGTCTCGCCATAGCGCAGCAAGGTCACCTTGGCTGTGGTTGGGGTTACGCCCTCAGCCAGGACGCGCTCGCCCAAGAAGGCGTTCACCAGCGCGCTTTTACCCGCGTTAAATTCTCCCACCACCACGATCAGGAAAAGTTCATCCAACTGGGCGATCGCTTCCGCCAAGGCCTCCAAACTTTCAGAAGGCACTTTAAGCGCCTTAAACTCGCTTAGCACCTGGTTCAGCTGCTGCTTGTGGTTTTGGATTAGCAAAATCTGATCGTTCGAAAGTATTTCCGGGCGCATGGTTTTCCTCCGCTTCGTACCGCTGATTATAAATCGGCCTGGGTACGGATGCATTTCTGAGTATAAATTCGGGAACCAGGCAGTATACTCAAAGAAAAAACAGGAGCGCGAGCTATGCTAATCAGAGGCGTTCTGCCCCCCGTGATCACACCCTTCACCGCCGATGGCGACCTGGACCAATCTGCCTTCACCAATAACATCCAGCGCTGGAACAATACGCGCCTGGCTGGCCTGCTGGTCAACGGCTCCAACAGCGAGGCCGCCTACCTCAACTGGGAGGAGCGCCTGCAGCTGGTCAAACTGGCTTCCAAGTACCTGACAGCCGGCCGCCATCTGATGGCCGGTACGGGCTGCGAATCGCTACGGGAGACCACGCGTTTCACCCAAGCCTGCGCCGATGCCGGAGCCCAAAGCGCCCTGGTGCTCACGCCCTCCTATTATGGCGGGGCGATGACCAGCACGGCCCTCATCCGCTTCTTCACCTCCCTGGCCGATGCCAGCCCGATCCCGATCCTGATCTACAACGTGCCCAAGTTCACCCATGTGAACATCAAGGCCGATGCTGTGGCTGAACTCTCAAAGCACCCCAATATTGCCGGCATGAAAGACAGCACCGGCGATATTCCCCAACTGGTCAGCTTCCTGAACGTGGCTGATCCCAACTTTCAGATCCTGGTAGGCACGGCCAGCGCCTGGTTCCCGGCGCTTTGCCTAGGTGTGCAAGGGGCGATCATGGCCCTGGCGAACTGCCTGCCGGACGCCTGCGCCAGGGTCCAGGAACTCTACGAAGCAGGTGAAAACGCGAAAGCCCAGGCGCTCTACCAGGTGCTCTTCCCGGTCAACACCGCCGTCACCGGAACTTATGGTGTGCCCGGGCTCAAGGCTGCCTGCGATATGGAAGGTTTCCATGGCGGGCATGTGCGTTCCCCGCTATTGGATAGCAGCCCAGAGGATAGAGATAAAATCGCCGGAATCCTGCAAACCGCCCATGACAAAATGGCTTCGCTGGGGGTCCAAAAACTCAGATTTTCAGGGGTCTAATTCACGTCGCCCAGGTAAACCGGGCTTTGGGCAGCTGCCTCGAGATCGGTCAGAATCTTGCGCATCACATGCGGGTAGAAATTAAGCGCTTCCAAGTGGCTGGGGTCTGCCCAAACCACATCCTGCTGAGCCGGGTCCGGACGGTGGCCGCTGCCAAGGTCCAGCTTCCCCTTGATCTTACACAGGAAGTAGAACTCCACCTTGTGCAAAGGCATGTCCGGGTGGTAAGGGGCATGGTTGGCACTGATATAGTCGCGCACGTAAACTAGATCGCCCACTTTCACGCGGGCGCCAAGCTCCTCCAGACACTCCCGTTTGAGGGCCTGTACCAGTGTTTCGCCTTTTTTCTGCCCCCCGCCGGGCAGAGCCGCAAACGCGCCTTGGGTGTCCTGTTTGCGAATCACCAACAGTTTGCCATCCCTGTAAATGATGGCTTTGACCGCATTGCGGATGCGTTTCCTGGCTTTAAGTTTCCCGTCTTTTGGCATAGCAAAGCGATTCTAACAGAATAAACCGCCAGCCTGGCAGGCGAAAAGCAAAAGGGCCAGCAAACATGCTGGCCCCAGAACCTGGAAATATATTTTATGGCTGCATACTCTCGGCAATTTGCAGCACCGCGGCATGGTCATATTCCCGGTCGCCAAGAATACGCATGCTGTACATCGTCCCCGCGTTGAACCAATACAGGTCCAGGCGGCAAAAGTTCACGCCCTCCAACCCGGCCATCGGGCTGCAGATACTGCGGATGAGGGCTGCCTCTCCCCATACGGTGGCTGGTTCAAAACCTCCCCATCCTTCGATTTCAGCCAAACTCAGTTCCTCCGAGGCCGCTACCTGCTCGATCTGCAAACTGCTGATCTGCTCATACCCGCTAACAGGCCCCAGGAAAACCGTCCGCAGTTTTAAGGCACGCGGTTCCGGCAAAGTCGGGTCCTCCTCCTTGCCCATGTAGGCAAAATTGAAGTCTGCGAGCATCCGCGAGGGCATCGGCATCGGCTTTCCGATCAAGGCTTCAGCCTCCTTGGGGCTGTAAAACCGCTCGGGGTCGAAACCTGGTTCCGGCAGGGGCTCGCCATTGATTTGTGCCGCAAAGGAGCGCAAATCGGCTTGGGTGATGAAGGAATCAGCATAGCTATCAAAGTAACTCCCCAGACCAAAAATGCCGTAACTGATGCCATCCTTGGTCCAGGCAAGGCCATGGCCCACGTAATAATGAGGTTCAGGGCAGAGCAAGGCCCCTTCTGCCCGGTTGTCGAAGTACTTCGCAGCCGCACCAGGCAGCTGCCAATCCACGGTGCTTACAGCCCTGCTGAGGCTTTGCCCGTCAATCATGGTATGCATATCCGCAAAGAGCGCTGCCGGCAATGCCCCGGGCATTTGGGCGATGAAGAATGCTTTATCATCAGTAGGCCCCCAGTTGTAATAGGCGCATACAGCACCGGTGGCGGGTTCGTATTGGGTCTTGCTCAGGTAGAAACCCTGGGGCAAGTCCTGCGGCAGGCGCAGCGTAAACCCGTGCGCCGCGGACAGCTCCTGGATGGAACGCGCGGTTTCAGGATGCGGCGGCCAGCTCTCCACCTGGGTAAGCGTTGCTGCCAGCAAGATCAGTTCATCCCGGCTAATCTGAAGAGGTTCGTAAACTTTACCTGCTGCCGCTGTGAGGCTCAGGCGCAGATCGTTCGTCTCCCATCGCAGGCTGTGCTGCCTGGCATCCGCCTCCCAAACCTGTCCGTCCTCAGATGGCCACCAGGCCCCCTGAACATACTCTGCCGGCAAATTCCCCACATTTACCTGATGGATGCTCGCATCCTCACCCACCAGCCAGGGTTTGAGCGTTTGGTCATCACGGGGGCTTTCCTGCAGGATCAGGCTGCCGCCATCGGCCCTATAGATCAAAATGGCCGTATCATCCTGGAAAGTAGCGCCGGCAAAGCTCAGGCCCTCCGGCAGGGGTTCAAAGCTTAGAAGCTTAAATCCCAGCTTGTCCTCTACCTCGGGTACGCTGCAGCGCGGGTCAAAAATGGTTCCGCAGCCCACCGGCTGGGCGGTAGGAAGCGGCGCGATTGTGCTGATCGCTGATGGTTCAAGCGGCACCAGGGCCTGCACAGGCGCCTGCTGTACAGGTTGGGGGGCCTTGTTAAAAAAGCCCAGCACCTCCTGGGCCAAAGCCTTTCCCGCCGGAGTGATGGCCACAAAAAGCACCAGGGCGATAAAGCCCAATGCAGCGGCGGTCAGCGCGCGGTTCAGGCCAGGGTTCGCAAAACCACGGCGGTCTTCCGGCAGGCGGGCTGCGATGCGCGGCCAAAGCCGGGCATCATGGGTCCATTCCTGAGCATCAGCGCTTTGCGCCAGATACTGGGATATTTTTTCCTTATTCATCTTTAAGTTCCTTTCTAAACTCTCGCTCATTCGGCGCCAGGGCCAGGCGTAATTGCTGGCGGGCAGTTCGCAGCCACCACTTGACCGTACTGAGCGGCTTATCCAGGCGCCGGGCGGTTTCCTTTTCGCCCAGGCCCAGAAAGTAACGCGCTACCAATGCGGCCCGGTGCTCGGGCTGCAGCCGGCCAATGGCCTCGTGCAGTTCTTCCATGCTTTGGGCACGCTCCAGGCTGGCTTCCAGCGCCGGACCAGGCGCGGGCAGCGCTTCCACCCATTCCTCACCAAAAGCGGTTTGGCGCTGTTCTTTGCGGTAGAGGTCCAGCGATTGGTTGACCACAATGCGGTAAAACCAGGGGCCAAAAGGAGCGTCCTCCCTGAGCTGCCTCACTTTTTGAAATGCCTTCAAAAAGGCCTGGGATACAGCATCTTCAGCCAACGCCTGGTCGCGCAGGATCAGCCAGGAGGCTTGCAAAGCCCTTGCCTGGTGTTTCTGCACCAGGTACTCCAGGCCGCTGGCGTCCCCCTGGCGTATGCGTTGGATTGCGATCGTTTCGTCCATAGTCTCCTTACTGAGATATCTCTATTAACTCTACGAACGAAAGCCCGAAAGGAGAGTTAGATATAAACAGGACGCTTCAAGGAGCCATTTTGGTCCGGCATTCGCATTTTGTACAAGGAAGTTGGGCAAACTAGGCCTGGACGCGCTTTCGCGCTCGCTATAATGAGTTCATGCCCAAGGCCGCCCTGAATACCGCCGCCCCAAACTTTGAATTGGAAGACCTGAACGGCAGGCTCTTCAAGCTTTCAGACCATCGCGGCCAAAAGCTGCTCCTGGTTCTAAACCGCGGGTTTACCTGACCCTTCTGCCGGAAACACATGGCGCAGTTGCGCGATGGCTACCCGGAATTTGAAAAGCGCGGAACGCGCATCGTGGTAATCGGGCCGGAGGATGCTGATGCATTTCAGCGTTACTGGGCTGAGCAGAATTTCCCTTTCACGGGCCTGCCGGACCCAAAGCACAGCGTTCTAAAGTTATACGGTCAGCAGGTGAATTTGTTCAAATTCGGGCGGATGCCAGCCCAGATGCTCATTGATGAAGCGGGCGTTCTGCGCTATGTGCATTACGGGCACGCGATGACTGACATTCCCGATAATGCTGAAGTGCTGGCACTCATCGATGCGTTAAATCCTAAATCAGCTTAAACACTCAGTCAATGTAAATTAAAACAGCCTGCATTCGCACGGCAGGCACCTTTTGTATTATAGATTAGCGGTATGAAACTCAGGGTGTTGGGGTCTGCCCGCCGGGCAGGATTAGCGGCGGCCCTCAGGGGCGCTGAATGCTGGCAAAACCCAGGCCTTCAGATATCCGGATCACCTCCCGCGCGGCTTCCATGCACAAAGCAGGGTCCTCACCGGGGATGACCATGATCTGGTAGCGCGTGTCATCCCAGTAGAAGGAAACCAGGGTCCACTCGCCTGTAGCCGCTACCGACCAGCGCTGGACCTGAAAGCGGGTACTGCCGATGGTTTCTGTTTCTTCTTTGACCGACCAGCTTGAAGGCGCACCGCGGCCCAGGTCCTGGCGGATCTGACAGCCGGCCAGGTTTTTATGCACCAGCACACGCGCGTAATCGTTCTCTGGATTGGCCTCGCTTACCCATAAGTTTGAATCGTAGGTCAGCCAATACGGGTCGTGGTCATTCAAGCCCACCCTGGCGGATAAGTTGATCGGCTGCAGGGGTTCGGTGGGCAGGGGCAGAGGCGTTGGCAGATCAGTTGGCGCTGGCAAGGCTGTGGTGGGCGTAGGAGCAAGTTCGGTAGGCACCAGGCTCGGCGCGAACGTAGCCGTTGGCATGGGAACCACGGGCTCAGGCGCTTTGCGCAGACAGGCACTCAAGCTCAAACCAATCAGCACTAAGATGATGCTCTTCTTCATTGCTTGCCTCCTATTTCACCCCCAGGTCAGCCCGGGCCAGGCCAATGATGCTTTCGCGGGTTTTGAGCGCGGCGTTGTAATCCGCTTCCAGCCTGTCCGGGTAATCCCGCGGTGAGCTGCCGCTCTGCCAATTGGCCAAAAATGCCTGCAAACTGGCGTACGCGGGGGCCGAGATCACAAATGCGCCATTCGTCAGCGCGAACTCCAGCTTGGAACGCCCGCGCTCGTAACTTTCCAGGAGGCGGCTGATCTCATCGCTCGAAACAAGCGGTTCATCGCCTTCACCGATTGCCCTGTCGTAATACGCGATCAGGTCTGAAAGCCCTTCAACAATGCGCGTATATGCCTCAGCCTTACGCTCCCACCACCGTTCCGAGCTAAAGCGCCCGAGGCGGGCATTGTACAGGCTTACTGCCACGCTCACCATCGAGGCCACAAAGGCCAGGCCGGCCACCACAAGCGCGATGATGTTGTCCTGATCCATCACTCCCTCCCCTGATCAACCTTAATCCTCGCGGTCTTTACTGAAGACCAGCATGGTATAGGGCCCAATATTGAAGGAGCCATGATGGCTAAGGCCATCTTTGCCGCCTTCGAAACCCTCGATATCACCCGTCATGAAATTGGAAAAGTCGTCATTATAGATGTTCGAATCGCTGTTGAAGCGCAGCTTCCATATGCCGGCATCCGGCAGGCCGATGACGTAATCGGTCTTGGGCGCGGCGCCGAAATTCAGCACAACGATCACGTCGTCGCCCGGACCGTGCTGGTCAAAGCGCTGAAAGGCAATCAGGTCGTTGGCGTCGTTAGTGTGGAAAAAGTTGGTAAACTGCCCTTGCAAGCCGCGCGTATTCCCCTGGAGGTTGCGGCGCAGGGCAACTAGGTCGCGGTACAGGCGCACAATGCCATGGAACTCCGTATTGAGATGCCAGTCCAAGGGCACGTCATCCCGGAACCAAAGGCCTTCAATAAATTCCTGCCCCTGGAAGAGCATCGGAATACCCGGGGAGGTGAAAACCAGGCCGGCTGCCAGGGTGGAGCGCTTGCGGGCGTACCAGCCTTTGGGGTCGTCCGGGTCGATGGCTTGCGGCAGACGGGTCTTTCCGTTAGCCACCTCGTCGTGGCTTTCGGAATAGATCACCCGGCGAAATGCATCGCTATCGTAACTATGCAGAATGGCATCCCGCAGGGCATCCATGGAGCGCCACTCGTCCTGTACCTGGGTAACCGCCTTGCGCACCGGGTGCACAAAATTGCCGTCCCATTGCGCGTGAAATCCAGCTCCCCCTTCCAGGTCGCTTTGTGTAATCGCCGGCAGGGAATGCAGGTCCTCAGCAATGGTGATCACCCTGGGGAAACGCTGGCGGATCTCGGAATTAATTTTGCGCATCAGGCTCCAGCCATCTTTCAGGCTGCTGGCTTCGCTGCCGTCAACGGAGCGGATGTAGGCGGTCATATCCGCGCGCAGACCATCGATGTGGTATTCCTCCAGCCACATGATCACATTATCACGGATAAAACTGCGCACTTCTTCCCGCCCGTAGTCGGGCCGGGTAGCGCCCCAGGGGGTTTCGGCGCGCCAGTCATTGTAGAAATAGATGCCGCCCTTGCCGCCCTGGTTCCATCCATCGAATTGCCAGAGGTTGAGGTCGCTGGGGCCAAAATGGTTGTAGACCACATCCTGGATCACGCCCAGGCCAGCCTTATGGGCCGCGCGCACAAAGGCCTTGTACGCGTCTGGCCCGCCATAAGTGCTTTCAACCGCAAAGATATCAGCAGGGTTATACCCCCAGGAGAAATCACCGGCAAACTCGGCCACGGGCATGACCTGGATCACGTTCACACCCAAGTGTTTCAGGTGGCCAAACTTTTCCTCCGCGTCGCTAAACTCGCCGGCCTTGCCGTCCCCTTCAGTAAAAAAGGAACCCACATGCATCTCGTAGATCACCAGTTCATTAAAGGGGGGCAGCGTGAAATCATCGCCTTGCCAATCGAAGGCAGCCGGGTCGTAGATCACTGAATTGCCGCTGCTGTTGGTTACCTGGCGGGCGTAGGGGTCGCGCCGGTAAAGTCGCTGCTCGCCGTTGATGATCAGGTATTGGTACTCCTGCCCTGCTTTAGCGCCAGGGATGTTGATATACCAGTAACCGTTGGCTTCATGCTCCAGCGGATGAGCATCATCGCTCCAGGCGTTAAACTCGCCCCTTAAAAAGACCTGATCAGCATTGGGTGCCCAAACGCGAAAAGCTACACCCTCCGGGTGCACGATGGCGCCCATGCCGTTATATGGATTGGTTTCTGTCATTCTTCCTCCGTTAATAAGCCAGTTAATTATAGCAAGCGGCCCCTCCGAGGCTGTGAGGGTATGAGGTTTGCAGATTAAATACTTGGTGATACCAGGTCAAAAACTGGGTTAAAACTGCACCAGGCCCAGCAAACGCAGGAGCATCAGCGCTGCCGCAACCGAGCTAAGGGTCAAAAAGATATAGCCAAGCAGATTGCGCGGGTTTATGCGCTCCTTGGGCGCAGGTCCCAATTTTTCGGCTGCCAGCGCCTGAAACTTTTGCAGGTCTTCAGTATTCGCAAAGGCGCGCTTGGGCAGCACCTGAAAGCTCGCCCGCCGGTCATGACCCATCAACATGTACAGCTTTGGGGTATCGATGAGCTGTTTGAAGTTCGCCCAGGGGTTCTCATTTTGAGAATAAGGCGTGGTCGTGTGCAAGCCCTGCTCGTCGATGCGCACTTCCACTGGCGCCGTAGCGTGCGGGTCTTGCTGCAGCACCTTTTTTACCCGCCCAGGCGAGATCACAAAGGCATATACAGCAATAGCCATACAAAAAAGCAGGACTGCCAATGCCAGGCCGGCCTGCTTAAAGAACTGGTCCGGCGTTTTAAGCAGTACCCAGAGGATGTGAAAGAACAGCGCCAGGACCGTAAAACCCAGGCTTGCCCAAGTAGAGAAGTTGCGGCGGTGATGCGCGCTGTAAGCGGCCAAATAATCTTCGGTTTGCGGTGAGAATTTAAGTTCCATCATCTGTTTTCCTGCAGGCATTTTACTTGATTCACGTCATTCCAGGCTGCGCCAGGGCTTGCTCGCCCAAACCTGGTAATAGGGCTGTTCGAATGATCCAATTTCTTCAGCCTTGCCTTTGATTTCCTCGGTTTTTTGACTGAAATACTGTTTATCCGCTGCTTCCATATCCTGAGTCAGGCGGGCCATTTGCTCTAGGTAGGAAGGCAGCCAGTCCTGGCTTGCATGGTTTGCCAACTCATCCTGGTAATCCACGTCGGTGTATCCCAATAGTTCCAGGATCTCAACCAGCACCTCGGGTTGGAACTGCTTAAATGGCTTTTGACCGGTTAGGATCTGAGCCGCACGCAGCAGGCTCCACTTGTCTGCCCAAAGCCTCTGAGCAGGGTTAGCTGCCATGTAAACGGGCAATTCTTCGCGGATCAAGAGCATGCCCCCCGGCTTTAATACCTGGAAAAAACGGGAAAGCGCCAGGACAGCCTGGCCCTGGATGGCTTCAATCGCGCGTAAGGCGTAATTGCTCACTACCAGGTCCACGGAAGCATTCGCCAAACCAGCCAGTTTAACCGCGGAACTGCGCAAAAAGCCCAGCTCCAGGGATGGATGAGTGAGTTCCCGGCGCAGCGCCGGAAAGTGGGTGTCTTCGATGTCGTTCACGATCAAGCAGCCGCCGCCGGCCGCAACGATCGCCCCCGCCACCTCGCGGGTGCTGGCCCCCTCCCCTGCACCAATCTCCAGAACGGTCCTGCCTTTCAAGTCCGGGTATGTGAAGCTCATGCTTCTATTTTAAGCCCCTGATCCAAACTGCGGTCTTCCAATTCCCAGGCATGATCCAAAAGATGCCAGACGCTGCGGCGGATGAAATAACGCGCGGGCCAGCGCTTTCCGCCCCGCGGCCCTATCCTAGGCAAATTCCCATTCATGGCCTCAATGAATGCCGCGCGCACTTCCTCCCGTTGCAGGCCCCAGTCCGCTTTCGCCAGCGGGCTTAACTTGCCGCCCAGGCTTACCATATAACCCTGCTCCGCCTCCCGCACGTGATCACTCATGCGGTCCAGGCTGCGGCCGCCGCCGCGCGGACCCTGTGTTAACTGCTTGCCCTGAGCAGCCTGCGCGGCCTGGTCAAACGCCTTCCAAGCGGCGTCCAGGATCGCCAGCCAACGCTGCGCTTCAGCAGTATCCGGGAGCTGCTCATCATCCGGCCAGGCCATGCCCGGTACGCCAAAATCCGTGGCGGTGCCTCCGTTGACCTCGAACACAATTTTGAAGTCTTCGGCCTTAAGCGCCTTGGGGAAATCCAGATTTGTCCCTTGCAGGGCCGAGGCGAAGCGCGTCGCATAGGCTGCCAGGCGTACGCGCGCCTCCGCCGCGTCCTTCCCGCTGCGGCTGAAGCCAGGCCATTTTTTGGCACTGGCAAAGCTGAGTTTCCTACCTCTCTCCAGGATGACTGCGATTTTTTTCAACCCAACTCCCCTTGAGGCCCAACGGGAAAGGCATGAGGTCTCATCTTTTCTCCGGGCAGCGCATTAGGTATAGGAAGAGCTCTACCTCCCCTTGATTTAAGTGGAGGTCAGGGTCGAAGGCATATAACTGCCAGGTCTTGCATAGGGCATTGCGTCCGGCATTCCTCTCGACCAGGATGGCCTCAGTGAGGCGGATAGCCTCCTGCAAACGACCAGTGTTGAGATAGGCTGCCAACAACGGTCGATATTCTTCGTTTCGGCTAGGTTGAAAACCTTCTATTTTGGCCTTGGAATACCATTCTGTGACTTCGGTCCAGTTCCCTTGCTGGGCAGCTAGTTCTGCTTTGGCATAATAGAAACACCATTGGTTCCGATCCTCTAGTCCATAGTATTCCGTGGGCAAAATGGCAGTTTGAGATGGATCCGAAATAATACGTTCTAGGTTGTTCAAACTTAGCATCGCCTGCCATGCAGCGGGGTCGCGGCGTGTCTCGAAGAGTTCAGGAGTATCCTCTGGCCCAATGATATGTAAACAATTTCCCCGAGGATAGTCAAAGGCAATCAAATGGTCGGTACTTCCCTCAAAAATTGCCGCCCTCAACCTAGGATTAATATTACGGCCAGATACCAGCTCCCCCACTGATTTAATCTGTGGCGTATCGGTTAGGAAAAGGTAATATGGGACTGGACTGCTATCAAGATCTGGCGCGTAGGCTAAATTCAGCGGGTGGGAGATCGTCCCCCCATAGGCATATTGAGAAAAGTAGAGGTCATCAGTCATCAGCGCTGTGCCAGGTTCCAACTGTGGGATTCGCCATGTGATCTGACTTATCAAGGCTTTTTGATCTTGCCAGGCTAAGGCAAATTGATGGGCCTCAACAAAGAGTGTAGCCGCGGCAGATGTCACCAGTAATGCCAGCACAAGGATACGCTGCTTATCCGTCCGCAGAAAGTAAAATAATGCCGAAGACATAATGCAAGCCAAACCGGGAGACATCGCCAGATAAAAGCGGTTGTTTGCAAAACTTAAATTGATTGCAAATCCACCCACTACTACCGGGATCATGCTCACGATGGCAGCAAAGAATCCAAAAGCTGCCAGGATAAGGGGGAACTTGTCAGAGCTTTGGCTGGGGTTGCGACGCAGAACAAAAAACAAGAAAAGATAAGCGAGGATGCCGCACCCTATAACGCTTAGCAGAAAAAGCGGAAGGTTGATGCCTGCAAGCTCGCTTCGGGGGAAATCAAGCACTTGCACCCAAACCTTTAGCAGGCCCTCATATAGCGCAGTTGCCACCTTAAGCATAAGGTGCAATAGTGTGTTGAAAGGTGCAGCTTGCAGTTCGCTGAATAGGTTCATCTGGTATGAGTACCTGGAGGTAGTAATCACACGGTAAGCTCCGAATCCCAGGAAAACCAGGAGATAGGGCAGCCAATACACCATCACTTGTTTAGGGTGAACACTTTCACCTTTTGCATGATCGGAAAGCACTTTCCAGATCAACAATGGACGAACCAATTCAAGCCCAAAAAAGTATTCGATAGGCGCAATCCCCATAAAGGCTAATACTAGAGCAGGCAGTGTATATAACCAATACCCGTTCCGGGAGCGCAAGCTGACAATCATGAGAATGTAAGAGATGAAATAAATGGTGAGCAACACATAAACTTGGCTGAACATCACAGCAAACCAGTGAAAAATGAAGGCAGGATAAATAGCAAAAAAAGTGGTAAGGAAGAATGCCAGGAGTTTGGCTTTAGGCAACAGAAGTCGGACCAACTTGTAAAACAGGAAAACTGCAACCCATCGCATAAACAATGCAAAAACTTGCCATGAAATCGCAGAGTCCTCAAAGATCGGCACAAAGATCTGGTAGAGGTACTTGAAAAGCGGCCGATCCCCAAGAAAGAACTGATGGAAGGCCCCAGACCCAAGGACTTTTTGATCGAATACGATGTACCAATCGTCCAGGTAAAAACCCAGGCGATTGATCTGCGTACCAAAAGCTAAGACGATTAGTGCCAGGAAATAGACTGCATACAACACTTGCTGTGGAAGAGTGTCTTGGGTTTGGTCAGATTGGTTTGGCATGCTTTCATCCCCCTCAATTCTGCTGCAGAAGTATATGCGAAAGGGTTTCTGCTCACAAGTCAAGGCGAGAGCGGCATGTGCTTATCCATAGTTTAGGATTTGTGCAGAATCCCCCAGGCGCAGCTCACCCCCGCAGATTACCCGGGCCAGCACGCCGCCATCCCGGATTTTCTCCCCATTATGGTAACTTAGCATCGCGTCCTTCAGGCCAGGATGGTATTTATCCAGCGTGCTGCAGGGGCTGCGGCGTTCGCTGACTTCCAGGACCACCTCGCCGATCCGGATGCGCTGCCCGATCTGCAGGTTTTTGGTGGTCAGCCCATCCAGCACGATATTCTCATTGGTACTGCCATAAGGCAGGTCAATGCCCTGGTCATGTAGATGCGCGTAAATGGCGGTATCCGTAATCAGCACCTGCCGCCAGTTTTCCGGCTGCCCGTAGAGGCGTTTGTAGTAGCCGTAATTCATCGTCTGGTTGGCGTGAAAATCACCTTGCATGCCCAAACCGGCAAGGAATACAGCCCGATCCTGCTGGAACTTGGGCAGCGCCGCAGTTGGGGCTGAACACAATGCTGCCAAACTGCCTTCCGGTGTTTCCTCGGCCTGCAAGGCGGGTTTCTCCAGGTTCTCATCCGGGATCCAGCCCAGCCGCATTGCTTCAGCCTCAGTTTGCCCTTAATGCCAACCTGCCAGCTGGCGCAAGGAAACAAAGCGGCTGCCCGCGGGTAAATGGAGCTCGTGCGCGTCGTAATCCTCCAGCACCCTTGCCCTTTGGGCATCCACCCTTCCCAGGAGGAGTTCCGGCACCCAGCCTGCCTGGCCGTCTTCTTCCACCCAATGCCAGCCCTGCCAATGCGTTTCCGGTTGGGGGCGCTGCATATCCACCAATTGGCCGCGTTTCAGGCGCAGAGTCCCTTGCGCGCCAGGATCGTGCTCCGTTTTCACTTGAAATAGCGCCATTGCCCTCCTAGCGGTAACCCTCAGCCTGGAGATTGAAGAGCCTGGCATAGGGGCCGTCGTTTTCCATCAGTTCAGCATGGGTGCCGATTTCTGAAATACGCCCCTCCGAGAGGACTACAATGCGGTCGGCCATGCGCACGGTGCTGAAGCGGTGCGAGATCAACACCGCGATGCGCCCCTGCATCAGCTCCCCAAAATGCTTGAATACTTCGTATTCCGCCTGGGCATCCAAAGCGCTGGTGGGTTCATCCAATATCATGATCTCAGCATCGCGCATGAAGGCCCGCGCCAGGGCGATCTTCTGCCATTGGCCGCCGCTCAATTCGGCGCCGCGTTCCCAGCGCCGGCCCAAAACGGTTTCGTAGCCCTGGGGCAATTCCTCGATGAACTCATCCGCGCCGCTGCGGTTGGCGGCATCTTTCACCCGGGCCAGGTCATCCTCGGCATCGATCTGCCCAAAGCCGATGTTCTCCCGCACGCTGAACTGATAGCGCACAAAGTCCTGGAAAATTACCCCAAAGCGCTGGTGCAGGCTATCCAGGTCGTATTCCCGCAAGTCGGTGCCATCGATCAAAATCTGGCCTTCGCTGGGGTCGTAGAGGCGTGTGAGCAGCTTAATCAGGGTGGTTTTACCCGCTCCGTTCAAGCCCACCAAGGCGATGCGCTCCTGCGGGGAGATCTTGAAACTGATATTCTTCAGCACCAGATTCTCAGAGCCAGGGTAGGCGAAGGATACATTACGGAACTCGATGCCCTCCAAAATAGGCGCCGGCGCGATCTTCCCATCCACCGGGGCCTGCAATTTTGGTTGCAATTCCAGAAATGTAAGCAGGTTATCCAGGTAGAGGTTGCTTTCATACAGCCGGTTGGCGCTGCTGAGCAAATGCTGCACACTGCCCTGCGATTGCCTGAAAACCGAAAGGAACATGGTCATATCACCCAGGGTGAAAGCCTGGCTCAGCGTGCGCAGGATCACCCAGGCATAGCTCCCGTAGTAAGCAGCCGTTGAAAGCATGCCCCAGAGCAGGCTGGCAAAAGTTTTCTTGCGCGCCAGAGCCCGGTCCTCGGCGTAAAACCGGGTAAAAAGGTCTTGATAACGGCGTTTCAGAGCGGTTCCAAGCCCAAAAAGCTTGATTTCCTTAATGGTTTCGTTGCCGGTAAGCAGTTGTTCCAAATAGTTCAGCAGGCGGGTCTCTGGCGCCCGGCGCATGAACACCCGAAAGGCGCGTTCAGAGTAGAGCGATTGCGAGATAAAGTTGGGGATGGCCGCAGCCAGCACCACCAGCGCCAGAATGGGGCTGTAGCGCACCAACAGCAAGAGAACCGAAACCAGAGTGATGGTCTGCTGCAATATGGCCAGCGAGGCATTCACGATGGATAGCGCGGCGCTGTCGGCCTGGCGCCGGGCTGTTTGCAGCAAGTCGTAAAACTGCGGGTCTTCAAAAAATTGCAGGTCCAGGCTGTTGGCCTTATCGATGATCAGGCTATTGACGTGCTGGCTGAGCAGCATGCCCAGGTTTTGGTTGGCCAGGCTGGAAAGCTGGTTCAGCACCGCGTTCAGTAAAACCAGGCCAAGCTCCATCAGCAGGAAGGGCAGCACCGCCTGAAATCCCTGGCCCACTGGCTGGTTTTGGTTGACCGCAGAAACGATCGAGTCAACGATCAGCTTGCCAACCCAGGCCTGGCCTGCCGGTATCAACGCCTGCACCGGCGTGATGCCAAAGGCCCAAAGCGCGGTGCCTCTGCCGGCCGTCCAAACCATCTTGAAAGCCTGGGGCGTATTCCGCAGCGAACGCTTGAAATCCTGCCATTGTTCGGCCAGGCCATTGGTCTTGGATTTTTGATTGTCCTTTGAATGAGGGAACATAAGCGGATCCTTTAAAAGATTGGGTCAAGGATACCACGCGGAGGGTGCTGCTCTGCGGAGTTTATTGTGCAGGCCTGAGGCAGGGCGGGCCGTTTTTACCAAGTTTAGTGTTGCAGGAAATCCAGGCCGCCAATTCATACCCGGGTTTGAAACGCTTTTTTATAGCTTGTTAGTGACGCCAAGCTCAGTTAAACTTGCTTCCTGTGAGCCATTCGGAAAAGCCCCCAAAACAGAGTTGGCGGGAAACTAAACTTTGGATTTTTTTCAGCACCATGGCCAAGGCCGCCCCGGGCCTTAACTTTGCCTGGTGGCTGATGCTGTTCCTGCGCGCGGTGCTGCCTGCTGGCTTTGCCCTGGCAACCGGCCGGCTGGTAAGCGCCATCGAGAGCGGCGCCCCCCTCAACAACTCCCTCATCCTTTTGGGCCTGATCCTAGTGGTATTACTCCTCCTGGGGCCCTTGCAGGCAGCGGTGAGCGGCAACCTGGGCGACAGCCTGGCAGCCTGGCTCTACGACAAAATGACCGCCGCGGTGAACAAACCCGCCGGCCTGGGCCACCTGGAAGATGCCGCCCTGGCCTCAGACCTGGCTTTGGCCCGCGAAATCGACCTGGGCATCAGCGAGCCGCCCCTGGCGGTGAGCCTGCGCTTCATCGCCGCCGGCCTGGCAGACCTGCTCGCCGGCCTCTTTGCTGTGATCACCCTCGCCCGTTACAACTTTTGGGGTGCGTTGCTCCTGGCTGGCGCCTGGACCAGCACCCATTGGCTATTGCGTGAATCCTCCGTTTGGAAGGACCGCAACACCGCGGAAGTACGGGCCGCGCAGCGCGAAGCCGGCTACCTCTACAACCTGGCAGTGCAAGCCCCCGCCGCCAAGGAGATCCGCCTTTTTGGCCTGGCCAACTGGCTGGTCCAGCGCTTTTTGGAGCGCCGGGTGCGCCTTTTTGAACTGCGCTACACAGCCACCCGCCTGCGCCAAAAGCCGCTGGCATTAGCCATGCTGCTCATCAGCGCCGTGAACCTCCTGGTATTCTGGACCCTGGCCCAGGCCAGCCAAAACGGCAGCCTGCCTTTGGACCAGGCTATTGTGGCTGTGCAGATGGCCGCGGCAGCCGGTTTGATTGCCTTTGGCGGGCTGAATTGGGCCTTCGACGGCGCTGCCGCCCCAGTGGCGGCCGTTTTGCGCCTGGAGGAGGATATGGAACCGGCAGGCCGCATCGAGAGCGGCACAGCAAACCCAGCCAGTATGCCCGCCCGTTCGATCCGCTTCAAGGACCTCAGTTTTAGCTACCCAAGTTCCCCTAGCCCGGTATTGCAGGGCCTGAACCTGGAGATTCCGGCAGGTACCTCCCTGGCGATCGTGGGTGTAAACGGGGCGGGCAAAACCACCCTCGCTAAACTGCTTTGCCGCCTCTATGAACCCCAGGCTGGCAGCATCGAAGTGGATGGCGTGGACCTGCGTACCATGGACCTGGATGCCTGGCGCGGACGCATCAGCGCGATCTTCCAGGATTATTTACGCCTGGACATGAGCCTCCGCGAAAATGTTGCCCCCACCGGCGCGGATGACGCCTGCGTGCTTAAAGCCTTGGAACTGGCCGGCGCGGACAAACTGCGCGACCTGGATACCATCCTTTCCAAGGCCTTTGCCGGCGGCAGCGAGCTCAGCGGCGGCCAATGGCAGCGCGTAGCCCTGGCCCGCGCGATCTGCGGCGTGCTTCGCGGGGCAGGCCTGCTGATTCTGGATGAACCCACCGCACAGCTGGATGTGCGCGGTGAAGCCGAGATCTTTAAACGCGTACTGGAAGCCAGCCAGGGCATCACCACCATCCTGATCTCGCACCGCTTCAGTACGGTGCGCCAGGCGCAGCGCATCTGCGTGCTGGACGAGGGCAAGGTGATCGAGCTGGGCAGCCACGCGGAACTGATGGCCCTGGGCGGGCATTATGCCGAAATGTTTACCCTGCAGGCCAAGCGCTTTGCCGATGGCCTTGAATTGGAGGAGGGCGTGAGCTATGAAAGCCTCGCGTGACCCATTGCCTTCCCCCTGGCCGGCGATGTGGCGGCTGCTCAAAATCGGCATTAAGCACGAGCCGGGCCTCCTGTCCCTCTCCCTGCTCCTGGTGCTTCTGGCAGCCCTCCCGGATGCCCTGATTGCCCTCTGGGTCAAGTACCTGGGTGATGGCATCCTGGCCGGGAACGGGCGCCTGATCATCATCGCGGCGCTGGCATTGGCGCTCTCCGCCACCGGCACCTGGGCCATCCGCCTTATCAGCGGGCGGGTCCAGAACCGCTTCCGGGACAAGATCACCATTGTTTTGGAAGGGCACGTGGCTACCTTGCAGGCCGGCATCCCAACCGTGGCGCATCAGGAAGTGCCGGTATATCTGGACCGCCTGGCCGTCCTGCGCGACGAAATTTACGTGCTGGACCACATGTACGCCTCCGCGCTCAGCTCCGCGGGTTGGATCCTGCGCCTGGGCGTTACCCTGGCCCTGCTTGCCAGCATCGACTCCCGCCTGGGCCTCCTGCTCCTGGCCGCCTTACCGACCGCCCTGGTAGCCTCCTGGCGTCCGGCCGCGGAGCACAGAGTGCTGGACCAGGTGGCCTCCCGCCAGCGGTTGGCGGCCCACCT
>DHPL01000005.1:37975-44702 GCA_002407905.1 Anaerolineaceae bacterium UBA5365
GCGAAACGCCGCCAGGCATGGGAGGGCTGGTACGGGCCGGTAGCCGCCTCGCGCTGGACCACCGCATTTTGGAACGCCTTGGCCTGGGCGATCTTTGCCGGGGCCTTCATGGCATCTGTTTATCATTTCACGCTTGTAGAACCAACACCATTGGGCAATATCCTTTTGCTGCTCACCGCCGGCGCGCGCCTGGCTGCGTACATCGGCGGGACCGTATCCGAGATCGGCTACCTGCGCGGCACCTGGATGGATGGAGCCCAGCGCCTGGCCTGGCTGGAAGACTACGCAGCCGGCGAGCATGAGGCGGGAAAATTGGCCGCCCCGGAAACTTTGGCAGACGGTATCCGCGTGGAAGGCCTCAGTTTTGCCTATCCCGGCAGTGAAAAACTGGTCCTGGATGGCATCGACCTGCATTTTGAACCTGGTTCAGTTGTGGCCATCGTCGGCGAAAACGGCGCCGGGAAGAGCACGCTGGTGAAACTCCTGGCCAAACTTTACGCTCCCAGCAAGGGGCGCATCCTGGTTGGCGGCCAGGACCTCCGGGACCTGGATAGCGCCTCCTGGCGCGGCAAACTCAGCGGTGCCTTTCAGGACTTTTTCAAGTTTGAGTTCAAAACCCAGCACGCCGTAGGCCTGGGGGATTTAGCCAAGATGGACGACCGCCCCGCGGTAGAGCGCGCAATTAACGAAGCCGGTGCCGATGACCTCCTGGCCCGATTGCCCCGCGGACTGGACACCCAATTGGGGGCTGCCTGGCCGGAAGGCGTGGAGCTCAGTTTTGGCCAATGGCAGAAACTGGCGGTTGCCCGCGGGTTTATGCGTCCCACGCCCCTGCTTTTGATTCTGGACGAACCCACCGCCGCCCTGGATGCCGAAACAGAAAGCGGGCTCTTTGAGCGCTACGCTCAGGCTGCCCGCAAGCGTAGGGATGGCCGCATCACCATTCTGATCTCGCACCGTTTCAGCACCGTGCGCATCGCTGACAAGATCGTGGTTTTGGATGGCAGCCGTCTGGTCGAAACCGGCAGCCACGCCGAACTCATGGCTAAAGAAGGCCGCTACGCGGACTTGTACCGCATCCAGGCCAAGGGTTACCGGTAAGTGCCAAAAAACCTAAGCAAGCCTCAAAAGAGGTCCGTCAGATATTGCCCTCCCGATAATTAAAAAAGGGAGCTTTGCTCAGTTATTCAAAAACGAAGGAATCGGCCGCAAATAATGGCAGGTATAGCCATTGGGCAGGCGCTGCAAATAATCCTGATGGTACCCTTCGGCCGTCCAAAATTCTGTTAACGGCTCCAGGCTGGTTACCACGGGACCGCGCCAGACGCCGCTGGCATCCACCCGGGCGATCATCGCTTCCGCCTTTTCTTTTTGCGCTTCATTGCGGTAAAAAATCGCGGAGCGGTAGGAACTGCCCAGGTCGTTGCCTTGGCGGTCCAGGGTGGTGGGGTCGTGCATGCGGAAGAAGAAATCCAGTAATTGGTCTATGGAGATGATTGCAGGGTCAAACTCGATACGCAATGCTTCGGCATGTCCGGGATGGTTTTGATAGCTGGGGTGGCTGTTACTGCCGCCGGTATAGCCTACCTCGGTATCCAGCACACCGGGAAGGGCTCGGAAAAGTTCTTCCATGCCCCAGAAGCAGCCCCCTGCCAGTACAAGTGTATCTTTGCTCATATAACATAGTATATACTATTTGTATGAAAACAAATAACAAACTTACAGCTGAACAAAAAGCCGTGCTCTTTGAAGCTGCGACTGAAAGGCCCTTCAGCGGGTATTACCTCCATCATAGCGCCGATGGCACCTACACCTGCGCAAACTGCGGCGCGAAACTCTTTGAAAGCGCGCGCAAGTTCGAAGCGCATTGCGGCTGGCCCAGCTTCGACCAATCCATTCCCGGTGCGATCGAGTACCTGGAGGATAAGAGCCACGGGATGCAGCGCGTTGAGGTCCGCTGCGCGGCTTGCCACGGCCACCTTGGCCATGTTTTCGAAGACGGTCCGCGGGAAACCACAGGCCAGCGTTACTGCATCAATTCCCTGGCTTTGGGCTTCGAGGACGCAGAGCAACAGTAAAGTTTTATCTACCCGGTTGTCAGGTCCAGCGCTGTTTAGCCTTGCCTACTTGTACAAGGCCAGTGCCTGTTTCTGCCGTTCGTTAAGTGAAATTTTTGGGTTTCTCGCGTTTGGGTAAATCTCTGCGGCCTCCCACAGCCCCCGATGCAAACTGCTTGCGATACCAATGGCTACTCCGCGGTCTTTAAGTTCTGCATATAGTTCAAGGGCATCAAAGAGGTATACGGCGTCAATACTCCATGAGCGTGTACCCAATTCCCGATCAGCATTAAGGGGTCTCGGCCCCACTAGAACCAGATAATAATCAGGCAAGGTATTCGGTGTGATATCCAAAACCGATTCGTACCTTGAATACCACTTCACATTGACGTTCTTACCAGCCAGTTCACCCGTTGTGAACCAACCGTCATATGCCTTGTTTGAACCAGAACCAGCAAGCCGGAGATCAAAGATCTGTGCAGCGATGAATTCCCCCAGGTTGCCGATATTTGCCGGCCGGTGTACAAGCCGGGCAATTTCTTCTTCGAGCGCGTTGCGGCGCTTGACCAATTCAGCAAGTAAAGCCAGGTCTTCGTTCATTTTCAGCTCCTGAAAGGCCTTAAATACGGCCTTTCAGGAAGCAATTTAACCACAGCTTAGGCAACAGCCTTTTTGATCAGCTGAACAATTCGCTCTTCTGTTTGCTTATCCAGGCTCGTCACCGCATAAGCGGTCGGCCAGAACGCGCCATCGTCCAGCTGGGCAACATCGTTGAAACCCAAGGTGGAGTAGCGCGTATCGAAGCGCTTGGATGCCTGAAAGAAGCAGAGCACTTTGCCGTCCTTGGCATAGGCTTGCATCCCGTACCAGGTGCGCGGCATCAGCTCCGGGGCAGCCTGGGTGATCAGCTCATGCAGCCTTTTGGCGATCTTCTGGTCGCTGCCTTCCATCTCGGCAATTTTCTCCTGCACCGCCTTTTCCCCCGCGGCGCGATCCTTACCAGCCTTGGCTTCTGCCTTTAATTCTGCCGCGCGGGCCTTCATCGCCTCTTTCTCTGCTGCTGAAAACCCAGCTTCTTCTTTCTTTGCCATCCTTGCCTCCTGTATATCCAAGATCTGCTATCAGGCGAATATTAATCCCGCCATGGAAAACGATTCAAGCGTAAGCATATACAAATCCGAAAGCCTCTCAGAACATCAAAAACGCCTCCCTGGCGGAGGCGTTCATTGGACTGATTGGATGCTTATTTGGCCATGATCGGGCGGAACTTATACCCGTAAACCAGCATACCCCGCTCGTCCCCATCGCTGCGGATCTTGCGGGTCACCATCTCCACCGGCATCCCGATCTGCACCTCTTCAGGCGCCAGGTCGGTCAGTTGGGCAGTCACTACCGGGCCTTCATCAAGCTTGACCAGGGCAATGGCATACGGAGCCTGTTCCTCAAAGCCCGCGGGGGCATGGTTCATCACGGTGTAGCTGTAAACTTCGCCGTGACCGCTGAAAGTGAAGGGGGTCTTGGCTTCGCCGCCGCACTCGGGGCAGATATCGCGCGGGGGGAAGATTTTATGCGCGCAATGCGGGCAAGTTTCGCCCTGCAGAGCGTACCGTTGTTTTTTCAAACGCCAATAGCGTGGAACTTCCATGTTTAATCACTCCAATACCAGTTTCAGAGACCTAGTTTAGGACTTCGAGGCTCTCAAGAACTATCAAAACAGCCAATTTATTGGGTCTACGCGCAGTTTTTGCCCTCATTTACTGTCAAAATGCCCTTGTTTTCAAAGAAACTGCGAATTGAGAACATAGTTCTTATAACCGTGACCCAGCAGGTAAAAACTGCTGGTACGGAGCAGATGATTCGCCCCCTCAGATGAAAAACAGGCCAGCCTTCAGCTATAATCGCCGGCATGCCCTCCGGATTAACCCTCACCAAGCCCCAAGGTCGAAAACTGATGCTGCACACGCTTGGCCTGGCCGTTCCGCCTAGCCGCAAAGCAGGCATGCCGGAGCTGCTCGCCGCCATCCGGCGCATCCACCAATGCCAGATCGATTCGATCAGCGTGGCCGCCAGGGCGCATCTGCACATCCTCTTCAGCCGCGTCGGCGCCTTCGACCCCGCCTTGCTGGACCGAGCTCTGGCGGATGGCGCGCTGTTTGAATACTTCGCTCACGCCATGTGCTTCCTTCCCATCGAGGACTACCCCATCTGGCGGCGCGACATGCTGGACCGCACCCACATCCGCCCGCGCTTCAAGGCCTGGGCAGCAAAAAACGCGGCAGCCATCGATGCAATGCGCGCGCATCTGCAGCAGTCCGGACCGGTCCGCTCCAGCGATTTTGAAAGCAAGGAAAAGCGCGGCGTCTGGTGGGATTGGAAGCTGGAGAAAAACTGCCTGGAATACTTCTTTTATGTCGGCGAGGTAATGATCCGCGAGCGGCGCAGTTTCCAGCGCGTCTACGATTTGCAGGAACGCGTTTTGCCTGGTTGGGATGAGGGCAAGGTGCCCTCCCGCGAGGCAGCCACCCAAATCAAGATCCTTCTGGCTGCCCGGGCCCTGGGCATCGCTAGCCCTGCCTGGCTGGCGGACTACTTCTACGTGAATAAAACCCCAGCCAACGCTGCCATCAAGGCTCTGGCTGAAGAAGGCAGGCTGCTGCCGGCTGAAATTGAAGGGCTGCATGGCGGCTTTTACATCGCCCAAGAGAACCTTGCCTTGGCCCAGGCAGCGGCCGGCGGCAACCTCAATGCCCGGCATGCCAGCCTGCTTTCCATGTTCGACCCCCTGGTGCACAACCGCCAGCGCGCGCGGGAACTCTTCGATTTTGACTACACGATTGAAGTCTATACCCCGCCAGCCCAGCGGGTCTACGGATATTACGTCCTGCCCATTCTCGTTGGCGATAAGCTGGTTGGCAGGGTGGACCTGAAAGCCTGGCGCAAAGAAGGCTACCTGGAAGCGGTCAAACTGCACCTGGAACCTGGCGTGCGTCCAACTGCAGGGCTGCTGCGCGGCCTGACCAAAGCGCTGAACGATTACCGGGTGTGGATAGGTCTAAGCTGCACCCGCCTGAGCGCTTCGGCTCCGCAGGACCTGCTAGGGCCCCTCCAAAGCGCGCTCGAGGCGCTGGAAACCAATAATTAAACGGTTGAGTGCCGGAATTCTTACGCCTAAAAGCCCTATTCGCAGGTGCTGCTCCGAATCAGCCCCTCGCCAAAACCGAAGCGTTCGGTTTCGTGTGCCCTGCCGCTGCCTTGCAGGCAAAGCAGCGAGACGCTTTCGATCCTGATCCGCCAGCGGTAACTTTCCTGCTCCAAATAATTCACAACCTTAGGCAGCACTGTTGGGGTCAGTTCGTGCATGGATGCCAGGGTGATATGCGGTACCCAGTTGGCAGGTTGGTAATAGGGCCCCAGATCTGTGCTCATCGGTAGAGTCAGGTCAAAGAGCTGCCGATGCAAAGCTGCCAACCGCGGGCTGGGCACAACCTTCAGATAAACCGTTGGTGCCTCGCCGCTAAACAACCCCAGGCCGTCCACCCGCGCAGTCATGGGCTCCATGCGCTTCGTCCAGCGGTCCAGCCCATCCACCAGGGCAGGCAGATCGTAATCCTCCGCCACTTGCCAGGTAAGATGCGGCAGCGGCGTGGTGTCCAGCACGTAGCGTAATCCAAACCGGGCTTCCAGGTCCCGCCAGATCTTAAAAACCCGGTCGAAATGGGGTTGATTAAGCAAGCTCACCAGCGCGTACATAGCTTCATTATACTAATTGGCCCTGCGTTTTAGCCGTCATGAATCGTGTTATCATCACCAAAATGAGCGCACCGGAAGAACCCCTCAGCAACCTGGGCCTGGGTGAAGACCCCGAGCCAGCCCTGCCTACACAGGTGGTTGGCTCCTTCCTCCAAAAGAGCTGGCAGCGCCTTCTCCAATTTGGCCTGGGCGATACGGCCCTGCGCATCGGCATCATCGTCGTCAGCCTGGCACTTTTCTGGGGCGTAGCCGCCCTGATGGGCCGGTATTACACCAGCACCCGCGGCTCGGCAGCGGCCAGTGTTGGCGGGGTCAACCCCAACGCCAATTTATACGCCAACCTGCCCGCTGAAGTTCCGATCTACGAAGGGCAGGACGTTCCTGAGGCCTTTTCCCGGGCGGCAGACCTTCACACCATTCTGCCTTCGCGCGGCCGCACGGAGCTGACCACCTACCTCATCCAAAGCGGCGATACGCTCTTTTCGATCGCTGAAAAATTCGGCCTGCGGCCAGAGACGATCCTTTGGGGCAACCGCTACACCATCGGCGATGACCCGCATATGATCTTCCCGGGCCAAACCCTGAACATCCTGCCTGTTGATGGCGTCCTGCACCAGTGGAGCGCAGGCGAAGGCCTGAACGGTGTTTCCAGTTACTACGGCGTAAGCCCGGACGCGGTGATCGACTACCCCCCCAACCACTTAAACCGCGCGACTCTTGGAGATCTGGGCCACCCCAACATCCCCACCGGCACGATGCTCATCATCCCTGGCGGCAAATCCGATTTTCCGGACTGGCGCCTCCCGCGCATCACCCGCGAGGAACCTGCTGCCGCGCGCAACGTTGGCCCCGGTGCCTGTTCCGGCACTTACGATGGCGTGATCGGCACCGGCAACTTCACCTGGCCGGTTTCCAGGCAC
>DHPL01000005.1:44889-49957 GCA_002407905.1 Anaerolineaceae bacterium UBA5365
ATGGCCGGTGAAGAAGGCGACCCCGTTATGGCAGCCGATAACGGCGTGGTAGTCTACGCCGGCTGGAACGATTGGGGCTACGGCGAGATGGTGGTTGTCGACCACGGCGAAGGCTGGCAAACCCTTTACGCTCACTTGAGCACCGTAGATGTGGCCTGCGGCGACGAGGTATACCGCGGCGATAAACTGGGCACCGTGGGCAATACGGGCACATCCAGCGGAGCGCACCTGCACTTTGAGATGCGCAGCGATAAATTTGGCCGCGTGAACCCCTGGGACTTCCTGCGCTAAACCACCATTTAAAACACAGCGGCCAATAGGCCGCCTGATCAACGGCGTTTGGTTGGCTGCAAGTCCATCCGAGCGGCCCCCTGAAGGCTTGAAGCCGGGCTTGCTATGCTAAAATCAAAGCGATGCCTGAACCCCTCACTGACCTGCGCCCCTCCCCTATCGCCGGCACCTGGTACCCGGCTGACCCGCACCGCTTGCGCAAATTGCTGCAAGGATTTTTGGATGCAGCCCGGCTTCCGGATGGCTTTGGGCAGGTGCAGGGCATCGTGGTGCCCCATGCCGGCTACATCTACTCCGGAGCCACCGCGGCGCATGCTTTCAAGGCGCTTGAAGGGCAGGCCTTTCAGCAGGTCCTCATCATCTCCCCCTCGCATCACCATGCCAGCCATCCGGTCCTGAGCAGCGGACATGCGGCGTACCAAACCCCGCTCGGGCCCATCGAGATCGATGGGGACGCGCTCGGCCAGATCAGCGGGTCTTTAGCAGCGGAAGGTATCGAATTAGGCCTGGTGCGCAATGACCAGGAGCATTCCCTCGAAATTGAACTGCCTTTCCTGCAGATGGTCCTGCCCACCGGTTTTCAACTCATCCCCCTGATGCAGGTAGCCCAGACCGAGAAACTTGGCCAGGCACTCAAAACAGCCATTCTGGCCTACCTGGAAAAGGCAGGGAAACCCACTTTACTTGTTGCTTCCAGCGACCTCTCGCACTTTTACAGCCAGGACCAGGCCCAGCGTCTGGATGGACGCATTGCCGCAGCGGTCGAGGGCATGGATAGCAAGATGCTCTACCGCCTGCAGCGTGAAGGCCAGGCCGAGGCCTGCGGCCTGGGGCCTATGGCCACCGTGATCGAGACTTGCGCCGCCCTTGGCGCGAACCAGGCAGCTATCCTGGATTACCGCACTTCTGCCGCCGCCAGCGGCGACACTCGCTCGGTGGTCGGTTACCTTTCCGCGGTTTTTCGCCGCCCGGGCTAGGCCGCATGGTACGCCGACACCTGTCCAAACGCGTCATCATCGTTACGATCCTGCTGGCCCTGCTCGCGGGCAGCGCCTGCTCGCCCGCCCCGCGGGGCCGGCCTACGCTCACGCCCAGCCCCATCCCCACCGAGACTCCCTGGCCAACCCAAACGCCCACCCCCACGCCCCGCCCCAGCAGCACGCCAACGCTGACCCCCACTTTCACCCCATACGCCAGCCAGCAGGCCAGCGCCACCCCCACCTTCACCGCCACGGCTATTCCGCCCTACCGCGCGGTGCTGTTCCCGCTGGTCAGCAGCTATAAAACTGTGGACTGGGGCTACCGCCTGGTTACCCGGGAGGAACGCCGTGAGGATCAAAGCCTGCGCGAGGCAGCCGGCATGCTCTCCCTGCGCCTCCTGGACCGAGGCATCCACCGGATGACTGCCAAGGTCATGGGCAAGGACCTCACGCTTTATTACCTGCGCGTCAGCCATGCCTTCGATGGGCAAGAAGTTGAGCTCAAACTCATCCTGACTGGTTTCTTTGGCAAGGATGTCCCGCTCCCGCAGCTGCCGGCAGATGGCGCGCTTTACCTTAGCCTGCATCGCAGCGAAAAAGCTGCGCTCATCGATCTGCCCGCCCTCTACCAAACCTGGACCCTGCCCCAGGCCCGCCGTGAACCCACATTCCGCTCGGCGAACCTTACCGATTTTGAACTGATCCTGGCCAACCTGCCCGAAAGCGTGATTTTGCTGGCCGGCCACCCTGTAGCCTGGAGCGGGGACGACCTGCCCAAGATGCAGGACAACATGCGCAAGTTTTCAGCTTATGCAGCTCGCTTTAGCCCCTTTTTCCGCATGGACAGCTTTGGCAATCTGCTGGGGCCCAGCGACCTTGCTGCGGCCTGGCAGGCGTTTTTCCTCCAAGGCTTGCCCATCCCTTTGGATATGCGCGATGAAAACCTGGCCTTCTCGGCCGATTACTTGATCCTGGTGACGCCATGAAGGCTTACGCCCTCGTTTCGGTCAACGTCAAGCAGATTGAGCGCGGCTATTCCTATAGCGTCCCCGAGGAGATGCAAGCTGAAATTCAGGTAGGCAGTCTGGTTACCGTTCCCTTCGGCAAACAGATCGTCCAGGGTGTGGTTCTGGAATTTACCCCCAGGCCTGACCTGAGCGAGATTTTGGACATCCTGGAGCTCAACAGCGCCACGGTCCTCAGCCCCGCCCAGCTTTGGTTGGCGCAGTGGCTGGCGGAATCGACGTTCGCCCCCCTGGGAGCTTGCATCAGCCTGATGATCCCCAGCGGCCTCTCCCAGCGCGCGGACCTCCTGGTGCAGCCAACGGAGCTAGGCCTGGCAGACCCTGGCCAAGGGCTAAGCCCCACGCAAAAACGCCTGCTCAACCTGCTCAAAAAGCGCGGCCCCTTGCGCGGCGGCCAGATCAGCCATGCCTTGCCCAAAGTGGAGTGGCGGCCGGCCCTCAAACAGCTTGCGGCCAAAGGCCTGGCAGCCAGCGAGATGGTCCTTCCGCCCCCGGGTATTGGGCCAAAGACGGTTCGCACTGCAAGCCTGAACCTGCGCCCGGTAGCATTACCCAACCTGGAGCCGAAAACCCTGGGGTCCGCGCCGGGGGTGCAAAACCGCCGCCGCCAGGTGCTGGAACTATTGGCCAGGGAACCCTACCCCCTCGATTTTTCCTGGATATACGCCCAAACAGCCACCAAATACGCGGACCTGAAATTCCTGGCCGAAAAAGGCCTGCTGCACTTCAATGAAACCGAAGTCTGGCGCGACCCGCTTGAGAATATCAAACCGGAACCTGCCGAAGCGCCGGAGTTGACCGCGGAGCAAAACCGTGCCTGGCAGCAGATCAGCGCCAGCCTGCAAAGCCGCCCGCAAAAGCCGATCCTCCTGCATGGCGTGACCGGCTCGGGGAAGACTGAACTGTATATGCGTGCCATCACCGAAGCCTTGCAAGCCGGCAGACAGGTCCTGGTGCTGGTGCCAGAGATCGCCATGACCCCTCAGGCTGTGCGGCGCTACATGGCCCGCTTTCCCAACCAGGTAGGGCTCTATCACTCGAAACTTTCTGAGGGGGAACGTTACGACACCTGGCGCCGCCTGCGCCAGGGCGATTTGCGCCTTATCGTGGGGCCGCGGTCCGCCCTCTTTCTGCCTTACACCGAACTGGGCTTGATCGTGGTGGATGAATGCGACCACGAATCCTACGATGAGCAGGAGCGCGAGCCTTTCTACCATGCCGTAGAAACCGCCGAAGCTTATGCCCGGGAGTTGCAGGCCAGCCTGATCCTGGGAACTGCCACGCCGCGGGTCACGCAGTATTATCAGGCCCAGCGCGGCCTCTGGCAACTGGTGGAACTGCCCAACAGAGTCTACCTGCGCAGCCCTCAGGACCCGGAAAAGCTGGTGCAGCTGGCCCTCCCGCCGGTAAACATCGTGGATATGCGCCAGGAGCTGCGCGCCGGCAATCGCAGCGTGCTCTCCGGCGCCTTGCAAGCCGCCCTGGAAAAAGTGCTGGAACGTGATGAGCAGGCCATCCTCTTCCTGAATCGTAAAGGCTCCTCCACTTATGTGTTTTGCCGCGATTGCGGTGAGGCCCTGCGCTGCCCGCGGGACGCGAAGCCTTTGGTTTATCATGCCGGCAAGGCCAAACTGATCTGCCACAGCTGCGGTTACGAACGCAAAATGCCCAGGGAGTGCCCGCATTGCGGCAGCAAACAGATCCGCCAGATCGGCCTGGGAACGGAACGCCTGGAGGAACTGGTGCGCCAGCGCTTCCCCACCGCCCGCACCCTGCGCTGGGACGCTGAAACCAGCTCCGGCAAAGACGGGCACGATCTCATCCTTTCGCATTTTGCCGCCCATCGGGCCGATTTCCTCATCGGCACACAGATGGTAAGCAAGGGCCTGGACCTTCCCCTGGTGACCCTGGTCGGGATCGTCCTGGCAGACCTGGGCCTGAACCTGCCGGATTTCCGCGCCGAGGAACGCAGCTTTCAGGTGCTTACCCAGGTCAGCGGCCGGGCCGGGCGCTCAGAACGCGGCGGGCGGGTGATCATGCAGACCTACCAGCCGGATAATTACGTTATCCAGGCCGCAGCCCGGCACGATTTTGGTGCGTTTTACCAAAAAGAGCTGGAACTGCGCCGCCTGAGCGCTTACCCGCCTTTCAGCCGCCTGGTGCGCCTGGAATACCGCCATACCGATGAAAAACGCGCCCTCGCTGAAGCCGAGACCCTGGCCGAGATTATCCGCGATGAAATGCAGGCTGCCGGCATGCAAGCCAGCAGCGTTATCGGCCCCCACCCCTGCTTCATCCCGCGCTTGTATGGGCGCTACCGCTACCAGCTCGTCCTGCGCGGGCCCAACCCTGCCGCCCTTCTGCCCACCCTGCCCCTGCGCGGCTGGACGGTAGAGATCGACCCACCCAACCTGCTATAATTTAGCCTATGTCCCCCCTGCAAGCCGCCTTCCGATACCTTGCTTTGGCCTTCCAAAAGGCCTCTAGCCAGCCTCCCGCCCGTCGCGCGGTCTTCTTTTTTATCTTGCAGGCCCTTATTGGCGGTTTGCTGGCTTACGGTCTGATTTCTGTATTGATCCTAAAGCTGGACTTGCGCCTCGAATCGCTTTTTGGCATTGGACTTATTGTGGGAATCCTGCTTTGGAGCATGAGTTTGCTCGCGCGCCAACTGAGCGCGGAACTCATCCGGCTTTCCGCGCCGGGGCAGGATGGGGTTTTACCATCCGCCCGCCCCGGGCAGGTGAGCCGTTATCACCTGGCTTCCCCCTGGAT
>DHPL01000017.1:0-201 GCA_002407905.1 Anaerolineaceae bacterium UBA5365
GCACTGGGCGCAGGCGATGATCTTTACTTTGTGGTGTTCATCCAGGCTTTCGCCGCTGACTTCCTTGGCGAATTCGAAAACGCCCTGCTGGAAGTTGCGGGTTGGCAGGATGCCCATCTTGTTGGTGGACATGAGACCGGTGGAAGTGCCATAAACGCGGTATTTCTCAGTATCCTTGCCCTGGGCATTTTTGGAGAGATC
>DHPL01000017.1:364-955 GCA_002407905.1 Anaerolineaceae bacterium UBA5365
GGGTCGTAAACAGTAACCCCGCCAGTCCCGCGAACTGAAAGCGCTTTGAGTTTCTTGGTGGCCCAAACCGCGCCATGACCAGTGCGGCCAGCCTGGCGGCCATCGTTGGTCACGTTGGCATAACGCACCATATTCTCACCGCATTTACCGATGGTGCAGGAGCGGACCTGGTCGTCGCCCAGTTTGTTGCGGATTGCTTCTTCGGTCTCGAAGGTGCCCTTGCCAAGGAGGTAGGTGGCGTCCAGGTATTGCACGCGGTTGTCATCCACGAAGAGGTTGATCCATTCGTCGCTCTGATTGTGGATGACCAGACCGTCCCAACCGGCGCGTTTGAGCGCGATGGAGAACCAGGAGCCGGAGAGGCTATCGCCGATGTAGCCGGTTTGGGGCGATTTGGAAGCCAGGCCGAACTTGCCGCCAACTGGAACAGGCGTACCCGTGAAAATCCCGTTAGCAATACAGATGGGGTTTTCAGCGCTGTAGGCGTCCGCGCCAGGAGTAAAGTTCTCCCAAAGCAGGCGCGAGGCCATTGATACACCGCCGATCCAAAGCTTGTACCATTCTTCGGGCTTGTCTTCCACCCATTCAGTA
>DHPL01000017.1:1060-1362 GCA_002407905.1 Anaerolineaceae bacterium UBA5365
GGCTTGTCTTCCACCCATTCAGTACGCGTTTTTAGGTCGATGTGCAAAATTTTTCCGCTATAACCAAACATCAGCACTCCTGTATTTTTTTTTAGGCTTTATTTAGCCTGATCCTGCGTAATTCGGGCTGGCAGCAAAAAAAGCCTGCTTTTATTAAGGGCCTTCAGCCAGCCGGCTATGCAAATTATACCTGAGACGTCCAAATTGAATGTTAATAATTAAGAACGTGAATATTTTAACGATTTGAGTAGATATTAATTGATTTGAGGTCGGTTTTTGAAAACCGACCTCTACGGAGAAGA
>DHPL01000017.1:1499-11764 GCA_002407905.1 Anaerolineaceae bacterium UBA5365
AGGTCGGTTTTCGAAAACCGACCTCTACGGAGAAGAGAAAACTGGATGCTAACCAGTGTTTTCAATCATCAACGTGAAGCGCTGAGCTTCACCATGTCGCCTTTCTTATCGAAGGTCATGCGGGCAAATTGATCGTGGGCAGTGTTGGCCACCTGGTAACTCTTCTTAAGTGTGACCACATAGCGTTGGGAGTCGATCCCATCAGGGTCCGTGCTTTTGCGGCTGCGTAGTTTGCCTCCAGCCAGGCCGAAGTTGGCGAGCTGCGGGTTGATGGTCATGGTGGCATCGTCCAGGCCGGGCATGTAGGTGTTGACCACCTTGCGAACCTTGCTCACGATCTCATCCGGCATCTCGTCCGGGTCTACAACCAATTCTTCGGGAGAGTCAGAGATAGTTTTGAGCGATGGGTTTTTATTGGGCCGCAGCATGGGCTTGGGAGCCAGGCGGATGCTATCGCGGCTGGCCAGCGGATCGCCATAAAGCACGAAGGAGAGGATGGTTTTCTGGTCTTCACCGTCCAGGTAGCCCTGGTTGGCGGTCATATTGCGGGCTAAGGTCATTTTGGCGCGCATGAGCGCGTAGCCAACGGAAACTCCCTGCTGAACATGGGTCCAGAAATCGTGGGCCAGGAGGTCGGCGGCGATGAGCGGTTTGGCTACCGAGCCATAAGCGATGCAGGTGGAGCCCACAAAAGCCCGGGCACCGGTGGCCAGGAAGGTCATGCAGATCGCGTCGTCAGCCTTTTTATCCAGGATGTTGGCGCCGTAGCAGGCTTCGGAGAGAATGAGCTCCGGGGCCTTATTCTGGTTGTCGAAGAGGCTGGGAGTCAATGCGATGGGATATTCCGGATCGCGGCTTTGGGAACGAAAATCGCGCTGGCCGTACCATTCCGGCGCGTCCTTGAGGCCGTGCAGGTTGAAGTAAGCAAATTTGGCCTTGGATGTCTGCTTATCCAGCAGGGTTTCCGGCGTGGTGGGCGGTGATAGTTTGAGCGCGGAGGCTTTATCGATTACCGCGTAAACCTCACTGGATGGCAGCTTCCAAACCTCGGCGCTGCAACCCAGGTTGACATCCTTCTGCACTGCGCGCAGGCGGTTCTGAATGAAGGCAGCCAGGCCTGCCAGGAGGGAGCTAAGAAAGGAAGTAGCGCGCATGCTTTTGGCTTCAACCTTCACCGCGTACTCGTTATTCAGGTACCGCAGCTGCTCCAGGAGGAATACCGCTTCCTTGCCCTTTTCATCGGGGATGCGGCCCACCGGCCACTGCTGCACAAAGTAGTTTTCGTCCAGGGTGGCATAAGGGTTATCTGTGGGAACGTTCAGGTCTGAATCGTCGGTGGGATTGGGCAGGATGTGGAAGGGCACGATCTCGTGGCCGCCAACGATGAGCAAGGCGCCGATCATCTCACCGCGGGCGGAAAGCTTTTTGTCCAGTTCCGTCAGGGAGCCTTTGAGCTTCCAGGCATCAGGGTTGGTGATGACGGGCAATCCCAGTTCGCCCATGAGTTTGGCATCATCCGGTACGAGCACGAGCGAATTCCAATTCGGCAGGGAGGTGATCTTTAGCGCGAGTTCCTGCAGGGATTCGATGATCACAGTGGCGGTGTTGGCGCCGTATTTATTCTCAAGGTTGAGGCGGGACGTGAGCAGGACATAATTGGGGAAGCGTCCATCCGCGGTGACCAATTCGCTTTTGTTCAGGCTTTTGGCCATCCGGTCGAACTCCGCCTGGATCTCGCCCAGGGCCAGAACGGTTTCATCATTCTGGTACTGCGGCAGGATCAGGAAGGGGTCGTTGCTATCCTCGGCTGAAAGCTTGCTCTTCTTTTTGCCGCCTTTGCGTTTGCTGACGTCCTCGCCCATTTCGCGCAGGAGAACCGTGGGGGTAAGCGCCTCAGGCGGAACTTCGGAATAATCGATCTCCTCCGGTGCAAAGTCTTTGGGCTCTTCATCCAGGGCAAATTCCTGGACATTTTCCGAGAGGCGCGCTGTGCCGATCAGTTGGGTGATGGACTGGCTTTCGATCTCCAGGCGAGTCTGCTGCGCAGCTTCGAATTCCTTGCGCTTGTTCTCAGCAGCAATATCGCTGCGGCCAACTTTGGTGAGGCGAGTGGCGTCCAAGGTGTGAACACCCGCGCCGGTGGAGGCATTACCCAATACGTTCGTCCCCAGCGCGGCAGTGATATTAGCTGGAACTGGCAGGTCGAAGACCACTTTCAGATCTTCGGGCCAGAGCAGGCGGTAGGCGTGGTTCTGGCCAAGCAGGCGGGTGGCCACCTGACCGGCTACATCGTGGGCAGCGCTCCAGTGCAGTTTCTCCACACCGCCAGAGTCATCCCCCGCGGATAGTTCGTGCATGGCGGTGAGGATCTTGATCTGGATCGAATCATGGAAGCGGGCGGAATAGATGTTCGCCAGGGTGTCCAGCAAAGTTTCGTTGCCGCTCTGCCGCACAACTTGCATGTGCAGGATGGCGGGCAGGGCATTCGCGGGGTTGACGGCGAGGGCGTCCAGCACTTGCTTTTCCGCGGTGGCGTAGTGGCCGCTTTCGTAAGCCTGGCGCGCCAGGACCATGGGAGCCAGCCATGGCGCGGCATTGCCTGGGAGGATAGGGCTGCGCTGCAGGAAGGCCACCTGAGAGCCCAGTTCACTATCGCTTTGAGCATCGTTGGTGATCTGGTCGAGGAGGGAAACCGCCTCGGTGAATTCAGGGTCGTAGGCGATGAGCTGTTCAAGGAGTTCAGCAGAACTGCGCAGGTCGCCCATTTCGGCCAGGACGGATGCGTACACAAAATTGACCAGCAGATCGCCTGGATAGGCTGCCAGCCAGATAAGGCAGGCCTGGCGGCAGAATTGATATTCATGGCAGGCAAGCCCGGTTTGGAGCAGCGTAAGGAACTTGCCCCGGCGCATCACCAAATCGGCGTTTTTATCCTGCTGGCGGACTAATTCCATTTTGGATCCTTTGCGAAGGCGGCATGAAGCGGCCGGAATTCTAAAATTCGAACTTGGGCTTGAAAGTCAGGGAAGAAAAGTGTCATCGCAGTCCCGCCTATACGATCAGCAGCGGGCGCAGTAGGTAGAAGGCCCCAGCCAGAAGTACCAGGGCCAGGAAGACGAAGAAGATCCCAATCCCGGTGTTGGAACGGGCGAGGTCGTTCAGCGAGCCGATCAGCAGGGAAGCATTACCTACCAGGCCGGAAACACCATCGGTTAGCCCTTTTTCAGCTAATTTGGTGGTTTGGTCGGCAATGGTTTGGATATTCCGGCCCATGGCCTGCCGCGCCAGGATGAGAATGCTGAGGATCAGGCAAAGCAAACCGAGGCTGGCGAGGATAACCGCCACGATCATAACGACTTGCGAAACAGACTGGACCATAAAAAGCCTCCCGATGATTCAAACCTTCGGGAGTCTTAGATGCAAATAGCGTGCCAGGAGTCTTTATTTAGGCTTGTTTTCCTGAACGTGAGCCACGATATCGGAGGGCAAATGCACCAGATCGATGCTGGCGTCATCGCAGAACAAAACCGCACGCTCCATAGTGTTGGAAAGCTCCCGGATATTACCCGGCCAGTTGTAGTTGACCAGCACTTCCATCGCCTTGGGAGTCACATCCAAAATATTAGCGCCCATCTTGGCGTTGAACTTATTCAGGAAGTAGGCCACCAGGTCCGGGATATCGTTGATCCGTTCATTCAGAGCTGGCAAGTCCAGGTCGACCACTTTAAGGCGGTAGTAGAGGTCTTCGCGGAATTCGTGTTCCGCAATCATTTCCTTGAGGTCGCGGTTGGAGGCAGCGATGATCTGCACATCTACCGGGATCAGTTGGGTACCGCCAACGCGCCTGAAGGAACGCTCCTCGATGGCGCGCAGCAGCTTGCTCTGCACATCCATGGGCATGGAGGAGATCTCGTCCAGGAATAGGATGCCGTCGTCAGCCACTTCCATGAGGCCGTTCTTTTTATGCATTGCCCCGGTAAAGGCGCCGGCTTCATGGCCAAAGAGCTCCGACTCAAACATGGTCGGCTGGATAGCCGGGCAGTTGATATCGATGAAGGGCTTGCGGGCACGGGGGCCGGACTTGTGGATGAAGTTTGCCAATACCTCTTTGCCGGTGCCGGTAGGCCCCGTGATCAGCACAGAAACCGCGGCCTCAGCCGCCCGCTGGGCGAGGGCAACGGCCTGTTTCATCTTGGGCGAGGAACCGATGATGAACTGGCCCTGGTTGCCCTGGTTGCTGCGCAGGTGGTTCAGTTCGCGGCGCATGGCAACGATCTCTTCAGCGCGTTTGACCGATTTTTCCAGTTCCACCAATTCCAGGGGCTTCTCGATAAAGTCGTGCGCGCCGGATTTCATGGCTTCAACTGCCATGGATACATCCCCATGGGCGGTGATGATGATCACTTCGGGTTTAACCGCCATTCGGTTTGTATCGGCCAGGAGATTGGGGCCGTGGCCATCTGGCAGCTGGACATCCAGAATGATGATATCGGCCTGACCCTTGCTCAGCTCTGTACGGGCGGCCTCCAGGGTGCCGGCTTCCAGCACCTCGTAACCCTTATTCCGCAGGAATTGTGAAACCACCATGCGGGCGGTTTCTTCATCATCTACTACCAGAACAGTTGCTGCCATCTTTCCTCATTCAGTCTTGGGCAATTGCACGTGGAACACGGTTCCCCCAGGGAAACTTTCCACCGTGATCTTGCCTTTATGGGCATTGACGATGCGTTTGGTGATCGCCAGGCCCAGGCCGGTGCCGCTTGATTTTGTGGTCATAAAAGGTTCAAAAACGTGCTCTACCAGGTCCTCCGAGATGCCGGGGCCGCTATCCGCCACGATCACCTCGTACATGAGCGGGCGTTCCTTACCGGGGGCGTTCTGAATCTTAATGCTCAGGGTGCCATTGCCCCGGTCCATTGCCTGGATGGCATTGCTTACCAGGTTGACGAATACCTGCTCCAGGGCGCGGTAATCGCCATGCACGATGGTCTGCTTGGGGTTGGCCGAAAAATTATAGCGGATATTCAGGCGGGTCATGCGCGGCGCCCAGCGTTCCAGAATTCCCTGGACCATTTCGGCCAGATCTACCGGCGCGAAGTGGTACTCCATGGGCTTGGAGAAGGTGAGTGTGGAATCCATCAGATGCACCAGGCGGGCGCAGTCGTTCTGCAGGCGGTTCACCAGGTCCAGATTGGGGCCTGGGTCCATGCTCATACCCAGGAATTGCAGGCCGGTGCTGATGCTGTTGACCGGGTTTTTGACCTCATGGGCAAAAATGGCGGATACCTCTCCCAGGAAGGCGCGCTGTTCCAATTGCTGAGTGCGCGCGCGAATCTGCTCGTCTTGAGACAGGTCCCGCACAATGAGCACGATGCGCGTGAGCATTCCATCGGTGATCACCGGTACGGTAACCACCTGGGCAGGGAAGCTTTTACCATTACGGGTGTTCAGCTTGAGGTCATTGCCGGAGAGCGAAGTGATGCCCTGTTGGGCAGCCTGATAGAGGTTGGTGAGCGTTTCATTGCCAATCAAAACCATCTCAACACGCTGCAGGAAAACTTCGCGGCTGGCGTAACCCAGCATGATCTCGGCGGAAGGGCTCATTTCGGCAATGCGCAGATCGTGGGTAAGGATGATCACGCCTTCTTCCAGGTTATCGGTAATGGCATGCTCCAGCTGCACCACCTGGCGCATGCGGGCAAGGGTTTTTTGGGCTTTCTCCAGGCGCCAGAGCTGAGTAAGCATGGCCCCGGTTTGGCGGCCAAGCAAGGCGAAGAAGCGCAGCTCGTCGTCGTTGGGGGTTTGTACCGCGCCTCCCATCACAATCAAGCCTTGTACCACGTTCCCGTCCACCAGGGGCAGTGTGAGCAGGTATTGGTATTCGTTCGCCAGGGCAATCTCGTGCAGATGGCTGAGCGGAGCACGGATGGCTTTCCAGAGATTGGGCTGCAATACACCGCTGAATTCGTTCAAGTCCAAAACCCGCGGCAAAATGCCTGTGGATTGTTCCACGCTATTGGTCTGCATCTCGTAGCCCAGGTTATCGCGGCGGGTGTAGATGGCCAGCAGTTTGGGGTTGAGCACCTTGCGGCAGAGTTCCAGGCTGCGGGTGAGTAAGGCAGAAACGGAGGTCTGACTGGCCAGGGCGCTCAGCAGGGTGTAATTGTCGTAAACCAATTCCTCAGCGATAAGGGCGCGGCGAAATTCCAATTCTGAGTCCGGCGGGCCGAAATCCAGGATGACGACCTGGTTGGTGGAAGATAGTGAGAGGATTCGCAGGTCCGCCAGAATCAGGTCGCCGGCAACGTTTTTAACCCGCACGGTGCGCTTGGATTCGCCGGTGGGGTTGGTATCCGTGCCGCCGGGGATCAGGTTCTTGATCGAAATCGAGGGCAGGTCTTTTAGGGTGTAGCCCAGTTGGTCGTGGAAACGCCGGTTGGCCATCAGGAAGAGGTCGCTGGTGCGGTCGTACACGATAGCCGGGTGGGGTAATAGTTCCAGGAGGCGGGAGCGGTCCAGCAGCTCGAGCTCTTCCCGAGCCTTGCCTGCAAAACTGGGGCGGGAGGCGAATACTGCCATCTCAGGCTGCCCGGGCTTCGTTCTGCCGCTGGTGGGCGCTAAGGATACCTTCCATTGACCGGTACTTGGCAACGGTGCGGCGGGCGATATGGATGCCTACCTTGTCCAGGCGTTTCTGGATCTCGGAATCGCTGAGCGGCTTGGCCTCAGCTTCAATGATCTCCTTGATCAGCGTGCGCTGGGCCAGGCTGCGGTCGAAGAAGATAGCCAACGGCACAATCTTCTTATTCGGCAGCTGAATGGTTTTACCGGATACAGCCCTCGAGATGGTGGATTCATGGACGCTCAATTCCTTGGCGATCTCGGCCCGGGTGAGTGAGGCCATCTCTTTGTCGCCGGCCAGGATGTAATTCCTCTGATAAACCACCAGGCGTTCCAGGAGCAAACGCAGGGCGTTGGAGCGCTGCTGGATGCATTTGATCAGTAAGGAGGCCTTCTCAATATCGCCTTTCCATTCGGATGCGCGGTCCTCGTCCACCTCTTTTAAGGAAGCTTTGAAGAGCGGGTTGACCCGGAGTGTGCCCCGAATTGGGAGTACGATCTCCACGACCAGGGGATTCTTAGGGTTTTCGTTGAGGTGATAGACCAGGATGTCCGGCTGGTGGTACACCTGCGATTCCTCGGTGTTGGGGTTGCGTACGTCGCCCCAATGGGCACGGGCGGGGAAGGGGTTGAGGTTATCGCTCAGGAAGCTGCTAACGGCCTGGATTTGGGCGCTGGTTGCGCCGAGAGCCTTGGCAATCTCCGGGTAATGGTGGTGGCTCAGGTGCTGCAGGTGGTCGGTAACCACCTCCCGGGTGAAAGGCGGAATGCTGCGACTCTCTTCCAGAACGTCGATCTGGGTGAGCAGGGCTTCCTGGGGGCTTGAAGCACAAACGCCTACCGGATCGCAATGTTTCAGGCGTTCGATCACAGCCTGTACCTCACTTGGCAGGCGGTGGTGGTAGCGGGCAAGTTCCAGAACGGTGGTGGTGAGAAAACCGTTTTCGTCCAGGTGATTTAAGATGAAAGCGGCCAGGGGGCGGTCTTCGACTGCCAGGTCGGCAGCCACTTGCCTGAGGACGTATGTGGGCAAGTCCACAGATTCTGATGCAAAGGGTTCGTCCGGCACCTCCTCGCTGGAGGAACCGCTTCCCGCGTAGAAATCATCCCGGGGGGAGATAAAAACGATCGGCTCCTGCGATTCGTAACTGCCAGGCTGGCTGCAAATGGGGCAGCTGCCAACCGGCGGCAGCAAGCGCTTGCACATCGGGCAGCGGCGTTCATCCACGAGTTCCAAAGCAGGATTAGTGGAGAGCTCAGACTCAACTTTTTGCTGCAATTCATCCGCGGTAAGCGAAAGCAGGGTCATGGTTTGGGCCAGATGAGCCGATGTGGTGGTTGTGGTTTGCTGAAAATGTCCTTGGAGCATCAGAACCTCTCTTGGGTACGAATTTTGCAACCATATTTCGTTGCAAGAAGTATACCGATGGGATTCTGCGCTGTAAAGGGGTCAAAATAGAGGAAATTCAGGCTTATGCCAGGGCGCGGGCTTATAATAGAAAGAAAAAACAGCGAGGATAATCCGGAATGCAGATCAAGCCAGCGCGCATCGTACAGAACCTGAAGCCTTACTTCTTTGCGGGTTTAACCAAAACCTTCGCCGAATTGAGAGCCCGGGGGGTGGATATCATCCGGTTGGATATGGGTTCACCGGACCTCCCGCCAGCGGATTTCATTGTGAACGCCTTGACCGAATCGGCCAAAAATCCCAAAAAGCACGGTTATGCTCCGGCTGCGGGTTCCGCTGAGTTCCTGAACGCGGTGGCATTTTATTACAAGCGCCGCTTCGGCGTGGACCTGGACCCTAAGAGCCAGATTCTGGCCCTGATCGGCTCCAAAGAAGGCATCTATCACATTAACCGCACGCTCCTGGACCCGGGCGACCTGGTTTTGATGCCAGATCCTTATTACCCGGTTTATATTGCCGGGGCCGAGCTGGCTGAAGCAGATGTGCATTACATGCCCCTGCTTAAAAAGAACGAGTTCCTGCCGGATTTCGACGCGATCCCAGCGGATGTGGCCAAGCGGGCCAAGATGATGTGGCTGAACTATCCCAATAACCCCACCGGGGCGATCGCGGATCTGGGCTTTTACAAACGGGCGGTGGAATACGCGACGGAAAACGAGATTCTGATCGTTCACGACGCGCCTTACTGCGACCTCACCTTTGACAATTTCAAAGCCCCCAGCATCCTCGAGGTTCCCGGCGCGATCGATGTAGCCATAGAATTCAACTCGCTGTCTAAAACCTATAATATGGCCGGCTGGCGTGTGGGTATGGCAGTAGGCAATAGCGATGTGATCAAGTACCTGGCGAACTACAAGAGCCAGGTGGACTCTTCGCTCTTCGCGCCGATCATGGATGCCGGCATTGCCGCACTGACCTCAGACCAGAACTGGCTAGTGGGGCGGAACAAGATCTACGAAGAACGCCGGGATGTTGTGTACAAAGGGCTGAAGGAAGCCGGGTTCGAAGTGGACCTGCCCAAAGCTGCCCTTTACCTCTGGGCCAAACTGCCGGCTGGATTCAGCGACCCGGTGGATTACTGCGCGCGCCTTCTGAACGATACCGGTGTCAGCCTGACCCCGGGCATTGTTTACGGACCCAGCGGCGCGAATTATGTTCGCTTTTCAATCGTGATCCCAACCGATGCCATTCAGGTGGCGATGCAACGCCTGGTTGAATGGACCAAAGCCGAACAAAAGGCGATGAGCTGATTGAGACAAACTGCTGAAAACTTAAACGCCGCTGAAACCGCCATCTTGGTAGGCGTTGAAATCGGCCGGCCGAACGCCACAGACCTGGACCTGGAAGCCTCCTTGGATGAATTGGCATTTCTGGCAGAAACTGCCGGCATCGAAGTGCTGGGTGACCTCACCCAAAACCTGGATAGCCCTAACCCAAAAACCTACATCGGCAGCGGCAAGTTGGACGAATTAAAGGGCATGGCGGCTGAACTTGGGGCGAAAATAGTGATCTTTGATGAGGAACTCTCGCCCAGGCACCAACGTGAATTGGAGCAGGAATTAGGGCGGGAGATCAAGGTTTTGGACCGCACCGCCCTGATTTTGGATATTTTTGCCCAACATGCCAGCACCCGCGAGGGTATGCTGCAAGTGGAATTAGCCCAATTGCAATATCGCCTGCCCCGGCTTACCCGGGCCTGGACGCATCTGGCGCGGCAAGCGGGCGGCGGGGGCGGCCGAACGGGTTCTGTGGGCGGTGTTGGCTTGCGCGGCCCGGGCGAACAGCAGCTGGAAGTGGACCGCCGGGAGATCAAACGCAAGATCAGCCTGCTTGAGGACCAGATCGAAAAAGTGCGCGAGAGCCGCGGCAGGCACCGTGACCAGCGGCGCAAAAGCCATATTCCGGTGGTTTCGCTGGTGGGCTACACCAACGCCGGAAAATCCACCCTCCTCAATACGCTTTCAGGGGCGGGCATTTACGCCGCGGACAAACTTTTCGCCACCCTGGACCCCACTACACGGCAATTGGAGCTGCCCTCGGGTCAAACCATCCTGATGACGGATACGGTGGGTTTCATCCAAAAGCTGCCCACTCAATTGGTGGCTGCCTTCCGCGCTACGCTGGAGGAGATCAAGGAAGCCAATTTGCTTTTACATGTAAAAGCAAATTGGCTTCC
>DHPL01000047.1 GCA_002407905.1 Anaerolineaceae bacterium UBA5365
GTTCGAATCCCTGCCTCTCCGCCTGATTGAGGAGGCCAGCTGAAAAGCCTGGCCTCTTTCCTTTTAAAGCGGCCAGAAGACCGGTAAGAGCACGAGTAATACCGCTGAGAGCAAAGCTGCCAGAGGCAGGCCTACACGGACGTAATCCTTGAATTTGTATCCGCCGGGGGTCATTACCAGCATGGAAACAGGGTGCCCAAGAGGGGTCATAAGGGTGAGTGAAGTAGCCAGGGCGATGCCCATCACGATCGAACGCGGGTCCATCCCGGTTTCCTGCGCGAGGCGGATGGCCAAGGGAACCATGATCGTGGCCACCACCGCCCCATGCACCAGCTGGGCAAAAAGCAGGGTTACCAGGTATAGCAAAATGAAGGCAACATAAGGGCTGAAGCGTTCTGCCAACGGCAGAATCAAGCCAATTATTTGGTCTGCCAGGCCGGTTTTGGTAATCGCCAAGCCCAGAGGCAGCATCCCAACCACCAAAAAGATCACCCGCCACTCCACAGAGGCGTACGCACGCTGGGTGCTCAAGACACCGGTTCCAACCATGACAACCGCGCCAGCCAGGAGCACCAGGCTGAGCTGTTCCGTGAAAATGATCGAAAGCAGGATGGAAACCACAAAGATACCCAGGGCCAATTTGCTGCGCCGGCGGGCTGGGGCTTCTTCCAGGGATGGGTCGTTGAGCAGGATCAGGTCCCGGTCTTCGCGCAAGTGCAGAATGCGGTCCGTGGGGCCATAGAGCAGGAGGGAATCCCCCAGCTGGATCGAGCGGGTGCTCAGTTCGGAACGGATGGGCTTGCCATTGCGCCAAATGCCCAATACCTGAACACCATAGCGGTCGCCGAAACGGATATCCACAAGCGTTTGGCCGATCAGGCTGGAGCGCGGCGCCAGAACCGCTTCGGTGATGCGGATCTTATCGGACTGAAGGGTTTCAATGGGCAAGGCCTGATTGGGCAATGGTTCCATTACGCCTGCCAGGGTGGCCCAATCGAATTCCTGGTAGCGGCCTTCCAAGGTGAGGATGTCCCCCTGGCGCAAACGCATGCCTGCCGGCGGCAAGCGCAGCATTACGCCGCCCCGATTGATGGCCACGAGCGTAAACTTGTATTCCGAGCGGATTCCGCTGGCCTGAATGGTCACGCCATCCAGGGGAGAACCATCTGGAATGCGAACCTGGATGAGGCGTTCTCCCAATTCGTAGGTGTCGGTGAGCCTGGCGCGCTCCCAGCGGCTGGAACCATTGCTGATGCCGGCTTTAGGCAGCAGCAACTTGCCCGGAAAAAGGAGGAAGAGGAAGGTAACAGCAGCCAGTACAAGGCCCAGGGGAATAAAATCCAGAACTCCAAAGGGACGGTAACCAGCCTGATGGAGCACGCCGCTGGAAACCAAATTGGCCGTCGTAAAGAGCGAAGCCGCTCCCCCAACCATTGTTGCCATCGCCATGGGCAGAAGCAGCCTAGTGGGGCTGAGTTCAGTAAGGCGGGCAAGGGCCAAAATGGAAGGCAGCAGCACCGCGGCCACGGAAATATTGTTCATCACCAGGGTCAAGACGATCGAGAAGGCCATGGTCAGGGCCACAAGGCGGTTGGGGTTTTGGGTCTTGCCAGACAGACGCACCAGTCCTGCCGCGGCCACCTCGGTCCAGCCGGCTTGTTTGAGGCCTTGCACCAGGATGGACATGGAAATCAGGGTAACAACCGTGGAGCGGCCCAGGCCGCTGATGGCCTCCGCGGGGGTCAGAACGCCAGAGAGCCCCAGGACAGCCAGAACACCCAGGGCAACCAGGTCCGGCGGGAAACGCTCGGAAAGAAAGAGGATGATGGCAACAGCAAGGGTGAGCAGGACGATGAATTGTTCGGTCATTGGCACTCAGAGGACGCGTTTGCGCTTAATCATACCTGAAAGATTTCCGCGTTTTACGTGCAGCAAGTACAGTGAATCTGTTTGGCTTTTGGGATTTATCATCAGCTTAACGCAAGCCCTTAAAAACAAAACAGCCCCGCATGGGGCTGCTTCTCTTGATCACGTGAAGATCAATCCTCGCTCTTGGACCGGATGAGGATAATGGACTTGCCCGTGGCTTTCTTGAGCTCAAATTCGTTCTTTTGGCGCCGGATAACGGTTGCCAAAGACACGGAGCCATAGGTGCGCGGGTCAAAGCCGGGGTCGATGCGCCTCAAAGCAGTGCCCACCTCAGAGAGGCTGGCCCAGCCATCGTCGTCGCTGCCAACCATTTCGATGGCTTGATTGACCTTATCGATCAGGTCGATCTCGGATGTGCTCAGGCGGTCCGCCTTGCGCTGACGGTCGGCGGCTTTACGCTTCTGGCGTTCCAGGTCTTCCAGGTTTTCGGTGTAGGTAAACTGGTCGCAAGCGGAAACAAAGGCCCGCGGCGTGGATTTTTTGCCGATGCCCAATACCAGCTTGCCGTTCTCGCGGATGCGCGTGGCCAGGCGGGTGTAATCGCTATCGCTGCTCACCAGGCAAAAAGCATCCACTTGTTCCTTGTGCAGGATGTCCATCGCGTCGATGATCATCGCACTGTCCGTGGCATTCTTGCCCACGGTATAGCGGAATTGCTGGATGGGCTGGAAGGCATGGGAATTCAAAATGTCCTTCCAGGATTTCATGTTGGATGTGGTCCAATCCCCATAGACGCGGCGGATGGTCGCGCTGCCGATCCTGCCAGCTTCAACAACAATCAGGTCGATCAATGAGGATTGGGCATTGTCGCCATCGATCAGGATGGCGATCCGTTTTTCTCGATATAGGTTTTCTTCTGTCATAAGGTGATTATACTGCCCAAATTGGCGCGCTGATTGTTCCTAGAGTGAGTCCACCAGGCCATGGCGTTGATAGTACTGCTGGTGGTAGTTCTCAGCGGGCCAAAAAATTGTAGCCGGTTCCACCTGGGTATTAATCGCCGAAGAGAACCTACCCGCCTTATTCAGCCGGCTGATCACATCCCTGGCAGTTTTTTCTTCCTGAGGGTCTGTATAAAAAATAACCGAGCGGTACTGGGTGCCAAAATCAGCGCAATTCAGGCCCTCGGCGGTTGGGTCGTGGATCTCAAAAAAAGCTTCTACCAGGTTGTTGTAAGAAATCTTTTTTGGGTCGTAAGTGACTAAAACAGTCTCCGCGTGGCCGCTGGTATCAGAACAAACATCAACATAACTGGGTTCTTCGAGATGACCGCCAGAATACCCTACCTGGGTAGAAACAACTCCCCCGAGCTTCTGAAAGGCGGCTTCAACCCCCCAGAAACATCCTCCGGCAAACAACGCTTGTTTTGTCATCTCTTTACTTACCTTTAATCAGAAATAGGATACATTCTAATTAATTGAGGTATTGGTCCCGCTTCCGACTTAATATAACATTGATTAATTAGTTAATTGCTGTTTTTTGCTAAACATACAGGCTTGTTAACATGTTTAATTAATGATCTTGGGCAGGCGCAAACATAGCGGCAAACATACCGCTATTCCTCTGACTAGAAGAAAGTTACTCGTCCAGGGCGCCTTTACGCGCGGCCCAAACAGCCATGCCAATGATGCCAGCCTCGTCGCCCAGGCTCCCCCGGACGATCTCGATTTCTTCCGGCGGCATCACGATCATCCGCCGGCGCATACCCCGGCGAATAGGATCCAAAAGCAGGTCTCCGGCAGCGGCCACGCCCCCCGTCACTACCACTTTCTTGGGCCCCACAACCAGGGCCGCGTTGGCAATGGCCACGGCCATATAGTCGCCAACCAGGTCCCAGATTTGCAGGGCAACCTGGTCGCCTGCCTCGGCCGCTTTGGCGATCAGGTAGGGGTTGATTTTGTTCAGGTCGTAACCCGCCATCGAGCCGATGATCGTCGTTTGGCCCTGGACAACGGCTTTGAGCCCCATGGCGGCGATTGCCGGGCCGCTGGCCAGGGTTTCCACGCAGCCATGATTGCCGCATCCGCAGAGCGGTCCATTCAGATCAATGGTGATGTGGCCCAGTTCACCGGCAGTACCTCCCTGGTTGAGCACGAGCTGGTTATCCATCACCACCCCGCCGCCAATGCCCGTGCCGATCGCGAAACAGAGCATGCAATCCACGCCCTGGCCGGCGCCGTAAGCCCATTCGCCGTAGGTGATCGCGCGCACATCGTTCAGGATGTAGACTGGCCTGCCAAGGGCTTCCTGCACGGTGGCCTGCAGGGGAACGCGGATCCAGTGGCTGGGGAGGTTGGGGAAGAACACCGTTTCGCCGGTTTCAAGGTCCAGGCGGCCGGGGGCGGAAACCCCCACTCCGCCGATGTCATCCATGCTCAGGCCGTGTGCCGCCACTACCTCGCGGCAGGCATCGGCAATACGGGCCATGACGGCTTCGTGGCCTTCGTGACTGTGCGTTTTCTTGCCCTTGGTGGCCAGCACCTTGCCTGTTTCCATATCCACCAGGCCGGCTTTGATGTTCGTGCCGCCCAGATCACACCCTACGTAGTATCGATATTGCATCCAGCCTCCATAGACCCGCTTTTGTTCGATTATAGACGCTAGGGGAAGGGTATGACAAGAGCGGGCCACCTCTAGAGAGCCAGGGCTCCGAAAGGAGAATTTACAGAGATGAACAGCGCTCCGGTGACCCGGAGCGCTGTACGAGAATCTCTCTTATTTTGCCGGGATCGAGATACCGGCGGGATATTCAGGTTTTAGATCATTTCATCGGTTCTACGGAAACCAAAACTGCCCGAACCACTCTGCGGCTGAGGTACTCATCCGCGTGGGCATCGTAGCCTGCACAGGTGATCAAGGTAACCCAGCTTTGTTCAGTATCCTCCAGGATCCCAGTTGCCTTGGGGGAGAACAATTTGTTGCTGCGTACTTCATAGATGTACCGGGATCCAAACCCTTCCACGATGACCTTTTGTCCAAAGCGCATTTCTGCCAAATCTGCAAATGGTCCAGTCAAGCCATCGGCTCTCAGGTCATGAGCAGTGAGAACGCTGTTGCCTTGCAGGGTTGGAAAAGTTGTCCCCTGCAGATACCCCACCTGATCAGACAGCCAGCTCACATCCCAATCACCATTTTCATAAGGCAAGGCGTAGATGGGGGCATCAACGCTTAAACTCGGGATCAAGAGCTTCAAATCTGCGGATTTCTCAGGCAAGGAGGGCCTGATCACCGGTTTTACCAAGCGGCTGAAACCACTGTTGGGCAGCACTGAGAATTTGGGGGTAGGAGTAGCAAAAAGCGTTGGAATCTGTGTTTTTGTTGGTGTTGGGACGATAGGTGTGGAAGTAGCTGTTGGGCCTGGTGTAGCCGTGTGTAATAGGGTAGGCGTTACTGTAGGCGTCGCCGTCGGTATTAGTGTGGGGGTTAGGGTCGGTGTGCCAGTGCTGGTTGGAGTAGGTGACGGTAAAACATCCAATACCTCAAAATCGAAGATGTAATCGGAAGCCATCTTGTTCCCAACCCCATCATGAAGGGCTGGAGGCGCGTAAGGGTTATGCCCGCAGGCAAAAAGCCGGTATTTTCCGACTGGCAGAGCGACCCCGCCATTGATTCCAACCGAGGTCTGCCAGGTACTCAGATCGTACACCGCAGTGTCCGTCGTGATGGTCACATCGTCGTTTGGCACAATCGGTTCACCGCAATGGTTTGTATTTACAACACCATCCGGCCCCGCAGCAATAATCAGGTAATTAGCCAAACTCTCTGCTCCGGTATTCCTGATCTCGGATTGAACTGTTGGAAGCGTGTTATCCCGCCTGGTCATCGGCTCACTAAACGTGAGAGTAAACTCCGAAGGCCCAATTGTTTGATAAGTTGGCAGCAGTGAATTATGGGTAACCGTGGGCTTCACCCAATCGGCTCGGGCCAGAAAAACATCCAGGGTAGCGTTGGAATCTGTCGTTCCAGGGACCAGATCACTATAATTTGCGGTGAAGGCGATATATTTTCCGTCCCGGGTCATGTCATAAAAAAGATTCGCGCTCGTGTTTGGGGATGGTTCAGTACCATCCGGCTTCACTGAAAGCCTGATGTTCTCACCCGTTTGGGTGTTATGGATGAAGATGCCCCCAAGGTTTACCGATGAAATGCCAGGAACCATATTGGCGGATCTGGAAGAATAGGCAACGAACTTGCCATCGCCAGAGAGGGCGGTCCCAATGGAAGTAGTGGTAGAAATATTACTCCCATCAACCTTGGGTGAATTAGTACCGTAGTTATAGGTGGAAACAACCGAAATATTTCCAGTAGACCGGTTATATGTATACGTATCTATTTGATTATTAGTGTCGAGGGCTGAGAAGGATTCCGTTGAAACCCAGACGATGGTGTTGTTGTCTGCCGATATGTGCGGTCCAATGCTATCCGCTCCCGCGTTTGCACTGGAAACAGAAATTTTTTGGGTGGAATCCTTAACAACATCGTACAAGAAAATGTCATATTTTCCATTATCCGGATCTGTGTCGCCTGCGTTCACCAGATCCTGCGCTTGAGATTGGTAAACAATATATTTTCCATCCGGAGAAATTTCAGCGCTGGTGCTGGCGCCATTAGCGGTTATAAGCGGCGATCCGGCACGATGCGAAACCAGCCTGACTGTTGGCCCACTGCGGTTCCAAAGGAAAACATCAGAGGCATTATTTGCGTCAGTAATTCCCCCGGCCATCGCACCGTAGTTCGTGGAGAAAACAACGTAATTGCCATCATCGGAAACGCTGCGTCTGAAAGTGACTGCTCCTGGTTTCTCTGGTATTTCGTCACCAACAAGGTTCAGGGAAATACGAATGATCGTATTGTTGGTATCGTCATTATCCGTTCCACGGTCGATCAGAAAGACGTCATCCGCGGTATTTGTATCGCCAACGATCAAATTAGAGGCGAAGGACCGGAAGGCGACATAGCGCCCGTCCGGGGTAATGGTTGGCCAATTGCTATTTCCATTGCCAAAAACAATGGGGCTGGAAACAGGCTGCGGCGAGGACAAAAGACTGAGTTTGCCGGTTGTCATATCCTTAATGTAGATATCGGAAAAACTATTTGGCTTCGTGATCACATCGCCATTGGAATCTGTCAGTAGATTATTCGCTGATGAGGTAAAGACAACAAATCTTCCATCTCCGGTGATTGAGGGCGGAAAGGCTTCCACACCGCCAGCGACCGTACCATCATCCCGGACAGAAACGTACTGAACCTTGCTCAAAACCGAACTGACCGGAGATACATTTAACAATGATGCAAAAATCGCGAGGAGGAAGATGATTGTTCTTTTGTTCACAAATACCCCGCAGTATTGTAAACCATTTTGTGTGGGCCCGGAAGGATTCGAACCTT
>DHPL01000052.1 GCA_002407905.1 Anaerolineaceae bacterium UBA5365
GAGTTTGACCGCCCTGCCCGCCCGTATACCTGCGAGCGCAAACCCTGGGAGAGGCGCGATGACCGTCCGCCACGGCGTGAATTTGACCGCCCTGCCCGCCCGGAAACCGGCGAGCGCAAGCCTTGGGAGAGGCGCGATGACCGTCCGCCCCGCCGTGAATTTGACCGCCCTGCCCGCCCGGAAACCGGCGAGCGCAAGCCTTGGGAGAGGCGCGATGACCGTCCGCCCCGCCGTGAGTTTGACCGTTCCGCCCGCCCGGATACCGGCGAGCGCAAGCCCTGGGAGCGCCGCGATGAGCGTCCGCCCAGGCGTGAGTTTGACCGCCCTGCCCGCCCGGATACCGGCGAACGCAAGCCTTGGGAGAGGCGCGACGAGCGTTCGCCCAGGCGTGAGTTTGACCGCCCCGCCCGCCCGGAAACCGGCGAGCGCAAGCCCTGGGAAAGGCGCGACGAGCGTTCGCCCCGGCGGGACCAAAGTGCCAGCCCAGGCTACACTCCGCGGCGCGGCACGGACTGGGCTGGTACTCGGGATCAAAAGCCGGCACAAGGCCGTGCAGACCGTCCGCCTCGCCGGGACAAGGCGGGATACCGCGGCCCATCCCAACCGCGCGGAAATGACGCGCAGCGCCCGCCTAGGCCCCGCCGCGAATCCGACAGGGATTCACGCCCGCCCCGGAAAGACAACCCGGACCAGGAGCGATCATGAGCCCATCCGGCGTTTTAAGCGGTACGATGCTCATCTACTGCCTGGGGGTTTTAGTACTGACCGGCGTCCTGGCGCTGGTGCTCATCGCCGGTATACGTAAACAGCGCCGCGAAATCGAGACCCTCAAAGCTACACCTGTGCTCAAGCCTTTCCCGCATCCTGCCCGGCAGCCCTTCTTGCTGCCCAGCGGGCTCGACCAGAAAACACTGGATGAGAAGATCCGGGAAGCCTATGCAGTTTGGCTCAGAACCTATGTAATGGTGGATAGTGAGCCTGGCCGCGCCTTCATTTACAGCGGCGTGCAGCCCACGCGTGAAAAAGGCCGGCGCCTGGAGCTGGCAGCCACCAGTTTGGGCCAGGCTTTTGGCATGCTGATCCAGCTGCTGATCGCCGGTGAAGACCCCATGGCTCAACAGCGTTTTGAACGTCTTTACCTTTACCTGCTGGCGCACCCGTCTGCTGAAGCGCCCGACCTGGCGGCCTGGCAGAGTTTTCCGGATGAACACCGTTCCAGCCCCGCGGACGCAGACCCCTACGCGGAAATGTTGATCAGCATGGCGCTCATTGCCGCCCAGGCCCAGTGGCCCCAGCGGGAACGGGTGTTTTATGCCAACGCCGCGCGCACCCGGGCGGGTGTTCTGTTGCCCCTAATACAGGCTGCAGGCGCATCTGAGAGTAAGCGGGATACGGTGAAGGCGGTCTGGGGTTTTGACTCCCTGGCAGCCTGGACCCGCAACAAAGCATGGGCCGATCTGAGCCGTCAGCTGCCTGCGGCGGCTCCGGAGGGAACCTTGACCTGGCTCCAGCTCTGGCAGGACGGTTTGGACGCGCTTTACGCTCCGGTTACACTGCGTGCGCCGGCTGGTGAAGCCCAGGCCAAAGCCATGGCCTTGCTGGAGGAGGCAATCCCAACTGAGGCGGACAAGCTGCGCTCGTATACCTACGCCGATTCAGCGCTCACCCGGTTTGCCGCGGCGGTCCCCCTATTACTGAGCATGAACCAGCAGGAGATCACGGACCGCACCTGGAAAAAACTGGCCGAAACCGAACCCTGGCGCAAGGACGGGTTTGGAGCCAGCCTGCGCCTCCTGGGCATGATCATCCTGGCGGGCCGCTTCTGGCTGCCGGATTTGGATTGGTCGGCCTTGCCTTTGGAAGAAAAACCGGAAATCCAGGCTTAAATCACATCACGTTGATCACGCGCACTTCAACGCGGCTGAGCATCGCATCTACATCTGCCTGCCTAACGGCGCTAAGCGCACCTTTTTGGATGGTCGCCGCGCCAAAGGCGGCACCCAGGCGGGCAATATCCTGCAGGCTCATTCCCCTAAAAAAACCCAGCACAACACCGGCCATGATCGCATCGCTCGCGCCGGTGGCCACCTTAACCGGCATGCGCGGCGGTGTGGCCAGAACCATCTCGTGTTGGGTAGCCAGAAGCAAGCCCATATCATCCAAGCTTAACCCCACGTGCTTTACACCGGTGCGCAAAAAAGCCAGGGCGGCGCGCTTGGCGTCATCGTAATTTTTGATGGTAAAGCCCAGATAGGCTTCCGCTTCCAGCACGCCCGGTTTTACCAAAAATGGAGCCTGCTGCAGGCCCAGCCGCAAGGGTTCATCGCTGGCGTCAAAGAATACCCGCACGCCCCTGGCATTGAGCAGTTCGATCAACTGGGCGTAAAAATCTTCCGGTACGGCCTGAGGCAGCGAGCCGGCCAGCACCCATATGGAGTTAGGCTTGGCCAGTTGGGCGGCTTTATCCAGCATGGCCTGGATGGCCTCGGACGGGATGGCGGGGCCGCCTTCGTTTACCCTCACATACCACTCGCCTTCGTCTTCGAGGATGAGGGTATTGCTGCGGGTCTCAGCATCCACCCAAATCAGGTCGGTATGCACGCCCAGGCGGGTCAGCCCGTCTTCCAGCATCTTGCCCGTACTGCCGCCTACCCAGGCGATGGCCCGGCTTTCTTCCCGTAAAATGCGCAGAGCCCTGGAGACATTGAAGCCTCTTCCGCCCCAGTCTATGCGGCCATCGTTGGTACGAATTACCTCGTTGAAGCGGATTTTTTCAACCAGCAGCGTTCGATCTACGCTGGGGTTGGGGGTTAGCGTAGTGATCATGGTATAGATTGTATCAAAGCCGCTTAGTTCAAAGGGAATCTTACGAACAAATAAGCCAGAATACCGCATAGCAATATTTGGTAGCTCACGTAAATGATGAAGCGCTGAAAATAATCCCGCCAGTCCAGCCAAATCACACGCAGGAGCAGGTAGTTAAAGAGGGGCAATAGCGCCAGAAGCAAAAAACCGTAGCCGTAAACCCCCAGTAAAACGGAGTTTAAGATCACCAGCCCGCTCACCAGGGTCCACCATTGCAGGATGGCGCCAAAATCGCTGCTCTTGAGCAGCCAGTTAAGTTTGTTAGGCACGGAATCGATCTTCCAGGTGATGCCCATTGAGAATTGCACAGGTATCAGGGCCAGGGAGAAGAAAAAGGGTTCGGCTGTAACCAATTTCTGGTAATGCCAAACTGCCGAATAACTGATAAAGCAGGTGAACACAACGGTATCCACTACTTCCATGGAAAGGAAGGAATAAAGCGAAATTTCCGGGTCGCGCAAGCGGGGCATGTAGAAGCTCGCCCTGTACCAGGCAACAAAGCCTCCAACGAGGTGAAAAATAAGGATCTCCCAAAATGGGGTGCCTCGGGCAGCCATATTGACCAGGAGGATCACGTCAAATACAACTGCCAAGGGGATCGAGACAAAGCGGTAGGTCTTGCGATCCCGGGGGAAATTACCTAGGACGCCAGGCCGCAACAGGAGGTCCATCCAGTCTGAAAGGGTGTAGAAGATGTACGGGGTGGCGAAGCCAAAAAAGACCAGATTGGCATCCATTTTTCCATAGTATGCCGCACTGGTCAGCATTACGACCATCATCGCAATGAACGCTACAACGATATGGCTGTCCCTCACGAAGTCGTAAAGTATGGCTCTTGATTCACGCGCGGGCGGAGTCTCAGCAGTGACCATAAGCTTCACTGGGATAATCTTAACCTCACGGCCGATAACCAACAGTTAACAGTAAGTTAATATATAAGTGCCTTGACTGTGTTTTTGGTATGCGGGATTGCAGGATTCCCTGTAGTTTTATAGGTGATCAGAGTATCTAAGCAAGATAAAGATGATCATCAGCGCCAGGAGGGCGATGATAAGAACGTAGCGTAATAGCTGCCAGATGAAGTCATCCCAGTTTTCCCAAATGGTTTTCACCACGATCATGGCAAACATGGGGATGAGGATCGTGAGCAGTTGCAGCAGGGGGAACATACCGATGGCAATGACGATGACCGTGATCAGAATCGAGATAGCGCAGAGGATTAGGAGGATGTTGCGGTAGCGCATGCTGCTCAATTCCCGCCGAAGGCGGGGGACAACAGTTTCCAGTTCCCATACAAACATCACTACCACCATCATTGGGAGCATGCCCAGCCAAAGCACGGCGTTTTTGATCTCAAAGGGCAGCTGCAGGTAAAGCAGGGGAAGGCCGACTGTAAATGTAGTCCATACCACGGCATCAAAGAAGCGCAGTAAAAAGTAAACTTCAGCGCCAAGGTTCTTATCGCTGCGTTTGGGTTCAACATAAAAGGCACGTAAGGCCGCTGCGATCATACTAAGCACCTAGAGCGCAAAGATCTGAACAGGGGGCACGTTAGCCCGGACCATCATGAAAAACATCACAAAATCCGCGATGATCAGTACCACCAGGGACGCCCAGCGGTAAGCACGGAGGTGCCTGGCTTCCGGGCTGCTTAACTCCCGGCGCAGGAGGGCAAGGATCCAGTCTGAAACAGCATAAGTGCGATAAGTGAGCAATATCGCGAATAAGATGCCGCCCCAACTTACCTGGCCCACCTGAACGGTCTCTGAAAGCAATATCAGCAAGCCGGCAAGCATGACGGTGCCCAGGTGGCCCATGATCAAGATATCGCGGAAGAGTAGGCGCGGCTTAGTTGGCAATGGTTCTGAATTCATAACCCAAATCTTGATAACCCTCACCAATGATAACAAAAAAAAGCGAGGGTGTATAGATAAATTTGGTTGAATTTCAAGGCCTAGAACTTAAGCAGCTTTCAAGCAGCAGCAGCCTGAGCGGCTAAATTGGAGCCTGTCGGCCCGGTCATCTGCCCCTGCTGGTTGAGAAACTGGCTGTTGTACAAATCGGCGTAGAAGCCGTTCTGGGCCAGGAGCTGTTCATGGCTGCCCTGTTCCACGATGTCGCCATCGCGCAGGACCAGGATGCGGTCAGCATTGCGGATGGTGGAGAGGCGGTGGGCAATGATGAAGCTTGTCCGGCCTTTCATCAGCTTGTCCATGGCCTTTTGGATCAGCACCTCCGTGCGCGTGTCCACGGAGCTGGTGGCTTCATCCAGGATGAGGACGGCCGGGTTCGCCAGGACGGCGCGGGCGATGGTGAGCAGCTGCTTTTGACCGGAAGAAACATTGGTGGCTTCTTCATTCAGTTCAAAGTCGTACCCACCCGGCAGGGTGCGGGTAAAGTGATCGGCGTAGGCCAGGTCTGCAGCCCGAACAACGTCTTCATCGCTGGCGTCTTCATCACCGTAGCGGATGTTCTCGCGGATGCTGCCATTGAAAAGCCAGGTATCCTGCAGCACCATGCCAAAAATGCTGCGCAAGTCTTCGCGGCTTAAGTCCTTGATGTTGATGCCGTCCACCAGGATCTCGCCCTTATCGATCTCGTAAAAGCGCATCAGGAGCTTAACCAGGGTGGTTTTGCCGGCACCGGTAGGGCCTACGATGGCGATCTGCTGCCCCGGTTCCACTTTGATGGAAAAGTCATTGATCACCGGCTTGGCGGGGTCGTAGCCAAACTGAACGTGGCGGAATTCGACCGCGCCGCGCACTGGGTCAGGTCTGGCCGCGGTGACGGTCTCGGCAACTTCTTCAGGTTCGTTCAGGAATTCGAAAACGCGTTCCGCTGCCGCCGCGGTTTGCTGCAGCACGTTGGAAATATTGGCGATTTGCATCAGCGGGTCCTGGAAGGAGCGCATATATTGGATGAAGGCCTGAATATTGCCCAGGTCCAGCTGGCGGCGGATGACCAGGGTGCCGCCCAGAATGGCAACGGCCACGTAACCCAGGTTGCTGATGAAGCGCATAATCGGCATGATCATGGTTGAAAGCCACTGCGCCTTCCAGGCTGTTTCGTGCAAGACGTCGTTCAGGCCCTCAAATTTGGCAATGCTGGCCGGTTCGCCGTTAAAGGCCTTGATCACGATATGCCCGCCGTACATCTCTTCGATGTGCCCGTTGATATGGCCCAGGTATTCCTGCTGGCGCTTGAAGTAGCGCTGCGAGAAATTAACCACCACCCGGATGACTACCATGGTGAGCGGAACGATGGTCAGGGCGATGAGCGTCATGGTGACGTTGATGGTGAACATCATCACCAAAATACCGACCACCCCAACCAAGGAGGTGACCATCTGCGAAAGGCTCTGGTTCAGGGTAGTGCTGATGGTGTCCACATCGTTGGTCACACGGCTGAGCAACTCGCCCTGGGTCATGGTATCGAAGAAACGCAGGGGCAGGCGGTTGATCTTTTCGGAGATCTGCTGGCGGAAACGGTACGTGATATCGGCCGCCACGCTGACCATGATCTGCCCCTGAAGGAAGCTGAGCATGGCAGCCCCAACGTAGAGCAGCACCGCGCGGGTGAGGATGGTGGCGATGGCGCCAAAATCGATGCCGATCGGGTCGCCGGCGATCTGGCGTTGTACCCCGGCGTAGAGCTCGGTAGTGGCCAGGCCGAGTGTGCGCGGACCAAATATGTTCATGATCATGCCGCCGGTGGCCAGCAGAATGGCGATCATCAGCGTAATGCGGTATTTGCCCAGGTAGCCCAGCAGGGTTTTCATGCTGGCCTTGAAGTTTTTGGCGCGCTCTCCGGGCATCAGGCGCATCGCCGGGCCGCGGGCATGCGCGGTTTGGCCCTGGCGCTGATTGGGTTGGGCTGGTTGGCGTTCCTGGCCGTTGTTATTGTTGTTGGGTCTTCTGTTCTCGCTCATGCGAGCTCCTGTTTCGAGAGTTGCGAATTAGCGATTTCGCTGTAAGTTTTGCAATCCTGCATCAGTTCTTCGTGTTTGCCTTTGCCTACCAGCTGGCCGTCGTCCAGAACCAGGATCTGGTCTGCACTCCGGGCAGTGGCGACCCGCTGGGTAACCATCAGGACCGTGGCGTGCCCATGTTCCTCTTCAAGCGCGCGGCGCAGCGCGGCATCGGTTTTGTAGTCCAGGGCAGAAAAAGTGTCGTCGAAGATGTAGATGGGCGCGTTCTTCACCAAAGCACGGGCAATCGAGAGGCGCTGTTTTTGGCCGCCGGATACATTGCTGCCGCCTTGGGAGATCTCGGTTTCCAGTCCGTTATTGTTATTGAACACAAAATCCGTCGCCTGGGCAATCTTGATGGCCTTTTCCATCTCCTCGGGCTTGGCGTCTGGCTTTCCCACCTGCATATTGCTTTCCACCGTGCCGCTGAAAAGCAGGGCTCGCTGGGGCATGTAGCCAATCTTGTCGCGCAGTTCGCTTTGCCGGAGCTCGCGGATATCAATGCCATCTAAAAGAACTTCCCCGCAAGTGACGTCGAAGAAGCGGGGGACCAGATTTACCAGGGTGCTCTTGCCGGAGCCTGTGGAACCGATGATGGCAGTAACCTCGCCGGGCTTGGCAGTGAAATTGATATTATCCAGCACGTTTTCTTCAGCGCCGGGGTATTTGAAGCAGACATCCCTGAACTCAATTTTGCCCTGCACCGGCTGAGGCAGCGCTTTGGGTTCGGCGGGGTCCTTGATCGTGAGTGGGGTTTCCAGCACTTCAGCGATGCGGTCTCCGCTGATGGCGGCCCGGGGGATCATGATGAAGAGGAAGGAAAGGTTAATGAAGGCGAACATGATCTGCATGGAATACTGCTGGAAGGCCATCATATTGCCGATCTGCAGGGTGCTGTTGGCAACTTCCCGCGCGCCAACCCAAATGATGGCGGCGTTAAGCGTGGTCATGATCACATTCACCACCGGGAAGAGGCCGACCATCGTTCGGCCGACAAAGCGCTGGGTTCCGGTGAGCTCCTGGTTGACCCCATCAAAGCGTTTTTCTTCGAAACGCTGTTTATTGAAGGCGCGCACCACGAGGAGCCCCGAGAGGTTCTCCCGCGTGACCTGGTTGAGCCGGTCGATCAAGGTTTGCATCAGTTTGAACTTGGGCACGGTGAGCTTGAATATCACCGCGATCACCGCCACGATGCAGAGTACTGCCAGGGCAATCAGCCACCACATGTTCGGGCTTTTGCCCACCGCGCGGATTATCCCGCCAACAGCGATCAGGGGAGCCATAAAGGCCATGCGCACGACCATGAACATCATCTGCTGCAACTGGGTGATATCGTTGGTGGTACGGGTGATCAGTGAAGCGGTTGAAAATTGGTTGAATTCGGCTGATGAAAAGGTTTCCACCTTGGTAAAAAGTGCCAGGCGCAGGTCCCGGGCAACCCCTGCCGCCACCCTGGAAGCCAGGAGGCTGACGCTGATGGAGCAAACCGCTGCCAATAGCGCCAGGCCGAGCATGATGAGGCCGGTGCGCAGAATGAAATTGGTTTGGGAGGCCTGCATGTCCATGCCCAGGTTGGTGTATTCATCGCCTACAGCCCGAACGACCAGCTGGTGCAGGATCATCCCATCCAGGTTGCCCAGATTGTCCAGGGCACGCTGCAGGACGGTATCCCGCGCGGCGGCCGGCATCTCACTAAGGCGGGCCAGCAGGTCGCTGCCTGGCGGCAGTTGGGCCAATTGTGCCTGGGCTTCGGGGCCCAGCATGCGCTGGGCGATCTGCGGATCGCTTTGCATCATCTGAATTCCGCTCACGATGAGCAAGGGCTTGCCCATCAGCGTTTCAAGGGCTTGCAATTCCTCAGGCGCGGCCGTAACGAGCTGGTAGGCTGTGGTTTCATTCAGCTTTGGGAAACGTTGGGCCAGGGCCTGGGCTTCAGGGCTGCCCGGCTGGAGCGGCGTATAGGCAGTTAGGAGCCGTTCGTGATCTTCCGCGGGCATGAACATAGCCATGCCCTGCATGCTCTTGGCGCTGATGACTTCAGGTACGCCCTGATCGATGCCGTTTTGCTGGATGCCAATATTGACAATCCGGCTCAGGTAATCCGGCAAGGAAAGATCGGCCTGGGTCATCACCACCAGTAGCAGCATTGCTCCCAGCATCAGGCGCCAGTATTTGAAAATGTAAGGGGATAGTTTGCGCATAGTTAATTGTCTGTTTTCTCGATTTCAAAGTCCGGATCAGGGAAGAGTTCGCGTACTTTTCGGTTAAGCAGCTCGGTCACCTCTTTGAAAGCATCGGCTTCCTCCGGTGTAAAGGATTCGATCAGAAGCTGCAGCCACTTAAAGCGGTTGGTTTGGAAGCTGAGCACCAGGGCCTGGCCTTTTTCAGTGAGCGCAAGTGTCTTGTTGCGCCGGTCACTCGCATCAGCGGCCCGGCTGATGAGCCCCTGGCTCTCCATGCCGTCCACCAGTTGTGAGGAGGCCGCCCGGCTAACGCCCGTGTAGCGGGCCAGGTCCACCAGCCGGCTTTGGGGGTGGTAGTGCAGGTAGAAGAGTGTGTGTAACTTGGCATGCGACAGCCCGTGAATTTGCATCTCGCGCTGCTGCTGGCGCATGGACCAGCGCACCGCGTACTCCAGCCATTGGGTTGTAAATTGAGAAAGCTCTGCTTGCATATTCCTTCCAGTTAGTTAAGCGGGCTTAACTATATTCAATTGAGGCGCTTTGTCAAGTTTGTTTGCAAAAACTGCTTAAAGAAAAACGCCGCCCTGGGGGGCGGCGGGATTTTCATGTTCAGGTCTTATTCTCCAAAATTGTTTTGGAAGAGCTCTTCCAGTTCGTCGGCCACTTTTTGGGCTTCGGGCCCGGTGATGCTGATTTTGAGTTCGTTGCCTTGTTTGGCGCCCAGCAGCAGAACCGCGATGAGGCCGTTGATCGCCACGGGACCTTTGCCAGTGCTAAGGTTGGTGACCATGGTTTTGGCATTTTTGCCGCCGATGGCTTTGGCAAAAAGCGTAGCCGGGCGGGCATGCAGGCCGGTGGCATTGGTGACAGTGCGCACCAACTCGAGCGTTTCGGGAGCCTGCTCTACGGGGTTTTCCTCTTCAACAGGGGATACGGGGTTGGACATAAGTGATTCCTCCTTTGCTTTTAAGCCAAGCATGGCTTCCTGATCTACTTCGGCAAGCGGCGCGCCCATTGCGGCTTTCACGCCCGCGGCAAGGGCCCCTTCAACAAAGGGCGCCGCGGATAATTTTACCCGCGCCCGTTGTTTTTCATCCAACATTTCCAACGCCATCTGTGTTGAAAGCAGGGCACTTCCCAGGTCCATCAGCACTAAAGTGCCTTCCGGGTTATCCAGGGCAATGAGCGCTTCAGAGATTTCCACCGCGTTGGTGCCGATCTCCAGGTTATCCTCACCGATGCCGGCCGCGACCCGCATGGAAAGTTCCGGCCCCGCCATCTGTTTTACAAGTTCAAGGGTGCCCTGAGCAAGTTTAAAGGAGTGAGAAACAAAGAGGATCGCGACCATGGTTTAGCCTTTCTTTTCGTTATCCTGGTCCGTACGGGGTGTGCCGCGGGTGAGGCGATGGAACCAGTTCATGAACAGGTAAACTGCCCAAACGCTGGCAACACCGCCCAGGCCATACAGGATCCCCAGCCCCCACTCGCCGCTCTGGCTGATGATCTGGTAGCCTACCCAAAGCCCAAAAGCCAGGCTGAGGACCAGGATCGTCTTCTTGCCTTTTTGCTGGCTGATCCATGGCGTGTTCATAGGCAAAGGCTCTTTTCCGGATGTTTGCTTTTTGTTCTTATTTGCCAAAGGGACCTCCAAAAGAAAAGGGGCGGTAAGCGTTTACCGCCCCACTTCCTTGATTTTACTTGATTATTCTTCCTCAACCCACTCGAAGGTGCGGGTGACGGCTTTCTTCCAACCCTTGTAGAGTTTTTCGCGGGTCGGTTCGTCCATCTTGGGATCCCAGGTCTTGTCAACCTGCCAGTTCGCGCGCAGGTCTTCAACCTTCTCCCAGAAGCCAACGGCCAGGCCGGCTGCGTAGGCAGCGCCAAGGGCGGTGGTTTCAGCAACCTTGGGGCGAATCACGGGCACGCCCAGGATGTCGCTCTGGAATTGCATCAGGCCATCGTTGTAGACCATGCCGCCATCCACCTTGAGGGCGGTGAGCGGTACGCCGGAGTCCTTGTTCATGGCTTCGAGAACTTCAGCCGTCTGGTAGGCGGTTGCCTCGAGGGTGGCGCGGGCCAGGTGACCGCCATTGACGTAGCGGGTCAGGCCAACGATCGCGCCGCGGGCATCGCTCTTCCAGTA
>DHPL01000009.1:0-200 GCA_002407905.1 Anaerolineaceae bacterium UBA5365
TGGAAAATAAATGAGCGGAAAATGATGTAAACAAAATACATCACCATTAGGTAGATAGCTTCGTTGCGGCCCAGCTTGCCCTTGCGCACCCAGAGGATCGCCCAGAGGATCAGCCCGGTAAGAGTCTCCCAAGGCAGGTCCCACTGGATGAGGGGCTTGGGCACGGCGTAAGTTGAGATGAGCGCGCCGCCGCCAATGGC
>DHPL01000009.1:400-26076 GCA_002407905.1 Anaerolineaceae bacterium UBA5365
GCTGATGCCAGGCCCAGGGTGACAACGCCGATTAAAGAACCGCCCACGCCGGTGCGTTCCACCACGGTTTCAGTGAGGCGCAGAAGGAAGGAGGCGGCGAAAATGATCACAGCCAGCATCAGCACGGAGATCGCCGTGTCCCGAAGGACATCCCGGCCGTTTTTGGGCAGGCCGTTTTGCAGTTCTTCTTGCTGGATTTGGTTGTCTTCTTCCTTGAAATGCTTGCGTTCATCGACGAAAAGGTAGTAGGCATAGCCAACGAATGAGAAGAAAAGGATCGCCCCGTCAACGCGGGAGTAGCTTCCATCCAGGCCCAGGATGATGCACATCACGGTTGTACCGATCATCGGGATCATACTTTTCCAAAGGAAGTAGCGCCGGAAGTACAAGCCCCCGGCCAGGAAGACGATCAAGCCCATGATCAGGGTCTGCTGCACCACGTCCGAACCGATATTGGACCCCAGCACGATCGCCGAGCCGATCTTGTAGTCCAATGACCCATGCAGAATGGAGAAAGAAGCCACGTAATGCGAAGTGATCTCAGGCAGCGAGGTGGCGATCGAAACCACGGTCATGCCCATGAAAGTGCTCGAGAGTTTGTAGTAATTCGCGATGCCGATCAACTTTTTAACCGCCAGGTTGGCACCCAGGACTAATAATAGGAGCGCTGCCAGACCAAGAAAAACAAGCGTAAATAAGGACCAATTTTCCATCTTTCCTCCAGAAAACGGTTTATTTTAGAAGAAAAATTTCCCGCCGCAATTCCTTGGAGGGCGATTTAACCGCGATTTAACAATCTGCAGATCCCGCAATAAATCAGCTTTTGATGGAGCTACTGCTCCAGGTTTGCACGTTGTTGGTAAAGGAGGAATAGAAAAACACCTCCCAATCGGGAGGTGTTTTCAAGGATAGAACTAAATCTTAGAAGACGCGGATGGCGATCTCGGCGGGGGCTGCGAGCAGTTTTTCCAACTTCTCGTCCAGCTTGACCAGGGTGAGCGAGAAACCGGCCATCTCGAGCGAGGTGCAGTACTCGCCAACATAATTGCGCTTGATCTTCAAGCCTTTTTGCTCGCAGAGCTCATGCGCGTGGGCGTAGAGCAAGTAAAGCTCGCTGATGGGTGTGCCGCCCATACCGTTGATCATCAGGGCCACTTCATCGCCAGCCTTGTAAGGCAGGTCTGATGAAACGGCTTCGAAGAGTTCTTCAACGATCTTGTTCGCGGGTTCTATCTTCACGCGTTTACGGCCGGGCTCGCCATGGATGCCGATGCCCATTTCCATTTCGTCATCTTCCAGAGTGAAGATGGGTGAACCCTTGCCTGGGGGCGTGCAGCCGGTGAGGGCCATGCCCATGGTGCGGGTAACGTCAACCACATGGTTGCCGATGCCGACCAATTCGTCCAGGGTGGCGCCTTCTTCGGAAGCTGCGCCGCAGGCTTTCATCACGAAGAAGTTGCCGGCCACGCCGCGGCGGCCAACGGTGTAAAGCGAATCTTTGACGGCTACGTCGTCATCGATCACCACTGTCTGCACTTCGATGCCATCGGCCTGGGCCAGTTCTTTGCCCATATCAAAGGACATCGTGTCGCCGGTATAGTTGTTCAGCAGGTGCAGCACGCCCATGGGGGAGGCAACCAACTTGGTGGTCTGATACACAAAATCGGCAGGCGGGGCGGCGAATACGTTGCCCGGGCAGGCGGCATCCAGCATGCCCTTACCAACAGTCATCACGTGGGCGGGTTCGTGGCCGGAGCCGGAGCCCTGCATGATGGAGACCTTGTTGGCCAGAGGAATATCGGCGCGCATGATCAGGTTATAGTCCGGGATGTATTTCAAAGTGGTTGGGTTGGCCAGGGCGATGCCCTTCAACATTTCGGGTACAAAATTCTTGGGATCATTGACAAACTTTTTCACTGCTTTCTCCTTTTTGTGTTTACTATTCTTGTTTCCACGCCTCAGTAACTGCTTCAAAAAGCACCGCCGTAGCGACGGAGCCTGCGTCCAGAGTTCCAATACTGCGTTCGCCGGTGTAGGCAGCGCGGCCGCGTTTGGCGATCATTCCGCGCGTGGCTTCGGCCTTCTCTTTGGCTTCGGCAGTGGCCAGTTCCAGCACTTCAATGGTCGATTTTCCTTCCGCGAAGGCTTTTTCCATTACCTCAACGGTTGGTACCAGGGTGTCCAGGTAGGTTTTATCGCCCAGTTCGCAGTTGCCGCGCTTCTTGATGCCTTCGATGGCCCCTTTGAACATCGCGATCACGTCGTCTTTCGTGATCTCGGTTTTTGGGCCCAAGGCGATCGCGGAACGCAGGAAGGCCGTACCCCAAATAACACCGGATACCCCGCCCACCGCGCTGGTGATTGTCATCGCCACGCCTTTCAAAATGCCGCTAGGGGTAGATTGGTCAAAACTATCCCAGTTCTCCAGCACCTTCTCAAAACCGCGCGCTATCGAATAGCCAAAATCGCCATCTCCTACCACGCCGTCCAATTCGCTGAAATATGCTTCGTTCTTGAGCACAGTATCAGCGATGGTTTTGACCACAAAGGTCAGGTCCTTAGCCATAGGTCTCTCCTTAAGTTGATGTTATCTGCCCCTAGAGATGGGCAACGATGTCCTTAACGTGCACAACGCCGTCGAACCCGGCGATCTCACCTTTTGTCAATTTCCCTTGCTCTCCGCCAGGGTCGCCCAGGGTAGATACGATGTAGTCTGCCTCGCTCAGATCCTCCTTTTCTGTATATCCGTTTGTCGTTGCCAGCACATGCATGCCCGCGGCTTTAGCTGCCAGCACGCCGTTGCGGGAGTCTTCAACTACCAGACATTCTTCCGGTTTGAGTCCGGTTTTTTCCAAAGCCAGCAAGTAAATGGCCGGATCCGGCTTTTTCTTCTCAACGATATCGCCCGCCAGAACAAACTTAAAGGGGATATCCTCTAAAACTTTATAGGCGATGGCGTGGGCGGCTTTTTCGTTGGAGGTTGTGCAAACCCCAAGAATCAACCCGGCATCCGCGGCCTCCTTCATAAAGCGATGAATCCCCGGCCGCAGGGGCAGGGCGCCGCTTTCGATCAACTCCACAAACTTGGCGGTCTTGATCTTGTGCATTTGCTTGATGGTTTCTTCCACGTCTTCTGCAGGGATGGGTTTGCTAAAACCGTGACTATGCAGGTAGTGCGTCATCCGCTCTTTTCCCCCGCCTACCTGCAATAGCCCGTGATACTGGTCCACTCCCCACTCGTCAGTGAAGCCCAGCTCCTTAAAGGTCTCGTTGAATGCTACCCGGTGGCCATCGCGTTCGGTATCGATGATCACCCCGTCCTGGTCAAAAAATATTGCTTTGATCATGCCTCTCCTTTGCCTAAGCCCTTCCCGCGCTGCCCAGCATATCGATCCATTGGCTGACAACGGCGATGGTCGCTTGCTTGGTGGCTTCATCCACTTTGCCCGGGTCAAACTCGTCCAAGTGGGCCTGGATGTAGGCCAGCTCTGTGTTGATCAGGGTGTGTTTCAGTTCGGTTGACACATTAAATTTGGCCCCGCCGGCGGCCAGCAATTTCTTGATGTACTCTTCCGGCAGGCCTGTGCCGCCATGTACCACCAGGGGCACCTTGATGCCTCCGCCGTTGAGCCGGCGGTTGATCTCGGCCATGCGTTCAAAATCGATTTTGGGGTTCTTGGTCTTGTACACGCCATGCGCCGTACCGATGGCTGGGGCAAAAATGTCGATCCCGGTGCGTTCCACAAACTCGATCGCCTGATCCGGGTTGGCAAGCTGCGCTTCGTCCTCGGCTACCTTGATTTGGTCTTCCACACCGCTTACCGTGCCCAGTTCACCTTCCACGGATATATCGCCAGCCGCGTGGGAGTAATCCGCAACTTCCTTGGTTTGGCGGATATTCTCATCGAAGCTTTGCTTGGACGCGTCGATCATGATGTTGGTGTAGCCGGTATCGGCCAGGCGCTTGCAGTAGTCCACATCGGTGCAGTGGTCCAGGTGCAGGCAGATGGGAATGGGCGCTTTTTCCGCCAGGGTGCGGTAGATGGCTACCAGCACATCCGCGCCATAGAATTTGGAAGGTTTTACCGACGTTTGTATGATCACCGGGGCTTTTTTCGCGCTTGCCGCTTCGACTACAGCCATCATTTGGACGATGCTGGTGATGTTGAACGCGCCTACAGCATATTTCTCCGCTGCGGCTTTGACCATGATCTCTTTTGCGTTTACGATGGACATCTAGCCTCCTGTCTTTCCCCTACAATCCCGATTTAAGAAAAACCTGCAGCTATCGTTGCAGGCGAATTGTTACAGAATACATGTCACCGCGGTTGTAACAGTACAAGAATTCGATCGGGGTACCGTCTTCCGCGTAAAGCGTGCGCTCCTTGTACAGGATGGGTGCGCCTGATTCCAGTTTAAGTTGCTCGGCTATTTCCCCCTCTGCTTGTCTGGCTTCCAGCCTTTGGATGCCGTTTTTGATCACATTCCCATGGGTGCTGTAGAACTCCCATAAATTGCTCATCGCAGCATCGATGTCGCCAAGTTTGACGTTTTTGAAGAGCACACGGGGCAGGTAGATATCGTGGATGGTGATCGGTTCACCATCGATGCAGCGCAGGGTGATGATGCGGATGCTCTCATCGCCTTCTTCGATGCCCAAGGCCTTGGCTACATGTGCCTTGGCCTGCACGATCGAGGCGGAGAGCAGTTCCTCGGTGATCTCGTCGCTCGAAGGCTCCGGTTGCTGATTGAAGCCATTCAGGCGGCTGTGATCGCGCATCAGGTGGTTCTTGGAGACAAAGGTACCCACGCCATGCCGCCGGTAGAGCAGGCCTTCATCGATCAGGTCGTTGATGCCTTGCCGCAGGGTCATGCGGCTAACGCCATAGAAGGCCGCCAGTTCTTCTTCCGAAGGCAGCCGGTCGCCCTTCTTTAGTTTTTCTGAAAGGAGATTTTCGCGAATTTCCTCGCGGATGCGTACGTAATGGGGTATGCCGTCGATCCGATCCAAGTCAGTCTCTCCTGCTCACCTGAATATAGATATCTAGACAACCTCATTTTATGAGTGAGTCATCAGGGTGTCAAGGGCGAATTGGGCTGAATCTCCCCTGCATGCGCCTTCTACCAGACTGTGGATCTGCTTGGTTGGATGGGATTAAGGGTAATTAGGTTTAATCCGCGATAATTTCCGATTTCCACCTTGCCTTTTACGCAAAAACCTGTAAAATAAGATTTCGTGTAAGTTGAAAGTTCGGAGGATTAATTTGGCAAACATCAAGTCACAAATCAAACGCAACAAACAGAATCAGGCTGCGCGGCTGCGCAACCGGGTTTATCGCGGAAGCGCGCGCACATTCCTGCGCAAAGCATTGGTTGCTATCCATAGCGGCAAAGAAGAAGAAAGCAAGCAGGCTGTCCAAAACGCCATCAAGGCTTTAGATAAAGCTGCCAGCAAAGGTGTTATTCACAAGAACAACGCTGCCCGCCGTAAGAGCCGCCTGATGGCCCGGCTCAATAGCGCCAGCGAGTAGTTTTTTGCTTTCGTTGTCCTAATGGGCGAGGCCATGCCTCGCCCTTTCATGTATATCCAGGGATAAGTTCCTTAATTTGACCCGATCAGCCCGCCCATCGCCTCGGAGGTGAAATGTTCGAGAACGAAAAGCAAGCACTCAACCAAGTTGTTGCCCGGTTTTGCGAAAAGCGGGGCCTGCCTGCCGGTAAACTGGAAAGGCGCAAGATCCCCTTCAGCGGCGAGTGGGGCATGGCTGCTCCTTTATTCCCTTTGGCGGCCGCGGACCCCAATAAAAGCGGCCCCGTTCCGGCACACGCCCAGTTTCTGGCTGAGGCATTAGCCGCGGAACTGCAGGGTTTGGCCGGGTTTGCCCGGGTTGAAGCTTCCAAGGGTTATCTGAATCTGTATTTCAGCAGTTCAGAGTATGCCCAAAAGGCCCTGGAGGATGTCCTGGCCGCGGGTTCCGCCTACGGCAGCCAGCCTCAAAGCGGCGGCCCTGTGATGGTGGAGTATTCCAACGTTAATACGCATAAGCCGATCCACGTTGGGCATCTGCGCAACGTGATCCTGGGCGGGACGATCTGCCGCATGCTCGAGGCTGCCGGCCACCCGGTGATCCGGGCAAACTACATCGGCGATATTGGTTTGCATGTGATCAAGTGGCTGTATAACTACGAACGCTTCCATGCCGGTGAAAAACCTGCCGCGGACATTATGCGCTGGATGAGCGATATCTACACGGAAGCCGAGCGCCATTTTGCTTCCGACCCTGCTTACGAGGCTGAGGTTCGTGCCTACTTCAACCGCTGGGATGCCGGCGACGAGGAGATCCGGGCCCTTTGGCTGAAAACCCGCGACTGGTCCATGGCTGGTTTTGAGCAAACCTATCAACTGCTTGGCGAACACTTCGACCGGATTTATTTTGAGAGCGAAGTGGAAGACTCCGGCAAACTCTTGGTGGAGGACTTGATCGAACGGGGCATCGCCGAGGATGGCCGCCCTGAGAACCCCGTGATCGTGGACCTGGATAAGCTCCTGGGCACCAAGGAGGAGTACCGCGTGGTGGTCCTGCTGCGGTCTGACGGCACATCGCTTTATGCCACCAAGGAATTGCCGCTGGCGATGCTGAAATTCGAGGAATATCCGCTGGAACAAAGCATTTACGTGGTGGATGTACGCCAGACCCTGCACTTTAAGCAGGCCAAAAAGATCCTTGAACTGATGGGCTTTGAGCCGGCCCAGCGCATGCAGCACCTGGCCTATGAGATTGTGAACCTGCCGGGAAATGTAACCATGAGCAGCCGTGACGGCACCGTTGTGCTGCTGGATGATCTGCTGCGCGAAGCAAGCCAACGTGCCCAAAACATTGTGGCTGAAAAGAATGCCGCCCTCAGTCTGGAACAGCAGCAGGAGATCGCCCGGGAAGTGGCGCTTGGGGCGATCAAGTACCCGATGATCAGCCGGGAGACCACCAAGGTGGTCACCTTTGACTGGGAAAGCGCCCTGGACTTTAACGGCCAAAGCGCACCTTACATCCAGTATGCCCATGTGCGGGCCAACAGCATTCTGCGCAAAGCCGGGTTAGGGCTGGAAGCGGCGGACTTGCCGGCGAACTTTGCTTACGAACTGAATAGCTCCGAGATCAATCTCATTGAGCTGCTGACCGAACTGCCGGACCTGATCGTTCGGGCTGCCAAAGAGCTTAAACCCTCACTGATCGCCACCTACGCCTACGACCTGGCCAAGGCCTTCAACGATTTCTACAATACTTGCCCGGTTCTTGGCGCCGAGGAACCGCAGCGCGGGGCCCGCCTGGCCCTGGTGGCCGCGGCGCGCATCGTGCTGGAAAAGAGCCTTAGAATTTTAGGGATCGACGCACCGCAGGAAATGTAAGCATCGAAGATGATCTGATTTAAGAGAGAAACAGAGGCCGCCGGCTTCTGTTTTTGTTTTCTTGGAGAAAAAATCCGCAATTGTCAAACTTGCAGATGATAATAGTGTGAGCTAGACTTCCCTTTGGAAACGCACATAGTAGAATAATAGCTAAGCGTAAAACTTGACAAAAGGAGAGTAAGTTTATGAAACGCACAAGGACCATTATTATGGGAGCCGCCGGAAGAGACTTCCACAATTTTAATACCGTCTTCCGGGACAACGAACACTACGAAGTTGTTGCCTTCACTGCAACGCAAATCCCCAATATTGACGGGCGCAAGTACCCTGCCGAACTGGCCGGTGCCCTCTACCCCGAGGGGATCCCGATTCTGCCTGAAAATAACCTGGAGGGTCTGATCAAGGACCTGGCAGTTGAGGAAGTGGTGTTTTCCTATAGTGATGTCCCTTACGAATACGTGATGCACGCCAGCGCGCTGGTAAATGCCAGCGGCGCGAACTTCAGGCTTTTAGGCACCCACGCTACCCAGATCAAGTCCACCAAACCCTTAATCTCGGTTTGCGCGGTGCGCACCGGCAGCGGTAAAAGCCAGACCAGCCGGCGCGTTGCTGAGGTGCTCCAGAACCTGGGCTATAAAGTTGCCGCCATCCGGCACCCAATGCCCTATGGCAATTTGGTGGAGCAAAAAGTGCAGCGCTACGCCACCCTGGACGACCTGGAAAAGTACGAATGCACCATCGAAGAACGCGAAGAATATGAACCGCATATCGAGACCGGTGTGATCATCTACGCGGGTGTGGATTACGAAGCAATTTTGCGCGAGGCTGAAAAAGAGGCCGATGTGATCCTCTGGGATGGCGGTAATAACGACTTCTCCTTCTACCAATCAGACATGCTGATCGTTGTGACGGACCCGCACCGGGCAGGGCACGAGCTGCGCTACTACCCGGCTGAGGTCAATATGCGCCTGGCCGATGTGTTCATCATCAACAAGGTAGACACAGCCTCGCCCGAGGCGATCGATGTGATTCGACAGAGCATCGCCAAGGTAAACCCGAATGCCGCGATCATCGAGGCCTCATCGCCGATCTTTGTGGAAGACCCGGCGGCCATCCGCGGAAAACGCGTACTGGCTATCGATGAAGGACCCACGATCACCCATGGCGACCTGCCCTACGACTTTGGCTACTTTGCCGCCAAGCGCTACGGGGCCAAGGAGATCGTAGACCCGCGGCCCTTCGCGGTGGGCGACCTGAAAGCCACCTTTGAGAAATTCCCGCATCTGGGCCATGTGCTGCCCTCGATGGGTTACGGCGAGAAACAGATCCGCGACCTGGAGCAGACGATCGAAAACGCGGACGTTGACCTGGTAGTGATCGGTTCACCGATCGATCTAACCCGGGTGATGAAGATCAACAAACCCACCCAGAGGGTGTGGTACAAGCTGCAGGAGATCGGCTCGCCCACTTTGGATGATTTGATTTTGGCCAAACTGGGACGGAAAACCGCATAGATTAGCGCCAAACGAAAAACCGCCGCAAAATAAGCGGCGGTTTTTTTGTCCAGTGAGGGGCGGATTAGGCCAGGGCTTCCCTGAAAACCTGGACGCCCTTCCCAGCAGCAGTTTCAACACCTAATTTAGAGAGCGTACGCTCGATGGCTTCAAGGACCTCTTCAAGCTCCCGGGCGGTAATGTTGCCCATATGCCCCAGGCGGAAGAGCTTACCGGCCGTTGGGCCAAGACCGCCAGCCACGATCACGCCTTGTTCGTAGAGCTCAGCGCGGAAAGCCGCATCCTCGATCCCTTCAGGGTAAAGCACATTGCTCAGGGTGACGGCACGGTGGTTTTCATCGGCCAGGATGCCAAAACCCAGGGCCTGGAGGGCGGTTTGCAGCGCGCGTGCGTGTTTGCGGTGGCGGGCATAGCGCTCCGGCACGCCTTCGGTGTTGATCAGGCGCAGGCTTTCTGCCAGGGCCCAGACCAAATTGATGGCCGGTGTGGCAAAATATTTGCGCGGATCGTTCATCACCGGCAGCCACTTCTGGTAATCGATGTAATATTCCGGGATGGTGCCCAGGCTCTCGCGCCGGGCGAGCGCTTTGGGCCCAGCCCAAAGAAGGAGCATACCAGGGCAAACGCCCAGGGCTTTCTGCGAACCGGTGAAGAGCAGGTCGATGCCCATGGCTTGCATGTCCTCGGGTTCCGCGCCGGTAGCACACACGCCATCCACGATGAAAAGGGTACCCGGGTGGTTTTGCAACAGGCTGCCGATTGCATTCAGGTCAGCCGCTACGCCGGTGCTGGTATCCACATGGGTGACCAGAATTGCGGCGTAATCCTGTTTTTGCAGTTGGGCTTGTATTTCTTCGAGGGGCACCGTTTGGCCCCAGGGGCAGCGCAGAACGTCCAAACTGATACCTTTGCGTTCACAGATCTCGATGAACCGATCCCCAAAGAAGCCATGGCTCACAAGCAGCACTTTATCACCGCGGCGGGTACTGTTGGCAATGGCCATCTCCATGGCCAGTGTGCCGGTGCCGGCGATCACGAAGGTTTTGCCGGCGCAGTTAACCAGCTGCCCCATGCCGTCAATCAAGCCCTTGTAATCGGCAACGAAGCGGGGGTCGCCAAAGGCTTGAATCTCGCGGCCCATTTCTTCACGGATGCTCGCGACAACAGGGGTGGGGCCGGGAATGAAGACCATTTTTTCCATGATTGCTCCTTGGGACTGATGCTGAGATTTTGGAATTATTCTAACCCAGGCAGCCCGGATGAGAGCATAGATGCAGCCAATTCAAGGTATGATTAAGCCCATGTTTATCGATTCGATCGTAATTCAAGTTGAAAGCGGCAAGGGCGGCGACGGCATCGTGCATATGCACCGTGAGAAGTATCGTCCGCGCGGCGGCCCGGATGGCGGTGATGGGGGTAAGGGCGGTGACGTGATCTTTGAAGTTCTGCCCACATTAAATGTGCTCAACAAGTTCCGCCCTAACGAGGTATTCAAGGCCCTGGATGGCAAGAATGGCGGTCCAAGCAACCGCAGCGGTAAAAGCGGCAAGGACCTGGTGATCACAGTGCCGCCGGGCACGATGATCTTCAATGAGGAGAGTACTGAGCTATTGGGCGATCTTACAGCGCCCGGGCAGCGGCTGACGGTGGCCAAAGGCGGCCGCGGGGGAAGGGGCAACCAGCATTTCGCGACATCCCGCAATCAAATGCCGCTTACCGCTGAGCGCGGCGAGCCGGGTGAGGCCTTCACACTGCGGCTGGAGCTCAAGATCCTCGCGGATGTAGGGCTGGTAGGCATGCCCAACGCGGGCAAGAGTTCCATTTTGGCTGCAGCCAGCAACGCAAGGCCCAAAATCGCGAGTTATCCCTTCACCACCCTGGAGCCCAACCTGGGTGTGGTGATGCTGGACCCTGATCGCAGCATGGTGATGGCCGACATCCCCGGTTTGATCGAAGGCGCCAGCGAGGGGACAGGCCTGGGCATACAATTCCTTAAGCATGTTCAGCGTACGCGCGTGCTGATCCACGTTTTGGACGGTTGGTCGGAGGATCCGCTGAAGGATTATGAGACAATCAACCAGGAATTGGAATATTTTGATGAAGGCCTGGCCCGTCTGCCGCAGATTGTGGTCCTGAATAAGATCGACCTGCCCGAAGTGGCCGAAAAACTGCCAGCCCTGAAAAAAGCGCTTAAACGCAAGAATGTTGCTTTTATGGGCGTCAGCGCGGTGGCCCATACTAACCTAAAAGAGATGTTGTGGAAGGCCTGGGATATCCTTCAGGAAACCCCGCTGGAAGCAGCTGAAGAAGCAATGCCGGTATACCGTGCTGAGGTGGACCCGAATGCCTTTGAGATCGATCAGGAAGAGGAAGACCTTTGGCGTGTGAGCGGTAAAGCCATTGAAAGGGCGGCAGCGATGACCTGGTGGGACCAACCTGGCAGCCTGCGCATGTTCCAGCGCAAGTTTGCCGGAATGGGCATTGAAAAAGCCTTGCGCGAGGCGGGGATCAAGGCAGGCGATACGGTTGTTGTGGGGGAATGGGAATTTGATTGGCAGGAATAAAGTAGTTCACCGACTGAGTGAGGGGGGCACCCAGGCGGCGAACTATTTTTATTAGAACATGTCATAACATGGGTGTCAAGGATTTTTATCAAAAATTATATAAATTGTAGATAGTAAGCGGCGAGATCGTAAAGTTTTTCTCGTAAAAGCCTGAGCTTGCGCGCGCGAATGCCTGGTGCTTTGGGCACACTTAAGCAGCTGCGGCGGGCAGATGGGCCGCCGCAGCTGCAGTTATTCTTCGTTTCACGTTCTATGATCTCCTGCCGTGCACCGGTGTTGGAATACTAAAAATTATAATCATTTGCAGCGTAAAACGATGACGGATTAATTTAGGAAGGCGTCAGAAGTTGTGAGAAATTTGTGGAGACAGGCGCCTAAAGCTGGTTACTAAAGAGCCCGGGAAAGGACGCCCGGGCTCACGTTTTTTATTGGTGTACAGGTCAGCACTCGCTGTGGCCGCAGGTGTAGCATTTGCGGCAGCCTTCTTCGTTGATCAGGGTGGCCTGACCGCATTCGGGGCAGAGTTCCCCAATGGGGTGAGCCCCTGAAGGAAGGCTTAAGCCGGGCAATTCCTCCTGGTCTTCCGGGACGATCTGGTGCGCATGCGGCCTGGACTCACCGGCTTCAGTCCGCTGATGCAGGTATTCGTCTAATGCCTTGCTGATGCCATCCGGGAGGCTGCGGACACGGTTGGGGCCAAAGCCCAGGGACCTTCCGCCGCCAATGCCGGCCAGCTGGTCCACGATCACGCGCATGCGCTGGTTGGGCTCGATGGGGCTGGCAATGCGCAGCAAGTAGCTGATCAGCCTGCCTATGGCTTCGGAATGGGCTGCAGTCTCGGAGCCAGCTTTAGCGGTATTGATAAAGACCTCAAAGGGCTGGTTGCCGCCGTTTTCGTTTACGGTCACAAAAGCCTTGCCCAGCGGTGTCTCGATGACGTAGGTGTAGCCATGCAGGATTCGCGGGCGGGGCTTTTTGGTGTCTTTCCAGAAGGAAAGCTGGGCGTTCACGTCCTCCCCGTAGAGGCGGGATTCGTCAGGCTGGGGCGCCGGCGCGGCCTCTTTGGCCTGCAGGGTGGCCTTGGTTTCCAGAACTACTTTATCGCGGCTGCCGGTGATGTAAACGGTGATCCCTTTGCAGCCCAGGCGCCAGGCCTGGATGAAAGCCCGGGCTACTTCTTCCTCAGTGGTGCCGGCCGGGAAATTGATGGTTTTGCTGAGCGAGTTATCCACAAAACGCTGCAATGCGGCCTGGATGAGGATGTGCTCATCAGCGGTGATATCGGCGGAGACCACAAAGGTATCGCGCAGGTTCGCAGGCAATTCACTGATCTGCTGGCAGGAGCCGTGTTCCAGCACCTTATTGATGATCAGCTCTTTGCTTGCTTCATCCAGCTCGCTGCGGTCCAGGGCTGCCTGGAACTGGGGTGAAACGTAATTGAGCAGCAAGTCCTTGCCTTTATCGTTCACGTGGCGTACATAGGCCAGTGCAAATACCGGCTCGCAGCCATAGCCCTCACAACCGGCAACGGTGCCGATGGTGCCCGTTGGGGCGATGGTGGTTTGCGCGGCATTGCGGATGCCGTGGGCGCTGATGCCTTCAACCACCTCCTGCCAATTGATCTCCGGACGCTGGAAATTGCGGCTGTAGGGTTTGAGCGGTGTGGGCGGCTCCCATTTGAGATCGTCTGGGTCGTAGACGCTGCCTTTAATGGCTGGGAATGGGGAGATCTGCCTGGAGCGCTCCACGCTGGTGAGCATGCAGTGGTAGCGGATGAACTCCATGATCTGTCCGCAGAACTCCAGCGATTCCTCTGAGCCGTAACGTACGCCGCAATGGGCCATGAGGTCCGCGAGGCCCATGATGCCCAGGCCGATACGCCGCGCGTTCAGGGCGGCCTCGCGCAGTTGGGGCACGGCTGGTACGTAGGCGTTTTTGTCTACCACGTGGTCCAGGAATACAGTGGCTAGTTTAGCGGTTTTTTCCAGCTTTTCCCAGTCCACGCTGCGGTTTTCACCCAGGTGCTGGGCCAGGTTGATGGAACCCAGGCAGCAGTTTTCGTAGGGGCCCAGCCACTGTTCACCGCAGGGATTAGTGGCTTCCAGGTCGTAAAGATGGGGCACAGGATTGCTGCGGTTGGCTGTATCGATGAAAAGCGCGCCTGGCTCACCATTGTGGTGGGCCTGGGACACAAATTTATCGAAGATCTCGCGGGCTCTTACCGTTTTATAGGTGCGAATGGGCAGTCCCTGGCGCACAGCCTGGTCGAAAGTGCCGTTGAATCTCTTGTATTCCGGGTTGTGCACTTCCGGGAAGCGCAAATCCCAATCGCTATCTTCTTCAACGGCCTGCATGAAGGCATCGGTGATGGCCAGCGAGATATTAAAGTTCGTGATCGCGTTTTCGTCGGTTTTGCAGGTGATGAATTCTTCCACATCCGGGTGGTCCACCCGCAGCACGCCCATATTGGCGCCACGGCGGGTACCGCCCTGGGCGATTTCGCCGAAGGCCTGGTCATAAACGCGCAGGAAACCCACCGGGCCGGTAGCCTCACCGGCACTGGTAACCACCATGCTGCCATGCGGGCGCAGCCGGCTAAAGTTGAAGCCGTTGCCGCCGCCGGTCTGCTGGATGAGCGCCGCGTCGCGCAGGGTGCTGAAAATCCCATCTCTGGCCCGACCCATATCATCAGCGATCGGCAAGACAAAACAAGCGGCCAGCTGGCCCAGGGGCGTGCCCGCGCCGGTAAATGTGGGGCTGTTCGGGAAAAATTCCTTGGAAGTGAGCATGAGGTAGAAAGCACGGGCCAGCTCATCAGAATTGCCCTGCGCGTCCTCCGTATCGGCTACATGCCAGGCGATGCGCCAGAACATCTCGTCGATGCCTTCCACAGGGTTGCCATCCTTTCCGCGGCGCAGATAGCGCTTGCTGAGGATCTGGCGGCTGTTATCGCTGAGGTCGATGCTGGGCAGGTCTTCGGGCATCGGAGGGGTGGGTAATAGGCCGTACTTTGAGACAGTTTGATCAGTCATGAGTTACCTCGAGATGAATTAATTAGTTTTCTTCTTCAGAGAGAAGATGGTCAATTTCGTTGCGGATCGTATGAAGGTCGTCCATGCGCAGGTAGACGATGGCGTAGCGAATGTAGGCGATGTGGTCCAGGCCTTTGAGCGCTTTGACTGCCAGGTCACCCACCACGCGGGAATTGATTTCGGAACGGCCGCGTTTTTGCAATTCGGCCTCAACGTCGGTAACGATCTGCTCCAGCTGCGCAGCCGAAACCGGGCGTTTTACACACGCCAGGCGCAGGCCCTGCAGGAGCTTATCGCGGTTGAATTCCTCGCGGGTACCATCCCGTTTGATCAGCAGTGGGGTGGTGAGGATGGGGCGTTCGTAGGTGCTGAAACGCTGTTTACAAGCCAGGCAAACACGCCGCCGGCGGATGCCGCCGTGCGCGTCTTTAGTGGTATCGATGACGTTTGATTCCGTATTCTGGCAAAACGGACAATTCATGCACTTGCTCCAAGGACCCCAATGGGTGGGGGGTGAGTTAAAAAAACGCCCTATATGTGGCGGGTTGAGTGTACCATGCGGGCAAGATGGCAATCAAGCCCCAGCATCCTGAGCGGGCTTAAAAAACTGCATGCTTTAAGGTTCAGGGAGGGGATCCGGCGCTTGTGAGAAAGCACTGATCATTTTGCGTAAATTTGATGAATTCAGCAGTTTGTAACCCATATTGCGAAAAGTATTGCGTGTAGAATACACGTTGAATACTCAACTAAATGGGCGGGTGAATATTAACTGATGCCCAATTTCAGATCAAGTATTGCGGTTACAGCCTGAAAGAGCACATATTTACCTGTACAAGCCTTAAGACCGGCAAGGTATAATTTTTACCTAAGAAGTCCTTTTTAGACGGAAAGGCGGTCCCATGGAACGTATTATAGGAATAGCGGCAGCCCCAGGGCTGGCAAGCGGCAAGCTGCACCTGGTGGGTGAAGTAGAGTTGACCATACCGGAGCACAAGAGTACCGATCCTGAGGCGGAGATCAGCCGCCTGGTCGCGGCGCGTGCGAAGGCCGCCAAAGACCTGGCCGCCCTGAAAGAGCAGGTGCTCAAAGGTAAAGCGGCCTCGGAGGCGGAGATTTTTGAAGCCCACCTGATGATCCTGGAAGACGAGAGCATTTTAAGTGAGGCGGAAACGGCCATCCGGGCGGGTGAAAACGCGGAAAAGGCCTGGATGGATGCCAGCGAGATGATCGCCGGCATGCTGGAACAGCTGGACGATGCCACCCTGTCAGCCCGAGCGGCGGATATCCGCGATGTCGGCCGGCGGGTTCTGGCTGCCCTGCTGGGTGTTGAAAGCAGCGGTTTGGAGCTGCAAGAGCCGGTGGTGATCGCCGGGCGGGACCTAACCCCATCGGACACGGCATCCGTGGACCAGACCAAAGCCCTGGCATTTGTCACCGCTGAGGGCGGACCAACATCGCATACTGCCATTCTGGCGAAGGCCTATGGCATCCCGGCCATCGTTGGCCTGGGCGAAAAACTGCTGCATCTGCCTCAGGGCACGCTGATGCTCGTGGATGGAAGCAGCGGAGAAGTGGTGGTTGATCCGGACCAGGCCAGTTTGGATGCTTTCAAGCTCCGCTTTGCCCAGGCCCAGGACGCGAAAGGCAAGGCGCTTTCTGAGGCGATGGGTCCAGCCATCACGCTGGATGGGGTCCAGGTGGAGGTGGTGGCTAACATTGGCGGCGCTGCGGATGCACGCAGGGCGATCGAAAATGGGGCCGAGGGCGTTGGGCTTTTCCGGACGGAGTTTTTGTACTTGGACCGGGATAACAAGCCCACCCTGGAAGAACAGACCCAGGCTTACCGCGAAACGTTTGAAATCATGCGCGGTAAACCGGTTGTGGTGCGCACCCTGGACATCGGCGGCGATAAGTTCATCCCGTATCTTAACTTTCCGACCGAGTTAAACCCCTTCCTTGGGTGGCGCGGCGTGCGTATGCTGAACGGTCAGGAAGACTTGACGGTCGACCAGATCAAGGCACTCTTAACGGCCTCCGGCGACACCGATCTGCGGGTAATGGTGCCGATGATCAGCGGCCTGGCAGAAGTGCGCGCGATGCAGGCGCTGATCAAGCGCGTGCGCGCGGAGCTTGAAGCGCAAGGCGTACAGGTGACGGGGAAATTCCAGTTCGGCACGATGGTGGAAGTACCTTCCGCTGCAATCCTGGCCGATCGTATGGCCCTGGAACTGGACTTTTTCAGCATCGGGACAAATGATCTGACCCAATACACGCTGGCGGTGGACCGGACCAACAGCCAGGTGGCTCACCTGGGGAACGCATTGGATCCGGCGGTGTTGTATTTGATCCAGCGCACGATCGACGCGGCGCATAATGCCGGCAAATGGTGCGGCATGTGCGGCGAATTGGCCGGCGAACCGCTGGCATGGGCGATTCTACTAGGTATGGGGCTGGATGAGTTTAGCATGGCACCGGCGCGCATCCCCAGCGCCAAGCAGGTTTTGCGTCAGCTGGACAGCGCGGACTGCAAGGAGCTGGCGATGGATGCCCTTAAAGCAGGGACGGCTGCCGAGGTGGAAGCCCTGGCGAAGGCATATTACGCTTCCAAGGGGATCAGCGTTTAGGCGTTTTTACTTTTCTTTTGATAAGGGTCGGGTTTTGTTTCCCGGCCTTTTTTTATTGCATGGGAATTTTGGGGGTCGATACTTACAGTGTTAGGGTTCCGGGTCGACACAAGTGATCGACCACTACATGGAATTTCGATAAGCAAAGAGCCGCCCAAACCTAATGGGCGGCTGCTTGCTTAAACCGGCTATCCTTGATGTGGAGAAGACACCAAGGATAACCCTCGCAGAGGTGTAGCAAATGACTTGGATGCGTAGTCATCCTACTTGCGGCTAACATCTACCCGCGTTCTCAGCGAGTTGATCAACCCCTGATCAGGGGATAATCCACAAGGTGTTTTCTACGTTCAACCAATGCGCCTAATTGCCGGCGCGCCGATTCATTTGTTTGCGCAGGAAGGCCGGGGCTGCCAGGTCTTCAATATCGGCATAGGCCAGCACATCCTCCTGCTTGTTTTGCTCCAGCGGTACAACCCGGGTGGGTTGGGTGCTGCTGGTAGCCGGGTTCGCGGCGGGGCGCATCAGCGGAATCTCGCTGCGGAACTTGTTGCGCTCGCTCTCGGTAAGGGGGGCGTCCTCCCGGTCGAAGCCGGTGGCAATGACCGTGATGCGGACGTTATCGCCCATGTTTTCGTCTACTACCGCGCCAAAGATGAGGTTCACATCCGGGTGGGCGGTTTCCTTGATGATGCTGGCAGCCTGGTTGACCTCGAAGAGGCTCAGGTTGGGGCCGCCGGTGACATTGAAGAGGATACCCTTGGCGCCGTTGATAGTCACATCCAGCAGCTGGTTGCTGATGGCCTGCTGCGCGGCGATGCGGGCGCGGTCTTCACCGGTGGCTTGGCCTACGGCCATGAGCGCGGCGCCGCCCTGCTTCATGATAGTTTTTACATCGGCAAAGTCCAGATTGATAAGGCCGGGGATGGTAATGAGTTCGGAGATACCCTGAATACCCTGGCGCAGGACGTCATCGGCCATGCGGAAGGCATCGTTGATGCCGACGGTCTTGGTGACCATGCTGAGCAGGCGGTCATTGGGGATCACGATGAGTGTATCGGCAAATTTCTTGAGTTCCTGAGCGCCATAGTCCGCGCTCTTGCTGCGGTGCGAGCCCTCAAAACTGAAGGGCCGGGTGACCACGCCAATGGTCAGGGCGCCAACTTCGTGGGCAATGCCGGCCACGATGGGGGCCGCGCCGGTACCGGTACCGCCGCCAAGACCTGCGGTAATGAAGACCATATCCGAGCCTTTGAGGACCTCGAACAATTCGTCGGTGGATTCCTCAGCGGCCATCTTACCCACCGTATAGTCGCTGCCGGCGCCTAATCCGTGGGTGCATTTGTCGCCAATGCGCACGCGGGTGGGGGCATTGGATTTGAGTAAAGCCTGGGCATCGGTATTCACGGCTACAAATTCGATCCCTTGCAGGCCCTCGGCGATCATGCGGTTGACGGCGTTGCAGCCACCGCCGCCTACGCCTACTACCTTGATCCTTGCAAATGATTCAGTCTGTTTAGCATCCATTTCGTTTCTCCTGTATTGAATAAATTGGTTTATGGCAAAACTCGTTTCAACCACTTGCGGATATTCTCCGTGTTTATCCCAAGCGGCTTAGACTTCCTTCCGGAACGGTCCGAGACTTCCTGGCTGGCCTCGGACATCAGGATGGCCCAATTGAGCAGGCCAACACTGGTGGCAAACGCGGGCGAAGAGATCTGGTCGGTCAAGCCAACCATCTTTTCGGGCTTGGCAATGCGCACGGGCAAATTGGTGACCCGTGTTGCCAGTTTGCGGATGCCGGGCATGTTCGCTCCCCCGCCGGTGAGCACGATACCAGCGGGAAGCATGGTATCGGAATTGGAGCGTTTGATCTCCTGCATAACCATGGAGAGGATCTCCTCCACGCGGGCTTCAATGATATTGACCAGCTCGCGGCGGTCCACCTTGGTGCTGTGGTCCTGGCCAAAGGCAACGATGTTGAAGCTTTCATCCGGGCTGATGTCGTCCAGGAAGCAATGCCCGTGCTGCAGTTTCACTTCCTCGGCTACATCGGCTGCCAGGCGCAAGCCCTGGGCGATATCGCTGGTGACAAAGGAACCGCCGATGTTGAGCACGTTCACGTGCCATACATCGCCATTGACATAAACTGCCAGGTCTGTCGTTCCGCCGCCCAGGTCGATCACGGCTACGCCCATGCTGCGCTCGGTCTCTGAGAGCACGGCTTCGGCGCTGGCCAGGGGGCTGAGGACAAATTGGGTTACATCCCGGCCGGTTTGCTGCACGCACTTGCGCAGGTTGTCCACGGCGCTGGCGGTGGCGCTGATGATGTGCGCCTCAACTTCCAGCCTGAAGCCGTGCATGCCCACCGGTTGGCGGATGCCCTGCTGCCCATCAATGCTGAAGCCGCGCTGAATCACATGGATGATCTCGCGGTTGTGGGGCAGGGCGATGGCCTGGGCAGAATCCAGGGCCCGGTAAACATCATCCTGATCGATCACCCGACCGGAGATGCCTGCCACGCCCACGTTATTGATGGAAGAAACCTGCGAGCCTGCCAGGCTGACCATGGCGGCGTTGATCTCGTAACCCGAGGTGCGCTCGGCTTTTTCGATGGAGCGGGCAATGGACTGAGAGGCTGCATTGATATCGATGACCGAGCCGCGGTTCATCCCCAGGGCAGGTTCAACGCCAACGCCCAGGATGCGCAAATTCGTTCCATTCTCGATGCGCGCGACCAAAGTACACACCTTGGTGGTGCCCACATCTAAACCGACAACAATAGGATCTTCCATCATTACTGCTCCAAACGATAATAAGGTGCGTGTAGAAATTCGAGGCTAATCAAGGATGGTTGCAAGTTCTTATCCAAGAGCGCCTTGACCGCGTGGTTGTAAATGTTCAGTTTCTCTGCAATCTCTTCAGGCTGGGTACCCAGATAGATCTGCCAGCCGTGGGTGGGGTCCGTCCAGCCTAAGCCGTGGACCGTGTCGTAGGTCATGCGCGTTTCCGCGGGAATGATGTTCTTAAGCTGCAATACCGCCTGGATGAAGGCCTGGTCCACCATGGGGTGCACCTTTGCTGCAGCAATGCGTTCCGGTTCGTCGGCAGGGATTAAGGCTGGGTCTTCCCAGCCCAGAGCTTTGGGCGTGCCGCCTGTGGCGTAGATGGGGTAGGCCTGGGCATCTTCTCCGCGGATGGGGAAAGGGAAGCCTTCCGCGTCGATCCAGAAAGCCGGCAGGTCATTGACCATCCAGGTGAGGGCGGGTGTGCGTTCTTCCAGGTTGACGTGCAAGGTGCCGGGCAATTCCAGGTTTACTGCGGCAGCTTTGAGTTCCGGGTAGTAGGCCACCAGATGGTCCGCAACCACCTGAGGTTCCACCTCGAGCATGGAATAACCGCGGTAGTCCACGGCCTCGTAAACCTCGTCCGTGCCCAGGCGTTGGCTGCCTGTAACGTTGAGTGCTGACACTGTAAAAACATTGGTGCCCAAAACGTAGTAAAGTGCCGCGGCCATGGCTAAAACCACCAGAAAACTCAGCACGCGCCAACCGATGCGCAGCTGCGGGAAGGCCGGCAGGCGGATTTCCGCGCCAGGGGCACCGGCGGACAAGTACATGCGCCGGCGTTTCTCTACCTGGCTGGCCTCCTCGGTGCTGCTGGTGTAGGCTGGCCGGCGGGTTATCACGTGGGAAGCGCTGGCCATATTGCGCGCGATATGCTGCGTTGTATTGGGGATGGGTTTGCGGCGCGCCGGCTCTATCTTGCGGCGCAAGCGAACTTCATCAGCCCGGGTGATATTTTCTGGCAGCGGCGGCATTTTAGGCCTCGTATCTCCTTAAGGTCTGGTCTTTATCGGCTTTGCGTTCCAGGGCCAGGTCGATGAGCTTATCGATGAGCTGGCTGTATTCCATTCCGCTGGCAGTCCACAGTTTGCTGTACATGCTGATGCGGGTAAAGCCGGGAATGGTGTTTACCTCGTTGAAATAGATCTGGTTGGTGTTTTTATCCATCAGGAAGTCCACGCGGGCCATGCCTGCGCAATCCAGAGCGCGGTAGGCCTTGATGGCGTTGGCCTGGATCATCGCGGTTTGCACGTCGGTCAGTTCGGCCGGGATGGCCAGTTCCGGATCGCCGCTGTAATACTTATCCGTATAGGTGTAAAACTCAGCCCCAGGGAAGATCTCACCAGGCAGCGAAACAATTGGGTTGTCATTCCCCAGAACACTTACCTCGATCTCGCGAGCGGGAATGCCGCGTTCCACCAGGACCCTGCGGTCGTATCTGGCAGCCAGGGCCAGGCCTTCCAGGAGTTCCGCGTGGTTTTTGGCCTTGGTGATGCCTACCGAGGAGCCCAGGTTGGCGGGTTTGACAAAGAGGGGGTAAGCGGCGATCTTTTCGGATTCCTCGGCTACTTTGGCGATGTCGGTATGGATTTCGGAGCGGTTGAAGACTTTGAAATCCAGCACAGGTGTGCCGTCCGCGCCAACAATGTGTTTGGTGACAGCCTTGTCCATGGCGGCTGAAGAACCCAGGACCCCTGCGCCAACATAGGCCAGGTCCAGGACCTCCAGCAGGCCTTGCATTGTGCCGTCTTCGCCGAAACTGCCATGCAGCACCGGAAAAACGACGTCTATCTTGCTTACTTTGTGCAGTTTCTCGCCATCGCGGGAGAAAAGCGCTGCTGAACCGTTTTCGTTGAGCACAACCGCATCGCTCAGCTCTGCCTGGCGGCCAGATTCAAAGGCAGCCAGCGCGTTTTCACCGGTCAGCCAGCGGCCTTCCTGGGTAATCCCTACCTGCAGCACCTGGTAGCGCTTTTTATCGGCTGAATCCAAAACTGAGCGCGCGCTCATCAAGGAAACCGCGTGTTCGCCTGAGCGGCCGCCAAAAAGGACGAGGAGTTTAATCGGTTCAGTCATCAAATTCACCCAGAAGTTCGATTTCGAGGCGTAAATCAACGCCAAATTGCTCTTTTACTTCACGTTTGGCCAGGCTGATCAGGCTGTAATAATCCTGAGCGGTGGCATGGCCGTCGTTGACGATGAAATTGGCGTGCATGGTGCTGAATTCCGCGCCGCCAATGCGCGTTCCTTTGAGGCCTGCTGCTTCGATGAGCCTGCCGGCGTGATCGCCGGGCGGGTTGCGGAAGGTGGAGCCTGTGGAATTACCGGGGGGCTGAGTTCCCTGGCGATAGGCGAGGTTCTCGCCCAGGCGGCCCCAGGCTTCCTCGCGGGTGCTGACTTGGGCGTTAAAGGTGGCCGCCAGGATCACAGCAGGGATGCGTTCGCGTTTCAGCCGGCTGGAGCGGTATTTGTAACCCATACCTTCAGGGTCCAATTCCTGTTCCCCGCCATCCTTGAAAAGTACTGAAACAAAGCGCAGGCTTTTCGAAACATCGCTGCCATGCGCGCCGGCATTGCCGTAAACTGCGCCGCCAACGGTACCCGGTACCGGCCCGGCCCACTCCAAACCGCTCAGGCCGCGCAGGGCTGCCTGCCGGGCCATGGCGCCCATATTGGCGCCGCTTTCAGCGTAAACGTATGGGTCCGCGGCATCGCTCTTGATTTTCACGTTGTGGCAGTGGTTCAAAAGCATCACGCCCTGGTAGCCTTTGTCGCTGACCAAAACGTTCGAGCCGCTGCCCAGAACATGGAAGGGTATATCCATCGCCCAGAGTTCGTTGGCGGCCTGGCGCATTTCGTCCAGAGTGTTAATGGGCAGGAGGCCGGTCACCTCACCGCCAACCCGGCTGGTGGTGTAATGCGCCATGCGGACGTTTTGCTGCAAGCGGCTGCCGAAAATCTCTTCAAGGCGGCTCAAGGGCGATTCCATCAATTAACTCCTTGGTGCTGGGCGATGATCATTTGGCTCAACTCCGGACCTTTGCCTGCAGAGAGCACCAAAACCACATCGTTGTCACCGATCCGGGGCCCGAGGTAGTGGGCCAGGTCCCCGAAAGCTTCAAAATAGTGGGCATTCGGCAGGCGATAGGTGATACCAATCGGCGTCGTGCCGTCGTCCGCTTCCCGCGCGGCATAAATTTTGCTCACCAAAACCTCATCCGCGGCCCGCAAGGCTGTAACAAACTCGTTTTCGAGGGCGCGGGTGCGGCTGTAAGTGTGGGGTTCCCAAACTGCCCAGAGTTTGGCCTGGGGGTAAAGGGCCCGGGCGGCCTGGATGGAGGCCTGGATTTGAGTGGGGTGGTGGCCGTAATCGTTGAAGATGCTCAATCCGCCAGCCTGGTAAACCCGGTCGAAGCGCCGCTCGGTTCCCTGGAAGCCGGCCAGAGCGTTCGGATTTGTGCTGAGATCCAGTTGGTGCATTACCGCAAGGGCCGCGGCAGCGTTCAGGATGTTATGCATGCCGGGCATCGCGAGGCTGTACTCGCCTAGGCGGTTGCCTTTGAAACCAAGCGTAAACTGGGCCAGGCCAGCTTCGACACGCGGGTTTTGAACCACGTAATCGTTGTTTGGTTCAAACCCATAGCTCAGATTGCGATGCGCCTGGTCTGCCAGTTTAGGCAGTAGCTGCTTATTTCCTTCGTCGTCCCCGCAGAGCAAGACCATACCTGTGGTCTGGCCTGCGAACTTAAGGAATGCTGCCTCGTAATCCTGGGGAGTGGGGAAACAATCCGGGTGGTCGTGCTGGATGTTGGTGATGATGCTCACCAGAGGGGTTAGACCAAGGAACATGTTGTCGTACTCGTCCGCCTCGATCACAAAATAGCGTCCACTGCCCTGGGCTGCATTCGTTTCGCTGGATTTGAGCCTGGCTCCCAGGACATAACTGGGGTCCTGCCCGGCAGCCTGGAGTAAATGGATAAGCATGGCGGTAGTGGTGGTTTTGCCGTGGGAACCAGCCACGGCCAGGCAGGGCTGCACGCCGATGAGCTGGGGCAGAAATTGCGCGCGGTTGAGAACCGGAATACCGGCTGCTTTGGCGGCCTGCAATTCTGCATCGCCGTCTTTCACTGCGGAAGACCGCAGAACCAACTCGGCGTTTGTGACCACCTGGGGATCCTGGCCGAGGTAGGCGTGCGCTCCGGCATCAATGACGGCATCCAAATAGGCGGAGGGGTTCAAATCGCTGCCGCTTACCTGATAGCCGCGCGCCATCAGCATAAGCGCGATAGCGCTCATGCCTGTGCCGCCGATGCCGATGATGTGCACGCGCTTGCTCATTTTGCCTAGGCCTCTGCCATTTCGTAGATCAGAGCCGCAATGGCTTCCGCAGCCTGCGGGCGGTTGAGCGCGCCCATGGCATTGCTCATGGCCGCCAGTTCCAGCGGTTTGCCGAGTAGCCCGCGGATGGAAGGCAGCAGCTCGCTTTTGAGCCGGCTATCTTCCAAAAGCATGGCCGCGCCAGCGTCCACCAGGTAATCCGCGTTTATTTTCTGGTAGCGCCAGGCATAGGGGTAGGGCACCAGGATGGCCGGCAGGGCAAAGTAGGGGTACTCGCCCAAGCTTGAGGCTCCACTGCGGCTCACTACCAGGCTGGCTGCTGCGTAAGCAGCGCCGATTTCATGCAGGTAGGGAAATGCCTGGTAGCGCGGCCCAAAGTTCTGGCTGGCAGCCTGTACTGCTTCCCAGCCCAGGTGCCCGGTCAGGTGGATCACCTGGCAGGTTTGGACCAGCTGGGGGGCGATGGCCAAAACAGCCTCATTGATGGAGCGCGCGCCGCTGCTGCCGCCGGTGAAAAGCACCACCGGCAGGCTGGGGTCGAAGCCAAAGTATTCCAAACCGGCTTCGCGGGTCCATTTTCCTAAAGATTCGCGTAAGGGATAACCAGTCACGATCGTCTTCTCCTTATGCTCGAAGTAATCCCGTGAACTTTCCACGGTGAGTGCGACGCGGTCCGAGAAGCGCGCCAAGGTTTTGAGCGCCAGTCCCGGCTCGATATCCGGCACAAAAAGCAATTTGCACAGCCCTGTCGCGGCCAAGGCCATAGGGATGGCCACATACCCGCCGGTAAAGAAGAGCACATCGGGCTTGAACTGCTTGAGGATCGCTTTTGATTTCAGATAACCTTTCCATAATTTCCAACCATTTCCCGGTAGTTTTGCTAACGAGACTCCGTGTACGCCCGCGGCTGGAATTGCCTCAAAGCGCAGACCTTCACGCTGGACCAGGCCGGCTTCCATGCCGCCTTCGCCGCCCACCCAAAGGATCTCGGCAGAGTCATTCAAGCGCTCCGCTACCGTCAGAGCGGGGTACACGCCTCCGCCCGTCCCGCCAGCGCAGATCAACAGTCGCATTCTGTTGGCTCCTTTCAGCCGATTCTTTGGTCACGCCCTGACGGGCAACATTCATGGCGATACCGATGGCCGCCATGGTTGTAAGCATGCTTGAACCGCCGGCGCTGATCAGGGGGAGGGAGTTTCCGGCAAAGGGGAAAAGCCCGGCGATCACCGCCACGTTGATGATGGCCTCCAGGCCGATCCAGGTGAGCAGCCCAAAGGCGAGCAAGGCGCCAAGTTGATCCGGCGCGCGGCGGGCGATGACCATCCCGCGCCAAACCATACCGGCATAAAGGCCCAT
>DHPL01000009.1:26185-43753 GCA_002407905.1 Anaerolineaceae bacterium UBA5365
ACCATACCGGCATAAAGGCCCATCACGATGAAGGCGCCGAGCAGGCCGGTTTCTTCCACGATCACAGCAAAAATACTGTCTGTATGCGCCAGCGGCAGGCCGGTGAACTTGGTGGTAGCCTGGCCCAGGCCTACGCCGAAGATGCGCCCTTTGATGATGGCTTCGTAGGTGCGCTGGATATGATAGGAACTTTGCATGGGGTCATTCATGCCATCGATCAGCTGATGGATACGGGCTTGAGCGGTCGGCATTACCTTGTAGACCAGGAAACCCACCGCGATGCCGCCAACCATGATAAGCAGAAGCTGTTTCCAATCGCCCCCGGCCACGTAGTAAAGCAGCACGCCCAGGATGGCGATGGTGCCCGCGGCAGAAATATCCGGCTGGGCGATGATCAGGCCGGCAACAACGCTGATGATCAGCAGGAGGGGAATAAAGCCATCTTTGATACTCTTTAATTCTTCCTTGCGGCCGGAGAGCCAGAAGGAGAGATAGATGATGATCCCCATTTTGGCTAATTCGCCCGGCTGCACCGAGCCGTTGAACAAGGTGCGCTGGGAGTTGTAACGGATATCCCCAAAGATCAGGACCGAGAGCAAAATGACCACCACGCCCAGCATCATCAGGACGACGACTTTGCCGTAGACGTGATAATCGATCACGCTCAAAACCAGAGCCACCATAATACCCACTGCTACAAAGACCACCTGGCGGGAGAAAACGAAGGTGGTGGGCTGTTTGATGAGCAGGGAGGCATCCCAGGAGGAGGAATAGACCATCAGCATGCCTACCACAAGCAAGCTTGAAATGATCAGCAGCAGAGGCACATCTACGGGCAGGGTTGCCACGTAATTGCGCCGGCGCAGCTTGCTGGTGGCCTGCGGTTTGATTTGGGGCCGATCTAAAGCGCGTTCACCCATTGCCGGTACATTTCTCCACGTTCCGCAAAATCTTTGAATGCGTCAAAGCTGGTGCCGCCCGGTGAGAGTAAAACAACATCACCGGGAACGGCCTGGGCGGCAGCTGTTTTGACTGCCTCTTGCAGGGTCTTGCATTTCACCACGCTGGCCAGGCTTTGGCCGCGTTGGCGGGGGCCGATCGCTTCGGCGATCAGTTCGGCAGCTTCGCCAAAGAGCAAAACGCGGCTGGCGCGTCTGCGCACTACTTCAGCCAATTTGGACCAGGGCAGGTCTTTATCCCGGCCGCCGAGCAGGAGGACGAGGGGCTGATCAAAGGCTTCGATGGCGGCCAGCACCCGCTCCGGGGCCGTCGCGATCGAATCGTTGTAATAATCCACGCCGTTGAGGCTGCGGACGAATTCCAGGCGGTGGGGTACACCGCTGAACGCTTCCACCGCGCTCTGGATGGCGGGCAGCGCCAGGCTGGCGCCAGCGGCAATGGCACAGGCGGCCAAGACATTGGCCAGATTGTGTTTGCCGCGCAGCAGCACCCAATCCACAGGGAACATCTTGAGCTGATCGCGGTAGATTTGCAGCCAAATCTGGTCTTTTTCGATGTAGGTGCCGTTCTCTCGCGTACCAGGCTTTTGGAAGCCAAAACTGATCAAATCGGTGCGTAATTGCTCTGTGAGCGCCCAACTGCCCGGGTCTTCACGGTTGAGCACGGCCACATCACCTTGTTTCTGGTGCAGGATGATCCGGGCTTTGGCTGCCGTGTAAGCGCTCATGCTGCCATGCCGGTCGAGATGGTTGGGGGTGATATTAAGCACCGCAGCGATGTTCGGCGAAATGCTCATCAGTTCCAGCTGGAAACTGGAGAGCTCCAGGATAGCCAGGTCGTCGGGGTGCATCTCATCAACGTCCTCGATGAGCGAGTTGCCGATATTCCCTCCAACCCATGCACGGCGGCGATTGCCCTTCATGGCAAAGAAGGCCTCGGCCATTTTGCCCACCAGGGCGGTGGTTGTGGTTTTTCCGGCGCTGCCGGTGATGCCGATGGTTTGGCAGGGGCAGGCTTCCAGGAAGAGCTGGCTGTCATTGCTGAGCGCGATACCGCGGGATTGTGCTTCACGCACAAAGGCGCTGGCGGGGTCCACGCCACCGGAAAGGCAGAGCAGGTCTGCGCCTTCCAGGATGCTGGCAGGGTGCCCGCCAAAGGCAAGACGGATACCGCTGCCTTCCAGGCTGGCTGCCTGGCTGGCGAGTTCATCCGCGCTGCGGGAGTCGGTGAGGGTAACCGCAGCCCCATGCTTGGCCAGGTAGCGGCTCAGAGCCAGGCCCTGCCGGGCGGCTCCCATCACAACTACCTGCATGTCCTTATAATCGCGCATCTCAATATCCTATAAAAGTCAGGGCAAAGCCAAGCAAAGCCCCGATCATGGCGATGAGCCAGAAGCGCATCACTACCTGGGTTTCAGGCCAGCCCAACATCTCGAAGTGATGGTGGATCGGCGCTTTTTTGAAGATCCGTTTTCCGCCGGTCATTCTGAAGTAATTCACCTGAATGACCACGCTCAGCATCTCAGCGGTGGGGATGATGGCGATCAGCGGCAGGAAGAGCCAACGGCCGGTCATGAGGGCAACCACGGCCAGGGAAGCGCCCAGGGCCTGGGAACCGGTGTCGCCCATGATCAGCGAAGCAGGCTTCACGTTGAACCAAAGGAAGCCAGCCAGGGCGCCAACCAGGGCAAAGCAAAAACGGGCGAGATAAACCTGGCCCTGCATCAGGGCGATGATGCCGTAAGCCGCAAAAGCGGTGAGGGAGATGAGGCCGGCCAGCCCATCGATGCCATCAGTGAAGTTGACGGCGTTGGCCATGGCCACAATGATGAAAGTGGCGATTACCAGGTAGAACCAGCCGAACTCCAGCGGGAAGGGTGTGGTTGGCCAGAGGAGCTGGGGAACATCCAGGATATCCCTAAGCACGTAAGCGATCCCTAATGCCATGGCCACCTGGATGAGGAACTTGGTGCGCGAGCGCATCCCCAGGCCGCGCCGGGGGCCGCGAACGCCTTCCCAGTCGTCGATGGCGCCCAGGATGGCAAAACCCCAGAGGGTAGCCAGCGGCACCAGAATGCTGGAGCCTAAAAGCGGAGCGCCAAAAATAGAAACGGCATTAAAGAGCACCGTAAGCAAGGTGACCGGGATGAGGAACATAAAGCCGCCCATGGTGGGCACGCCCATCTTGGCCATATGGCTTTCGGGCTGGTCGGCTTTGATGATCTTGCCAAATTTGATGTGCTTGAGCATCCGGATGAAGGGATCGCCCCAGATCACCGAGAGCAGGAAGCTGATGCCGCCGATGGCAATGACCAGCGCCGTATCCTGCATCATTGGGTCACCTCCAGCGCGGCTACTACCGTATCCAGATGCAGACCGTTCGAGCCTTTGATCAGGACTACGTCGCCTGCCTTGAGTGTTTTCAGCAGGTAAACTTGCGCGTCTTCCTTGCGGGCAAACCAGTGGGCCCTCTGCGGGGAAAAACCAGACCGCAAGGCCGCCGAGCGGGTGATCGCGGAGCGCTCGCCGATGAGCACGAGTTCGTCTGCCACTTCGGCCGCACGCGCACCAACCAGTTGGTGGCCATCCTCTTCATAGCGGCCCAGTTCCAGCATGTCGCCTAATACGGCAACCTTCCGGCCGCTGAGGTCCTGCAGCAGGTTTAGCGCGGCAACTACAGACTGCGGGTTGGCATTGTAAGTATCGTCGATGAGCAGGGCGCCTGTTGCTGTGCGCGTGGTGACGATGCGCAGGCGTTCCGGGGTGTTTTTCAAGGCGTGGAAGATCCAATCCCAGCTCATGCCCAAAACCAGGCCAACTGAAGCGGCGCGCAGCATGGTGTAAACCGAATGGCGGCCGATAAGCGGAGCGGTGAGGTAATTGACTTCCTCGCCATAGTGCATGCGGCAGCGGATGCCCTCCAGGCCCATGCTTTCAACCTCATCTGCCCAAAGGTCGGCAGCGGGGTCCAGCCCGTAGGTAAAGACCCGGGCTACGGTCTGCTCGCGCATGGACAGCACGTTAGGGTCGTCCTGGTTGAGGATGGCAATCCCTTTCGGGGCGGCGGGCAGGGCTTGCACCAACTCGCTTTTGCCCTGACGAATGGCATCGATGCTGCCCGCGCGCTCGGCATGCACAGTACCGATGTTCGTTACCACGCCAATCTGGGGCCGGGCGATATCGCAGAGCAGTTGGATCTCCCCGGGTACGTAAAAACCCATCTCCAGCACGGCAGCCTCGTGCTCGTCCGTGAGGCGCAGGAGGGTGAGCGGCAAACCGATCTCGTTATTTAGATTGCCTTCGTTTTTCAAAGTGAAAAAGCGGTGCGATAGGACCGAAGCAGTAAGTTCCTTGGTGGAGGTTTTACCCACGCTGCCGGTGACCCCGATCACTTTCAGGTCGAATTGGCCGCGCCAGTAGGCAGCGATTTGCTGCAGGGCTTGCAGGGCATTGGGAACCAGCAGACTGAAAGGGGCAGACTGAGGCAGAGCCTCGGAACGGACCAGGTCCACGACCGGGTAAGAAGACTCGATCGGCTTTTCGATGAGGGCGGCAACCGCGCCGGCCTTCAGGGCCTGGTCCACAAAGTTGTGTCCATCGGTGCTTTTACCGGGGAGGGCTATAAAAAGGCTGCCCTGGGAGGCCTTGCGGGAATCGATGCAGCCGCCTTCGATGATGAGGTCTTTTTCGAGGGCCAGGCTGCTGCCCAAGGCTTTGAGGGCGTGGTTAATGCTCAGGCGCATGCTACCAACCTCCTGCCCATTCATCTTCCCGCACGGGGATGTCGGGCGGCAGATTGAGCATGACCACCAGTTCGTCAACAACCTGGGAGAAGATCGGGGCCATCACTTCCGAAGCCCACATCCCAATCTCAGGTGCTTCCAGCCAGAGGTAAACCATGTACTTGGGGTCTTCTACAGGGCCCCAGCCGACGAAAGAGAGGTTATACACACCCCAGAGGTATCCGCCAGGCGTTGGGATTTCAGCGGTGCCTGTTTTGCCAGCCACGCTGTAGCCATCCACGAGGGCGGTTGAGGATTCTTCCTCCAGGGAGACACTGAGCATGCGGGTCACCTCTTCGGCGGTTTTCGCCGAGATGGGGTTGCCGATTACCACCGGATTCACTTCGTACTGCTTGCCGTCGATGATCATGGCCTTCACCACGTGCGGGGCCATCATCTTGCCTTCGTTCGCCAGCGCGCTGATGGCGGTGATCATTTGGATGGGGGTGTTGGAAATGCCCTGGCCAAAGGAGTTGGTTGCCAGGTCGCTTTCGGTCCAGTTGGCAGAACCAGGCACCTTCATCGGCCAGTGGGCTTCGCTGCCCAGGTCGATGCCGGTATTGCGGTCCAGGCCAAAGGCGCGCATGTAATCGTAAAATCGGTCCGCGCGCAATTGCAGGGCCATCCAGGTGAGGCAGACGTTCAGCGAGTGCTGCATGCAGCCGGTCATGGTTTGGGGGCCCCAGGCGCCGTCGTTCCAGTTATTGACCGTGATCCCGCCAACGGTTATCTCGCCGGTATCGTTGAAAACGCTGTCGTACTCAATCGCGCCGGCATCGAGGGCGGCAGCCAGGGTGAGCACCTTGAAAACCGAACCGGTCTCATAGGTTTGGCTGACAGCCCGGTTGAAAGGGGTGGCACCAGGGAAGATATCCCCGTAAGTCCAGTACTGATTGGGGTCAAGGCGCGGGGTGGTGGCCATGGCCATGATGCTGCCATCTTCAGGATTGGAGATGATGATCGTGCCGCTTTTGGCTTCCTGGGTCTCAACTGCCTGGTCCAGGATGCGCTCGGCCATGGATTGGATCTCGCGGTCGATCGTGAGTACCACGGTCGCACCCGGCGGGATCTCCTCCAGGTTTTGGATCTTCTGCGGGTCGTAGGACATGTAAACCTGTTTGGGTGTACCCGCCAGCAGATCGTTGTAGGTTTCTTCAACGCCAAAATAGCCCAGGCCGTTGGTGCGGTCTTTAAAGCTGTAAAAACCGAGCACGTTCGAAGCCAGGGCATTCTCCGGATAGGAGCGCTTGTTGTAAGGGGTGATGATCAGGCCGGTGAGGTCTGGCCGGGTTTCGCCATCCTGCAGGTCACGGGTTTTGTACTCTTCGATCAGGGCCTCAAACTGGGCCACTTTGTCTTTATCTACAAAATTGTTCAAAACTGCGTACTTTAGCTTCCCATCCTCATTGCGGATGGTTTTCATTACGTCATTGTAGTCCAGACCCAAAACCGTGCTCACAACGGTGGCTACGGTTTCTGCCTGGCGGATGCTGGGCAGGTCCAGGCCCACTTCGTAGACTGTTTCGTTGCCGGCGAGCAAACGGCCTTTGGCATCCAGGATCATGCCGCGTTCCGGGTAGACCATCTGGTTGATGCCCATGTAATTTTCGGCGATGTCCAGAATGCGCTGTGCGCCAGGCAGGTTTTGGATGCGAACCATCTGCGCGCCGATGGCGGTGAAGAGCAAGGAGATGGCGATGCAAACCAGGAGGAAGCGGTTGGAAGAGCGGTTCATGGGGACTGCCTTCCATCGCTGGCCCGGTTCTCGGCCAACTGCACGCGCAGCCAGTCCAGGAGCGAGCTGGTGAACTCTGGCAGGATGGCCGGGTTTTGATTGCCGGCTTGCACACTGGGGGCTGGAGCCAAAACGACCGTGGTTTTTGCTTCGTAACCGGGCACTTTGACGTAGAGGGCGTTGATGGGGTCGTACTCGGCCATTTCGAGGCTGTTCAGGCGTTCGTAGAGCGAGCGGGCTGAGGAAACCTGAGCCAAACGAGTGTTGGTATCCGCGATCTGCAGGCTGAGGCGGTCGATTTCGTATTCAAGTACCTGGATACGCCGTCCGGTAGAGGCTGCCCGGCCGCTCAGCGAGAGGTACACCCCCGCGACCGCAGCCAAAGCCACTAAAACAACCATAAAGGTCCCGATCCATTGGACCTGCTGGCGCCAGGGGGCTTGTCTATAAGCTTGCAGATAACTGTTCTTCATAGCTCAATATTCCATGCAGATTCTGTGCCATTAAAGCTTCTCTGCCACCCGCAGCTTGGCTGATCGAGAGCGCGGGTTCTCTCTTTGCTCTGCCTCGTCCGGAAGGATCAAATGCGGACGCAGCAGCTTGATACTGGCCTTGTGGCCGCATGTGCACACCAGTTGTTCCGGCGGGCAAATGCAATCGGTGGAGGCCAGTTTGAAGGCCTGTTTCACCAAGCGGTCTTCCAGCGAATGGAAGCTGATCACGGCGATGCGGGCCCCAGGATGTAAAAGTTCGATCAAAAGCGGCAAGGCTTCTGCGATGGTAGTGAGTTCGCGGTTGACGGCGATGCGCAAGGCCTGAAAGGTGCGGGTGGCTGGATCTTGCTTTTCCGAGCTGCGCCCGATGCTTGCGCGCACGATCTGCGCGAGTTGGCTGGTTGTTTGGATGGGTCTTGCTTTGATGATGGCTTTGGCGATGCGGCGGGAGAAACGCTCCTCGCCGTATTGCCAGAGAAGGTCAGCCAGTTCTTTTTCAGTGATGCTTTGCAATAAATCCGCCGCGCTTTCGCCCTGATTGGGGTCGAAGCGCATATCCAAAGGCGCATCCTGCCTGAAAGAGAACCCCCGGTCGGCCTGGTCGAGCTGCATGGATGATACCCCCAGGTCCATCACAATGCCGTCTACGCCAGTCCATCCGAGGTCATCCACGAATTCTTTCGCATCCAAATAAGAGCCGTGGATGATGTGCACCCGCTTGCCGAAGCGCTCGGTGGCCTTTTTAGCCAGCTGAATGGCCGTAGGGTCCAGATCGAGCGCCAGCACTTGGCCGTGAGGGCTGCAGGCTTCCAGGATTCCCTGGGTGTGCCCGCCGGCCCCAGCGGTGCAGTCCAGATAATGTTTCGGACTGACGGGTGCCAGACTGTTGATGATTTCTTGGTAAAGTACGGGGCGATGGGGGCTAGTGTGCGCACCCATCGCCATTATTCACCTCGCGTTGAGATGTTGAACATAGCCCAGCGGTCCCCTTGCGCCTCTGGGTCATCGATCGCCTGGGCTTGCTTCTCCCAAGCTTCAGGCGACCAGATTTCAAAGTAATCTCCCGAACCAACCACCACTACCTCGCCTTCGAGATCGGCAAGCTTGCGCAGATTGGCAGGGATGAGGATGCGCCCGGCACTGTCGTAGCTCAGTTCGGCAGCCCGGCTGAAAAGCGCGCGGTTGAGCGCGCGCGATTGCGGGTTGCCTAAAGAATTGCCAGCGGCGCTATCGGCGAGCCTGCGGAAGGTCTCTTTGGGGTAGCCATTCAGGCAGCCATCAAAACCAACGGTCAGGTTGATCCCATCCACGCTCTGCGAACGGAAGGCCGCCGGTATGGAAAGCCTGCCTTTTGCGTCGATCGTGTGGGTGTACTCGCCTAAGAACATTCGTTCTAATTCCTTTTTAATGGGCGAAGCGCCGGTTTCCCAGCGCTTCCTTTTTTGACACTTCATGACACTTTATGCCATTACTTCCCACATTATAGCTATTTTTTCCGGTAATGCAAGGGTATTGGCACACATTTTGCAGGCAATTTCCGATTTTGCTTTGGATGAATCCCTATTTAATGGAAATGCCTTCAATTTCGTGCTGGAAAGCGGGCTGTTTGGGCGTTTTATGTGGTTGCGGTCGCTTGAGGATTAAGGCGGATCAGGCTCTTGGGATTCAGGGAGCAGCGCTTGCCTTAAAGCCCGGCATGGCTCTTGCATTATAATTTTGGCGATGGCCGCACCAAGTTTGCTCAACGAGCGCTACCAACTCAACGAAAGCCTCGGTTCCGGAGGCATGGCATTGGTTTACAAAGCCCGGGACCTGATGCTGGAACGCAATGTTGCAGTAAAAGTTTTGCGGGAAGATTACAGCCAGGACGTGGCTTTTCGGGAGCGTTTCAGGCAGGAAGCACGGGCTGCGGCCAATCTGAGCCACCCCAACATCGTTACCGTTCACGATTTTGGCCTGGATCAGGGGCATTTGTTCATCGTGATGGAATATCTGCCGGGAACCGACCTGAAGACCCAAATCAAGGAAAAAAAACAGTTTGGCGTGGCTGAGACCCTCAAACTGATGATCCAGGCTGCCCAGGGCATTGGCTATGCTCACCGGGCCGGATTAGTCCACTGCGATATCAAACCGCATAACATGCTGGTGGCCCCGGACGGCCGCTTAAAAGTGACCGATTTTGGCATTGCCCGGGCCTTGGCAAGCATCCACCCTGAAGAGCGTAACGATGTGGTTTGGGGTTCCCCGCACTACTTCTCGCCTGAACAGGCGGCTGGCAAACCGCCCTCCCCGGCCTCGGATGTTTATTCCCTGGGTGTGATCCTCTACGAGATGCTCACCGGGCGCCTGCCGTTCATCGCCCAGGATTCAGCCGAACTGGCGCGGATGCACCGGGAAGAAACCCCGGTTTCGCCGCGATCGTACAATAATGCCATCCCGAAACAGCTTGAAGAGATCGTGCTCAAGGTGCTCTCCAAAGACCCAGCGGCACGCTACCGGACGGCAGATCAGCTTGGCCGGCTTTTGCAGGGGCTTTTTGAGAGCAACCCCTCGCTCAAGCGGGAAGTGCCACTCTCCCATGAGGCGTTTCAGTCGCTCACCCGGGCGACCAGCCTGCTGGAAGCCGATGCAGGCGCCTATAGCGGCGCGAGCGCTCCGGTTGCTCCAACGATGAACAGCAAACCGATCCCCCAAAAAATTGCCACCCCAGCCACTGCGGCGGAAGCCGCAGAGCCGTTGGACTGGCAGACCTGGGCCCTCGGTATTTTTGCCTTTCTTTTGCTATTGGGCCTGATACCCTTCTGGCTCTACGTTTCCTGGGTGCTGACGCCATGAATAAAAAGATTTTGATCTGCCCATCGATCCTCTCCGCCAACCTGGCGCATTTGGAACAAGACCTGAAAGCCTGCGAGGCTGGAGGGGCAGACCGCCTGCACATCGACGTGATGGACGGGAGTTTTGTGCCCAATATCAGCTTTGGGCAGAGCATGGTGCGGGCTTGCCGGCAGATGAGCAACCTGGTTTTGGATGTGCACCTGATGATTGTGGAACCGGAACGGCATATTGAAAGCTTCGCCCAGGCCGGAGCAGACGTGATTACCGTGCATTACGAGACCTGCCCGCATATCCACCGCACGCTGCAGCAGATCCGCGATGCAGGAGCCGTTCCGGGGATCACTTTCAACCCGGCTACGCCTGTAGAAGGGCTGCGTTACCTGGCGGGCGCCTTTGACCAGGTGTTGATCATGAGCGTCAACCCCGGCTTTGGCGGGCAGCGATATATCCCGTCAATGACCCAGAAAATAGCGGACACTGCGCGTATATTAAGCAAAATCGGTTCGGATGCCGGAATCCAGGTGGACGGGGGAATCGATACTACGACGATCGGGCAGGCCTGCGCGGCCGGGGCGAGCAACTTTGTGGCCGGTACCGCCATCTTTGCTTATCCCGCAGGCATTGCTGCGGGAATACTAGCGCTGCGTGAGGCGGCGGAAATTTAAGCAGAGCGTCGGTTAGACAGCCAACCAGGGCTATGGCCGGTTAAAAGGTATTTCAAAACGCCATTCGGGATGATACTCGCCGGTGGCGCCCGTAAAGTAGACGTCCAGGCTGCCTTCGAAGGGCCTAAGCATACTGATGCGGCTGACCAGGGGTTCCTCCGGGTTGAGTGGTTCCATCAAGCTGCGCGAGCCTAGGCTCTCGCAGGAGCCCCGTACATTTTCCTCCCAAGCGCAAAAACTTAGGCTTGAAAACGGTGCCTTGCTCTGGGCGAGTACATCGATCACAAAGGAATTTCCTGCCTTACGATGCAGTTTTACCTCGAGCACTTGAACGCTATAGGGGCCCAGGTTCTCCTCAAGCTCCAGCGGCCAAACATGCCCTGCCGCGTAGCTTGGGTCCAGGTCAAGCTGGAAGGACGGCTTAAAGGTCTCGTCCCAAGGGCTGCGTTGCGGCATGTAGGCCAGGTGCAGGTAGGGCACGGACAGCGTGAGCGGGGTACCGTTTGTAGGTACGCCGTTTAACCCGATCAAATACTCGCCTTTCGCGCATTGGGGGCATTGCTCGGGGAATAAGGGGTAACCCTGCCCGTTGGCATCCAGCAGACTCATCATGGTGATCGTGAGGGGTGTTACTTCTACTTCGGGGTGGGGCGTTGTGAATTGCACCAGGAGGTAAGACTGATCATCCATAGCGTAAATCGCCTTGATGCTCATTTCGACCCCGTCGATGCTTTTAGGCTGCGGCAGCGATTTTTCCAGCGGGGCGATAGCCAGGGTATCCGCAGGGCGGTTGAAGCTGAAACTGAGCCGCATTTCGCTCGGAACATTGGGCGCGTCCGAAGCCATCCATTTGGGAATTACCAGTGTAAGGGGCTGGTCCCGGTTGGATTCCACGGGTTCGAACTCCAGCGTAGCCTCCATACCCTCATAAACCGAGCCTTGGCCGAAGAGGGCATGGTACAACTCCTGACGTGCCCCGTCCGGGTTGAGCAGATAAGGCGCGGGTGATTCCAATTGCATTTGCGCGGGCATATCCGCCGGATTGATCAGCTGCACTTTCAAAATCAGTCTCTCCGGCGCCAAAAAACCTTCATTAAGCCTTAAGATGAAACCTTCTTTTTCAACCTCTACCGGTTCGTTGACCAAGAGGATGCTGGCGGGGTCATTGGCTGTGCCGAATCCGGGCAGAAACCAGGTGCGTAAGTTGGCCCAAACCCTTGCCGGTCCTGCTAATAGGACGAAGAGCAGAAGCAGAGAGGCAAATGCCAAACCGAGCCGCCAGCCCAAAGCCAGCTTGGGGCGGGAATGCATGGCAGGCGCTTCTGAACTGCCCAGAGCAGAAAGCAAACGCTTCTCCAGGTTGCCAAGGAAAACCTCATCGGCAGGGGGGACGGCGAAGGCCGTTTTCATTTTCTTATCAAATGAATCTTGATCGTTATTGAGCATCTTGCACTCCTACTTCCACTTTGAGCCGCTGAATAAGACGGTAAATTGCCTTGCGCACAGCCGCGTTGCTCCTGCCCAGGAGATCGGCGATGGTTTGGTGTTCCAAACCGGCAATGTAGCGCAGGCGGAGCAGTTCCTGGTCGTCTTCCGGCAAGCCGCCGATCGCCTTCCTTAAAATGAGACTTTCCTCCAATGTCCACTCCGGGGTCTGGTTCTCGGGGAGGATCCATTCCTCGAGCGGTACGAAGGCGCGCCGTTTTTGGCTGCGTACGAGATCGATGACCTTATTACGGGCGATGCGGAAAAGCAGCGCCTGAAATTTGGGCGAATTCAGGTAGGGACGCCCGGCTTTTAATACTGCCAAAAAAGTCTGCGAGGTCACGTCTTCGGCATCGGCCTGGTTTCGCAGACAGGCGAGCGTATAGCGGTAAACAGGCTGTACCCAGCGGTGATAAACCTGCAGGAACATTGCCTCTTCAGAGCCTTTTTCCTGATCGCACGGGGCACTTGCCTCAGTTGGGTCTTCCCATTCCATCATCTTTATCTCGCTCAATGTTTGACTGCCTCCGTCCGATCACGGTTCTTAATGATAAGAACGACCACTTGGACGGATATGGGACAAAGTAATGGTATCAGCGAACCTCGACTTGGTTTAACTGACTTAAGGGTGGGCTGGGACAGAGAAATAAAAAAAGCCGCCAATTGGCGGCTGATCGCTTGAGTGTTAAGTTTAGCGGTAAGCTTTGGTCATGGTCTTGATGCAGCGGGCGCACAGAGTTTTGCGCACCTTTTTGCCGTTTTCCATCACACTGATCCGCTGAAGATTGGGGCGGAATTCGCGGCGGGTGGCAACAAGGGAATGGCTGCGGTTGTGACCGAATGTCGTTGTTTTGCCACAGTTAGAGCACTTTGCCATCTCGAGTTCCTTTCATGTATAATTCCGAGTTGTGGGTGAGGCAATTAATCAGCCGTGTTAACCCACGCAAGGATTTATAATAACACATCCGCAACTTGGAATCAAGCCTTTAATGGAGTAAATTGCGATGACGAGTCAAGAAACCCAAACCGGCAGCATTACCATCCTGCCCCAGGCCATCATCACGGTGGCCAAGGCCGCTGCCCTTGAATCTTACGGTGTGATCAATTTAGCCCCTGGCTCCTTTAAGGAGGTCCTCAGGCGCTTGTTTTGCCGAAACGCTGATTATGGCATTACCGTTACAGCCGATCCGGATGGCCTGGTCCTGGTGATCAATCTGATCGTGGAATATGGTCTGCGGATCAAGAGCGTGACCGACAGCGTGGCGGATTCAGTCCGTTACAACGTTCAGCGCACCATCGGCATCCCGGTCAAGCGCGTCGACATCCACGTACGCGGTTTGCGGATCAGCAACCCGGATTAAAAAGAGCGGCCCAGGAGCACTATGAACCCCAAGTCATTTAACTTGCCCAGCCCCGAAGAGCGCCACCGCTTACTGCGCTCTCCCGTGGATGGCAAAGGCCTGAAATTGCTGGTGGAAGCAGGCCTGGCCTGGCTGATGACCAACCAACAGCACGTTAATTCACTGAATGTCTTCCCGGTTCCCGATGGGGACACCGGTACGAATATGGTGCTCACCATGCAGGCTGCGGTGGACGAGACCGAAAACAAGCTCACCCGCAACGTGGGCCAGATGATGCACAACTTTGCCCAGGGCGCCCTGATGGGCGCGCGGGGCAATTCCGGGGTGATCCTCTCGCAGATTTGGCGCGGTTTTTCCCGCGGTTTGGACAACCTGCCCACCATGGACACGGCACAGTTTGCCAATGCCATGGTTGAGGCGCGCAACACGGCTTACAAAGGCGTGGTGCGCCCGGTGGAAGGCACCATTCTGACCGTGATGAAGGATATGACAAGCGCGGCTGAACATGCCAGCACCGCGAACAAGACTTTAGCAGAGGCTTTGGCCGAGGTTGTTAAGGCCGGGGATGAGAGCGTGGCCCGCACGCCGGACCTGCTGCCGATCCTGCGCCAGGCAGGCGTGGTGGATTCGGGCGGCAAGGGGCTTTTCTACATATTCGAGGGCATGCTGCGCCTGATCCAGGGGCAGGCCCTGGATGTTTCCAATGCCGTAATCAAACCCCTTTCAGAACTGGACCTCAGCCATACGATGGAACAGGTGGAAGAGGGCCAGGATTACGAAGTGGTCATCGATTTTGAACCCAACGCAGGGTTTAGTCTGGAAGATTACTACGCAGGCCTCGAGGGCCTGGGCACTTCCATCCAGGTGGGCGAAGGCGATGGTATCTACCGCATGCACATCCATACCGAGCTGGAGAAGCGCTACGAGCCGGTTGCTTACACCGAGACGCTGGGCGTGGTCAAAAAGATCATGATGGAAAACCTCCAGGAACAGATGGATGCCCGCAGTCAGGCCGCTGAAAGCCTGAACCTCAACCCGGTCAACCCGAACGAGGTAGCTGTGGTGGCTGTATCACCAGGCAAGGGCCTGAGCCAGATCTTCGCCAGCCTGGGGGCAAACGCCATCGTGGCCGGCGGTCAAACGATGAACCCCAGTGTGCGGGATATCGTGGCAGCTTTCCGGGATTTACCTACCGATAAAGTGATCATCCTGCCGAATAACAAAAATGTTTTTTTGGCAGCGCAGAATGCTGTGAAAGTGAGCCCCAAGCATGTGCGCGTGATCCCTTCGCGCAATGCCCCTCAGGGTTTCGCGGCGATGCTGCGCCTGGTGCCGGATGCCAGCCTGGACGAAAACGAGGCGGCGATGATCGAGGCGATCGAAGAAGTGCATACCGGTGAGATCACGGTTTCCACCCGCAGTGTTGAGATCGATGGCGTGGATGTGGAAAAAGGCGAAGTGATCGCGCTTTTCGACGGCAAATTAGTGGCATCGGCACGGACGATGGACGAAGCGCTGCAAAAGCTCTTTACCGCGGCCGATCTCGCGCGCTTTGAAAGGATCACCTTCTTCTACGGCGAGGAAATGCAGGCTGCCCAGGTGAACAAAGTGGCCGACTCCGTCCGCGCGCAGTTCCCCATGCACGAGATTGAAGTGCATTCTGGCGGCCAGCCGCATTACAATTACATTATTGCTTTTGAATAACAAATCAGAGAGAAGCGCGCCAGCCCCCATGGGAGCTGGCGCTGTTTATTTAAAGAACCAGAAGTCTTAGCTGCAGGTCAGGGGTTATCCGATTTCGGATCGAATTTCCAATCCAGGTCGCGCGGTTTGAGCCCGTTTTGGCGGGCCTGGTAGCGCCAACCCATTTCGGCCGTGGCCTTGTAAGCCCACCGGGGGAATGGCGGTTGGTAATAAATAAAGTTATCTGTAGCATGGGTTTCCAGAACTGCTTGCGCGAGTTGTTTGATCACAGATGGTTCGGGCAGCTGTGAGCTCCCGCCCCCGGCGCCGATCCCCAGCCCCGCACCGAAAATGGCACCTTGGGCTTCAGCCCAAAATTTAAGCATGCCCAGGGCATGTTTGGCCTGGCTGCCTTCGTAAAACCCACAGTTGACGATGCCGAAGACCATGCGGGGTTTGAGTATGCCCTCGAGGGCTAATAAATTCTGTGCAAAGTGCGACGGGAGACCGTCTACATAAAGGGGTAGTGAGAACACAATCCGCTCAGCTCTAGTTAGATCGTCCAGAACCTCGGGTGAAATGTTCCAGGTGTTCAGCTGAAACCGCAGGATCTCTTCACCGGCTAGATGCTTTTCCAAAAAATCGAGCAGGACGCCGCTGTTACTTCCATTTTTCTTGGGGCTGCCATTCACCAGGGCGATCATTTTGCCACCTCCATGACCAGGTCTGAGACATTCTCGTAGAAATGAACCTCAGGTTGCGGCGTATTGCAATTTACCGCCATCGCAAGGGCCCATCCAAGGGCTAAATCTTTCTCGGCAGGTCCAGCGGAACCATAAAAGCGAAACACAAGCTTAAAACTTTGCGGGTAGCGCTCCTTATGGTGCATCTCTCCGTTGCGGATGGCAAAGTAGGGATGGAAAAATGGAAGGCAGCGATCGATAAGCCGTTTGACCATCGGAGAAGGGCCGCCATGGAATAATTTGGTTACGATTATCAGGCGTTCAGCTTGACTCAGTTTGTGGGGGATAGCGTAACCCTCGTCCTTAAGCTTGCAGCGCCCGGGGGTTTTCACCCAGCAGTCAAAGCAACCCTCACAATAGTGCAGCCGAGTATTTGGGCCAAAAGCGATGTGCGTATTTAACCAGGGAAGCGTACTGAAGCTTTGTTCATCGAGGTCGTGTAAGATCAGGTCCATGTGCTTGCCTTTCCTAACTGTATAGATTACACTGTAAACATTATTAGTATAAAGGGTTTTGTTTACGGTGTCAACATCTAATAAACATCAAAAATATCACCACGACGATTTGGAGCGCTGTTTGCTGGATAAAGCCTTGCAAATCCTGGATGCCGAGGGGTTCGAGGCACTGACCCTGAGACGCGTTGCCCGGGATTGCGGCGTCAGCCACATGGCACCTTACCGGCACTATGCGAATAAGGACGCCTTAGTTCAGGCTGTCTTGGGGCAAGTGATGCAGTCTTTTTCCAATGCCCAAGCCGCCGCGCTGACGCAGGCGAGCGACGCCCGGGGGCAATTACTGGCCCTGGGGAGGGCGTATCTGCAATTTTTCCTGGAACACCCGGGGTACCTGGATGTTTTTCATTATCAGCCGGCAGACAAGCCGCGCAGCTTTGAACTTCTGATCCACAATACCGGCCAGCCTGAAACTTGGGAGGCGCTCCAGCCGCTGGTTCAAACGATCTCAGCAATATTTCCGGGCGAGAGCATGCCAGAGACCATGCAGCGGGTCTATTTTTACTGGTTTATGATCCATGGCTGCACTACCTTGGTGGGTGATCTGGCGCCTGAGGACCACGAGCAAGCCTTGAAACTGATCGAAGCCGTGGTGTTTACCAGTTTGCCCAGAAAGTAGTCAACTTGATACCTCAGCTTAAACCTTTCCAAAGCAGCTTGCCATAGCGCCTGGCTGCGTTATGATTGCGTTGTGGATAGCGCTGATAAGTTAAAAACTTTTCTGAGCAAGGTATTTCTGCTGGAAGCTCAGAAAGGCTTCGAGAACAATGCCGTGATGGGCGGCTTTGGTAAGTACGCCGAAAATTGGCCGGCACAGGCGCGTGAAGCCGGTGTGGCGGAGCCAACGCTGCGCCGGGTGAGTGATATGCTCAGGACCTACGCGGATGGAGACGTTTCCTCGCGCCGCAATTTGTTGGCAGCAATGGGCAGCTTGCTGGCCTTGCCGGGCATGGAAGCCCTGCCGCAACCCAAGCAGGCAGCCTTGCCCATCGAAACAAAACCTGCCAGAAAAGGCCGGACCAGCAGCAAGGCTAAAACAACCGCGTCTCAGGAAAGCCCTCTGGAAGGCGCTGCACGGACCAAACGGCCCAAGCGGGCGAAAGCGGAGAAAAAAACAGCGCCGGTCAGCAACCCGATCGCCCGTAACCTGGTGAGCGAGCAAGTAGAAGGGCTGGATGCCTCAGTCAGCGTGATTCGCGGCGTGGGCGATAAACAAGCACGCAACCTGCAGAAACTGGGCATCGCCCAGGTGCGCGATTTGCTTTACCACTTTCCCCGCCGCTATGTGGATTATTCCCAGCTAAAGCCCATCGC
>DHPL01000009.1:43924-50579 GCA_002407905.1 Anaerolineaceae bacterium UBA5365
CTGCGCAGCGGCAAGAAAATGGTGGAAGCGGTGGTGAGCGATCAAACCGGGTCGCTGCGCTTGCTGTGGTTCAACCAGGAATGGGTGTTGCGTTCCCTCCGCAAGGATATGCTGCTTTCGATCAGCGGCCGGGTGGAAAGTTTTATGGGCCGCCCGGTGATCTATCACCCAGATTTCGAATCCATCGAGCGAGAAACGCTGAATACAAACCGCATCGTGCCCGTGTATCCGCTGACCGCTCTAGTGACCCAAAAATGGCTGCGGCGTATGGTGTACAACACCGTTGGCTATTGGAGCAATAAAGTCCAGGATTTTATGCCCGAGGCTGTTTTGGATCAGGCCGAGGCGATCAGTTTGGGCGAGGCCCTGCGTCAGATCCACTTCCCGGACGACCCGGCCAGCCTGAAGGCAGCTCAGCGTCGCCTGGCTTTCGACGAGATCTTCCTACTGCAGCTGGGGGTTACCCGGCAAAGGCTAGCCTGGCAAGAACTGGAAGGCCGGGCGTACACGGTGAGCGATGCATGGGTTCGCCAACGCTTTGCCAACCTGCCTTATGAATTGACCAAGGCTCAAAAGCAGGCCTTTGAGGATATCCGCAGGGACCTGAACAGTCCGCACCCGATGAACCGCCTGCTCCAGGGCGATGTTGGATCCGGCAAGACAGTGGTTGCCGTACTGGGGATGAGCATTGTGATCGCCAGCGGCGCCCAGGCAGCCTTGATGGCGCCAACGAGCATTCTGGCCGAGCAGCATTACCGTTCGGTGAGCCGGCTGATGAGCGAATCGATGGGCGGCGGTGAAGCATTGCTCGAAGCGGACCAGGTCCGCTTGCTCACCGGGGACACACCGGCTGCAGAACGCAAGGCGATCGCAAAGGGATTGAAGGAAGGACGCGTCAAACTGCTCATCGGTACGCACGCGCTCATCGAAGACCCGGTGATCTTCGATGATCTGCAGATGATCGTGGTGGATGAACAGCACCGTTTTGGGGTGGAACAGCGGGCCGCCCTGCGCGCTAAAGGCGAGAACCCGCACCTGCTGGTGATGACCGCCACGCCGATCCCGCGCTCGCTGCAGCTGACCATTTTTGGGGACCTGAGCGTGAGCGTAATGGATGAGATGCCCGCCGGCCGCCTGCCTGTGAGCACAGCTATCGTTTTCCCGGCGGAACGGCCGCGGGTCTACCGGATGATCGAAAAACAGGTGGCTGAGGGCCATCAGGCCTTCATCATCTACCCCTTGGTGGAACAAGGTGACAAAGAAGACACACGCGCCGCCGTGGATGAGCAACAACGGCTTCAACGCGATATTTTCCCGCACTTGCGCGTAGGATTGGTGCATGGCCGCTTGCGGCCGGCTGATAAGGACGCGGTGATGCTGGCGTTCAGGGAGAAGGAATTCGATATTTTAGTATCCACCTCCGTCGTGGAGGTTGGGGTGGATATTCCGAATGCCACGATGATGGTGATCGAAGGGGCCAACCGTTTTGGTCTGGCGCAATTGCATCAATTCCGCGGCCGGGTGGGTCGCGGTGATGCCCAGGCCTACTGCATTCTCATTCCGGATAATGATGACGCGGCTGAGAACGAGCGCTTGCAGGTGATGACCCAGACCAACGACGGCTTTGTCCTGGCCGAGAAGGACCTGGAGCAACGGGGTCCCGGCGACTTCCTGGGCAAACGCCAGGCAGGCTTTGCCGACCTGAAACTGGCCAGCCTGACCGACCTGCGCATGCTGCAGCTTGCGCGGAACATTGCTGGCAACGTTCTGGGCGATGACCCGGAGCTGCGCAGCCCAGAGAACCGAGCGCTGCGCCGGGCAGTAGAAAACTTTTGGCCATCCGTATATGGCACAGGAGACGTGAGTTAATGCTAAAAGCTGTTTTTCCCGGTACTTTTGACCCGATCCACTACGGCCATATCGATATTGCCAAGCGGGCTGCCTCGCTGGTGGATGAACTCATCGTGGCCGTTTACGACCGCCCCTTGAAAACCCAGGCATTCACGCCGGAAGAGCGCATTGCGCTGGCGCAAGAAGCGCTTGAAGGCGTGGCGAACATCCAGGTGCTGGGCTACGCCGGACTGACTGTGCATTTTGTACAATCCATTGGAGCCAAGGCGATTGTGCGCGGTTTGCGTGTGGGCAGCGATTTTGAATACGAGTTCCGCATGGCGCTGGCTAATAAGCGCCTGAGCGCGGGCATTGAGACCATCGCGCTGATCACGGATGAGGAAAATACCTTCCTTTCCGCTTCGACCGTCAAAGAAATCGCTTCGATGGGCGGGGATGTGAGCAGTATGGTGCCTCCGCACGTATTGCAGGCATTGAACAAACGTTATTCCGTCGGAAAAAGCTAGCCATTGGGCTCCAACCGGTCAGCAAAGATCTCTTCTGCTCTGCCTATATCCCTTCATAATAAAGCCATTGCGTTTGGGCATTGCTGCTTTGAAGTTGGCACGAACCTTGCTGCTTAAGCTATGCAATACTGAACCATTTTTCTTTAGATTGCCTTATACGGAGCGTTTTATGGACATTCTGCACATGGTCGACCGGCTTGAGGAGCTTTTCAATCACAGCAAGCCCATCCCCCTTACCCGCAATGTAATGGTGGATGAGAACGCGTTTATGGACATCATCGACCAGATGCGCATTTCCATCCCCGACGATATCAAAAAAGCCCAGCAGGTCCTGGCCCAAAAAGACCGCATCCTGGCCCAAGCCCAGGAAGAGGCTAACCGCACGGTGCAATTGGCACGGGAAAAAGCCGAGAAGATGCTCGAGAAATCCGAGATCTTCCAGACCGCCCAGGAACGGGTGGCCCAGGTTGCCGATCAGGCGCGCGCGGAGGCTGCCCAAACCCAGCAGGATGCCGACCATTATGTGATGGAAACGCTGACCAAGCTGGAGGGCGAGCTGGTTAAGATTATGAGCCAGGTTCAGAATGGGATCCGGCTGCTCGAGGAATCTTTCCAGACTGAAGAACCCCAGGCAGAGGAGCCTCAGGAAGAGAACCCGGAGTAAACAGTTATTTTCCTAATCCGATTTTTCGGGCGCGCCTTTGGTTTTTGGCGCGCTTCTTTTTTGCTTAACGGGCTTGATTTCCCTGGCGTACCGCGGGGTACCGGCAAGCGCCACGGCCAGAACCTCGTCCATGTGCTCTACAAAATGGATGCTTAGGCTCTCCAGGGCGGCCGCTGGTACATCTACCAGGTCCTTCTCGTTGCGTTTGGGCAGGATGATCGTGCGAATGCCCGAACGCTGCGCCGCCAATACTTTCTCCCGCACGCCGCCGATGGGCAGCACTCTGCCGCGCAGGGTGATCTCGCCGCTCATGGCAACTTCGTGATGCACGGGAACCCCCAGCACAGCCGAGGTGAGCGCGGTGGCAAGGGTGATGCCGGCGCTGGGTCCGTCCTTGGGGATGGCGCCTTCCGGCACGTGGATGTGGATATCCGTCTCCTCAAAAAGGTTTTCGGGAATTCCAAAGGCCTCACTGCGGCTTTTCAGGTAGCTTAGGGCTGCCTGGGCGCTTTCCTGCATGATCTCGCCGATCTGGCCGGTGATCTGAGTGTTGGATTTACCCGGCACGGTAAGTACCTCAACCGGCATGATCTCGCCGCCGTTTTCGGTCCAGGCCATAGCTGTGGAAACCCCAATCTCGTCCTCCGCCTCGGCGCTCATCGGGAAGTACTGCACGGGTCCCAAAAGTTCGGTAACCAGATCGGCCGTTACCTTGGTCGGCATCTCGCGGCCTTCAGTTTTAATGCGGGCCAGTTTGCGCAGAACGCTGCCGATCTCGCGCTCAAGGTTGCGTACACCAGCCTCGTAGGTATAACTCTCCACCAAACGGGCGACTGCTTCATCGGTAAAATCGATCGCCTCATCATGCAGGCCGGATTCTTCCAGCTGCTTGGGGATGAGGAAGCTGCGGGCGATGGCTTGTTTGTCTTCCAGAATATAACCGGGGAACTCGATGATCTCCATGCGGTCCAAAAGCGCGGGGGGAATGGCCTGGCTGTTATTGGCGGTGGTGATGAAGAAAACCTTGCTCAGGTCGTAGGGCACTTCCAGATAGTGGTCGCTGAAGCTATTGTTTTGCTCCGGGTCCAGAACTTCCAGGAGGGCAGCAGCGGGGTCGCCCTGGAAATCGCTGTTGAGTTTATCGATCTCATCCAGCATGAAAAGCGGATTGGTTACTTTTACTTTGCGCATGGTCTGCAAAATCCGGCCGGGCAGGGCGCCCAAGTAGGTGCGGCGGTGCCCGCGGATCTCTGCCTCGTCATGCACACCGCCCAAAGACAGGCGCACAAACTTACGCCCCATGGCCTCCGCGATCGAGCGGCCCAGGGAGGTTTTACCCGTCCCCGGCGCGCCAACGAAGCAGAGGATGGGCTGGCGGTTGCGCTTGGGCTGCAGGCTGCGCACGGCCAAGTACTCCAGGATGCGATCCTTGGCCTTTTTGAGGGCGTGATGGTTCGAATCCAGAATGGTTTTGGCTTTTTGGATGTCCAGGTCGTCTTCGGTGGCTTCGGTCCAGGGCAAGTCTGCCAGCCAGCGCAGATAGGCAGAAAGCATGCCGCTCTCCGGGGAGAGGGGCGGTGTGTTTTGCAGGCGCTCCAGCTCCTTGTCCGCGGCTTCCCGGGCTTCGGCGGGTAGTTCTATGGCTGCCAGCTGCTCGGCTAGGCTTTGGGTTTCCGGGTCGCTATAGCGGCCGTCGCTGAGCTCTTTTTGCATGCGGGCGATCTGTTCGCGCAGGTAGGCATCGCGCTGGCCGCGGTCCAACTCGCTTTGCACATCGCTTTGAATCTTGCTTTCCAATTCGGCTAGTTTGATCTCGCTTTGCAAGGCGCCTTCCAGGTAAGTTAAGCGTTCTTCAGGGTTTACCGCAGCCAGCAAGTCCAGGCGTTTGCGGTAACCAAAATCCACGCTGGCGGCGATGAAGTCCGCAAGTTCCGCCGGGTCTTCAATGCTGCCGGCAAAGCTTACAAGGTCGTCTGGCAGGGTATCGTTCGCTTCGAGGTATTGTTCAAAGCGTTTGTTCACCACACGCATCAACGCTGTGAGATGCTGGGTCCGCCGGCTTTTTTCAGCGACGGGTTCAACCAAAACCATGGGAACGCCTTCTTCCAGAAACATATCCAGTATATGGACCCGGCGGCGCGCCTGGGCTAAAACCGTGTGGGTGCCGGGCTCACCCTCGAAGTCCTGGCCTACGGCGATCTCCAGGCCGATCGTAAGGTAGCGGTTGGACTCCTCGGATTTATCATCCGGGTCGCCATAACAGCCAATCACGGTGCTCTGCTCCTGGATGGCATTACTGACCGTGCCCCATCCTCCGCTGCCGGAGGGGAAGGTAAGCGGGGAAATTGCCCGCGGAAAGAGCACTAGGTCGTGTAAAAAGACGACCGGTGCCGTGAAGCGCCCCTCTTTGTCCGTGCGGCGGTTGCGTACCCGGGTGATGGTGTCCAGATTGGCCACGCGGGGCAGTCTAAATTGGTCGTCCAGGCTGAACTGGAAGGCATTGTTGTTATCGTTTCTCATGGTTTCCCTTTAGGGCACTGATATTACCACGCGCCGGGCTTTATTTTGGCGGCGGCTCTCCGCGCAGGATCTCTTTGACCGCGGAAGCAATAAACATGCTGCCGCTCACCAGGATGCCTTTCTTATTACCGGCTAGTTCCAGGGCACGGGCAATAGCCGCCTCTGCCGGCAGGATGGCTTCGACGCTGGCGTGGTGTCTGCCAACGATTTCGGCCAGCTCGTGGGCCTCTTTTGCCCTCGGGTGCAGGCTTTGCGTGGCGATCACGTGTTCTACACGGGGCAGGATGGCATCCAGCATGGCATCCATTTCCTTATCCGCACTTGACCCAAATAGGAAGATGAAGGGCATGCCGGGGAAGTATTCGTCCAGGGCTTCACGTAGTTTGAGCATCGAATCGCCGTTATGGGCTGAATCGAGTACGATGGGCGGGCGCTTGCGCAGTAATTCAAAGCGCAGCGGCCACTGCGTTTGGCGGTAGCCGCTTTGCAGGTCCCGGCGGCTTAAGTTGAATCCTGAATCACGGAGAACATCCAGAGCAGCCAGGGCTGTGACCGCGTTGCTCAACTGGTGAGCACCCAGCAGCGGCAAAGTCAACTTAACGGCGGGACGGGCGAGCGATTTGGCTGGTGCCTGGGGCAATGCCTCGATACTCAGCCTTTGGCGGTCGAGCGAGTGGTGTAATTCCTGCCAGGAATAAGCTTCTTCAACCTTGATCACCGGGCTCTGACGTTCCGAAGCCAGCCGCAGAAGCTCCTTGCGGGCTTCAGGTACCTGCAGAGCCAGAACAACCGGTACACCGGGCTTGATGATGCCGCCCTTTTCATGGGCGATCTCGGTAAGCGTGTCGCCCAGGACGCTCATGTGGTCGTAAGAGATGGATGTGATCACAGATACCAGCGGATGGACGATATTCGTGCTGTCTACCCGGCCGCCCATACCAACTTCCACCACGGCAATGTCCACTTTTTGCTGCTGAAAATACAGGAAGGCTAAAACCGTGAACAAGTCAAATGAACTGACATCCGTTTCCACCTTGGTAAGCGGGCGGAGCCGGTCGGTCAGTGCAATGAGAGAATTTTGGTCGATGGGAACAAAATCCACCTGGATGCGCTC
>DHPL01000009.1:50797-50957 GCA_002407905.1 Anaerolineaceae bacterium UBA5365
TAGCTGCGTTCGGGGTTGCCTACCGCGTCTGCCAGGCGCTGCATGCGGTCCAGCTTGAAAAAGCGCTTGGTGTCTCCAGGCTGTTTTTTCATCGAAAAATCGATGAAGCTGTAGAGGAAATCCAGTGAATCTTCGTAGCGTTTATCGATGGTGTTCATCG
>DHPL01000009.1:51090-51485 GCA_002407905.1 Anaerolineaceae bacterium UBA5365
AGCGTTTATCGATGGTGTTCATCGTTTCTGATTATACGAGCGCGGGCCCCGATTTACCATCAGAGGAAGATCAAAAATTCAGGATTCCTCGTTGCTAAAAGGTTATGTGTGCCTATCGGTTCGGCAGGCTAAGGTCTTCCAGCCAAACATAACCGATCACGCCCAGGTAATCCGAACGAATTAGAACGCATTCGCGGTTGATGTTATCGAATACGCGTTCCTGCATGGGCATCAGCGTCACCGAAACACCTTGGGGCAGGGAACCGGTTGCCCCAAAGCCGGAATAACAGCCATTCCTTGCATAAAGCGGGCGGATGGTCACCATCTCCACAATCGGTGTGGGGCTGGGGGTGATGGTTGGCGTAGGGGTGTAATATGGCGTGGGCGTCAGTGTT
>DHPL01000009.1:51665-51865 GCA_002407905.1 Anaerolineaceae bacterium UBA5365
GTTGGCGTGAGGGTCACCGTTGGGGTGCGGGTGACAGTAGGCGTCAGCGCCAGGTTGCGCGTGCGGATATTGGCTGAGATGCTGCGCACCGCTGAAGAAATCAGGACGATCAGCAAAACCAGGATGATCAAGCCCCCCAGGATCATCGCCGCGTAGGTCGGCAGAAAACTGCGCTTCAGGTCCAGCACCTTGGGGTCCTG
>DHPL01000009.1:52032-52478 GCA_002407905.1 Anaerolineaceae bacterium UBA5365
CGGCTGATGCGCAGGGCATCCAGGGCAAAGAAGCGGTTGCCGCTATTGAGGGCCTCTTCGGCACGGTTAAGCGAATCCTCGGCGCCATTGATATCGGTTTCCAGGTTGCTGATCTCATTTTCCAGCACCAGGCTCTGACTCTCATAGGCGTCCAATTGGCGCAGAAGATCCAGGTTTTCACGCGCGCCGTTGATCTTGCTCTTTGCCAGGCTGAGCGTCGGCGCTTCCTCAGCGTCTTTTTTCATCCTCTGGGTATTGTCCAGAAGGGATTGGGTGAGGGCGGGGACGAGCATCTCCAGTTTGCTGCGCAGGCGGCTCAGCTGGGGAATATCGCCGTATTTCATGCGCAGGCGTTCCAGTTTGCCCTTGCTTTCAGCCAAGCGCGTGGGGGGAATTTTCCCGCTCATACTGGCCAGGTCGCTGACCTCGTCCAGGAGGGCGATATC
>DHPL01000028.1:0-213 GCA_002407905.1 Anaerolineaceae bacterium UBA5365
ACCTCCAGGAGCACCTGGGCGCCCAGATGCGCCAGCTGGCTGGAAAGCTCATCGCCAGTGGTGCCCGGGCGAATGGGAACCTCCCTTTTGGCAAGTACCGGGCCGGTGTCCAGCCCCGCATCCATGCGCATGATGCTCACCCCGGTTTTTTCGTCGCCGGTGAATAAGGCCGCCTGGATGGGCGAGGCCCCGCGCCAGCGCGGCAGCAGCGAT
>DHPL01000028.1:330-9192 GCA_002407905.1 Anaerolineaceae bacterium UBA5365
CCGCGCCAGCGCGGCAGCAGCGATGCGTGCACGTTCAGGCAGCCAAAGGCGGGCAGGTCCAAAAGTTCCTGCGGAAGGATCTGGCCAAAGGCCGTCACCACGATCAAGTCCGGCTTCCAGGCGATAAGCTGGCCCATCGCTTCCAGGGTTTTGAGCGAGCGCGGCTGGTAAGTGGGCACGCCCAGTTCGTCCGCCCTGGCCTTCACCGGGCAAGGCAGCGAGGCCCGCCCCCGGCCGGCTGGCCGGTCCGGCTGGGTTACCACGCCAACCAAGTCTGTCTCCGCGCACAAGGCTTCCAGGCTTGGCAGGGCAAAATCGGGAGAACCCATGAAAACAACGCGCGTTTGCATGCCCGAAATTCTAACATGTACCTTTTACTAGCATTGGATTCGTAAATATTCATTGGAGTAGAATTTATTTTGTCGTTTCGTCTAGTTGTGGAGGATTTCCCATGTCTGAATACAATCAGGACCCCAATCAGGTTCCGCAAAACCCGCCGCAGGAGGGCCAATACACCCCGCCTCAGCAGGCTTATACTCCGCCCCAAGCTGCTCCCCAAAAAGGAGACCCTAACGCCACCAGCGACGACCGCCTTTGGGCGATGCTGGCCTACCTCTTCTCTCCCCTCGTACCGGTCATCCTCCTTTTGCTGGAGGACAAGAAAAATCGGCCTTTTATCAAGGCTCATAATATTCAGGCCCTGGCCTGGGGTATTGTTGCCCTGGTGGTCGGCGGGCTGCTGAGCCTGGTCCCCTTCGTGGGTTGCATCGCCGGACCAGCTGTGTTCATCATCTCGATCATTTTTGCTGTCAAGGCCTATAACGGCGAATACATCAATATTCCGGTCATCACGGATTTTGTCCGCCAGCAGGGCTGGTAATCACTGTTTATTAGCCAAGAAAGCAGGGTATGCACATACCCTGTTTTTTGTTTTAAGAACTCTGAAAACAAGCAATGGGTGCAGCCGCGATTTGTTAGCCTCTGGTAATATTTCTGTGTTAACCTTAGCCCTTAGAAAGAGGTGAAACATGAGTGAAGAAAGCCCGTATCCCTACACAATTCCGCCACAAGACCAGCAGGAATTTGCCGCGCTGCCATCGCCGGCGCCTGAGTACCAGCCTTTGCTCAGCCAAAGCGAGGAACGCAACTGGGCAATGATCGCCCACCTGAGCATCCTGCTCAACCTGATCACCGGCTTCCTGGGCGTTATTGCCGCCTTTGTGATCTACCTGGTTTACAAAGACAAATCGCGCTATGTAGCCTATCAAAGCCTGCAGGCAGCCCTATTCCAGCTGATCTTCTTTGCCGGCGCGGGACTGATCATCGGGCTCACCTGGGCCTTCGTTGGTATCACCGCCCTATTAGTCGTAGGTATCTGCCTGATCCCCTTCGCCATCCTGCTCTCAGGCCTGCCCATCTTTGCCGTAGTCTATGGCATCGTTGGCGCCGTGGAGACCAGCAAAGGCCAGGATTTCAAATACTGGCTCATCGGCGACTGGGTGCGTGGAACTTATGTAGATTAAATGGGTATTTTGTAAGCAAATCTGTATTTAACCGCGTGAGCGGTATAATGCAGGCATGTGGCTTTTTGGAAAAAAACGGCGTATCGAAGCTCCCGCGCATCGGGCGCAGCGCCGAGAAGCGATCATTCTATACGGCGCGAGCTGGTGCGGCGATTGCCGCCGTGCCAGGCGCGTTTTTGAATCTGTAGGTGTGGATTACGTCTACATTGATATCGATCTGGACAAGGAAGCCGAGCAATACGTTTTTGAGATCAACCAGGGCATGCGCATCATGCCAACCATCACCTTCCCCGATGACACCATTCTGGCGGAACCGCGGGATGACATCCTGCTGAAAAAATTACGCGAGTTTAAACCTTAAGACTGGTCGGCGCCCCGGCCGCGCAGCAAAGTTCCCAATCCATATCCTAATATCGCCAGAATAAGTACTGAGAAAGCAGCTACCAGGCGCGCGCCCAGTTCACGCCGCTGCTGATAGATGCGCGCGGAAGCCAGGCGGGTCTTTAGGTCTGCCTTAAAGCCGCCATCCAGCCTGGAATTGGGCAGGCTTTTTGCCAGGCGGGCCTCAAAACTGCTGATGTCTGAGGCGATGCTCGCGTCTTGTGTGAAATACAGGTCCATTCTTTCCTCGCCTATTAAAACACCGTTAACCCACGCTGGTTACGCTAGGATAACTTTTCCATACGATCCCGCAGTTCAAGCAAGGTGCGGTGGTACAGGCTTTTGATCGCCCCTTCGCTTTTGTTGAAGATCTTACCGATTTCCTCATTACTCAGTTTTTGAACAAATTTCAGGATCACCAACTCGCGCTTTTGCTCGCTGAGGTCATTGATGATGCGGATTAACTGGTTGATCTCCTGCTGGTTCACCGCCGAGACCTCCGGCGCCAGCTCCCGCGGCGTGCTGGGCGGGATGAGCATTGTATCCAGGCCGATCTCAGTGCCCCGGCTGCGGTCCCGGTGAAAATTGGCCACCTGATTATGCGCGATGCGGTAGAGCCAGGACGAAAACGGCAGGCCCATATAGCGGTAATTACCAATGTTCTGCAGCGCCCGGAAGAAAACCCGGGCTGTGATATCCTCCGCGTCCTGCACGCTGCCAACCCTGAAGTAAATATAGCTGTAAATGCGGTCTACATAGCGTTCATAGAGCAAGCCAAAGGCTTCCGGGCTCTTGCGGGCCTCGTCGATCAGCTCCTTTTCAGGCAGGTCGTGAAAAGTTTTCTCCGTTTTCATGGCATTTGGCTCTAAGCGATTATAAGATGTGTGCCCAAGGGGGAAAATAAACTGTCGAAGCCTGCCCGGGATACCCTGGGTACACGCATTTTTCCGTGTTCCGGAGGGCCTTTAGGGTACAATGTAGAGGTGAAAAAACGGCGACGCGATCCCCATTGCCAGGCATTGGTTATGTATCCGCGTCATTTTAATTCCCCTCAATTTGCCGCCGGTTCCAACCGCGCGCTAATCAATATCCATGAAAAGGAAGTGAATTGATGAAAGAGTTCTTGATTGATGAGAGTTTGTCGTCGCTGGACCCGGCATTGGCCGAGCTTTGTGACCTTGAAGCGGAACGCCAGGCCCGTAAGCTGATCATGATTCCCAGCGAAAGCACAGCGCCGCTTGCCGTGCGCAAAGTGCTTTCTTCAGCCTTTCAGAATATTTACGCGGAAGGTTATCCGCGCGCTGAAACCCGCTACCAGAGCGAGGAAGAGCTCTTTGATTACCCCATGCAGCTGGATGTTTACCGGCGCTGGTCAGACCTGCGCTACTACAAAGGCGTTGAATACGCCGATGTAGTGGAAAGCGTGGCCCGCCGCCGCGCGGCAGAGCTTTTTGCCGCCAATGGCTTGAACGCGGACGATCTTTGGGTGAACGTGCAGCCGCTTTCCGGTGCGCCGGCCAACACCGCGGTCTATACCGCCTTGATCAAACCCGGCGACCCGATCCTGGGCATGGACCTGCTGCACGGCGGCCATCTGACCCATGGCTCACCAGTGAACCGCAGCGGCTTGGTTTACACCGCGCACCATTACACCGTTGACCCCAAGACCGAAAAACTGGATTACGACAAAATCATGGAGCAGGCTAAGGCCTGCATGCCCAAAGTGATCGTGGCCGGTTACACTTCCTACGCCTGGATGCCGGATTGGAAGGCCTTCCGCAAGATCGCCGACGCTGTTGGCGCCTACCTCCTGGCCGATATCTCCCACACGGCCGGCCTGGTGGCTGCCGGCGTGGTGCCTTCGCCCATCGGCATTGCCGATGTTGTATCCTTCACCACACATAAAACCCTCTGCGGTCCCCGCGGGGCGGTGCTCATTTGCCACGACCGCACCCTGGGCGAACGCATCGATAAGGGCGTTTTCCCCGGCGAGCAGGGCGGCCCGCACGTTAACACCATCGCTGCCCTGGCGCTTACATTCAAGCTGGCGAAAACCAAAGAGTTCAAGGCCCTGCAGAAGCAAATCGTGAAAAATGCACAGGCCATGGCCAAGCGCTTCGAGGAGAACGGCGTAAAGGTTTCCTACTATGGTACCGATACCCACCTCCTGCTCATCGACTGCAAGGGCTTCAAAGGGCCGGACGGCGTGCCGCTGAATGGCGACCTGGGTGCCCGCATTCTGGACAACGTGGGCATCGTGACCAACCGCAATACCATCCCGGGCGACCGCTCCGCGCTCAGCGCCACGGGCATCCGCATCGGCTCGCCCTGGCTCACCCAGCGCGGATACAAGGAAGAGCATTTTGAAAAAATCGCGGACCTGATCACCAAGATTTTCAAAGCCTCGCACCCCTACCTGATGTGCGGCCGCGTGGGCAAGAAAACCCGCGTAAAGGTGGATTTCAAAGCTTATTCGGAGGTGCAGAGCGAAGTAGCCAAGCTGGCCGCGCTTATGCCCAGTGCGGATACGATCGAAAAACCGCATGGCTATCCCCATTTTTACACGATCGATGACGAATTCCCCGGGGAAACAGCCGCGTTCGAGATCTACGGCGAGCGCGTGCGTTCCTTCCTTACCTTCACCCTCACCAGCGACATGGAATCGCTCAAGCCTGGTCAGTCTCAGGCCACAGCAATGAACACCACGCTGGGGCCGGTTAAAGGCACACTCACCTGCATTGACCCTCAGCGTTTCAACCTTACCGTTGCCAGCGAGGATGCCGGTTTGGCTGGCACCTGGCTGGAAGGCATGAGCAGCGCTTTTATCTACTACGACCCTGATCTCTGCCAGCGCGTTCCCGGCCCGGTGGGTATCACCAGCGCCAAACCTGTCAAGAAGCTGGAAAAAGGCGAGGCCGTCTTCGAGCAAAAACCCTACTACGTGGGGATGGAATCGCCGAAGGGCCTCAAGGCCAAGCCCGAATTCAAATGGGAAGAGCCCAAGGATGCCAAACTGAAGCGCACCCAGCTCTATGACACGCATGTCAAACTCGGCGCGCGGATGATCCCCTTCGCCGGCTGGGATATGCCGGTTTGGTACACCAGTGTACTGGAGGAACACACTGCCACGCGTACCGCCGCCGGCCTCTTTGACGTGACCCATATGGGCGTATTCCAGGCCGAAGGCCCGGATGCCGGCCTCTTCCTGGACTCCGTTACCGGTAACGACATCGTCCACCTTGAAGTAGGCGAAAGCTACTACACCCACTTTATGGACCCCCACGCCAACGTGCTGGATGACCTGCTGGTCTACCGCCGCGATAAGGAAAAATGGCTGGTAGTGGTGAATGCCGCCAACGAAGATAAGGACTGGGCTTGGCTGGAAGCAGTGCGCCAGGGCAAGGTTCTCATCGACCTCGAACGCCCCTGGTCGGTAGTTCCCGGCCGCCATGTGATCCTGCGCAACCTCAAGGACCGCAAGGCCGGCGCGGACATGCTGGTGGATATTGCCCTGCAGGGGCCGCGCTCCCGCGACATCCTGCTCAAACTGGCCAAACCGACCGACGCGCGCAAGATCATGCGCCTCAACCGCACCGAGCTCTGCGAATGCAAGCTTGCCGGGATGGATGTGGTGGTCAGCCGCACGGGTTACACCGGCGAAAGGATGTGTTTCGAGCTCTTTGTGCACCCGGACAATGCGGTCAAGTTCTGGGACGCCCTAATGAAAGCCGGCACGCCCATGGGTCTCCTGCCCTGCGGCCTCGGCGCGCGGGATAGCCTGCGCACCGAAGCCGGCCTGCCCCTCTACGGCCACGAAATGGGCGGCGATATGAACCTCACCATCAGCGAAGCCGGCTTCCTGGCGATGGTCAAGATGAACACCTCCTGGTTCATCGGCCGCAGCGCCTTCCGCGAACGCGAACGCATGCGCACCGGCATCGTTGCCCGCTTTAGGTTCAACGAGAAGGGTGTGCGTATGGCCCACCACGGCGACCCCGTTGTCGACTCCAAGGGCCGTGTGATCGGCAAGGTAACATCCTGCGCCATCGATTCGGAAGGCTACCTCACTGGTCAGGCCTTCGTTGAGATCAAGACCGCCGTTGAAGGCACGCCCATCCTGATCTACCAGGGTGCTTCAGACAAACCGCAGAAGACCCCCTCAGAACTCACCCCTGGGGATAAAGTGGCCCTGCCCGGGGCGGCAACCATCATCAGCCGCTTCCCAAGGGGCTAATGGCTCAATGAAAAGGAGAGGACAGTTTATGCAGACCAATTGGGACCATCGCTACGCCCACCGCATGGGCAGCATCAAAGCCTCGTTTATCCGCGAGCTGCTGAAAGTGACCCAACAACCAGACGTGATTTCCTTTGGCGGCGGCTTTCCGGCTTCCGAACTCTTCCCCATCGAAAAGGTGAAGGCAGCCTGTGAAAAGGTCTTGAACGAAAACGGCAAGAAAGCACTCCAATACACCACAACTGAAGGCTACGACCCCTTGCGCAAATGGCTGGCGGACCGGGTGGGCCAATACGGCATCAAGGTAGGACTTGAGAACGTATTGATCACATCGGGCTCGCAGCAGGCCCTGGATATGCTAGGGCGTATATTCATCAACCGGGGCGACCGCATCCTGACCGAAAGCCCCACCTACCTCGGTGCCCTGCAAGCCTGGAACGCTTACGGTGCCGAATACCAAACCGTGGAAACCGATGATGACGGCATCGTACCCGAGGACTTTGAAGCCAAAATAGCCAATAACATCAAGTTTTGCTACGTGCTGCCAAACTTCCAAAACCCGATGGGCGTAACCCTGCCCATCGAGCGCCGCGAACGCCTGGTGAGAAGCGCCGCCGAACATGGCGTGCCGATCGTGGAAGATGACCCCTACGGTCAATTGCGTTTTGAAGGCGAACACCTCAAGCCGGTCTGCGTGCTGGACGCTGAATTCCGCAAGCAGAATAACGGCGCGGATTTTAGCGGCAATGTGATCTATACCAGCACCTTCAGCAAGACCCTGGCCCCGGGACTGCGCATGGGTTGGGTGATCGGCCCGGCGGACGTGATCCGCAAGATAGTCCTGGCCAAACAAGGCGCCGACCTGCAGTGCAGCACCTTTGACCAATATGTGGCCTACGAACTGGTGACCGAAGGATTCCTTGACGAACACATCGAGCTGATCCGCAAGGTCTACAAAGAACGGCGGGATGCCATGGTGGAGGCCTTTGAAGAGTTTATGCCCCTCGGGACCACCTGGACGGTGCCCAAGGGCGGCCTGTTCCTCTGGCTGCGCCTGCCGGAAGGCTGCGATACAGTGGAGCTCTTCCCGCTTGCCGTGGAAGAAAAGGTGGCATATGTGCCCGGCCTGCCCTTCTACCCCACCACCGGACCCAACAACACCATGCGCTTGAATTTCAGTGCCGCTGACCCGGATAAGATCCGCGAGGGTGTACGCAGGCTGGCTAATATGGCCAAGCGCAGTCTGATCAAAAAGCCGGTGATGCCGCGTACGAACGAATAATTTCGGGACAGCAAAAAGGCCTCTGCGGAGGCCTTTTTTTGTTCAGGTTTTTATTATTCCCGGGGCGGAGACGGGCTGTTCAGGCAGCTGAGTCTCATGCCTCTTCCTCACGTGAGGGTAAGTTTTTCAGCCAGGCAAAAAGCCGCTCCTGGATGCGCTCCAGTTCGGCCTTGAGCTGCCAGCGCTTGCGGGCTTCACCCAAATGGGCCTGGGAGAGCGCCACCCGGTGGTTGCCTTCAAAGCGCTTAAGCCCTGCCGCGGCGATGGCCAGGGGGTCCTTTAAGTAGGCCAGAGCCGCCTTGCGCCAGGCCGGCATCCAGGGCTTCACAGCCGGATCCTCCCCAGCCTCCTGGGCGCGCAAGGCCCGGCGGTAGGGTTCCAGCAGCACAGACGTAGCGCCCAGGCCCTGGCGGAATCGCTTGTGGTAATCCCAGCTGAGACGGCTGGTGGGCATAAAGTGCTGAAAACGCAGGGCTGAGTTGTAATGCAGTTCCCAGCCCATCAGGCGGATGATCAATTGGATCTCGGAGTCCTCACCGGAAAGCAGCTCGCTGCCAGCCCGGCTGGTGAGCAATGGCTCGAAGCCCGCGTCCAACATGGCGTGAGCTGCCCGGGTGCGTAAAACGCAGCCAGCGGTGTAGATCAGCCGCTCGGGGTCCTGGATTTTGCCATCCTGTGGCAGCTGCGGCCCCACGGCGTAATTGCGCTCATACCGCGCGTACCAAAATGGCGGCGGGGTCTCAAAAACCGCCCGACCTTCCGCGCCGATCAGGCCGGCCTGGGGAAAGGCGTGGATCAGCTGCCAGGCATTCTCCAGCCAGTCAGGGTCCACCCAATTATCCTGGTCCACAAAACCAATGTAGGCATAGGCGGCGGCGCGCATCCCGCTCTGGCGGGCATAGGCGATGCCCTGGCGTTTCTCTTCAACGATGCGCAGCGGCACCTCGGAACTCCAGAGCTCACACGCCATGGCAGCAGTGCCATCGGTGGAGGCATTATCTACTAAAATCAACTCCCAGGGGAATTCAGACTGCCGCTCCTGGGCCAGAAGATGCTCCAGCGCTTTTCCGATGATTCCCGCCGCGTTATAGGCGCAAATCACCACACTAAGGCCTTCAGGCAGGCTGCTATTTTGGGACATGGCAAGCATTATACAATGCCCGGCTTGGAAAAAAGCCGCGGTGAGCCTAGAACTGCCAGACCTTGAATTTGGTCAGTATCGAGCCGCCGATAAACTCGCGCAGCAGCGAGTTATCCGGCACGAACTCAGTACCCGTGGGCAGGAACCAGTCCAGGAAGCGTAAAAGACGCTTGGCTTCAATGTAAGCATCGGTGCCAAAGCTCACCTGGCGCAGGAGCGGCTCCACCAGCGGCTTGAGCGTGCAGAGCTCGTAAGCCAGGGCGCTGTTGAACATCACATCCGCGTTTTCCTGGTAGGGGAA
>DHPL01000028.1:9387-18160 GCA_002407905.1 Anaerolineaceae bacterium UBA5365
GCGCTGTAGCCGCGGTCCCGGGCATCGCGCAAAATCCGGCGCAGCATGCGTGTATCGGTGGTGGAGATGCGGTTGTGCCGGTCCAGGTTGAGCTGGGTGAGGCAGGAGACGTAAATGCGAAAACTGTTTTCAGGCTTGATGTCTGCCAATAGCTCCGGGTTCAGCCCATGGATGCCTTCCAGGATGATCATCTCCCCCTTGCGCAATTGCACGGTTTCGCCGTCCACGCTGCGCCCGGTGATGAAGTCGTACCGCGGCAGGCGTACTTCCTTGCCCGCCAATAGGGCCTGAACATCGTGGTTAAGCCGCACCAGGTTCATGGCATGCAGGGATTCATAATCCTTGCTTCCATCCGGCAGAAGCGGTGTACGCTCGCGGTCAACAAAGAAGTTATCCATCTCCAGGGCAAAGGGGGTGATCCCGCGGGCCAGCATTTGGATGGAAAGGCGTTTGGAGGTGGTGGTTTTGCCGCTGGAGGATGGGCCCGCGATCAGGATCACACCCACATCCTTGCGCCGGTCCTGGATCATCTGGGCCATCGAGGAGATCTGCATCTCGTGCAATGCCTCGGAGACCAGGATCACCTCATCGGCATGGCCTTCCTGGATTGCGTCGTTGAGCGCCCCAACGGAAGGGATGCCAAGTTTCTGCAGCCAGGTGCCGTACTCCCGGAATGTACGCAGCAAATTGGGGTAACGCTCCATTTTGCTCAGCCGGTCGGTGGCTGCCCGACGCGGGAAGCGCAGGATGAACGAGGCATCGCCCAGCCATTGCAGGGCGAAAGTACGCAGGTAGCCCGCGGAGGGCACCATGTAGCCGTGATGGTAGTCCCGGGTTTTTAAGGCCCGGTAGAGCACCAGTTCCGGACGTTTGCGATACTTGAGCAGGCGCACCTTGTCTTCCTCGCCCAGGGCCTTAAAGTGCGCCACCGCTTCATCCAGCGGCACCGTTTCACGAACGAAGGGCAGGTCCTCATTAACCAGGCTGCGCATGCGTTTTTCCAGGCGGCGCAAGTCGTCCTCGGTGAAATCTGGTTTGCCGTCCACCTGGCAGAAGTATCCGCCCGAGGATACCGAGTGGTCGATGGTCACAAAAGCCTCAGGAAAGAGGTCCCGAAAGGCCACTTCCAGGAGGAAGATCAGTGAACGCCGGTAGATCCGCGCGCCATCCTCTTCCTGCATCGTGAGCGGGCGGAAACTTGCGTCGCGCTTCACTGGAAAGGTGAGCTCCCTCAGCTGACCGTCCAGAATTCCGCCGACGATCAAAGGCATGCCAGGTTCATGCAATACCTGGACAAAATCCTTAAGCGGAGCGCCGCGCTGGCCGGTGATCACCCTGCCGTCCGGCAGGGTGAGTTCAAGGTCCTGGCGGGGCTGGTCATTGAGGTAAAACTTTTTTTCAGTCATTGGTTTAATCCGTTTTCTTTTATTTTGCCTTGGGGCAATCATTTATTTCTTATTCATCCGCAGGAAAGAGCGTTTCACTTTTGCGGATCAGGCTGGGTTCGTCTTCAGCCGGCCGGTTCACCTGATTGCTCACCTCCCAGGCTTGCATCTCCTCGGCCGGGTAGGGCCGCAGGAGGGCTTGCAAGGCCGCCGGGTCTGTCTCGAGCAGCCAGTCCCATAGTTTATCGCCGCTGAGCATCACCGGCATGCGCTCGTGGTACTGGCCCACCAGGCTGTTGGCCTGGGTGGTGAGGATGGTTGCGGTCAAAAGGGGCGCCTGGTCCCTGGGGCCTTCCCTGGGCTGCCAGCTTTCCCACAGACCGGCAAAGGCAAAAGGAGCACCGCCCCTGAGGGTGAAATAGTAAGGGCGTTTGGCCCGGCCGCTTAATTTATCCCACTCATAAAAGCCGTCCGCCAAAATCAGGCAGCGGCGCTGCTTAAAAGCCTGGCGAAAAGAAGGCTTTTCCTGGGCGGTCTCAGAGCGGGCATTGATCATCTTATAGCCAATACTGGCCTCTTTAGCCCAGGATGGCACCAGGCCCCAGCGCAGCATCACTACATTCCGCAACTTTGGGTCCGTAACACAGGGGATGGGCTGGCTGGGGGCAATGTTGTAGCGCCGGCGCCAGTCTGCGGGCATTTGCCCGAGCTGCAGCGCCATCTGGATGCCCTCGGCATCCATCGCCATGGTAAAACGACCGCACATGCTTCGATTATAAGGGAACTTGACTTTAGCCGCCTCTTTCGCAAGGTCCATCAAACGCAGGTAGATTTTGAGTAATTAGTGGTATCATATTCAGTCGCGCCGGGAATCAGTCCGGCAGCTTAACGGGTGAAGGCAGCCCCAGGCGGGGTTGGAGGCGCCCAAAAGGAAACCTAATGGCACATGACAGAGTAACTATCAAAGCTGAAAAGCGCAAAATTGTGGGCAAACAGGTCAAAGCCCTGCGCCGCGAAGGCAAACTTCCGGCCGTCATCTATGGCCGCCACATCTCCAAACCGGTGGCGATCCAGATGGACGCCCACAGCACCTCATTGCAACTGGCCAAACTGACTGGTTCCAGCCTGATCGTGCTGGATGTAGACGGGGAAAAACACAATGTGATCGTGCGTGAGCGCGTAAAGGACGTGATCTACGGCCGGCTGATCCACGTGGACTTCTTGGCCGTATCCATGCGCGAAAAGCTGCGCACCCAGGTTGGCATCACTCTCACCGGTGAGGCCCCCGTGCTCAAGCTCTTTGAATGCGTGGTCAACCAGAACCTGCACAGCCTGGACATCGAATGCCTGCCCGCGGACATGCCCGAAGTCATCGAAGTTGACCTCAGCGGCATCGACGCCCTGGATTCCACCATCAAGGTGGCCGATCTGAAGTTGGATGACGCCATCACCGTTCATGCCGATCCGGAAGACGTAATCGTCTCTGTTGGCATCGTCGCCGAGGAACCCGAACCTGTTGAGGGTGAAGAGGAATTGCCCGAGGGTGAGCGCATCGGCGAGGCTGAGGAAGAAGCCGAGCAAGAGGAAGAAAGCGAAGCCTAAGCCTGAGCTGAGTGTAGTGGATAAAACTGCCGCGTTTGCGGCAGTTTTGTTTTAATGTCGTATTCCCTGCAGAAACCTGCAAAGCCTCAGTTCGCTGGGGTTTTCAGAATCAGGTCCAGCAACTGGCTGGTCATGTAGGCGCTGGCCCCCCACAGCGTTTCACCGTCGTAGGGTTCGTAATAGAGTACCGGCCAAAGCCGGCCCTCGTGCTCGTGCTGGCGCATGCAATGATTGGCAGGGTTGGCCAGCCAATCCAGCGGAATGCTGAACACCCGCGAGACTTCGTCCAGGGAGATGGTAAAAGAATATGGCCAGGGAATAATGCCCGCTACCGGCGTCACGATAAAGCGCGAGATCAGGGTCATGGGCGGCAGTTCGCCGATCACCTGCACATCCTCAGGCCTTAAGCCCACCTCTTCCCAGGCCTCGCGCAGGGCGGTTTGAACCAAATCCGTGTCCCCGGGGTCGCGCGCGCCTCCCGGAAAAGACACCTGGCCCTTATGCGTTTCAACGCGGTCGGTACGCCGGGTGAGCAGGAGGTTCCACCCTTTTTCGTCCTTAAACAGCGGCATGAGCACGGCAGCCTCGTGGGTAGCAGTCCAGCCTTCCGGCACAAATGCGCCGTTCTGCAGCACAATGCCATCACGCCAATGTACCAGGCGGTTATCCAGGTCTTCGGGCAGTTCCAGAGCGCTCATTCCCCCTCAGCCTCACGATCTGCCTCCGGTTCACTATCCAAAACCGGCTCATCTTCCAGGGGAGAGTCCACCGGCCGGGCAAAGACCAGGTATCCCGTATGGGCGATCATCCGGTCTACCGGCCTGAAGTTCTTCCAATCGCTCTTCCAGTAGCGGATGAGGATCTCCAGCACCTCGATGAAGGCAAAATTGGCGCTTTTAAGCGCCTCCAGGGTCAGCACTACCTGATTGCTGGTAGGCAGCAGCAACCCCAGGTGAGCTCCTCCCTTCAGGCTGGCGCGCACCTGCCCCAGGTAATCGTATGGGTTGGGCAAGTCCAGGAAAAGCGCGTCCAAATTGCGCTCGGCGAACCCTTCCTCTGCATTACCAAGTCTGAAATTCACGCGGTGCGCCAGGCCCAGTTTATTCAGGTTGGCCTTGGCCACCTCCTGAGGGCCGGGGTTGCGTTCGTAGGAGTAAACCCGCCCGGTATCGCCCACCATGTAAGCCAGGGCTGTGGTCAGGCCGCCGCTGCCAGTGCCGCATTCCAGCACCCGGGTGCCCGGGCCGATGCCCAGCTTGACCAGAATGTAACCGATCTCCTTGGGGTACATGATCTGGGTTGTGCGTTTGGTCTGGCTGATCAGGTCCGCCAGGCCAGGTTTGAAAAGGTAGAAGGGGTTGCCCTGATGGCTTTGCAGGCGGCTGCCCCAGGGCTTGCCGATGATCTCATCGTGGCGGATCACCCCGCGATGCGTTTGCAGCACCCCGCCGGGAACCAGCGTAATCAGGTGGCTTTTGTGGCCGCTGCCCTGCAGCTGCGCCAGATCGCCAGCCCGTGCCAGGCCATCGTCCTCTACAGGCTCATCCATGGGTTCTGGGCACCTGCGGCCCAATCAGGCTGAACCAATGCCCAACCATCAGCACAATAATGCCCATGATCAGGCCGCCGCCCAGATGCAACTGGCCGAGCATCAGCCATTCAAAACCCAGTCTGTGGGCTAGAAAGTGCCCGCCAAAAAAACCCAGCCAGGCCAGGGCAATGTAAAGCAAGAGGCGCCAAAAACCCCCATCGCGCCAGAGATGGAAAAGGGCCCCAAGCAATGTGGCTACGATGGCCCCAACAATGATTACAGATGGATTCATGCAGTTCCTTGGTCCAAACCGGCCTTGATCTCCGCGCTCCCCAGGCAAAGATCTCCGCGATAAAGCACTAATAGCTGGCCGGCCGTGATGTCTCGTAATGGTTTTTCCAGCGTGGCAATCATATCACCGCTGGGCAAAATTTGGCAACGCGCCAACGCGGGCCGGGCACCGGAGCGAATTTTGACCTGCACCGTTTCCTGCTCCTCCGGAGGATCCGCAACCAGCCAATTCACCGGCCCGGTAAGCACGGCGCCTTTGAGCAGCTGGCCTGCCCAGCCCACCACCAGGGTATTGCTCTCTGCCCTTTTTTCAAGCACATAATAAGGCTCGGGGGCTACCAGGCCGATCCCCTTGCGCTGCCCAATGGTGTAGAGCGCCAGGCCGGCGTGCTGCCCCAGCAGCTTGCCGGAGCGGTCGGTGATCGGGCCGGCATTAAGCAAATTTGCGGCATGTTCGCGCAAAAAAGAAGCCTGGTCCTGTCCGGCTAAAAAGCAGAGATCCTCGCTTTCGACGGCCTTGCGGGTGGGCAGCCTGGCCTCCTGGGCCATTTGGCGCACCTGAACTTTATTTAACTCCGCCAGGGGCAGGCGCATGGCTTTCAAGGCCTCCTGCGGCAGGCCAGCCAGAAAATAGCTCTGGTCCTTGGCCTGATCCAGGGCTTTATACAGCCGCACCTGTCCATCACCTTCACGTATAAGCCGGGCGTAATGGCCGGATGCGAGGTATTCCGCGCCATTCGCGCGGGCCATCTCCAGCAGGCGGCCCCATTTGATCAGGCGGTTGCAGCGCACGCAAGGGTTGGGGGTGAGGTTCTGGGCCAGGGCATCCAGGTAGGCATCAACCACCTCGGCTCTGAAGCTTTTCCGCCAGTCAAAAACAAGCAGGGGTATCTCCAGGACCTGGGCCACCGCCTCTGCCGCCAGCAGGCTGCTCGCCTGGCCAGGGGCCTCCCAGAGGCGCAAATGCACGCCTTCCACGGCATAGCCGGCCTCTTTCAGCAGGAGGGCAGCCACGCTGCTATCCACACCGCCGCTGAGGCCTATCCAGATTCTTGCTTTAACAGTCATAGGCATAAGCAAATTGTACCGTGAAGATTGTGTGTCTTTTTTAAACCGCCTTCCAACCGGGGCTAGAATACAAGGAGGAAGTGAGGAAATAATGCAGAACTGGAAGCTATTAACCAAGGAAAACTGGGATGATTTTGAGGCCCTATTTGGCAAACACCGCGGCGTGCGCGGGGGATGCTGGTGCGTATTCCACCAGGTGGGCTCCGGAGCTGCAAACAAACTGGGCAAGCAAGGCCGGCACGATTTTCACGAGGCCCGCGTTAAGGAAGAAGGCCTTGCCACCGGTCTGATCTATTACGATGAAGGCGTTCCCGTGGCCTGGTGTTCCTTTGGGCCGGCCAAGCTTTTCGAGCAATTCGAGCGCAGCCGGTCCTACCAGGCGCTGCAAAAGCGCGATCCCTGGCGGCCAGACTGGCGCATTGTGTGTACCTTCGTGGATAAGGACCGCCGGCAGAAAGGCTTGCAGGCCAAGGTGGCCGAGGCCGCGATGCAGGCCATCCGGCAGGCAGGCGGCGGCAAAGTTGAGGTTTATCCCTTCGATTATCCTGATAGCGTCAAACCTAACTATAATGGCACCGTGCGCTTGTTCAACGCCCTGGGCTTTACTGAAGCCGAACGCCTGGGCATCACGGTTGTTATGCGGAAAGAGATTTGAGAATGATTTATTGCGATACCCACTGTCACCTGGACTTCGATGACTTCGATAAGGACCGGGAGGCAGTGTTGGAGCGCGCCCAGAAAGCCGGGTTAGCCTTTCTGATCAACCCGGGTATCGATCTGGCCTCCTCGGAAGCCGCTTGCTCCCTGGCTGCTTCATGGCCCAAGCTGGTTTACGCCGCCTGCGGTTTTCACCCGCACGACAGCTCCGGTTTCGACCCTGAAACCAGCCTGAGCCAGCTTGAATACCTGGCGAGAAATCCAGGCGTGGTAGCCATCGGCGAGATCGGCCTGGATTACTACCGCGACCGGTCCCCCCGCCCTGTTCAGCGGCAGGTTTTTGCCGCGCAGCTGGAATTGGCCGTCAAACTGGACCTGCCGGTAATCCTCCACAACCGCGAGGCCGATGCCGACATGCTAGCCATGCTCCTGGACTGGCACGCAAGCCTCCCCGCCGAAAGCGGCCTGGCCCAGGACCCAGGCGTTCTGCATGCCTATGCCGGCAGCCTGTCGATGGCGCAGGCTCTGGCCCCGAAGGGCTTCTGTTTCGGAATCGGCGGGCCGCTCACCTACATGAATGCCGATGAGCGCCGGTGGATCACCGCGGGCATCCCCCTCAACCGCCTCCTCCTGGAGACGGACGCGCCTTTCCTTACACCCCAGCCAAACCGCGGCAAACGCAACGAACCAGCCTACATCCCCGTCGTCGCGGAGGTCCTGGCAGATTTGCATGAAAAAAGCGCCGAGGAGATCGGCGCTGTTACAACCGCGAACGCAAAGCGGCTCTTCAGGCTGGCCTGAAAAATCTTTTAATCCTTCTCAGTATCCTTGTCTTTATTCTTAGGCTTGTCTGGCTCCGGCTCCAAAGGATAGTCGGGCACGATCGTCTGATCGTCGTAAGGCGTGCGCACGTAGGCCTCATCGCTCTGGCGGACGGGTAAAACAATCTTTTCAGGCGTGATGTCCTCATAGGGGATCATCGAAAGCAGGTGGCTGATGCAATTAAGCCGCGCCCACTTCTTGTCATCCGCGTCCACCACGTACCAGGGGCTCTGTTTGGTATCTGTATGGCGGAACATGTCGTCTTTTGCCCGCGAGTAATCCACCCATTTGGTACGGCTAGCCAGGTCCATCGGGCTGAGTTTCCAGCGCCGGGTAATATCGTTAATGCGCGCCTGGAACCGGCGCTCCTGCTCATCGTCACTCACGCTGAACCAGTATTTGATCAGGATGATGCCTGAGCGGATGAGCATCTTTTCAAACTCGGGCACGCTGCGGAAAAACTCCTCCACCTGCTGCTCGGTGCAAAAGCCCATCACCCGTTCCACACCGGCGCGGTTGTACCAGCTGCGGTCAAAGAGCACCATTTCTCCGCCAGCAGGAAGATGCTCCACGTAGCGCTGGAAGTACCACTGGGTCTTCTCGCGCTCGGTTGGGGTCGCCAGGGCCACCACGCGCACGATGCGGGGGTTGAGCGTTTCGGTGATGCGTTTGATCGTCCCACCCTTGCCGGCTGCGTCGCGGCCCTCGAAGAGCACCACCACTTTCAGGCCCTTCTCTTTGATCCAGCCCTGCATCTTCACCAGCTCGATCTGCAGCTTTGCCAGCTCTCTCTCGTATTGCCGGGTGCTCAGTTTGGGCCGCTCAGGCCGCGGGGTCCAACGCGCGGTATCCTGGTTGGCTTTCCCACTTTTTCCAGCCCCAGTTTTAGCGGGTGTATTCGTTTTTTCTGCTTTCTTGGACATGGCAAGCCTCCGGAATCACTCAGGCGATGCGGCAAGGATAAGCAAATTATACAAAAGAAGCCTGCTTTTAGGCAGACGTGTTATGGCAATTTGGCTTCCTGTTCCTGCTCGCCGCGCAAGTCGTTGCGCTTGTAATCTACAAAGCGGTAGCCTACACCCCGTTCGGTCAGGATGTAGCGCGGGTTGGCCGGATCTTCTTCCAGTTTCTTGCGCAGATAATTGATGTACAGGCGCACGTAATGCGGTTCGTTTTCGTACTCATAGCCCCAAACCTTGGCCAGGATCTGGTCGTGGGTCAGCACCCAGCCGGCATTCTTGACCAGGTGATAAAGCAGGCGGTATTCCGTAGGACGCAGCTGCACTTCTTCGCCGTTGATGAAGACCTGCCGGCGCCCAAAATCGATCGTCAGGCGGCCGTCCACATCGATGACGCCGTCATCGTGGTCATCGCTGAAGTTGCCGCGGCGCAGCACCGCCCGGATGCGGCTGGTCAG
>DHPL01000028.1:18396-38014 GCA_002407905.1 Anaerolineaceae bacterium UBA5365
GTGCGCCCCACTTCGCGGATCATGCGCAGGACGGTGAAACCATCCATGTCCGGCATCATCACATCCAGCAGAATCAAGTCCGGGATCACCGCGCGCAGTTTATCCATGGCCTGGGCGCCATTATTGGCTTCAACCACTTCAAAGCCATCGTGCTCCAGGTTGAGGCGCATGATCTTGACCAGGCCTTTTTCATCGTCCACGATCAGGATGCGGTAACGGCGTTGCGGGGTTTCGGGGCTCATGCTTCCTCCTAAATGATTGTCACTGCGATCACGCTGATGTTATCGGTGCCGCCAGCAGCATTGGCCATATTGATCAGCTTTTGAGCAATTTTATCTGACCAACGCGCGGCGCGCAGGGTTTCGGCTAAGCTTTGATCCTGCACCAGGCCCCAAAGCCCATCCGAACAGAGCAGTAAATTGACCGGATTTTCCAGTTTTACCGCGCCCAGATCGGCTTTGAAGCCATCTTCCTGGCCCAAAGCCCGGAATAAGACGTTCCGTTGGGGGTGCGTTTTGGCCTCATCCTCATCAATCTGGCCCAGGTCCACCAGGCGGCGCACCAGCGAGTGGTCCTTGGTGAGCACCTGCAAGGGTTCACCGTAGGGGGCCAGGTAAAGCCGGGAGTCGCCTACGTGGGCAAAGTACAGGTTGCGGTCGAGCACGATGGCCATCGTCAGCGTGGTTCCGCTGCCGGCTGCCTGGTTGAGAACCAATTCCTGCGCGGCATGCATGGCGGCGTTGAGCGCTTCACTGATCTCTTCATCGCTGAAGTTCTTTTGGCCCAGGCGCAAGGGCTCCAGCAAACTGCGGTAGAGGCTGTTGCTGGCCCCCTGAATGGCCAGACTGCTGGCCAGTTCACCGCCCAAATGCCCGCCCATGCCATCCGCGATCATGAATAAGCCAAAGACATGCCGGCTCTCCGGGGTGAGCAGGGTAAGCTGCATCGCGTAGACGGCATCCTCATTATGGCTGCGCGCCATTCCCACACTTTGCGCCGCCTGCACACGCAGTGTGGGCAGTTCGTGCGGCACGAAGAAAGGCCGGGTTTCTTCAAGCAGCGGGTCTTCTTCCGCTTCCGGCGTTTCAGGATTTTGAATGGCTTCAGGCTTGGGTTTGCGGGAAAAAAGCTTCAATTTGGCCTCATTAGGGTGCAGGCGTGCTTAGTTCGATCACTTCCAAAAAGTTGCCAACCGCCCAACCGCTGCGGTTTTCATCATAAGGTGCTTCCAGCTGCCACCAGGTGTAGCCATCGGCTTGCTCCGGCCCGCCGGTGATCAAAAACACTTCCTCGTCCATGGCCACAAATTTGCCTCCGGCGGAGGTGCTGCCGGCACTGCGCACCCGCAATCCTGCCCCCTGCGTGTTGGCCACTTTCACGTAGGCGCCTACGCCCATCATCCCGGAGGGTAAAAACGGGTCCCCCGGCGTTGGGGTGAAAAAGGCGGTTGGGACGATGGATGTTGGGGTATGCGTTGGGGCCGGAATCATCGTCAGCGCGGAGGTGCCGGGTGCCTTTGGCGGCGCAGTAATGCGCGCCAGGCTGCGCACCGCAAGGAAAGCGATGAGCAGCAGAAGGGCGGCCAGCAGAACGGCCAAAGCAATGGAAAGCGGCGAGATACGCGGCGCCATTTTTTGGTTTTGCATAACAGAATGATTATATCAGCGCCAAACGGGGGCTTTTCCCCGATGGTAGAATACGCAGCGTGAAGAAACCGCGCCTGCGCATTAAACGCAAGAAGAATAATAGCCATGGGACGCGCCTGATCATCGGGGTTTTCGGCGGCATCTTCCTGCTTTTTGCAGCTTTTCTAGCCATCAGCGACGCCGCCGGGTATCGGGGCCGTGAGTACTTGCTGCCCCAAGGTGTGAGTGTTGCCGGCATTCCCCTGGGCAACTTGAATGAGGCCGCTGCCGCTGAAAGGCTGCGCGGTGTTTATGATTTGCCCGTTGAACTGCGATACGGCGGTGCGCGCATGCAGTTCCTGCCCCAGGACCTGGGTTTCAAAGCCGATTACGCGGCCACCTTGCAGGCCATCCGCGATGAAGCCAGGGGCGGAAGCTGGTGGAGCCATCTTTGGGGTGCCAAAGGAGAGGAACTGAACCAGGACTTCAAGCTGATCAGCAGCTGGGAGCCAAACCAGGCGAGGAGTTTCCTGGAAGGGCAGCTTGCCCCACGCTACGACCGCCCTGCCAGGGCCCCTGCACCCTATCTGCAGAACACCATTTTTAACCCCGGCGCGCCGGGAACCGCCGCGGACCTCAATGCCAGTCTGGGTGCCATCGAAGCAGCCCTGACCTCAGCCACGCAAAGGGTCGCGGCCCTGCGTGTGCAGGAAAGCCCTGCCCCTCCCCTGGATCCAGCCGCCGTCCTCCTGGCCCTGGAGGCCAACGTGCGGGCGGAAAAATTTGACGGGCTGGTGGAGGTTTACACCCAGCGCCTCAGCGACGGGCTCACCCAGCACCTCGCCTTGCAAAACTACCAGCCGGTACCGCCGGATGTGGCCTATTCCGGGGCCAGCACCATCAAGATCCCGATCATGGTCTCCAGCTACCGCCGCCTGGACGAACCCATTGGCAACCTGGCCCTGGGCTGGCTGCAGGCGATGATGTACCGCAGCAGCAACGATGCCAGCGATGCCCTGATGCGCAACCTGATGGACGAGCAGCGCGGCCCGCTGGTGGTAACCCGCGACATGCGCGAATTAGGCTACGAGGATACCTTTATGGCAGGCTACTTCCTGCCGGGCTCCGTGCTTTTGGAACGCGTCAACACCCCCGCGAACACGCGCAGGGACATCTACCTGGACCCGGACTTCTTCAACCAAACCGTCCCTTCGGAGATCGGGGATCTCCTGGGGCGCATCTATCGCTGCGCCGCAGACAAGCAAACCCTCTTCCAGGACGAAGTAAGCGTGGCAGAATGCAACAGTATGCTGGACCTGATGGCCCAAAACCGCATCGGTACGCTGATTGAAGCCGGCCTGCCCCCTGAAGCCCGCACAGCGCATAAACACGGCTGGACGGTGGACCTGGACGGCCTTCTGCGCACGATGAGCGATTCCGGCATCGTTTTCACGCCGGGGGGCGACTACGTGATGGTGGTTTTTGTGCACACCAACGAGCAGCTGATCTTCGAACGCGGCAACCGCCTGATCGCCAGGCTGGCCCAAACCCTTTATAATTCCTATAACCTTAACGCGCAGGCAGCCTGGCCTTTCGAATAGCCTGCGGCAATAAGCCCAGCATGCCTGCCAAACCCGCTCTGCCCTACCCCCTGGAAACTTTGCCAACGCTCCTTGAAGCGGCCATCAGCCCTGAACGCCTGCGGCTCCTGCGGGCGATCGGTGCCTTTGCCTACCATGAGGGCCAGGCGATCTACCTGGTAGGTGGCGCTCCGCGGGACCTCCTCCTGGGTCTGCCCAGCCCGGACCTGGACCTAGTGCTGGAAGGCGCCGCGCCGGCCCTGGCTGCCGGACTGGCCGCAAGGTTTGGCGGAAAAGTGCTGGTGCACAGCCGCTTTGGGACAGCTAAATGGACCCCGCCCGATTCTGAGGCCCTGGACCTGGTGAGCGCGCGCAGCGAGGCTTACAGCCGCCCGGGCGCCTTGCCCGCGGTGCAAACCGGAACAATCATTCAGGACCTGGCCAGGCGGGATTTCAGCATCAATACACTGGCAATGCGCCTGGATGGCCCGCATTACGGCGAAATATTGGACCCCTGGCAGGGCTATCCGGATCTTCAGGCCGGAGTTATCCGGGTGCTGCACGAGGCTTCTTTTACCGATGACCCTACCCGGATTTTGCGCGCGGCACGCTTCGCGGCCCGGTTCGGCTACCGCCTGGAAGCAGGCAGCGCAGCCCTCATCGGCCCAGCCCTGGCCGCCATCCCGGCCATTAGCGGGAAGCGCCTGAGGCACGAGCTGGACCTGATTTTGGCTGAGCCAAGCGCCCCGGCTGCCTTGCAATTGCTGCAGGATCACTTGGTTTTGGCGGCCATCCACCCCCTGCTTGATTGGTCCGCTGCAGACCTGGCGCGCTGGGAAGCGGCACAGCCCGGGCAACTGAGTTTGGCTCAGCGTTACGCGCTATGGCTCCTACCGCTGGACGCGGATACTTTGCAGAGTATCACGCGCCGCCTCAGCCTGGACCGCGCGACCGCGCAACTGGTTTTACAAGCCGCTGAGTTGAACCGCTGCTGGCCGGAATTGCTGAGCCCTCAGCGTTCCGTACGTACGCGCAATCTGAGCGCGTTCTCCCTGCCCAGCCTGGAACTCATGCGCCAATTGCATGCCGGCACCCCGCAGGAATCTGCCTGGCGGGATTATCTGGAGGCTGCCCGCTTCATCCGGCCATTTACCACAGGCAAGCGCCTGCAAGCCCTGGGCCTAAACCCTGGGCCGCGCTACCAGCAGATCCTTGAGCGGCTGAAGGACGCCTGGCTGGACGGTGAATTGCAGGACGAGCAGGCCGAAGAGACCCTGCTGCGTAGCTTGCTCCAGGACGGCCAATGAGGAAAACAGAATTTCCGCCGGCCTACACATTGCCGGATGGCCGCAGGGTGACCATTCGGACCCTGACCGAGGAAGACCTGCCGGCCCTGGAGTGGGAGGGCGAATACCGCCATTTCCGCCGCCTCTACCAACAGCACTATACCAATTGCCAGCATGGCAATAACGTTTGCTGGGTGGCATGCGACGCGGACGACCGGGCAATTGGGCAGGTGTTCATCCTGCTGAATGCCCGGGATGTGAACGTGGCCGATGGGCAGCACCGTGCCTACCTCTTCTCCTTCCGCATCCGGCCCGAGTGGCGCAACCAGGGTTTGGGGAACTACATCATGAGCTTCGTTGAGGAGCAGCTGCTCTTGCGGGGTTTTCTCTGGCTGCGTTTGAACGTGGCCAAGGATAATCCTGCCGCCCGCCGGCTCTATGAGCGCCGGGGTTACGTGGTGGTTGGGGCAGAGCCGGGCATCTGGCGCTATCAGGATGATGCCGGAGAGTGGCAAACGGTGGAAGAGCCTGCCTGGAAGATGATCAAGGCGCTTCGCTAGGGCCTCGCGTTCATGGTATGCCCCTACCGGCAATCCCGGATGATCGATTGAGTCTCCTAAACGCTCAAATTGGTCCTGACAACAGAACTGTTTTTACAATAGGGCTGAAAGGCGAAATTGCCAGCCTTTAAGGGTGATCGCTTTCTCATCGTTCACTCCTCCTCGAGGTCCCTCTCCCTACCCCACACGGGACCGCAAACTAACCGCTTGAGGTGCTTGGGAAATTGCGGCAATCAAGCTACCAATAACCTGCCCCAGGCACCAAGATTCCCCCTCTTTTGTACCCCCCGCTTTTGAGCACAAAACCACAAAACCGTTTGGATCTCCTCGTTGAATCCGCGTATTTGGTGTTACCGGGGCCACAAAACCCAGCACAATTCCGGCGCTTAATTCACCCCTCCCCCGCCCTCGGAGCAAGGATATTTTTTCTGCAAATTTAGTCTAGACCGCCTCGGGGTACAAAAACAGCAGGCCGCAGTGCGGCCTGCTGTACTGCCATACTGAATAATTTTTTAGCCTTCGAGATCCCGTTTGATATCGTCGGCTTTGTCCTCAACGTCATCCGCAAGATCTTCCGCGCCGTCTTTCACGTTTTCCCAGGCATTGGCAAGGCCTTCCTTCACGTCCTGAGCGGTCTCTTCAACTGCGTCGGCAGCGTCTTCAACAAAATCGCCGGCCTTATCCGCGGCTTCTTCCACACCATCCTTGGTGTCTTCCCAGGCATTGGCAACGCCTTCCTTCACGTCCTGAGCAGTCTCTTCAACTGCGTCGGCAGCGTCTTCAACAAAATCGCCGGCCTTATCCGCGGCTTCTTCCACGCCATCCTTGGTGTCTTCCCAGGCATTTTCGGCGCCAGCTTTCAGGTTCTCAGCAAAGTCGTCGGCTCTATCCGCGGCGGTTTCCAGGCTGTCCTCAAGCTTGTCAGCCGCAGTTTCCAGGCCGCTCTCCACAGCCTCGGCGGCATCGCTGACTGCGTCCTCAACCTTATCCACTGCGCTGCCGGCTGCGGCGGCGGTACCAAGAGCAGCAGCTTCGATGGGTTCGACTTCGGCATCGATTACATCATCCAGGGCGGCTGGTTCATCACCGCGCCGGGCGGCATTCTCCGCCTCCCAGGCCTTGAGCGTGTTGCGCACTTCTTGAAAATCGGCTTCCGAGAGAAATTCGCGGGGGATACCCAAAACCCGCTGGGCCTGCACCGTGGAGACGACGAGACCATTGGGTTTCTCATCCACCGTGGTGACATCGTTGCGGTTGATGCGCAGTTCCGGGTACTTGGGTTGGTTCTGGATGATGCCGCTATCGCCGATTTCGAGGCTGTAGCCATTCCAGAGGTCTGCCCGGGTTTTATAAGCGCGCCAGCCCATGTAGCCGTAGAGTAATGCCAGCAAGGGGATCATCCACAGCATCTGGCTGGAATTGGGGTTATTGCGGTTGATCATGTACAAAACGATGAGCATTACAAGAAACGTAGCGCCGTAGAGCAGGATGATCGAGCGCTTCTGTTTAGGTAGTTTTTCGCTGTCAAGCTTATAAGTTTTCATTGGTCCTCCGATTTGTTAACGCAAATTATAACCGTTATAATCTGCCCCAAAGGAAAAGTATGGACGCTATAAAACTGATTTCCCACCGCGGTTTGGACCTGCCAAATCTGAACCGCAGACGGGTGGATGTGTGGCTGCCGGACGAGTACCATACGCAGCCGGAGCGCCGTTTTCCGGTGCTGTATATGCAGGATGGGCAGAACATCTATAAGCCCAAAATAAGCACGGGGCCGGGCTGGCGGGTTGTAGAGAATGTACGTGCCCTGGTAGCTGCCGGGAAGATCGATCCGCCCATCGTCGTGGGCATCACCAGCACAATGAACCGCATGGGCGACTATATGCCCCAAAAGGCCATGCAAAACGAGGCCGCCCTGGCCTACATGGACGCGCAATTCCGCCGAATGCCTTACCGCATGACCCGTGGAATGCGCGGCGACCTTTACCTGACCTGGATCGTGGAGAAGCTCAAACCCCTGATCGATTCAACGTACCGCAGCCTCCCGGAGGCCGAACATACGGCAATACTCGGCTCCAGCATGGGTGCCTTGATCAGCCTCTACGCCCTTTGCGAGTATCCGCAGGTATTTGGCTGCGCTGGCTGCATGAGCACGCACTGGCCCATCGGCGGGGATTACCTGATCGATTGGTTCGGGGAGCATCTGCCTCCACCCGGAATTCATAAGCTTTACTTTGATCACGGCGACCAGGGCCTGGACGAGCCTTACGCCGAGTGGCAAGCCAAAATGGACGCCGCCGTCCTTGCCGCGGGGTATACTGACGGGCGGGACTTTCTGAGCTTTAATTTCCCGGGAGAGGGCCACGCGGAGCAGTATTGGGCCGGCCGCCTGCAGATCCCGCTGGAGTTCTTTTTTGGTATTGTGGAGGGGGGATGAAAACACAGTTGGGGGGCCGTTTTCTATGGGTAGAAATTGTTCTGGCCGGACTATTAGTCGCCTTACTCAGTTTTTACGCTTTGGAGCTTGCAAACCCACAGCTTTATGCCCCAGGCCGCGATGGCGGCTTCTTCATGTATGTGGGTCAACAGCTTGCGCGGGGAAGCACCCTCTACACCCAACTTTGGGATTCCAAAGGCCCACTTATATTCTGGATCAATGCTTTGGGTATGGGTACCAGCGGAAACCGTTGGAGGCTTTTCCTTCTTGAATTTAGCTTTATGGCCATCTGGCTTGGCCTGGCTTACTACATTTTGCGCAGGCAATTTGGTGTTTATGCTGCCATCTTAGGCACGATTTGCGGAGCCTTCTGCTTCAAACTCGCGATCGGTTTAGGTAACTTTACTGAGGAATACAGCCTCCTGTTTACCTGGCTTAGCCTGGGGGCGTTTGCCTGGCTGCTGGTGAAGCCAAAAAGGCGGTTCTGGCCATTTGTTCTCATCGCTGCGTCTATGGTCTTGAGTTTCCTCCTTCGGGCAAACAATACCGGTACGCAGGCTGCGGTTGTCCTGGCTGCTTTTTCAATCGCAATAAAACGCGATGGCTTTAAACCGCTTGGCAAAGCGTTCGCGGGCTTGCTCACTGGCGCGCTCCTCGTTTTTCTTCCGGTCATTGTCGCACTTGCGCTGCGGGGAAACCTGCGGGCGATGTGGGAAGCGTCTTTCGTTTACAACTTTGCCTATTCAGTCTCCGGCGGAGAAAAAGCGCAGACCCTCGCGGTAATCAATGCAAGCCTGCTTCCCGGCATGAAACTCTTTGGGGCATGGGGATGGTTCATCGGTTTGGGCTGGCTGATAGCCCTCGCCCGCGTTTGGCAAAACCGCAGCACCCTCCAGGCTGCCCCCTGGGCATTGCTTGCCGCCTTTGCATTCCCCATCGAGGTTATCTTCAGTTCAATCTCAGGGCGGCAATTCACCCACTATTTCATCTGCTGGGTACCGGTGACAATGCTGCTCACTGCCATAACAATTGACTTCTTCCTGGAAGACTTAATTCGCCTTGACCTGGCATCGAAATTAAAACAAATCAAGACACCTCTGCTTTTACTGACCTCGATTGCAGCGCTGCTTTTTTGTTACTTTAATCCAATCTACCGAACCGCGCGTTCTTCTGCCGCTGCCATTTTGCTGCCGAACAGGGATAACGAGTTTCGGAGCGTTTTAGCTAAGCGTGTGGCCGAGCTTTCTGACCCAGGCGATCGCGTTTTGGTTTTCGCGGGACAGGCTGGCATCAACGTGATGGCGGAGCGCGACTCGATTGATGCCGCTCTGTTCTACCCGGCCATCAACAATTCGCCGATTGGCCTAAGTGTACAAGCGGAGTACTTCGAGACACTCAAACCACAAATGCCGAGGCTCATTTTGGACGGACACCAGCTTTACCCTCAGCAACTCCCAGCCATAGACCCCGAAGAGCGGGCGAAACAAGATTTCCAGGTGGATTTCTCCGCAAATTTGCCTGAGGTTCTGGCCTGGATCAATGAACATTACACGCTGGTTCAAGGCTTGGAGGACTATTTGATTTTTCGTCTGCGATAGGCCCTGATCAGACCGCCGAAAAGCTATCACAATCTAGTAATATAGGGGAGTCTTTGTTATAATCGCCATTCGGCAAAATGCCTTAATCGGCTGTTAAATAATCGTGGCTGGGCTCAAACCCGCTTGATAAAAAAACAAGGAAGGTCAGATCAGATGAAAGAATTCTCGACAGATAAGATCCGCAATATCGTCCTGGCGTCGCACAGCAACTCCGGCAAGACCATGCTGGTGGAGTCGCTGCTGAATTACACAGGCGCAACCACCCGCCTGGGTAAGATCGAAGACGGTACCACCATCAGCGACTTCGACGATGAAGAGCAACGCCGCGGCATTTCGCTTTTCACCAGCGTTGTGCCCGTGCTTTACAAGGATCATAAATTCAACTTCCTGGACACGCCCGGCTACACCGATTTTGTTGGCGAGGTGATCTCTGCCATGCGGGTAGCGGACTGCGCGGTGATCCTGGTGGACTCGGTTTCCGGCGCTGAGGTTGGTACTGAGATGGCCCTGAACCTGGCCACCCAATTCCAGCTGCCCAAGCTGCTGGTAATCAACAAAATGGACCGCGAGAATGCCAGCTTCCAAAAAGCGCTGGAGTCAGTACAAAACAGCAGCGACGACCGCTTTATCCCCATGCAGCTGCCCTGGGGTGAGAAAGCCGATTTCAAAGGCGTGATCGACCTCATCACCATGAAAGCCTACAAGGACGGCGGTAAAGAGGCCGAGGACATCCCAGCTGACCTGCAAGCCGAGGCAGACGATGCCCGCCTGAAGCTCGTGGAAGCCGCTGCCGAGGGCGAGGATGCCCTCCTGGAAAAATATTTCGAAAATGGCGACCTGAGCCCCGAAGAGATGGTTCAGGGCCTGCGCAAGACCATTGCCACCAGCAATGTAGTGCCGGTACTGGTTGGTTCCTACGGCCATCAGAAAGGCCTCACACCGCTGCTGGATGCCCTCTTGGCCCTGGCCCCCAACCCCGCAGAGCGCCCCGCAGTGACAGCCACCTCCCCTAAAGGTGAAGTGGAACTGAGCCCAAGCGACACAGGTCCCCTGGCCGCTTACGTGTGGAAAACCACCGCCGACCCCTTTGTGGGCCGCCAAACCTACTTTAAAGTCTATTCCGGCGTCATGACCTCGGACAGCCGGGTTTTCAACGCCACGAAGGGCGAAGAAGAACGCCTGGCCAGCATGCAGGTTCCCTTTGGCAAAGAGATGCAGAGCGTCTCGGCCATCCACAGCGGGGACATCGGCACGGTAGCCAAGCTTTCCGTCACCACCACCGGCGACACGCTAACCACTAAGGAACAAGGCCTGCAGCTCCCTGCGCCCAAATATCCCTTCCCGCTCTACCGCATCGCTATTTCGCCCAAAACCCAGAGCGATGCCAGCAAGATGAGCCAAACCCTCACCCGCCTCACCGAGGAAGACCCCACGCTTTCCTGGAACATGGAAGCTGCCACCCGCCAGACTTTGCTCTTTGGCATGGGCGACCAGCACATCGATGTGGCCCTGCGCCGCGCCGAGCAAAAATTCCAGCTCAACCTCAACACCCTGGAACCCAAGGTGCCCTATGAAGAGCATATTACCAAGGAAGCCAGCGCCATGTACCGCCACAAAAAGCAGACTGGCGGCAGCGGCCAATTTGGCGAGGTGCACCTGAAGGTCTTCCCCCTGGAGGAAGAGGAATTCACCTTCTCCAACGACGTCTTTGGCGGTGCCATCTCCAATAACTACATGGGCCCAATTGAAAAAGGCATCCGCAACGTGATGAAAGAAGGCGTTGTGGCGGGCTACCCCGTGCACAATGTAGGCGTCTCAGTCTTTGACGGCAAGGAGCACCCGGTGGATTCAAAACCGGTGGCCTTCGAAATCGCCGGCCGGGAAGCCTTCAAGCTTGCCGTCCGCGATGCCAACCCCGTGCTCTACGAACCCGTGATGAAGGTGAACGTTGTTGTGCCCGAAGAGAACATGGGCGATATCATTGGTGACCTGAATACCCGCCGTGCCCGCGTGCAGGGTATGGACACCGAGAAGGGCAAGAGCACCGTTAGCGCCATGGTCCCCCTGGCGGAGATGATGCGCTACACCACCAGCCTGCGCTCCATGACCGGCGGCCGCGGCCACTTTGACATGGAATACGACCATTACGACCTGGTTCCCCAGCACCTGGCCCAGGAGATTATGGCCCAGAAAGCCCGCGAAGACAAGGAAGCCGAAGACAAGTAGGCTTGAAACAATTCCTATTGAAAACCGGCTGGAATATTCCAGCCGGTTTTTTTGATGGTTGCCTGGTGATCAAAACATGATCCCGCTCTCGTAGGGCAAGAGGGGTTTGGGTTCACCGAAATTCCAATGGTAGGGGGAGGCGGGATTAATGCTGATGTTCTGTTCGTAAAACCCGCCCCATTTACTAAAGGTGAGGTAGCGTATCTCAACAGTCTGCCCAGTGATCTTAACCCAGGGGGCGGTGGGTAAGCGCTTCGCCCGGCTGGCGTCCGCCGCGCTTAAGGCCTTGCCGAAGGTTTCTGCCTGCAGCTCAGCCACAACAGCTTTAAGGGCCTCACGGGTGGCGATGGGTTTGGTGTCGTTGTAGTTCGCGTGCCACCCCAGGTAGAACTGGTCGCCGCTGGTGGCCAATAGTGCCAGCTGCAGGTAAGAAAGCGGGCTGCCATCCACCCAAACATGGTCCATAAATTCAGGGCACTGATCGCTCTCGTAAACCCCGGCGCAGGCGTTCATGGCTTCCCGCAGAGCAACTTCGTCGCGGTAAGGCGACTGGGATTCAGGGCGGGCATACAGGATCGGGTAAGAGCCCATGCCATCCGCGTGATACACATAGTCCAGCACCCAGCCATCCTGCATCCGGATCTTATCCAGGACATCAAAAACCCCCATGATGGGTAAGGCAGGGTTGGGGAGGATTCCATCCATGATATTGGAGTCTGCCGGGTATTGGGCATAAAAGGCAAAGAGGCCGTCGATATCTTCCTGCCAGGCCAGGCCAAGATCGTTTTGCTGCACAGTTTGAGGTCCGCCAACCACCGGCAAACCCCGCGTATTCCCCCGGAAGATCAAGCCGCCAGCCATCGCCCCAAGGCATGCCAGCACACAGCAGCAGGCCAGGATCAGGATCAAAACGCCGACCATAATCCCCAGGTTTCTATTTGATTTCTGCATCATTACTCCGTGTTGGGTCCGTCCCATAAATATTTTTCAAAATCGATACTACCATCCGGACGAAACTCGATGCCTTCTTGTTCCAGCAATTCCCGCTGCAGCAGGCCGCCAAAGCCATGCGGACTGATGCGCCCCTTGATGTTGATCACCCGCTGCCAGGGCACCTGTTTTGCCTCCTCAGCATTCAGTGAAGCCATCGCAAAACCAACCACCCTGCCGCTGCAGCCCCCGCAATAGGCGCCAACCTGGCTGTAATAAGCCACCTTGCCAGGCGGGATCTGCTTCACAATGCGTCGAATACGCTCAAAGAGCGAATCTTCCTTCTTTTTCTTTGCCATTCTTTGATTTTATAACAAACCTTTGCGGTAATCTATTCTGAGTCTCTTCATAATAACTTCATACCATATAAAGCAAGAATTGATTCTTAAATAATAAGATAAGGCATCGGGTTTCGGCCCAATGGAACAGGCCATTAGCTAAGGGCGACAGCAGCGTTTTTAGCCAAGATGAGCCTGTTTTCATACAAAGGAGGGGGTTGAGAGGGGGGACTCGATCAACTTGAGCCCCCTCCTTTTTTTCTAAAGAGTTCTGGAAATTTATGAGTTTTGGAAATAATCCCAAAGCGGGTTAATGTGCTTGGGGTCGCGCAGCTTGCGCAGGCCGGATGCCTCAATCTGGCGGATCCGTTCACGGGTGAGGTTAAACCGGTTGCTGATCTCCTCCAGCGAATGGTAAATGCCATCGGTAAGGCCAAAACGCAGATCCAGCACTTCGCGTTCGCGCTCACTCAACTTACCCAGCGAGGTCTTCACCGCGTCCCGCAGCATAACGCGCAACACCTCGTCAATCGGCTCCGGAGAGTCGACATCCTCAATATAATCCCCCAAAGTGCTGTTTTCCTCATCCCCCACCGGTGCTTCCAGGCTTACGGGTTCTTCGGCGGTTTTGAGGATCTGCTCCACCTTGTTCGTGGCCTCCTCCCAACGCCGCAGCAGGCCGGGATCGGCCAGCTTTTTACTGCCGCCGATCTCCAGAATGGCCTGTACATCCTCATCTGAGAGAAAACCGCTTTTAATGGCCATTTCAGCGAATGTAGGGTCGCGCCCCAGGCTCTGCACCAGGCTGTGCTGCACTTTGATGAGCTTCGAAATCGACTCAACCACGTGCACCGGGATGCGGATGGTGCGCGCGTTCTCAAGGATATAGCGGCTGATACTCTGCTTGATCCACCAGGTGGCGTAAGTGCTAAAACGGAATCCCCGGGCGGGGTCGTATTTTTGGATGGCCCGCAATAGACCCAGGTTCCCCTCCTGGATCAGGTCCAAGAGGGAAATGCCGCGGTTGGTATATTTTTTAGCCACGCTGACCACCAGGCGCAGGTTGTACTCCACCAGTTGGTGCGTTGCCTCCTTGGCATTCTCGGTCACGCGGGTATCCGCCCGGGCCAAATCTTCAGGCAGAGGCGCTTCGCAATGCAGCGAATCGCAGTCCGGCAGGGTTCCGCCAGCTTCAACTTCAGCGCGTACTTTCTCCAATGAGCGCGCCGGAAGCATGTAGGCATCAGTCAGAAAGCGGCAAAGGTTGGATGCGAGGGCATCCCAGAGTTTATCGGTCCCCCAACGGGAACTGTTGAGGTAGGCATAAGTGTAGGACCCACTCTCCAGGTCGAAGCCCTGCTGCATGCCAGCCGCCTCAGCCAGCACCTCGCTCATCTCGGGGGCATTGTGGCGGGTACGCACCGCATCCGAGATCACCTGCTCCCAGCTGGAACGCATATCGCGGTAGATGGCAGCCCCTTCAAGCACACCGCTCTCATCCTTAAAGAGCTCCAGCTGCTGTTCGGCCTGGACCAGGATGGCTAATTTAAACTCCTGCACCGCTGCCAGCAGTTCTTCGCGATTGATGTCGTGCAGGTAGAGCTGCATGGGGTCTTCGCCGGCTTCCATACCGGCAAGGATCTCACGTTCATCCATGCTCTGGCGTGCCAGCAGGGCATCATCGCTGTCTGCTTCGTCGCGGTCTGTAACCATGGTCTAGCCTCTTCTCCATTTGTTCGGCAAGCGGGAAGCCTGGCTGGGGCTTCCGTCCATCCCCTTTAATGCCAAATCGATCAATCGGCGCTGATTAAGCAGTTCCACCATCAGAAAATGCGCTTCCTCGTCCGTGTAGGGTTTCTCTTCTGTCTCGGATTGTAAATAGAGGATCTGCTGGGTCCGGCCTTCCACCAGGTTTTGGCGCAGGCGCAGAATGTTGCGGACCTGATCGCCCAGCACTTTTTCCGCGGAGGGTTCCGGCAGGCTGCTTTGGTCTGGGTCCAGCAAATTCTTAGGCGGGGCAACGTCAAAAGCAGCCGCGGGCAGATGTTCGGCAATATAATCCTGCGCGCTCACCGCGTCCTGCCGCAGCGCATCGCGCACCACACCAAATGCCAGGCGGCGATCCGTGCCGCTGAAATCTCCATCGTTCAGGTGTTCAAGGCCCAGTCCGGCCAATTGCTTATCCAGCTTATAGAGGTCCTCAGGGCGTTCCAATAAGTATACGATCGTATGCTGTTCCAGCAGGCGGTTGCGGTCTGCGGTGCTTTGAAAACGGTTGTCTTCCACCTTGGGGGCTGGTTCAGCAGCAGTTTCGTTTCTTCGGTTCCGGCGGGTTGCCCGCTGGGTCTGATGCTGGGTGCGTAATGCGCGTTCATCTACACGCAGCAATCGTGCCAGCTGCTGGCGGTAGCTCTCCCGCTCAACCGCGTCGGCAACGTCCTCGATCAAGGGCAGCACCTGGCCGGCGATCTCCCGCTTCACCTTGGCATCCTCCAAATCCTGGCCGCGGGTCAGGGCTTGCATCACATGCACCACCACCGGCTTGGCTTCATCCATTATGGCTTGCCAGCGCTGGGGGTCCTGCAAAACGATCTCATCGGGGTCCACCCCATCCGGCAGGGTGGTCACGCGCACATCGGCATTAAGGCGGTTTTCCACGTGCAAAAGGCCCTTGGCATCAAAGCGCAATTCACCTTCCAGGTCCATGGTTTGGCGGGCGGTTTCCAACCCTTTCAGCGTTGCCCGTTCGCCAGCCGCGTCCGGGTCCAGGGCCAGGACCACACTGCGGGTGAAGCGTTTAAGCAGGCGGAATTGGTCCTCGGTGAGTGCTGTGCCCATCGGCGAGATGGCGTTGGTATAACCCGCCTGGTGCAAACCGATGACATCCATATAGCCTTCCACGATCACGGCCTGGCCACTGTTGCGGATGGATTGGCGGGCCAGGTCCATGCCGTAGAGCAGGCGCCCTTTATCAAAGAGCTCGGTGCGGGGGCTGTTCATGTACTTGGGTAGGTCGTTGGGGTCCAAAACACGGCCGCCAAAGCCGTTCATCTTACCGTAAGCATCCCGGATGGGGAACATCAGGCGGTTGCGGAATTTATCGAATGTACCTCCGCCCTCGCGGTCATTGGCCACGCCAGCATTCACCATCTCGGCATCGTCAAAGCCCTTGCGTTTCAGCTCTGTACCCAGCTCGTTCCACCCCGCCGGGGCAAAACCCAGGCCCCAAACTTTGATCGTCTCGTCCGTCAGGCCGCGCTTGCGCAAATAGGCCAGCGCCTCGCTGCCAGCAGGGCTCATCAGCCGCTCGCGGAAGAACTGCACTGTAGCTTCCAAAAGCTGCTGCAGCCTTTCCTGCTCGCTGGCGGAGGGGGCGTCCGGGCGCTCGTACTGGGTAAGGGTCACACCGGCTCTCTCGGCCAGGTAGCGCAGGGTTTCGGCAAAGTCCCAGCCTTCACGCTTCATCACGTAGCCAAAGAGGTCGCCGCCCTCATTGCACTGGCCAAAGCAGCGCCAGGTCTGGGTCTCAGGGAAGACGACGAAGGCAGGGGTACGGGTATTGCTGTGGAAGGGACAAAAGCCGGTATAGTTTTTACCGGCTTTGCGCAGTTTGACCGTTTGGGACACAAAATCAATCAAGTCCAGACGGCTCTTGATATCGTCTACGACACTCATCTAAAGCCCCTTAAGGCCTCCTGGTTTGTGCTTAAAGCAAGTTCTCGTTGTACGACTGCAGCGCCTGCATGTAGTTGCGGCGTTCGTAGGCAATGGAGTGTTCGCCTCTGCCGCGGGCCATCGCGCCGCGCATCGAATTGATGTCCGGGTAGTTGTGCATATCCATCCAGGCATTCAGGTCAGAGAGCACTTTTCCAACGGCACGCGGACCGTGTTTAATGAGCTCTGACACCATCGTGACGGCACAACCGCCAGCCATCACCGCCTTCACAACGTCCTGGGCGGTGTGCACGCCGGAGCAGACCACGATGTCTTTATCAATCTCCGGGCTCACAATTGCCGTCCAAACGATGGACTGCGCCAGGTCGTCGCTGGTGCTCAGGCGCGCCTTAAGGTTGACGGTCATCTTTTCAATATCGATATCCGGCTGGAGGAAGCGGTTGAAGAGCACAAAGCCGTCTACGCCCGTCTCGGAAGCCAGTTTTAATACCCGGGGCAAGTCTTTAAAATGGGATGAAATCTTAATCGCCAGCGGCAGCTTGGTATGGCTGCGGACCTGACGCATCATTTCCAGGTAGCCCTGAACCACCTGTTCGCTGGATACATCCGGGTCGGTCACAACAGAATAGAGGTTGAGCTCCACGGCATCGGCACCGGCAGCTTCCATGCGGGAAGCCAGGCTTACCCAGCCGCTCTTGGAAAAACCATTCAGGCTGGCGATCACGGGGATGGAGAGCGCACTCTTCAAGGCGCGAATTTGGTCCATGTAACGTTCGGCCTTATCCTCCATCACTGGCGGCTCAACCAAATAGGTTTGTGCTTCCGGCTGCGATTCAGTGCCGACATTCAAAAAGTGATCCGTCGCCAGCTGCTCATTGGTCACTTCTTCTTCAAAAAGCGAGTACATCACGATACCCGCCGCGCCTTGATCTTCCAGGAGGCGAGACAGCTCCAGGTTGCGCGAAAAAGGAGACGCGCCAACCACCAGGGGGTTCTTAAGTTTCAAACCTGCGAAATGTGTAGAAAGATCAGCCATATCACTCCTTAAATAATCAACAGTGGCTCTAAGATGCCACTGTTGATTTTACCCTAGTTAACTATCAATTACTGTCGGCTCTGGTCGATCAGGCGTCTTTGCCCGCGTCCTTCGCCTCAGCGGCATCGGCAGGGCCGTATTGCATCTCGGCCATCTGCTCGTACAGGTCCCAGCGCCGGCCCGCGTCTTCCTGGGCGTGCTTCATCAGAATTTCAGCACGTTCCTCATCGCTTTGCAGCAGCATGCGGTAACGGGTTTCGTTGTAAGCATATTCCGAAACCTGGATGCTGGGGGCTTTGCTATCCAGCTGCAGCGGGTTCTTGCCTTCGTCCGCCAGGCGGGGGTCGTAGCGGTAGAGCAGCCAGGCACCGCTATTGATGGCGCCCTTTTGCTGCAGCAGACCCTTCTTCATGTCGATGCCATGCGCAATGCAGTGGCTGTAGGCAATGATCAGGGAGGGGCCTTCGTAAGAGTCGGCCTCAACAAAGGTCTTGAGGGTCTGGTTGTCATTCGCGCCCATGGCCACCCGGCCAACATAGATGTTGCCGTAGGTCATCGCGATCTGGCCCAGGTCCTTCTTGGGCAGGGCCTTGCCGTTAGCGGCGAACTTGGCAACCGCGCCTCGGGGGGTAGCCTTGGAGGACTGGCCGCCGGTGTTGGAGTAGACCTCGGTGTCCAGTACAAGGACGTTCACGTCCTTGCCGCTGGCCAAAACGTGGTCCAGGCCGCCGTAGCCAATATCGTAGGCCCAACCATCACCGCCGATGATCCAAACGCTCTTGCGCACCAGATAATCGGCCAGGCTGAGCAGCTGGCGGAGTTCGCCGGCTTTCTTGCCCTTGAGCGCAGCCTTCAGTTTCTCAACACGTTTGCGCTGCTGCTGGATCTCAGATTCGGTTTTCTGGCTGGCATTCAAAATTTCATCAGCCAGTTCCTTGCCAACCTTATCCGCGTTCTTTTCCAGCAGTTCAGTGGCGAATTCCTTGAATTTGTCGATCGTCAGGCGCATGCCCATGCCAAACTCGGCATTGTCCTCAAAGAGGCTGTTGCTCCAGGCTGGGCCGCGGCCCTGGGCATTCTTGGCCCAAGGAGTGGTGGGCAGGTTGCCGCCATAAATGGAGGTGCAGCCTGTGGCGTTGGCCACAACCATGCGGTCTCCAAAGAGTTGGGTGACCAGCTTGATGTAGGGGGTCTCGCCGCAGCCGGCACAGGCACCGCTGAACTCGAAAAGCGGCTCGAAGAGCTGGCTGTACTTCACCAGATTCAGGGGGATTTCCGCGCGGTCGATCAGCGGCAGGTCCAGGAAGAAGTCCCAGTTTTTCATCTCGCGTTCGCGGATGGGCGCCTGCGGGGCCATGTTGATGGCCTTGCGGGTGGGGTCGCTGCGATCCTTGCCGGGACAGTTTTCCACGCAGAGGCCGCAGCCAGTGCAGTCTTCCGGGGCTACCTGAACGGTGAAGGAATAACCTTCCTTCCATTGATTGGTCTTGGAAGCAGTGGATTTGAAGCCTTCGGGGGCCTTGGCCAGCAGATCGCTCTGGTAGAGCTTGGTGCGGATGGTGGCATGCGGGCAAACAAAGGAACAGCGGCCGCACTGGATACAAACATCAGGTTCCCACACCGGGATCTCCAGGCCGATGTTGCGTTTCTCCCACCGGGTCGTGCTGGTGGGGAAGGTGCCATCGATGGGCATCTGGCTTACTTTCACTTCGTCGCCGCGGCGGTCGATGATCATACCCAAAGTCTCGCGCACGTATTCGGGAGCTTCCTTAGGTACGGGCAAGTGGCGGCCATGCTTGGCGGTCACTTTGGCCGGCACTTTTACTTCGTACATATTAGCCACAGCCTGGTCCACCGCGTTGTAGTTGCGTTTGACCACGGCATCGCCGCGTTTGCCATAGGTTTTCTCGATGGAATGCTTGATCTGCGCGATCGCTTCTTCCTTGGGCAGGATGCCGCTGATGGCGAAGAAACAGGTTTGCATGATGGTGTTGATGCGCTGGCCCATGCCGGTCTTTTCGGCAACGTCGTAGGCATCGATCACGTAGAACTTGATCTTCTTATCGATCAGAGATTTTTGCATTTCCTTGGGCAGAGTGTCCCAAACTGCTTCGGGCTGGTAAATGCTGTTCATCAGGAAAACCGAACCCGGACGGGCGTATTTCAGCATGTCAAAGCGGTCCACAAAGCTCACCTGATGGCAGCCGATGAAGTTAGCTTCGCCGGGGTTGATCAGGTAAGGCGCGCGGATGGGTTTGGGACCGAAGCGCAAGTGGCTCACGGTCACGGCGCCGGATTTCTTTGAGTCGTACTCAAAGTAACCCTGG
>DHPL01000027.1:0-4497 GCA_002407905.1 Anaerolineaceae bacterium UBA5365
TACGTCGTGCTCGGTGAGGTCCGTGGCCACGGCCTGGAAGAAGTGACCATGCTGGTCGCGCAGGTTCATTGGCTGGTTGAGCTTGATCTCAAAATCGGCCGGGAAGCTCTTACGGGTGACCGTGATAACGCTATCAGGGTCGAACTCCCCGTAGGCGTCTTTGGCGGGTACGTGCACCTCTTTGGTTTCGCCCACGCTGAGGCCGGTGAGGCCTTGCTCCAGACCGGCAATGATGTTTTTATGCCCGTGGATGTATTCCAGGACGTTACTTTCAATTTCTTCTCCGCTGACGCTGAGGTTATAGGCAATTTGCACAACTTCGTCGTTGGCAATGGTTTCAGGCTTTGTCTCGTTCATCGATCTCCATTCTTTGCTCGGGCATTTTCCGGCCGGCTAAGTATAACAGAGCGTCTTGCCGGTAATCATCATCGTTGTGTAAGAAAGCGCGTACAGAAAACTTGCGCAATGGGGGATTTGCGGTAATATTGAGAAACTTTCTCAATAAGGAATAATGATGACCTGGCATGAAGAATTGACGAAACAAGGATACCGCATCTCCGGCCCGCGGCGGAGGATCATGGAGCTATTGAGCGATACACGCACCCCGCTGACGCCGGCGCTGATCCACAAGCACCTGGCTCTGGAAGGCAAACCCCTGAGCCTGGCGAGTGTTTACCGGGCGCTTGACCTGCTGGCAGAGTTGAACCTGCTTTGCCAGGTGTATTTTTCCGATGGGACCCTGGGCTACATGGCGCATACCGGGGGGCACCACCATCATGTGCTTTGCCGGCGCTGCAACCGCTCCATGGAATTTGGGGGCCATGAAGACCTGGATGAATTAACCGAGCGCGTGCAAGCTGAAACTGGGTATGTGATCAACGAGCACCTCCTGCAATTTTATGGGTTGTGCCCAAGCTGCGCGGCACTGCGGCAGGAGCTGGCATGAAGAAAAGTTTGAGCCTTCTCGTTCTGCTGGCTGTTTTGCTGAGCGGCTGCACCAGCATGTTTAAGCCGGCCGCGGAAGATAATATCCACGTTACTGTGAGCATCCCGCCCCAGGCCTGGCTCGTGCAGCGCATTGCCGGCGGTTTGGTGCAGGTGCAATCGCTGGCGGAACCGGGTGATGACCCGCATACCTACGAACCTTCCCCCCAGCAAATGGCCCAATTGGCCGGCAGCGACCTGTATCTAAGCATTGGCGTTGAGTTTGAGGAGGCCTGGCTGCCGCGCCTGGCGAATACCAACCGGGCGATGAAAGTGGTGGACATCACAAGCGGCATCCAGTGGCTGAGTATGGAGCATGAGCATCACGATGACCACGAAGGTGAAGAAGGGCACGCGGAAGGGGAGGCGGCCTCTCAACCCCGGGAGACGGTGCCGGGCTGGTATTCCACGGAGCATAAGGATCCGCACATTTGGCTGGCTCCGGGTACGCTGAGCATCCTGGCTTCCAATACCGCTGAGGCGCTGATCAACTTCAACCCGGAGAACAAAGCGGAATACCAGGCTAAGCTGCAAGCTTTGCAGAAAGAAATTGACACGACCGCGGCAGATCTTGAAGCTCTCTTTAAGCAAAGTGGCGGCCGCCATTTTTTGATCGTGCATCCCTCGCTGGGCTATTTGGCGCATGAATTTGGTTTGGAACAGATCCCCGTGGAAACCGGCGGGCTGGAACCCGGGCCGGATTCGCTGGCGCAGTTGATTGCCGCCGCCCGGGATTTGGGCGTGAAGGCCATCTTTGTACAGAAGGATGTAGACCCCAAGCTGGCGCGCTCCATTGCTGAACAGCTGGGCATTGAGACGCTGATCGAAGTTGACCCCCTGGCCGCGAACGTGTTGGCAAACATCGGGCTAATCGGCCGGCAGCTGGCAGAGGTGCTGCGGTGAGCGAGCAGGAATTGGAACCGCTCATCAGCCTGCGCGGGGTTTCGGCGGCTTATGATGCCGATACCGTTCTGGAGGATGTGGACTTTGAAATGCGCGCCGGAGACTTTGTGGGCCTCATCGGTCCCAATGGCGGCGGTAAAACCACGCTCATCCGCGTGATTCTGGGCTTGCTTAAGCCTTACAGGGGCCAGGTGCGGGTAATGGGCAAAAGCGCCAAGGAAGGCCGCGCGGCGATTGGGTATGTGCCTCAGGTTGGGGTGGAAGACAAGCATTTTCCGATCAGCGTCTGGGACCTGGTATCAATGGGCCGCTTTAACGCCGGGGACCGGCGGCAAGGTTTTTGGCAGGGCCTGCGCCTGGATAGCACGGATAAGGACATCATTGCCCGGAGCCTTGAACAAACAGGGATTGGGCATTTGGCGCGGCGCAGCCTGGCTGAACTTTCAGGCGGCCAGCGGCAGCGGGCGTATATTTCGCGCGCTCTGGCTACCCTGCCGAGGGTACTCTTGCTGGACGAACCCACCGCTTCGGTGGATCCCCAGGCCAGCACCCAAATCTACGAACTTTTCGCGCAATTGAATGCGAGCGTGAGCATTTTGCTCATCTCGCATGACCTCAGCGTGGTCTCTACTTATGTGAAGACGATCGGCTGCGTGAACCGGCGCTTGGTTTATCACGGCCGCAAAGAATTAACCGCGGAGATGTTGGCCCTGGGCTACGAATGCCCGGTGGAACTCATCGCGCATGGCTTGCCGCACACGCACCTGGCTGAGCATCCGGAGGGCGACCATGTTTGAGTTCCTGGCGCAGATTTGGGCTCTGCCTTTCATGCGCGGCGCGATTTATGCCGGCATATTGGTCAGCATCGTCGCCGGAATCGTTGGGACGCTGGTGGTACTGAACCGCATTGTGTTCATCAGCGGAGGCATTGCCCACGCCGCGTATGGCGGGGTGGGCCTGGCTTACTTTCTGGGCCTGGACCCCATTTTGGGGGCACTGGGCTTTAGTTTGCTTTCCTCGCTGACGATGGGCCTGGTGCAGCAGGGAAAACGCCAAAGCGCGGATACGATCATTGGGGTCATCTGGGCGCTGGGCATGGCCCTGGGGATCATCTTTTTAAGCCTGAGCCCTGGTTATAAAGCCGATTTGATGAGCTACCTCTTTGGCAGCATCCTGGCGGTAAGCGCGCTGGACCTTCAACTGATGATGGCTGTTGCCGTCCTGGTGACGGTCTTCGCGGCTTTGTTTTACCGGCCTTTACTGGCTATTTCCTTCGATGAAACATTCAGCCGAGTGCGCAACCTGCCGGTTACTGCGCTTTACCTGACGATGATCGTGCTGATCGGGTTGAGTGTGGTGATCGCCATGCGGGTGGTGGGGCTGATTTTGGTGATTGCCCTATTGACGATTCCCGCTGCGATCGCAAGCCTTTTCCTGCGGGACATGCGCGAGATCATGTTTTTGGCGGGGTTTTTAGCGCTGGTTTTCACGCTGAGCGGGCTTGTGGCTGCCTTCGCCCTGGACCTGCCGGCCGGGGCGGTGATCATCCTGATCATGGGGTTGGCTTACCTGGCGGCTTACGCGCTGCAAACTCTCGGTCAGCGGCGTAAGGCAAGGTTAACGACAGCCTAAGCTTGTTAGCACATGTTTATCGGGCCCGGCATGGCTGGGGTACAATTGAATCCCTATGGGACTCAAAGAATTCCTGCAAGACGAGGGATCGGTACGCCTGGGCCTCTTTCTGGGCCGACACCTGTCTTTAGGAGCCGGGAATTACTGGGCCACGCACGTTGGCCGCTATTTGGCCAGCAAACCTAACCGCGCACTGCTGAAGGACATCAAGGCCAATCAATGGGTGATCACCGGGGGGAAACTGTCCCCAACGGATTTGGATGCCATCGCTGAACTGGTGGTTGTGAATCTTACCCGTGCGCTTTTCGAATACTTTTATTACTACCAGCACCCCGAGGAAGGCAAGCGGCTTACCAGACTCAGCCCGGAGATGAGCACCGCGCTTGATGAAATGCTGAGCGGCGAGGTGCCTACTCTGGTCCTTGGACCGCATCTGGGCAATTTTGACCTGTTTGGGATGATGCTCACCTGGCTGGGTTTGCGGCCGCTGGTGCTTTCGTACCCTAACCCGAACAACGCCTATAAAGCCCAAAACAAACTGCGTGAAGGCCTGGGGGTGACCGTATTGCCATTGACCCCCAGCGCGTACCGTGAAGCCCGCCTGGCTCTGCGTGCCGGAACCAGCGTGATCACCGGTCTGGACCGGGCCGTGCCGGATAACCACAAGTACATGCCGGTGTTTTTTGGGCACCCTGCACCGCTTCCCGTATTTTATGTGAACCTTGCTCTGGACACCGGTGCAAAGGTACGGGTGGCCTGCGGGGTACGCCAGGAGGACGGCAGTTACCTGCTGGATAGCAGCAAGCCGCTTAAGTTCACCCGCTACGCAACTCACGAAGAAACTTACCTGCGCAACGCAGAAATGGCCCTGGCCGAAGCGGAGAAATTTGTTCTGCGCAACCCAGCCCAATGGGCCATGTTCCACCCGGTTTGGCCGCATGTGAGCCAGACCTTTAACCACTAGTATCGAGGCATTAT
>DHPL01000027.1:4597-43672 GCA_002407905.1 Anaerolineaceae bacterium UBA5365
TAGTATCGAGGCATTATGACCCAAAATGAGCCGCAAGCACCTGAACCCATCTCACTGCAGGAACAACCCAACCAGGAAACGATGCAGGATGGCGAACACAAGCGCGTGAACGATATTCTGCTGGGCTTTTTGGAACGCCCAGCCCTGAACTACCTGGCCAAACACATGCCTGCCTGGGTCTGGCCGGATACACTGACCGCGATCGGGGTGGTGGGTTCGGCCATCGTACTGGTTGGCTACATCCTGGCTGGCTTTGGCGAGCTGAAGGGCAATTGGTTCCTGCACCTCTCCAGCCTGGGCTTTGTGATCAACTGGTTCGGCGACAGCCTGGACGGTACACTGGCGCGCTACCGGCACATCGAAAGGCCGCGATACGGCTTTTTTATGGACCATTCCATTGATGGTTTTTCGGCCTGCGCGATGATCCTGGGCATTGGCCTTTCGGGCATGTCCACCTTTGAGATGGCTACTTTTGCCCTCATCGGCTATTTGCTTTCCATGATCGTCACTTACCTCAAGACGCATGCCACGGGTGTTTTTGAGATGACCGCCATGCGCGTGGGCCCCACGGAGGCGCGTGTGCTGGCGATATTCTTCAATACCTGGGTGTTTTTCTTCGGCAACCCGCGCACCGGCATCACTCAAATTGGACCGCGGGTCCTGGAAGAGCCGCTGAGCGTGGGTACGATCGTCATGTTTGTGATCGGTGTGATTTTGGTGGTTTACTACATCTCGCTCAGTTTGAGCACCGGGCGGAAACTTGCCCTGGCAGACGAACGCCGCCTGGCCAAACGCAAGGCCAAGGAAGCCCGCAGGGCTGAAAAGGCGCTGCGCAAGGCGGAAAAAGCCGCGCGTAAGGAACGCGAACGCCAGATGCGGATGGAGATGAGCGCCCCGCCAAGCGGCGAAGATAATCAGGGATAAATAAAGCGGGCTTAGGCCCGTTTTTGCTCTCTGGCAGCGTGGATGGCGGGGGCCAGGGCCTGCAATTCCGGCAGGCGATTGCCCAGGTTTGAAAGGCGGAGCTGAGGCATTTCGCTATCGTTCAGCTCGCTGGCTTCGGAGAGCGCCTTCCGCAGACCTTCTTCGTATTCCGGGCCCAGGAGACAGAAGGGGTGCCCGATGACGATCATTTCCGGCCTCAGGAGCAAGGTGGATTGGGCCAAAGCATGCCCCAGCACCCGCGCGGATTCAAGGCAGACTTCCTGGGCGTAGGGGTCGCCGGCTATGGCATCCTGAATCACCTGCAATGAGTCGAAGCCCGGTTCCCAATGCGCGCCGTGGCGTGCCTGGGCCAATTCCCTCAGGCCGGCCGCACTGGCGTAGCCGTCCAGTGAGCCTGGGTAGCCAAACCCGCTAGGGCCGTGTGAACTGACGCGGATCTTGCCCAGGTTGCCGGCGCTTCCGCCGATGTTGCGATAGATCTTGCCGTCCAGAATGGCACCGATGCGTACCGTGGGGCTGAGCGAAACGAAAAAAAAGTTGCGTACGTCCGCGGCCTGGCCAAAAAGGCGTTCGGCCATTGCCCCGGCATTGGCTTTTTGCTCCACGTGGGCCGGCAGGTTGAATTTGAAACCCAATTGGGATTTAAGCGCTACATTGTGCCACTCCGGAAAATCCGGTGCGGATTCAAGCAAGCCGGTCTCGTTATCGTAATCGCCGCTAATGCTGACGCTCAGGCGTTCCGGTACGGGCAGGTGCTGGGCTTGGGTGAGGGCCAGCAAGCGGTCCGCCTGGGTGGCAACGCTCTCCAGTACCGTGGCAAAACCTTCCTGCCAGGGCGGATCCATGAGGACGCGTTCGTGGACGTGCCCGCTCATGCTGCCGTAAACGATCAGGACACGCTCGCCATCCAGGTTGATGCCCAGGATATTGCTGGGGGCCTGAGGCAGATTGAGGTTGGGCACCTGAAGACGCATAGGGCGATTATAAGCCCCTTGCAACTTTTTACCCCTGAACTTGTTTAAGTACCCGGCGATGCAATTCTTACTTGACAGGCTTGTGTATAGCTGTAAAATAAAGACAGTTATTTAATAAGTGTCTACAATTAGACGTAACATTCAAGAAAGGCTCAGAACATGGCAAGAAAAGACGATCGCCGCATCATGCGAACCCGAAAACTCCTGCGCGAGAGTATCTTGGCGCTCATCCTTGAAAAAGGGTACGACGAGATCAGCATCCAGGACGTTACCGATAAGGCTAATTTGGGCCGGGCCACTTTCTACCTGCACTACCGTGAAAAGGACGACCTGCTGGTGGACCTGATCCGCCAGTTTGTGGACGAGTTTGTGAGCTCTGCCCCGCAGCTTTCATTCGAGCGCTCCAACATCCGCGACCAGCGCTCCGTGCAGCGGCTCTTTGAGTACGTTGAAAATCATTACGATATCTACCGCATTCTGATGATCGGCAAGGGCTATGTGGTGGCCTCCCGCGAGCTGCACGAGCTGCTGCGCAACGGCGTGGCCAAGGGCCTGGTGGAACTGCTGCGGGAAGACCAGAAAAAGCTCTCGGTCCCGCGCGATTTTGTTGAGAACTACCTGGCAGGAGCGCTGTTGGCCCTGCTTTACTGGTGGCTGGATAATGACATGCCCTACACTCCAGCCGATATGGCCCAGATGTACCAGCATTTGAATTGGCTGGATGAGGCGAATTTTGACCGCCTGCTGGGCGAGCCCATTTTGCCGCCAAACGCCCGGAAACGCAAACGTCAGTTAAGCGAAAGCGATTACCAGGCGCTGCCAGACGAAGAAGAAAGTGACGAGACCGCAGAGGGAAGCGAGCAAGCGGAGGAAGCAAAACCAGCGCCCCAGGCAAAAGCCAAGGCGCCCGGCCCAAAGAAGGAATAAAACGATGAAGATCCTGCTGGTTTACCCTGAATTCCCGGATACATTCTGGAGTTTCAAACACGCTTTGAAATTTGTACGCAAGCGTGCCTCCTCGCCGCCCCTGGGATTGATGACAATTGCCGCCATGTGCCCCGCTGAATGGGAAAAGAAGCTGGTGGACATGAACGTGAGATCGCTTAAACAATCCGATTTGGATTGGGCCGACATGATTTTCGTGAGCGCGATGACCGTGCAGCGTAAAAGCACCGTTGAGGTGTTGGATAAGGCCAGGGCAGCCGGGAAGCCGATCGTGGCTGGCGGGCCGCTTTTTACCATGGAGCCGGATGCCTTTCCGCAGGTGGATCACCTGATCATGAACGAAGGCGAGGTGAGTTTTCCGCCCTTCCTGGCCGACCTGGCTGCGGGAGCGCCCAAGGCGCGTTACGACGCGAATGAGTACGCGGATACCAAGTTGACTCCTGCTCCGCTTTGGCATCTGGTAGAGATGGATATGTACGATTCGATGAGCGTACAGTACAGCCGCGGCTGCCCCTTTGGCTGCGATTTCTGCAACGTTACCGCCTTACTGGGGCATAAGATGCGGCTTAAAACCACCGGGCAATTTATTGCTGAGCTGGGCTCATTGTATGATGCCGGCTGGCGGCGCAATGTTTTCATTGTGGATGACAACTTCATCGGCAATAAACGCGTGCTTAAAGAGGACCTTCTGCCCGCGCTGATCGAATGGCGCAAGGGGAAGAAGGGTTTCGACTTCATCACCGAGGTGAGTATCAACCTGGCGGATGACGACGAACTGATCGACCTGATGGTGAAGGCCGGGTTCATCCACGTTTTCATCGGCATTGAAACGCCCAATGAGGACGCGCTGATCGAATGCCAAAAGACCCAAAACCGCAACCGCGACCTGGTAAGCGCGGTGAAGAAACTGCAGGCTGCCGGCTTGCAGGTGATGGGCGGGTTTATTGTTGGCTTTGACAACGACGATCAGCATATCTTTGACCGCATGATCAACTTTATCCAGAGCAGCGGCATTGTCACCGCGATGGTAGGCCTGCTGCAGGCCCCCATCGGTACCGATCTCTACAAACGTATGGAGAAGGAAGGCCGCCTGAAGCCGGAGAATTATTCCGGGGATAATGTGGACGGGCAGAGCAACATCGTTCCGGTGATGGACGCTGGTTTACTCAAGCAGGGCTACCGCAAGATCCTGGATTCGATCTATTCCGCGCGCGGCTTTACGGACCGGGTGATGACCTTTCTGAAGACCTATCAGCCCAAACGGAGCACGGTGCACATGCAATTCCAGGAAGTGCTGGCCCTCTTCAGGTCCATTTGGCGCATTGGGGTCGTAGGCAGCAAAGAAGAACGCTCCAACTACTGGCGGCTCTTTTTCTGGTCGCTCACCCGCATGCCGGATAAGTTCCCGCTGGCGATCACGTTCTCGATCTACGGCTACCATTTTCGCCGGGTGAACCAGCTGCATGTGAGTATCTAAACCTAATCGTATTCAGTTCGCGCTCCTCGTCAGCTGCTCCTGGCGAGGAGCGTTTTGATTGCCTGGAGCGGTGCCATTGCCTGGCAAAAGACCGGTTTACAGGGAAGCGCGCCATACGGCATGGCCCATTGGCGGGGCCTGGAGGGGCTTGGGGGTACAATAGCAGCGATGAAACCGAAGTTTGGTAATTTGATTCTTATCCTGAGCCTGGGCATTGGGGCCTTGGCAGGCGCCTGCGGTGCCCCCGCAGTTCCAGCCAGCCCAAGCCCCCAACCTGCGGCAACCCTGGCCGAAGCAACTGCTTTGCCCACGGCTACTCCTGCGCCAACCGCCACAGCCCAGCCCAGCCCCACGCCGGCGCCCACAGCGACGGCCACCGTCGCCCCAACCCCGACTGCGCCGGCCTTCAAGGGCTTTTTGGCTAACTTCCGCTTTTACCGCGCCTGGTTCGATGGCGAGACTACGGTTTATTACTTCCTGAATGCGGCTCAGGAATACCCGCTTTATGCTGCCGCGGGAGGGATGAACTTTGTCTGCGAACCCGACCCGGAATTAACCCGTTCGATGGTTTGCAGAACGGAAGACGGCCGCCTGGACTACTTGGAGAAGCAGGAATTTACCTTCTATACTGAGGCCGGGCACCACAACCTGATCCATGAGATGGCAGTTCAGCCGCCGCCGGGGATCTCAACCCGCTACAGCAATACCTTCGACTGCCCTCTGCGTGGACAAAACGTGCAGTGCGAGAATGAATACCGCCAGTATGCCAGCGGATATTGCTCCACGAGCATCACCTGCTACGACGCCTGCGGCTATTGGTATTCCCAGGATAACTTGCCAGCGGAACCGGACGCACCCTGGACGCCGATTGGTTCCTGCCCATAAAATGATGTTCGTCAAAAAGATCATTCTGCTGCTGACACTGCTGATGCTCTCAGCGTGCACGCTCTTTAAACCAGAGCCTACGCCCACCCCAACGGCCACGGCTACAGCCACGCCAACCGCTACGGCAAGCCCCACACCCACAGCCACCGCGACCGCCACTGTCACCCCAACGCCTACGCAAACCCCAACGCCGCTGCCCAGCCCCACACCTACGGAGACAGCCACGCCTACCTGGCAGCCGATCCCGGGGATGATTTGGCCCAAGGCCACCTTCGGGCCTCAGCACGTCAACTGGGGCACCTGGTGCCCCTCGCGCGGGCAGAACGCGAGCTGTGAGATTGAGTACCGGCTTTACAGCAATGGGGACTGTGTGGTTGGCATGAGCTGCTATGATGACTGCGGCTTTTACTACTCCGTGGATACGATCGGCCACCGGGGAGACGATTGGGTGCAAACAGGTCCATGCACCGATTGAATAAGGGGCGGCTCTTTGCCTTAATGGCAGCCATTTGGCTATTCGGCAGCAGCACCGCATGCGGCCTGGGGCTGGCAGAACCCACGGTAACACCCTCGCCCAGCCCGACTCCTCGCCCGAGCGCTACTGCCACAACAACCTCAACCTCAACGCCTTTGCCCAGCGCTACACCTACCTCTACGGCCACCCCCACGATCACCCCAACACCCCTCCCCAGTGAAACACCAACGCCAACACTCGACCCAACCCGCGCGTTTTTCAGCCAATTGATCTGGCCGCGGGCGAGTTTCAGCATGGATGATGTGTCTTTTCGGGACAGTCGGGATGACTGCCCCCGTAAAATGCAAGACCTTTCCTGCGAGTTTGAATACCGTAAAGATCACGGGAACTGCTATGTGGGGGCCACCTGCTACGATGCCTGCGGCTGGTTCTACTCGGTGGATACGATCCCGGACGGGGTTGTGGAATTTTCGCAGCCCTGCTGGTGAGCGGGCAGAGTAAAAAACTTCTATCGCCTGGTTAAAAAGGCCAGAGCATGGGCACCATCAGCATGGCGATGCCAAAGATGGCCAGGGTGAGCAAGCCCCCCACTTTCGCGAAATCGAAAAAGCGGTAATTGCCCGGGCCGTAAACCATAAGGCAGGCTGGTTCCAGGGGGGTGATGAAGGAGCAGGCCGCGCCAACGGCTATCATCATGGCAAAGGGCCGCGGGTCTACCCCGATGCGTTGAGCGGTTTGGATGGCAATGGGCACGATGACCACCGCGGCTGCCTGGTTGGACATGGGCTGGGTGAGCGCCATGGCCAGGGCAAAAAAGATGGCCAGCAGAGCGGTGGGGTTGGTGATGTTTGCCCGGGTGACCACAAGTTCGGCCGCCAGGTTGGCGAAACCGCTGACTTCGATGGCCTTGCCCAGGGCCAGCATACTGCAGATGAGCAGCCAGGCCCCCCAGTTGATCGATTGATAGGCTTGGGTAGGGCTGAGGGTCCGGGTGATAAAAACAGCCAGAACACCCAGCATTACCGCTACCGGCAACTCTAGCAGGTTTAAGGCTGCCAGGGCCATCACGGTGGTGAAAATACCGATCACCCAGCGCGCGCGGCGCATATCCACCGGCGTGTCAATCTCGTTATCCAGCACCTTGAAACCGCTTTCCTGGCTAAGGCCGGCGATGGTCTCTGCATCGCCTTGGATGAGCAGCTGGTCCCCGGCCTGCAGGGCGATGGTGCCGATTTTACGGGTGAGGGTCTTGCCCCGGCGGTGAATGCCCAGGACCTGGAGGCCAAACCGCTCGCGGAATGCCAGGCTGCGCAAGGTGCGGCCCAAGAGGCGCGAACCGGGCATAAGCAGTACCTCCGCGAGTTTGGCAGGCTGGCCTTTGGACTTATTGCCCTCACCATCCCCGGCCACGAAGGAGATTTCCGGCAGCTGTTCGATGCCCAGCACGCTCTCACGGTTGCCCTCCAGCGAAACCCGGTCGCCAACCTGGAGGGTGCTGTTGCTGCGCGGGCTGATACGCTGGCCATTGGCCCGGATGATGCGCACAACGCTCACATCGAACTTTTCACCCAGCTGCAGTTCCTTAAGGGTTTTCCCGGCCCAGTTGGAATCTTCCGGGATCTTGCCCTCGGCGTAGTAGATCTCGCTGCGGGCTTCGTCTTCCGGTCCGCCCCCGCGCAGGGGGATGAGGCGCTGCCCGATAAAAAACATGTAAAGCAAGCCTACCACAACCACCACGATGCCCACCGGCGTGAGCTCAAACATGCCGATCGGTTCCAGCTGGTATTGCTGCAGCACGCCGCTGACCACCAGGTTGGTGCTGGTGGCAATGAGCGTGACGGAAGAGGCCAGAATGGAGGCGAAGGCCATGGGCATCAGCAGCGAGGAAGGGTTAATTTTGAGGCGCTTGCTGATATTGAGCGTGACCGGGGTAAAAAAAGCGGCCGTAGCCGTGTTGGCCATGAACGAGGACATCAGGGCGGTGAAGCCAGTGATGATCCACCACACTTTTTTGGCGTCGCTGTTGGCTCTGGCCAGGATCTGACGGGTGATGAGGTGCACAACCCCGGTACGGGTAAGCCCGCTGGAGAGCACCAGGAGGCCAAAGATGGTGATGGAGGTCTCGGAGCCAAAACCGGCAAAGGCCTCGGAGGGGGAGATCACCCCGCCCAGCACCAAACTGAGCATCACGGCAATAGCCACTACTTCCGCGGGAAAGAGGTCTAGGCTGAAAAGCACCATGGCCGCGATGAGGACGATGATCAGTAAGAGGATCGCCGGGGTCATGGTTTGATTCTAATGGATGCAGCCAGGTATAAGCGCTTTCTGCCTAATACCGGCCAGGGATCAATAATCGTAGACCGAGCCGCCGATGAATTCGCGGATGACTGAGTTATTGGGCACAACACTATCATCGCTTACCGGGTCGATCTCCGTGAGGAGGCGGTTCACGCGGTCTGCCCGCTCAAAGGCATCCTCCCGCAGCGGGTCGTCCTTATATGCCACGGCCCAGGCGCGGAACTGATCCCCCAGGCGGGCCTTGTAGAGGGGCAGCTCGTAAGGCATGGCTGAGTTCACAATCACGTCCGTACCGGTGGCATAGGGGATGATGTGGCGTTTCTCGCTGGAGCGCACGTAGTGCCAATGCAGGAGGGTTTGGTTGGGGTCGTAGGAGCGGTGGACGGCGTCGCGGAGCATGCGGCGCATCAGGCGGATATCGGTCCAGCGTACATAAGCCCCGCGGCTGTCTTTGAGCTGAAGGAGGGGCTCGATGTAGAGTTTGAATTTTTTCTCGGGTTCGATATCGATGGTCATCTCGGGGTAGAGGCCGTGGAGGCTATCGATGAGGATGACATCACCGGGGTTCAAGCGCATCGGCGTGCTCTCCGGGTAGGATTTGCCGTCCTTGAAATCGTAGAAAGGAATGCGCACTTCCTCACCGCGGAACATGCGCACCAGGTGCTCATTGATCAGGGCCATGTTCAAGGCCTGGGGGGTCTCAAAGTCGTAATCGCCAAATTCGTCCTTGGGGTGCATGGCCAGGTCGTGGAAATAGTGGTCCACATTCAGCGTGACCAAATTCAAGCCCTGGGCAGCCAGTTTTTCGCCTACTTTGATGGTTGTGGTAGTTTTGCCGCTGGAGGAAGGCCCGGCGATGAAGACCATGCGCACTTCATCCTTGCGGGCCAGCACCAGGTTGGCGGCGTTTTCAACATCTTCGTTGTAGGCGGCTTCGCTGGCGGTGACCAACTCGTGGAAGCGGCCGGAGCGCACAATCTGGTTAAGCTGGGCGGTGGTGTGCACTTCGTGGTCCGCGGCCCAGTCCAGCACCTGCCAGAGTTTGGCCCAGGGGATGTTGCTGCTGGGGCGTTGGCTGGAATCGCTGCGGCGGTCGCGCTGGCGGGCGCGCTCATCGCGGTAGAGGATGTAAGCCTTGGCTACCCGGGCGTGGCCTTCTTCGATGAGGGTCTTTTCCACGAGATCCTGAATTTGTTCGATGGAGGGGTAGGCATCCGGAGGGGTTTGCTCTTCCAGGGCTTTGACCACCAGGGAGGCCAGGTGTTCGGAGGTGGCGCGGTCGCGCCCGCCCACGGCAACCGCGGCGCGGTAGATGGCGTTGGCGATACGCTCGGGGGTAAAGGGCACGATGGAGCCGTTCCGTTTGATCACATGGGTGGGTGGGGTCATGGTTTTCCTCCGCGGCATAAGGTGGTCTGAGATAAGGATAAGATTTTTTGAGGGATGTTGCAATATTTACGCCGAAAGCAGGCGCTTGGTTCACTGGGGGGCGGAAGAGCGGAAGAGGGTAAATTACTGTTTTGGGCAGGGCTGCTCTGCTATAATAACGCCATGGAGAAGACGCTTACGCCGAAGCGTCCTTTGATAATTGCCCATCGCGGTGCCTCGGCACTGGCACCTGAAAACACTCTGGCTGCCTTTCAACTGGCCCTCGATCTTGGCGCTGACGGCATCGAACTGGACGTTATGCTCACTGTTGACGGGCAGTTGGCTGTGATTCACGATTCCACCCTAGAGCGGACCACCAATGGCAGCGGCAAAGTGGTCAGGTTTTCCCTGGCGGAGCTGCAAGCATTGGATGCCGGCAGCAAGTTTGACCCCCGATTTCAAAATGAGATGATCCCCAGCCTGGACCAGGTTTTTGAGGCCCTGGGGGGCAGGTTGCTGATCAATGTAGAACTCAAGAATTACAGCTCGCCTCTGGACCGGCTGACTGAAACGGTGATTGACTGTATTGCCAGGCATGGGCTGAGTGACGGCATCCTGATCTCGTCTTTCAACCCTATCAATTTAAGCAAGGCCGCCCGCCTGGCGCCAAGGATACCCCGCGGGCTGCTTACCGAACCGGGAAAATCCGGCCGGCTGCTGCGCGGGTGGCTGGGGCGGCGCTTTAATTACGATGCCCTGCACCCGTATTACGCTGATGTTGACCCGGAGATGCTTGCTTATCAGCACGCGCGCGGGAAACAGGTAAACGTGTGGACTGTGGACGCGGCTGAAGACCTGCTTGCCATGCGCGGTCTGGGTGTGGATATGATCATCACCAACGATCCAGCCCATGCCCGCCAGGTACTGGAGGCTTAAGCCTTGCGCCGATTTTTAACTCTCCTGATCGTTTTAAGTATTTTTTTTAGCAGCAGCCAGGCTGCTTTCGCGGAGCGCGCCAGCCAAACACAGAGCGCTGAGGCCTTGCTGGAGGCGATGAGCGTTGAGGAACGCGTGGGGCAGCTATTTATCGTTTCCGTGGAAGGCCGGGACCTGGGGGAGGGCTCGCAGATCGCGGAGCTGATCAGCCGGCGGCACATCGGCGGCCTGGTATTGCGCATGGACCGAAATAATTTCGCGGTGAATGAGCCCCTGGAGAGCGCCTACAAATTTAATGCCTCGCTGCAGGAGTTGGCCTGGGCCAAAAGCCAAAGCAGCACCGGGCAGGCAAAGGCCTATGTTCCCCTGTATCTGGGGATCGCGCAGGACGGGGGCATGGACCCCGAGCAGCTTCTGCCGGGCATGCAGCCGCTGGCCAGCCAGATGAGCATCGGCGCGACATGGTCGCCGGAACGGGCCAAGGACGCTGGCAGCGCGCTGGGGGCTTCGCTCAACGCCCTGGGCTTCAACCTTTTTCTGGGCCCCAACCTGGACGTAGTCAACACAGGTACGCCCGCAGCGGAATTTGACAGTACCAATACATTTGGCGGCAACCCCTACTGGGTGGGGCAACTGGCCCGCGGCTACATCAGCGGTTTGCATAGCGGGGCGTATAAGCGTCTGCAGGTAATCGCGCGGCATTTCCCGGGATTGGGCAGCGCCGACCGGCCTCCGGCCGCGGAAGTGTCGACCGTGCAAACGAGCCTGGCAGACTTGAACACAAGTGATTTTCTGCCTTATTTCACGATCACCGATCGAAGCCAAACTGAGGGCCTGACTGATGGGCTGATGCTCAGCCATATCCGTTTGCAAGACCTGCAGGGCCTGGCGAGCACCCGGCCGATTACCCTGGACGGCGAGGCCACCACCCGGCTGTTTAGCCTGGAACCACTGGCTGGCTGGCGCGAGCAGGGGGGCCTGATCCTGAGCGACGATTTGGGCTCCCCGGCTTTGCGGTTGGTTCTGGACCCCGGCGGCGCGAATTATGACGCGGTGGGCACAGCCCGGCAGGCATTCATGGCCGGCAACGACCTGCTGTACCTTAACCGTTTCCGGGGTGTAGGGGATGCCTCAGAGTTTGAGACCATTGGGCGCACGCTGGACTCCTTCGCACTGAAGTACAACGAAGACCGCATTTTTGCCGAACGGGTGGACGCGGCGGTGCTGCGCATCCTGCAGGCCAAACTGCGGCTTTATGGCGGCAGTTTCGACCTTCAACATGTGGTTCCCCCTGCTGTGGCATTGCAAAACATTGCTTCGGAAGGCAGCGTGAGCCAAACGAATACCAGCATCGTACAAGAGGCAGCAACCCTGCTTTCACCCTCGCCGGAATACCTGCGCACGTTGATCCCTGATCCGCCGGGGGCTTACGATTACATTGTCACCTTTACGGATACGCGCAGCCTGCAAACCTGTACGAACTGCCCGGCCCAGGTTCAGCCCGGAATGCGGGACATGCAGGAAACCCTGCTGCGACTCTACGGTCCGATGGGCACCCGCCAACTCAGTGAAAACCGGGTGAACGCCTATAGTTTTGAGCAGCTGCTGGAGTTTGTGGATAACGCCACCGGACCAACAACACCCTTCATGGCCGATAACCTTAAACGTGCTGGTTGGGTGGTCTTCCTCACAAACGGTGTGGACCCCGAAAACCCCCAGAGTCTGGCGCTGCAGCGGATGCTGAACGAAGGCATGGAAAACCTGCGGGATAAACGGGTGATCGTGTTTGCCCTGGGAGACCCCTACGACCTGGACACCACGGCGATTTCCAAACTGACGGCTTATTACGGACTGTTTGGCAAGACCCAGGCCTACATCGATATGGCTGCCCGGATCCTGATGCAGGAAAGCACGCCAAGGGGTTCCGCGCCGGTGAGCCTGCCAATGGTGGGTTACGATCTGGCCCGGCAAACTGAGCCCAACCCAGCCCAGGTGATCCCGATCAGTCTGCTGACCCAGGCGCCCCTGGAACCGGTGGCCACGGACGAACCGGACAGCACTCCGGTGCCGCTCTTCAGGCTGGGCGAGTCCGTCCGGGTGCAGGCTGGCGCGATTAGAGACCGGAATAATTATCTGGTGCCGGATGGCACCCTGGTGCAGTTTACGATCAAGCTGGCGGGTGAACGCCTGATCATCGCCCAGCCCAGCGCCCCCACGCATGGGGGGCTGGCGGTGGTGGATTACACCATCGACCGGGATGGGATTTTTGAAGTGACCGCGGCCAGCGGCGAAGCGCTTACAAGCGGCACCCTGGTGCTGAACACGGCCGGCGGTCTGGCGCAGGTGATCATGCCCACGGCTACACCCACCTTGGTGCCCACCCCAACCCCGCAGCCCACCAGCACCCCTGCCTCTGCGGCTGAGCCAACAGCGGAGGCCGGGGCGGACCACAATGACTACCCGCGCATGCAGGATTGGCTGCTGATGACCATGCTGCTGGTGCTTGGTTTCGCGGTTGCATACTCGCTGGGCTTCTTCTGGTGGGGCAGCAATTTGTGGGGCATCCGGGCGGGATTGGCAACGGTGATCGGCGGCCTCCTGGCTTATCTGGCGCTAACATTAGGCATTAGCTCGCTGACGAGCCAGATGCGCACATTGGGTGTGAGCTTTATGGTCCAGGCGGCCGGTATCGGCATGCTCTTTGGCTGGCTGGCGGCCTTGCTCTGGTGGCTGCGCAGCACACAGGGCTTAATGGGCCGGCCGGACCATCATAACCATATTGATAACGCGAACAAATCCTGATTTATCGAACTGATTGGAATTTGCCTGCGCCGGCTGGGTTCAAAGGTTGCGCAAGAGCGTGAGCAGCAGGCTTAAAAAGGCCAGGCCGGCAACGGTTGCGATCATTGCCCGCTCGGTAAGCCCCATGGGTTCGTAGGGCCTGGCCGGCTGCCCCAGCACATTGCTCACCTGGCGCAGGGCACCGGTGCTCTCGCCGGTGAGGGCCTTGACCAGGCTGCTAACGTTTTGGGGGCGGTCGTTCGGGTGCAGGTTCAGGGCCCAGAGGATAGCTTCCTCCACCCGGGGGCTGATGGCAGGGTTGATCTGGCGGGGCGGCACCAGGGCGTTGGGGTTCAAAAAGCGGTCGCGGACGTTCACGGGGGTTTGGTTGGTGAGCAGGTGATAGAGCGTGCCGCCAAAGGCGTAGATATCGGCGCGGTTATCGGTGTGGCTGGAGTCGCCGCCGTATTGTTCCAGGGGAGTATACAGGGCCGTGCCCTGACCTTGCAGGATGGTGATCGTCACTTCGCCTGGCGCCAGCAGTTTAACCAGGCCAAAGTCCACCAGTTTCACCAGGCCGGTAGGTGTGAGCTTGATATTGGAGGGTTTGATATCGCGGTGGACGATTGGCGGCTGTTGGGCGTGCAGGTATGCCAGGGCATCGCCGATCTGGAGGGCCCAATTGAGCACATCGGCTTCCGGCAGGAAGCGTTTTTCAGCCGAAGCTTTGGCGATCACCGCGCGGAGGTCATCGCCGGGCACATAGTCCATCACCAGAAAGTCCAGCGCGCCGATGCTGAAAAAGTCCGAGACCTTAGGCAGGTTGGGGTGGTCCAGACGGGCTAAAACGGTGGCTTCGCGGAGGAATTGGGCGCGGCTCTCATGCAGCATCTCTTCCGGCAGTGAAGGGTCGTAAGAGACCTGTTTTACAGCGCAGAGACGTCCGCTGAGGCGCTGGTCTTCCGCCAGATAGATGCAGCCATAGCCGCCCTGGCCAATCGTTTTGACGACCAGGTAGCGTTCATGGAGCAGTTCGCCTGCAGGGTAAATGAGGGCCATAGTCTTCTTGCCGCCATCATTTCGGCGTGTTGGCGGCGCGCAAAATCCTATCTTGTATAATTGTACCTGAGAGCCGCCATGATCGAATTTCCAGTTTTTGTAGCCCATACCGGTCCGCTGGACGGCCAGCAATGGATCATTGACCAGGAGCTTAATATCGGGCGGGATGAGAGCTGCCAAATCGTCATCCCGGACCGCCAGGTTTCGCGGGTGCATGCGCGTTTAAGCCTGGCGGAGGGGCGCACAACGATCACAGACCTGGGTTCGAAGAACGGCACTTACGTGAACGCGAAGCGCATCGAAGCGCCTACCCTGCTCAAGGAAGGCGATGAAGTCCAGGTCTCCTTTGTACAAACTTTCATCTATCTGAGTTCCGATTCCACCCTGCCGCTGGGGGACCTGCCGCCTGAATTGAGCTATGCCTTCATGCTGCGCCTGGAGCCTGGCAGCAAACGGGCATGGGTACGCGGCATTGAGTTGGAGCCGGCATTAAGCGCCCAGCAATTCAGCCTGCTGGCCCTGTTGTACGCGAATGCCGGCCAGGTTGTGCCGCGGGAGGCTCTGATCAATGCCGTTTGGGGCGAAGAGGCCACCTGGGTTACGGAGCAGGCCTTTGATGCCCTGGTGCGGCGCCTAAGGGAGCGCCTGGCACAGATTGACCCGGATTACGATTACATCGTGACCGTGCGCGGGCACGGCTTACGCCTGGATAACGCCCCGCATTAGACCTCTCCTGGAGCAGTACAGTTCAGAAAAAGCAAAACTCCCGGCACGCCGGGAGTTTTATAACATTGTTAGGCCGTTATGCTGGCGGGGTTTCGCGCTTGAGGTTTTGCTGCATGCTAAAGCGCAGGGCCTCGCGGTTGAGCTCCTGCAATTTGGCGACGAGTTCCGGGTCCTGCCTGCTTTGCTCGATCTGCTGGGCCAGGCCGCTGAGCATCTGCAAGAATTCGCTGTTGATCGCCTCGCCGGCTTGCTCAAAGATCTGCTGGCGGCCGGCTGCGTCCGGGGCGCTGAGCAGGGCTTCGATCAGCTCCATGTAAGCACCGGAAGTTGAGGCCGATTGGATCACCTGGACGATGGCGCCAAGTTTGCCCATCTTCTCGTCATCGCCGGCGGCTTTGGCGGCCTGGGCTTCAGCATTCAATAGCTCACCGAAGGCAGCGTTGATCTGCGGAAGGGCTTTGGAGGTGGCTTCGGCCACGTTTTCAGCCGCCAGGAGCTCGTCCAGGAGGTTTTTAGCTTCCTGGGCCTGGGCTTTGAGCGCCGCGTCTACTTCAGCGGTGATCTTGAGCAGCTGCTCGCGCAAGGCTTCCAGTTTTGGCTTCTCTTCTCCGCTGGCTGCTTCGATCTTTTGAGTGAGCAGCTGGAAGAACTCGTAATCCAAACCGCCGCGGGCCATGCTGGCCAGCGCGGTGATCTTTACCTCGGAAGAAGCATTCTCCAGGATGAGGTCGAGGAGGTTCTCACGGGTGATCCCTGTTTTGGAGAGCTCCTGCAAGGCTTGGATGGCTTCGCGGGTCTCGTTGGCCTGGGCGGCCGCGGCCTTGCCTACCGTGGAATGTTCCAGGAGCGATTCCTGCAGGGCGGCCAAGAGCTGGGCGCCTTCCCGATCGCCCCCGGCGGCGGAGGCCTGGGCCAAACGGGAGAGCAATACAAAGAACTCCTCATCAATTTTGGCATCGTTCTGGCGGATGATCTCGGCCAGATTTTCCGGCTTGGTGCGGGCCAGGGTTTGGATGAGCGCCAGCTTTTCCTGCTGCTCTTTGAGCATCTCCGGGGTGATGCCATCGGCTTCCAGAATGGTCTCGAAGAGGCGCTGCTGGGTGAGCATGGATTGGGGTTTGAAGAGATAGCCTTTGCGTTTCTCCTGGGGCAGGTCGTCCACGGCTTTTTTGATCAAGGGGCCGATGATGCGTTCCTGTTCCGGCAGGGGCAGGCCCAGCTCCGGGGGAGCGTAGGTGAGCAGGAGTTCTTTTTCCGGATCGTGGTAAACGATGGGGGTGGGGTAAATGCCCTGGGACTTGCAGACGGGGCACTGGAAGTAGTTCGCCTGGCCGCTGAGCAGTTTTTGCTTCGCGTCAGGATCGGTATTGGTATCAAAAAGGCGCGTCAGGTCAATGGTGATGGGCTGACGGCAATTTGGGCATGCGACTGAGGTTTTTGCCATGGATTCTCCGGCTGAATATGATTGTTAAGGGATTATAACAAAGCGGCCTGCCGGTTTGCAGGCCGCGGGCTGTATTCTAATAAAGGTCTAAGGCAGCAGGGTGAAATTGAGGCTTCCCAGGCCGAGGAAGTAGGGGTCCGCGGTGTCTGGCTTGAAGCCCAGGGTGATCAGCTGGTTCACGGCCTGAGGGTAGGTGGTATCCGGCCCGTTGGAGAGCGTAAGCAGGTCGAATTTAAGGTTTGGGTTTGCCAGATTGGCCAGCAGGTCATCCACAGTGTTTTGGGGGCTGTCTACTGCTATCAGGAAGACCTGCACGGGTTCCTGTTTGAAAGCTTCATCAAAGGCCACGCGCAGGCTGAATGCCGGATAGAAAACGCCTTCGTGCTCAAAGTAGAAAAAGCTGGGCGGGGCGGTGAGCGCGCGGCGGTAATTGTTATTGCCAACGATATGCGCGGCAACCGGGTCGCTGGCGTAATACTGGGCCTCCAGGTGCGCTTGCTCCAATTCCGGCAGGGCGGGTGTGAGGTTCCTGGCAAGCCATTCTTTGAAAAAATCCAGGCCGGTGCTGAGTGGATCCGGTGCCTGCTGAAAATTCTGCGGGTTGGCAGCCAGGTCCTGCAGGCTGGCCGGCAGGAGGGCGAGTTTTTCGGGGTCTACCGGGTAGTCATCCAAACTGGGGGGCAGCGGCGTGGGAGTGAGCGTAGGGGTTGGTGTGGGCTGCGGCGTGGCTGTGGGTGCTGGCGTGGCTGTAGGCGCCGGGCTGGGGCTGGCAGCCGGAGCTGGGAGGTCAGGGCCGGAAGCAGGCTGGCAGGCCGCAACCAGGATCACCAAAATGAGACCGAAGATCAATTTTGTTTTCATTGCCCCAGCAGTATAGCAAAAAAATGCAGATCCCGTAGGTAGTGTAGAGCGAATCCAGGCTCTGGGAGGGATCCAGGAAGGCTAAATAAACAAAACGGAGCCAACCGGCTCCGTTTTGATCATTCCGACAGATTTTACTTCTTGTGGTATTTGCGGCTGTCGATGGCAACGGCGATGATGATGATGAGACCCTTAACGATGTACTGCAGGTAGGGGTTCACACCGATGAAGCTGAGACCGTAAGCGATGACCTGGAAGATCAGGGTGCCAAAGATGATCCCGGGCACGGTGCCGATACCGCCGTTGAAAGAAAGGCCGCCCACGATACAAGCCGCAATGGCATCCAGTTCGTAACCGTTGCCGGTGTTATTGGTGGCGCTGCCAACCCGGGCTGCTTCCAGGGCGCCGCCCAGGCCGTAGAGCAAACCGGCCAGCATGTAGGTGAGCATGAGGCTTTTGAAAACATTCACGCCGCTAACGGTGGCGGCTTCGATGTTGCCGCCCACGGCGTACATGTTTTTGCCAAACCGGGTTTTATTCCACAGGGCCCAGATGACCACGGTGATGATGGTTGCGTAAAGAATCAGCAGGGGCAGGTTGGCTATCGCTCCGATCTTAATATAACCCTGCGCGAAGCTGGCAAAGTTCTTAGCCAAGCCGCCGATCGGTTGGGCGCCGTAGGGCGGGCGGTCGAAATAGATGGAGGTAAGGCCATAAACGATGACCTGCATACCCAGGGTGGCCACAAAGGGGTCCACCTTGAGCTTGGCCACCACAAAGCCATTGATGGCTGAAATAAAAATAGTGATCAGCATCACTGCCAGCACAGGCACGAAGATGGGCAGCTCCGGCAGGTTGGGGTACATGCGGTAGGCGTAATCGGTGGCTTGCATGAGGGAGGCGGAGATCACCGCCGCCAGGCCTACCTGACGGCCAAGGGAGAGGTCGGTGCCTTTGGCGATGATGATGCCGCCAACGCCGAGGGCAAAGATGAGGCGCGTGCTGGCCTGAGCCAGGATATTGCGCAAATTGATGACTGAGATAAATGAAGGTTCAAGGGCAATGATGATGATGATCAGTACCAGCAAAACAAAGATGATGGCGTTGTTTAAGATCCACTCCAGAACCTGATTGCTGCCGCGTTTGGGTCTGCTTGCGCTTGTTTCCATAAAAAATCCTTTGTTTATAAGTACTTTGCCGCAAGAGTCAAAATTTCTTCCTGCGTCGTTTCAGCGGTATTGACGATGCCGGCCACGCGGCCATTGCTCATCACCATGATCCGGTCCGTGATGCCCAAAAGTTCCGGCATCTCGGAGCTGACCATGATCACGGCTTTTTCTTCATTCGCCAGGTTGAGCATCAGCTGATAGATCTCGAATTTGGCGCCGACATCAATGCCGCGGGTGGGCTCGTCCAGAAGCAGGATCTGGGGTTGGGTGAGCAGCCAGCGGCCCAAAATCACTTTTTGCTGATTTCCGCCGGAGAGCGATTGCACCAGCGTTTTTTGGGATGGAGTCTTGATGTCCAGGTTTTCGATGGACCAGGCGGTGTCTTTGCCCATTTTATGGTCGTTCAAAAAGCCGAAGCGGTTTTGATAATCCGCGATGTTGGCGATGATGCTGTTGAACAGGATGGTGGAGAGGGCGAAAATGCCGGTAGCGCGGCGTTCTTCGGTCACCAGGGCAAAGCCGTTTTCGATGGCGGTCTGCGGGTCTTTATTGACGATGACGCTGCCATTTTTGGTGAGTTTGCCGCCTTCGATCCGGCGGGCTCCGAAGATGGATTCCATCAATTCGGTGCGCTGGCTGCCGACCAAACCGGCCACACCCAGTATCTCGCCTTTGCGCAGGTTGAAACTGACATCCTTGAAACTGCGCTGGTCAGCAGAAGTGAAGTTTTCCACCTCCAAAATTGGCCCGCCGGGATGGTTGGTTTTGGGCGGGAAGCGGTTTTCAAGCGGGCGGCCGACCATCATGCCGATGATCGCATCGATGCTGACTTCATTGGCCTTGTGCGTGGCAACGTAGCGGCCATCGCGCAGGATGGTGACATCATCGGCGATCTTTTTGATCTCTTCCATTTTGTGCGAGATGTAGATCACGGAGGTGCCTTGCTCGCGGAGGTGGTTGATGATCTGGAAGAGGTGGTCCACTTCCTTCTCTGTCAGCGAGGAGGTCGGTTCGTCCATCACGATGATCTTGGCATCGTGCGAGACGGCTTTGGCAATCTCCACCATCTGCGATTCTGAAACCGAAAGGCTGGAAACCTTGGCGCGCGGGTCCAGCGGGATGCCCAGGCCTTCGAAGGCTACCTTGGTGTCCCGGTACATTTTGTCCTCATCTACAAAGGGACCCTTGGTTGGGAAGCGGCCCAGCCAGAGGTTATCCACAATGCGCGTGGTGCGCACCTGGTTCAGTTCCTGGTGCACCATGGAAACGCCGTTATCCAGGGCTTCCTTGGCGGAGGCAAACTCCACAGGCTTGCCGTTGAGCAGGATCTCGCCCCCGTCCTTTTTATAGATGCCGAACAGCACCTTCATCAGGGTGCTCTTGCCGGCGCCATTTTCGCCCAGAAGGGCGTGCACAGTGCCGGGGCGGATGTTCAGGTTTACCTGATCCAAAGCCTGGACGCCTGGAAAACTCTTGGAAATATTCCGCATTTCAAGGATGTATTGCGTTTCCGGGGCATTCGCGGGTGGTTTTTCACCGTCCAGGACCGGGATCACGATCTCCTCCGAGGGGAGCGCCTCGAAGGTAGCCGGTTTTTCAGCAGGGTCAAGAGCCGCCTGAACAGGCGTGCCGGGAGCACTCGTGCTTTGGGGTTTGAATTCCTCGGTCATCGACCCTCCTTTCTGCATTCATGGATAATTATAAAAGGAATGCACCCTCGCGAGTGCATTCCAATTTCTGTCCGAAGACCTTTTACTTGTAGGATTCCTCAGCAATGGAGATGTTGTCCAGAGTGATGCCCACATAAGGCACACGCACGGCTTTGACATCATCCAAAGTCCAGGATGTTCCGTCCAGCACTTCCTTGCCGCTGGCAACGTTGAGCGCCAGTTCGAAGGTGGCCAGGCCCTGATTGGCGGCATCGTTCAGCACGGAACCGACCATGGTGCCGGCTTTGATCTGAACGAGCGCGTCGGGGATGGCATCCACGCCCACAACGGGCATGAATTTATTGTCGGCGCCGAAGTAGCCATTGCCTTGCAGGGAGTTGATGGCGCCCAGGGCCATGGCATCGTTGTTGGCGATGACGTATTCGATTGCTTCACCGTGTTTGGCCAGCCAGGCATCCATGAGCTCTTTGCCCTTGGCGCTGTCCCACATGCCGGTTTGCAGCTCGAGCTGTTCGGTCTTGATGCCGGCTTCTTCAACGGTCTTTACCGCGAATTCGGTGCGGGCTTCAGCATCCGGATGTCCGGGTTCGCCCTTGAGCAGAACGTACTGCATCACGCCGTCGCCATTTTTATCCCACTCGGGGTGAGCTTTCCAGGAATCGACGATGATCTTGCCCTGCATCACGCCGGATTCGGCGGAGGTGGTGCCTACGTACCAAACTTTGTCGTAGGAGGCCATGTCGGTGGCATTGGGTTCTTTATTGAAGAACACGAGGGGCAGGCCGGCGGCCTTGGCCTTCTCGATGATGGCCGAAGCGCCCTGAGGGTTCACCAGGTTGATGGCCAGGGCTTTCACGCCGCGGCTGATCATGGTGTCTACCTGCTCGTTCTGCTTGGCCTGGTCGTTCTGGCTGTCATTCATGATGATGTCAGCCTTGCCGGCGGCGGCGTTTTCGATAGCGCGGCGCACGAAGGACATAAAGTTGTCATCGTACTTGTAGATCGTGAAGCCGATGGACGGCAGAGCCGCGGTTGAACCACCTGCGGCAGGCGCCTGGGTGGCGGCGGTGGGTTGGCAAGCTGCGATGAGCATTGCGGCCACCATGAGGATACTAACAACGAACCAAAGATTTTTTTTCAAAGCTTCCTCCTAGAATGGATTAGGTGTTGCCGGATTTGAAGGGTGAACATTTGCTTCCTCCTTAAAAGGACTGCAATTCAGAACGCGCATGGCAACCGGCGTGGTGCGCGATAACTGACGAAACGCGGGCCGCGGGCCCAAGACTTGAAGTGGGGAGCAGCCGGAATAAAGCGATCCGTAGGATGAGGTGAGGTTTATACGTGTTCCGGCCAATTAATTAAAAACTCCCATCGTTCCAACGCAGAATCCGGCCAGCGGGGCCATTTTTACTGCGTATCTCAATGATTGGCTTGATTATAAGCGGGATAATGCTGAAACGCAAACAACTTGTTTAATATGTTAATAAAGCCTCCTGCTGTCCACTGGCTTCGTAACATAAAAAAGCAAGCCCCGCGGGGCTTGCTTGAATCTAGTGTCGATTTAACTACTGGTCTTCAGACCGCCTGGCCGAACGGAAAGCAAAGATGCCTGCAGCCGCCAGGAACAATGCCAGGCCGCCATAGAAAAGGCCGCTGCCTGAATCGCCCGTTTGGGGGATCCATATCGGCTGTTTGGTCGGCGTTGGGCTGGGATCGGGTGCGTCCGTAGCTTGTGGCGCGGGAGGCGTTGCGGTAACGGTAGGCGTAGGGGAAACCGCGGGACCAGTTGGCGTGGGCTCTGCGGTGGGCTGAGGGGTTGGGCAGGGCTCATTAGAATCCGTTAAGGTCACCGAATGGACCGTTAAGCCGTTGCTGAAGAGTTTGTGATCGGTACTGGTGTAGGTTACCGTGGCCTGGTTATCAACCCAGCCCCCAACTTCGACGGTTAAGCCATCGCTCGCTTCGGCGAGGATCTGGTCGTTGTTCGGTCCGCATACAGGCGCAGTAAATGGAATAGGGTCGCTCTTGGTATGACAAACCTGCATGTCCACTTCAATTTCCGTGCGGCCGATTTCCTGGCCGGTGTAATAGATCAGGACGAAGGCAGCCTTGCGCCAGGTGCTGGAATTGACGCTATGCAAGCCGTTGTTGGCCAGGATGTCCAGATCGGTCTCGTGGACGGTGCCATTAAGCTCCTCCCAAATCAGGCGGGCGGTATTGTCAGACCTGAGCAGATTCCAAGCCTGGAAGGAAAATCCATCGCAATCCTGGCTGGGGGTGATCTTGTTCCGGGTCTCACCCGGACCGCAAAGGGCCTGTCTTGAATCGTCGCGCAGACGCTCTAAATGCGAACCATCGGGACGGATGATGCGCACCGAGACGGTCCTACTGCCTTGGGGTTTCAGCATCGACCAATTCTGGTTGACCGGGTAGGTGAAAGTGGGGCCAGGCGGGTTGCCGTGGACATCCCAGCGAACCCAGACTTGATAGTCGGATGGGTAGCCCCAGCTGCTGCCGTTGACGCCCTTGCCGCAGGTAAAAACAAGGCCCTCGGCGTCATAAAAATCGAAGGCGTAATCCGCCCCAGAGTATGGCTCAGGGAGCGCCTTGCAGTAAGCCTTTTGTTCGGCCGTATGCTCCAGACCGGCAAAGCGCAAGTTTTCCGGCAGCTCACGATCCTCAGCGTATTGCGGCGACTCCAAGGAGACCATGTATTTCCCAACTCCGCCGGTGTACGAGCAATGGTATTCCCAGGTGCGGGTTACTGTGGGCTTGAATAGGTGCGGTACGGACATGCCTTCGGGGAAGCCGTAGAGGTTGGGGTTGCTTGGCTCGGCATAAACCGGAAATTCTTTAGGGGTGCCTGTGCCTGGATTGATCATGAAACGCCCGGTTTGACAGATCGCGTCGGGGTTGCCGCGGCGGTAGCAAACGCCTTCAACCTGGGGAAGTACCAGGAACCCGCGGGTTTCGCCGTCGACGTATTCGATGGTGGGGGATGGCGGGGTGATCACCTTCACATTGCCCTTATCATAGGTCGTGAAAGTGATTGGCAGGTTTGTACCGCCATAATTCACGCCGTCAAATTCGATACTTGCCGCCCAGTAGTAGCCATCCGCGGGCACGGCGGTATGGGTTTGCTGGTTGTTCACCCAGGGGGTCATGGAAGACTTGAAATAGCGGCCATAAAACAAGAAGCAAAAATCGTTGTTGATGCCCTCTTCCACCGTGCAAGACGGGGGCTGGACCTCAGCAACCCAGAGCGAGGGGTGGGGCGTGGACTCCGGAGTGGGCTCGGGACTGGGTTCAGCGGTGTTCTCAGGCGTAGGCTCAGGTGTTGGTTCGGGTGTCGCCTCGAGCATGAGCCCAAGTTCCAGCGTAGGGTCGGGGGTTAGCTCCGGCGTGACTTCGGTGTTTACCTCAGAACTGGGCTCCGGGCTCAGTTCCGGCGCAGGCTCAGTGGTCAATTCGGGAGTCAGCTCAGGCATGGGTTCAACTGTAACCTCGGACCCGGGCTCAGGGCTTACCTCTGGCATCGGCGTGAGGCTATCCTCAGGCTTTGGTTCGGCTGCATGCTCTGATGCAGGCTCCGGCGTTGCCTCAAGATTCGGCTCATCTGTAAGCTCAGGCGGAGCCGCGGTTTCGGATGCGGATAGATCCGGATCCGGGGTTTCGGTCAGAACCGGAACTTCAATCGCGGTTTCCACTGGGGCTTGAGTTGTTTCAGCGATCGCAGAAGATGTGCTGAAGATTCCACTCAATAAAGTGGTGAACAGGAAAACGGCAGCAAGCAATATTAAAAAAGGGTGGTTCTTATTCATGTCAGTTACCTCAATTGCACACCTTTGAAGCAGCTGGCGCTACTTTGTATCGACGAGCGGGTTATTATGTTAAATAATTCACTAACTTATTTCTTTATACCTGAGACGATTGCTTCCGTCAAGGCAAAAAGCAACAATTGTATAAATATTGATACAAATATACTTAATTATTTTTTGGGAGGAAGCGCAAGTTCAGCAAAACCCAATACTCAAGTAATGAGCATTGTCCTTTTTTTCACGTAAGACTATACTAGAAATTAATCCAGGGGCCGTATTTCACCTATGTTAAAGGCTCCTTTTTAATGAAAGGACGCGATGAAAGCTCTCCACCACAAGCAGGAAATTTGCGACGGCTGCCGCGAGTGTGAAAAGGCTTGTTCCAAGGCTTATTTCAAGCGGGAAGACCGCGATTATTCTGCCATTCGCATCACGAATAACTTCAATACCTTTCACGCGGTGATGTGCACGCAATGCGGTGAATGCATCAATATGTGCACGGCCAACGCAATCTATCGCGATAAAAATGATGTTGTGCGCATCGACAAAGAACTTTGCGTGGGCTGCCTGGGCTGTGTTGGCTTCTGCACGGAGCTGGCCATGCACTACATGGATGACCTGATGGTGCCCTTCAAGTGCATTGCCTGCGGTATTTGCGTTAAAAAGTGCCCCGAGCACGCGCTGGTGATCCTTTCAAGCCAGGCCTAGAGGAGAGAGAATGGGACGCATCCTTAAAAGCTACAATTACGAACCGGGCAAGATATTCCGCGGCTACACGGGCAAATCGCTGTATATTAACGTGGGCGATCTGCGCATTGAAGAAAAAGAAGTTACCCAGTTAATGAAGGACAAGTTCATTGGGGGCAAGGGCTTTGACCTGTATTACCTCTGGAAAGCGGTGAAGCCCGAGACCCAATGGAACGACCCTGAGAATGAAATCGTGATGAGCTGCGGCCCATTGGGGGGCATTACGCAGTATTCCGGTACGGGCAAAACCCTGGTGGCGGCCATCTCACCGATGACGGACATTCCGGTGGATAGCAATGCCGGCGGTTATTTTGGCCCCTTGCTCAAGTTCAGCGGCTGGGATGCCCTGGAACTGCAGGGCAAGGCTGAGCAAGAGATTGTGGTTTTCATTGATGGCAATAAGGGCCTGATCCAGATTGAGACGGCCGAGGGGTTGGCCGAGGACAGCCATATCCTGGCCGAAGAACTGACCCGGAAGTATGCCGAGGACGAGAAGGACATGGTGAATGTCTCCGTGGTGAGCGCTGGCTCGGCTGCCCGGCATATTCTCTACGGCATGCTTAACTTTAGTTTTTACGACCCCCGGCGGAAAACCGTGCGCTTTAAACAGGCTGCCCGGGGCGGGCTGGGGACGATATTGCTGGATAAAAAGATCAAGGCTCTGGTGGTGCGCTTCAAAGGCATTAACCCCAACCTGAACGATGTGGCCGATATTGGCCTGATCAATAAGATCGGGGTGAAATACCACAAAGAAATGCGCGATCTGGATGAGAAACAGAATGGGATGCGCAAAATCGGGACCGCCAATACCATTTTGGTGATGAACAAGTACGATCTGCTGCCCACGCGCAACTTCCAGACCGGCGGCGACCCGGAGGCGGTGAAGATCAGCCCGCAGGTTTTCATCGAGAACTTCCTCACCCAGGGCATCCACGATGGCTGCTGGTACGGCTGCACGATGAGCTGCGCCAAAACCGCGGATCACTTTAAACTGCTGACCGGGCCCTATAAGGGTGAATGCGTTACCGTGGACGGACCGGAATACGAATGCGTTGCCGGTTTGGGCTCCAACCTGGGGGTGTTTGACCCGCAGGCCATTCTGGAAGAGAACTTTTATTGCGATACCTACGGGATCGACCTGATCAGCTTTGCCACCTGCATTGCCTTTATTATGGAGTGTTACCAACGCGGGCAGATCAGCCAGGAGGACATGGGCGGCCTGGACCTGCGTTTTGGCAACCACGAGGCCGTGCTGGAACTGATGCACCAGATGAGCCGCGGCGAGGGCTTTGGCCCGATGGCTGGGCTGGGTATCCGCAAACTGAAGAAGGTTTTCGCGGAAAAATTCGGGGCCGACCCGCAGCTCCTGCAGGACATCGGCATGGAGAGCAAGGGCCTGGAATACAGTGAGTACTGCCATAAAGAAAGCCTGGCCCAGCAGGGCGGCTTTGCCCTGACCAACAAGGGCCCCCAGCATGACGAAGCCTGGCTGATCTTCATGGACATGGTCAATAACCAGATCCCGAGTTTTGAAGAAAAGGCTGAAGCCCTGCACTATTACCCCATGTTCCGCACCTGGTTCGGGCTGATGGGGCTGTGCAAACTACCCTGGAACGACATTGTGCCGGCCGATAACCACCTCACCGACATCCCCGCGCGGGTGCCGGAACATGTGCAGAACTATGTGGACATCTTCAATGGCGTGACCGGTATGCAGATTGATAAGGCCGAACTGATCCGCCAGAGCGAACGCGTCTACAACTTCCAGCGCGTGTTCAACCTGCGCATGGGCAGCGGTTTGCGCCAGCACGACAAGCCGCCCTACCGTTCGATGGGCCCGGTAAGCCGGGAGGAATACGAAAGCCGGCAGGACCTCTACGACAAGCAATTGCGTGAAAAACAAGGCCTTGACCCGGAAAAAATGAACCTGGATGAGAAGATCGCGGTTACCCGCAAGTACCGCGAGCAGCAATTTGAACTATTAACCGACGCGGTTTACAAGCGCCGCGGCTGGACCAAGCAGGGCGTGCCCACGCTTGAGCATCTGGCGGAGCTGGGCATGGATTTACCGGAAGTGGTTGAGGTGGTAAAACAGTACCTATGATCATCGTCAATACGCAGGAGCACCCCTGGCATGAAGGCATGACCGTGCAGGTGCTCCTGGATGAGAAGGGCTACATCTTCAGGCATATCATCGTGCGCGTGAACGGTGAGTATGTGGCCGAGGAAGACTGGGCCCGCCGGATGATCCGGGACGGCGACGATGTTGTGGTGTTGCACCTGACCGCGGGGGGCTGATGGAACTGGAACGCTACCGGCGCAACCTGCCGGAAATAAGCCCGGCCCAGCAGGACGTTTTGGCTGAAAAACGTGTGCTGATCGTGGGTTGCGGTGGCCTGGGGGGGTACATCATCGAAGCCTTGGCCCGGGCCGGCGCAGGTCATCTGCGCCTGATGGATGGGGATACCTTTAAAGAAAGTGATTTGAACCGCCAGTTGCTGGCCAGCAGCATGAACCTGGGCCGGCCTAAAACCCTGGCCGCCAGACAGCGCGTATTGGCCGTGAACTCACTCGTGGAAGTTGAGGAATCACCCTACTTTCTGAGCGTGGAGAATGCCGCGGAGGCTCTGGCCGGCTGCCATCTGGCGATCGATGCCCTGGATAATGTGCCCAGCAGGCTGCTGCTGGCTGAGGCCTGCGCCAGGGCAGGGCTGCCCATGCTGCACGGGGCTGTTGGCGCCTGGTACGGGCAGGCAGCGCTTTTGCCGCCTGGGAGCAAACTTTTGGAACGGGTTTATCCAGCGCATTGTAGAGGGTTGGAGAGCGCGGAAAAAATGGCGATGCTGGCTCCCGTGGTGATGCAGGTAGCCGCTTTACAGGCCAGCCTGGCCCTGCGTTTTCTGCTGGGCGATGAGCAGCCTGCCGAGCTGCTGTGGCACTTGGACATGGAACGCGGCAGTTTGGAAAAAATCAGTTTCTGAACCTTTTGCTTTAATCATGAAAAAGGTCTGGTACTCCGGATATACTCAATAGTTGAGTATGATTCGAAATGGGCAAGACCGGATGGTACAATGCCCCCAATACGCTGGAGGAAAATATGACCTTTCAACTCACCTATTCAACGATGTTCAACCCCCCGCAGGAATTGCATGACAACTATGAGGAATCATTAAGCGCTGCCAAGGCCAATCTGGGGCAGGAGTATCCCATGATCATCGGGGGAGAGGACCGTTACACTGAAGAAAAGCACCAGGTTTTCTCGCCGATCAATACTGAATGGCATTTGGCTACCTTTCAGAAAGGCAGCGCTCAGGATGCTCAGGATGCAATCTCTGCGGCAAAGCAGGCTTTTGAGCCTTGGGCGCATACGCCCTGGACTACTCGGGTTGCCATGGTGCGCAAGTGGGCTGCCAGAATCAACGAACGCCTTTTTGAAATCGCGGCGGCAATGTCTTTGGAAGTGGGCAAGAACCGCATGGAAGCCCTGGGCGACGTGGCTGAAACAGTTGCGCTCATTGAGTATTCCTGCGACATGATGGACCAAAATGGGGGCTTTATCCACCCGATGGACAATGACCCGCTGGAGGACTTCCTCTCGTCGAACGAATCCGTGCTGCGGCCTTATGGGGTCTGGCTGATCATCTCGCCCTTTAACTTCCCTGGCGCCTTGGTGGGCGGCCCGGCTGGGGCGGCATTGGTTGCCGGAAATACGATCATCATCAAACCCGCCAGCGATACCTCCTGGACCAGTTATCTGATGAGCGAAGCCGCCCGGGAAGCAGGCCTGCCGGACGGGGTGGTGAATTTTGTGACCGGTAAGGGCTCGGTGGTGGGGGATCTGCTGACCAATAGCGAGGATATCGACGGGATCACCTTTACCGGATCCTACGAGGTCGGCATGGGCATCTTCAGAACGATGGCCGCTGGGGCTTACGTCAAACCCTGCATCTTGGAGTTGGGGGGTAAGAACCCTACTCTGGTGTCAAAAAACGCGGATATTGAGGATGCCGCCATCGGCATCGTGCGCTCGGCTTTTGGCTTAAGCGGCCAGAAATGCTCCGCGGCTTCGCGGGTGTACGTGGAAGCGGAGGTGTACGAGCAGGTTGTGGAACGGGTCTTGGCCCTCACCGAGAAGCTCAAAGTAGGCGACCCAACCCATCAGGATGTTTTCATGGGGCCGGTGATCAACCGAGGCGCCTATGAGAACTACGCAGCCTACATTCAGGACCTGCAGGCCAGCGGCAGGGTGCGCACCGGAGGCAAACAATTACGCGATGGAGATTTTGCCAAGGGTTATTACTGTGCTCCTACGGTCGTAACTGACCTGGCCTTCGAACACCGCCTCTGGAAGGAGGAGATGTTCCTGCCGATCACCACGATTGGGAAAGTTGAGAGCCTGGAAGAAGGTATGCGCTATGCCAACGACAGCGTGTACGGTCTCACGGCTGGTTTCTATGGCAATGAGGAGGAGCGTGAGTGGTTCCTGGACCGCATCCAGGCCGGTGTTGTGTATACCAACCGTCCGCAAGGCTCCACTACCGGTGCCTGGCCGGGTTTCCAGCCCTTTGGCGGTTGGAAGGGCAGCGGCAGCAGCGGCAAGAACGGCGGCGGCCTTTACTACGTGCCTTTGTACATGCATGAGCAGATCCAAAACCGGGTACGGCGCGCTTAATTCTATAACTCGGAATTCCAAAAGCCAGGCATTGCCTGGCTTTTATCTCAGATACGGCATATGGAGCAGTGATTAATGGAGAGAGCTAAAGCAAGGGTCCTCATCCGCGGCGCTGGCGATTTGGCCAGCGGAGTAGCGTTGGCGCTGCAGGCAAACGGTGCTTGCGTAGCCATGAGCGAAGCCGCCCGCCCCCTGGCTGTGAGGCTCAGCGTTTCCTTTGCCCAGGCGGTTTATGCCGGCAGCCATTGTATTGGCCAGGTTTGTGCCGAGCTGTGTACCGCGGAAGGAGTAGCGGAGGTTTTTGGGCGCGGATGCGTGGCAGTGGTGGTAGACCCGGCCCTGGACAAGCTGGGAGGTCTGCTCTGGGATGCCATCGTGGATGCGCGGATGCTGAAAGACTCAAAACGGCGGGACAACCCGGAGGGGATGGTGCTCATCGGCCTGGGGCCCGGTTTTGAGGCAGGGCGTAATTGCAGCGCGGCAGTGGAAACGAACCGCGGTCCGCACCTGGGGGATGTGATACTGCAGGGGAGCACCGAGGCAGACACCGGCGCGCCTGCCCCCGTACTAGGAAAAGCGCGGGAACGCGTGCTCTATAACCCTCAGGCCGGCCGCTTTGTTCCCTTGGTGGAGATTGGCACGATCGTCGAGGAGGGTGAACTGCTGGCAGAGGCAGGCGGCGAGGCGGTCCGCGCGCCATTCACAGGGTTGGTTAGAGGAATGCTGCACGCCCAGGAATACATCCCCGCGCATACAAAAATTGGGGACCTGGACCCGCGCCTGGACCCCGCTCTGGCCTTTGAACCCTCGGACAAGGCAGCGGCTGCCGGTGCAGGCGTGGTGCGCGCATTGCAGGCAATGGGCGTTTTCTGATGGACAAAGCCGCGTTGCTGGAGACCCTGCTGCCTTATCGCGGTCAGGTGATCGCGGTGGTGGGGTCGGGAGGAAAGTCCAGCCTCTTGGCCTGGATGGCGCGCGCGTTTCCGGGAAAGGTTTGGCTTTCCACGACTACGCATCTGGCCGGAGATCAGGACAAACTGGCTGAAGGGCATACCGTTTTTGGCGCGGACGCGGCCCTGCCCGCGCCGGATGCTCTAAGCCAAAGCCGGACCTGGCTTTTTACCGGCCCGGCTGATAATGAAGGGAAGTGGACTGCGCTCAGCGCTGTACAGCAGGAAGAATTGGTCCGCCAAGCCAAAGAAAACGCGGTTACGCTGGTTTTTGAGGCTGATGGTTCCCGCGGAAGACCGCTTAAGGCCCCCGCACCGCACGAGCCGGCCCTGCCGCCTGGCTGCGAACTTGTGCTGCTGGCAGCAGGCCTGGCCGGTTTGGGCAAGCCATTAAGCGCGGATTGGGTGCACCGGCCGGGAGAGTTTGCCAGAATCAGCGGAATTAATTTGGGGGAGGAAGTTACGCCTATAGCTTTGGCACGGGTACTGGCCCTCTATCCGAATCGCGGGCAGGCAATGCCCTCTCATGTTTTGGTACTGAACCAATTGGACGAATTGCGCTCGGAATTTGCTTTAGAGGCGCTATTGACTGAACTGAACGCCCACACTAAGTGGTCAGCCCTGTGGGCTGGCTCGCTAAGGAAGATGTAAATTTCTGATGAAGGTCAGAATCTGCCCTGAATGCTTTGCTAGAATGATTGAATCATCAAACGCAGAATGTTCGGAGAATTATCTTGAAAACGGTTGGTTACATCCTTATTGTTCTGGGATCTATTCTGATGGTTCGGCTTCTGGTGAGATTTCTCAGTGAGAGCCCTATAGAAGCATTGGCTCCCATCGGCTTCCTGATCCTGGTGGCAGGCGTACTGATTGTGCAAAGCCCTGCTATACCCGGCAGAAAAAAATTGACCAAGGGCTGCGACAAACCCAAGCCGTTAGCTAAAATTGACGCGGAGGATGATAACGACTCATAATCCGGTATTCGTCTAGAGGATTTTTATGCCAGATTCTAAAAAGCACGTTGAGGTACTGAGCCTGGTTTACCTTAATGAGGTCCAGAGCGCCAAAATAAAAGCGATCAGCAAACAGATCAGGCTGACGGTTTATCCCAACCGCGAGTTCGCCAGCATTCCCAGTGAAGTTTGGAAAAGGACGGAAGTGCTGCTCTCCGGAGCTTTAAGTTTGCCAAAGGCAGACCAGGTTCCCAATTTGCGCTGGCTGCAGATTCGCTCTGCAGGGGTGGAACTCGCGCTTGAACAGGACATTCTGGAACTCCCGGAGCTAGTGGTGACAACCGCCAGCGGTACCATGGCGCCCCAGATGGGGGAATACACCCTGATGGCCATCCTTATGCTGGGGCACCGCCTGCCGGCCTTCATCCGTGACCAGCAAGAGTCTGTTTGGGGCAGCAATGCGCTTAAAGCCAGCCAGCCCCTGGAATTACGGCATAGTACTGTAGGAATCGTGGGTTATGGTTCAATCGGCCGGGAGCTGGCCCGCCTGCTGCAGCCGTTTGGCACCACAGTTCTGGCAGCCAAGCGGGACGCGATGCACCCCGAGGACCAGGGTTACATGCCAGCCGGCTTTGGCGACCCGGAAGGTGATTTCTTTACCCGGCTGTATCCCATTGAGGGGCTGAAGGACATGCTGAGGGAATGCGATTTTGTGGTCGTGGCCCTGCCGCATACCCCAGACACCCACGAGCTCTTTGATGCCGAGATTTTCGGCGCGATGAAGCCTGGAGCATTTCTGGTGAATGTTTCACGGGGCGGCTTGATCCATGAAGGAGCGATGCTGGAAGCACTGAAGAGCGGCCAATTGGGCGGGGCAGTGCTGGACGTGTTCCAGCAGGAACCCCTGCCGGCTGAAAGCCCGTTTTGGAGCCAGCCGAACGTGATTATTACCCCGCATGTGAGCGGGATCTCCGCGTATGGCACCGATAACCTGCTGGACCTTTTCATCGAGAATTTGAAGCGCTACCTGGCGGGAGAGAATTTGCTCAACGAGGTAAACCTGGACCACGGTTATTAGGCTGGCCTAATCGATATTCCTGGCACAGCCACGCTTTTAGAACACAAGGTCTATAGTAGAATCAGGCTATGGACCTTTTTGATTACAGCATGCAAGACCAGCTGAACAGCGAAGCCCCCCTCGCGGCGCGGATGCGTCCGCAGAGCCTGGATGAAATCGTGGGGCAGGACCACATCATCGGGCCTGGCTCCTTGTTACGCCGGGCAATCCAGGCTGACCGGCTTTTCTCTTCGATCATCCTTTATGGTCCTCCCGGTACCGGCAAAACCACGCTGGCGCGGGTGATCGCCGGAACCACCAAGGCCCATTTTGAAAGCCTGAGCGCTGTATTGGCCGGCGTGGCCGACCTGCGTGAGGCGATTCACCAGGCCACGGAGCGCCGCCGCCTCTACCGCCAGCGGACGATCCTGTTTGTGGACGAGGTGCATCGCTGGAACAAGGCCCAGCAGGACGCGCTGCTGCCGCATGTGGAGAGCGGCTTGTTCACCCTGATTGGCGCTACAACCCAGAACCCGTATTTCGATGTGATCAAAGCCCTGGTGAGCCGCTCAAGGATCTTTGAACTGAAGCCGCTGCAGGAGGGGGATATCCTCAGCTTGCTTAACCGCGCGCTTGCTGACCCGGTGGCGGGTTATGGCCTGCGCAAGGTAGAGGCCGATGAAGACGCGTTACTGCACCTGGCGCGCATCAGCGGCGGGGACGCGCGCAACGCTTTGAACGCCTTGGAACTGGCGGTAGAAACAACCTTGCCGAAGGACGGCAGAGTGCACGTTGATCTGGCGGTGGCCCAGGAGTCGATCCAGAAGCGGGCCGTGCTCTACGACAAAACGGATGACCAGCATTACGATACGATCTCGGCATTTATCAAGAGCGTGCGCGGCTCAGACCCGGATGCCGCCTTGTACTGGCTGATGAAAATGCTGCACGCGGGGGAAGACCCGCGCTTCATCTTAAGGCGGCTGATCATCCTGGCCTCCGAGGATATCGGCCTGGCTGACCCGATGGGTATCTTGGTTGCCAACGCGGCGGCGCAGAACTTTGAATACATTGGCATGCCGGAGGGTGTGTACCCGATTGCGCATGCCACGCTCTACCTGGCGACCGCCCCAAAAAGCAACAGCGTTGGCGCCTTTCATAGCGTTCGGGCGGAGATTGAAGAACATGGGGCTGGCCCCGTGCCTGTGCACCTGATGGACCCATCGCGGGATGGCAAAGGCTTCGGCCACGGTAAGGATTACCAATATCCGCACAGCTTTCCGGGGCATTGGGTGGAGCAGCAATACCTGCCGGAGGGCCTGGAGGACCGCCGTTTTTATACGCCTTCGGAAGAAGGCGCGGAGAAGGTCATCAAAGAACGCATGGGGCGCTTGCGCGGGACTGTGGCGAAGGACCAAAAACAAGAAAATGAGCCTGGCTAAGACCAGGCTCGTTTCATCAATGGGGTTTTTATATTAGTGCCGGATCTCTACCGGCGTCTCACTTACCCGTATGGTTTGATCGTAGGTGTCACGGGCAATCAATACGATGTAATAATCGCCGTTGGGGATCTGGGTTGTGTTCCAGGTGCAGAATGCGTCGCCCCTTAAGATCAGCGGCAGGTAGATCTGCATCGAGAGGCCGGCCGGCGGTTGGACCGGTGTTCCGGTAGCACAGCTTATCGGAAGGCTGTTGCTTCCATCAGGGCTGTTTGAATAACGAAGTTCAAGCGAATTGATGCCGCCGTCGCTATCCGAGGCCAGGTAATTGATGCGGTAGGTGTTGTTGGCCCGGTCGTTGCCGGTTAATTTCACGTCGTCCAGTTCGAAGAGGCGGGGGTAGGAGAACTCGTGCGGGTCCAGGCGGATGCCGTCGCGCGCTGCTGCCTGCCAGGGGATCGCGCCCTGTAGGAGTAAGGCTTCGCGCAGGTCGATAGTAACGGTTTTCCATCCTTCGTAGGTCACGATGTCCTTGGTGGTCGCGGCCGTGAAGTATGGTGAGCTTGCATCGCTCCAGAAGATGCGCGCCACAGAACCGGCCCCAATATCTTGCGGCAGCGGGTCCCGCATGCGGTATGTAAAGTAGTAAAAGCGGTTGGGGTCAATGGGATACAGTTGAGGTCCATTGAAGATCAGCTCAGGATCATCGCTTCCGGCCTCGGAATAGGCACTGGCGATACCATTGACGAACTTAAGACCTGTGACATTATGGGTTTGCAAAATGTCCGTCGCGCTGTTCATATCCCAGGGGTTACCAACCACCGTGGTGGCGTAGTCTGGTCCGCTAGTGAATGTGGGGTTTAAAAGGGTGGCCGCAGGCGGGTCGTTGACCACAAAACTGCCCACGTTATTGGTCCCGGCAAAGAGGTAATAGCGGCCGGGGGCAAGGTGCGGAGGGGTCCAGGTATAAGCGCCATTGGCTAAATCAACGTTATCGGCAATCTTTGTCCGCCGGCTTCCGGCAGGGACCTCATCGAAGAATAGGGTGGCTGTTCCGGCAGCTGGAGCCCAACTTAAGGTGACGGGGCCCGGGGAAGGGGTTGGGGAGAGGCGGGCAAAATCGTACTCCACTCTGACTCCCGATGCATGAGTGAGCTTAAGGGCAATGCCCTGCATTGGTTGGGCTGTCCAATCAGTAGCTCCATCGGTGCGCTTCGTCAGGTCAAGGGTGTAAAGGCCACAACCACCCCGCACCGTCATACCGGCGGCTCCCCAGGGCGTCATGGCGCCGTCTACATGCCAGAATCCAAGCAAACCAAAGGATTGGGTGGAGGGGGCATCGATGCATACCCTAACACTCAGGTAGCGATAGTACCTGGTGTCGATTGGGTGGTATCCGCCCTCATTTTGGGTGGGATTGGTACCTGGGATGGTCATTCCCAGGAGAAAGACCCGATTCTCCCCGGAGGTAGTTGCTTTTATTTTCCCGACAAACCAACCGTTTTGCAGGCTGCCCCCGCCTTCGAAATACGGCCGCGTTCTCTCAAACGCGTAGTGTTCAATACTGGAAAAGTCCCAGATAAACCCGCGTTGATCAAAGGCATAATCTTCACCAAAAGGGATGACGGCAGTATTTTGGGCTGACGCAGGCATTTGGAATGAGGAAGAAAGCAGGAGAACCAAACTGAATGCAATAAGGATACGCTTCACCGAAACCTCCACTAAAACAAGATTTTTAATATACAAAAGACATGTGAATAATTTATGAATTTTATAGTTTTGCTTCTACAGGAGAATAGGCGCAAGACCGCGAAGGTTCAAGCAGTCTTAATCGTCCCAAAGATCATCGTCGTCGTACAGGTCATCATCGTCGTCCTCGTAGAGGTCGTCATCGTCCCAGGGGAAGTGCCAGAGCGGCTCGGGCGGGGGCTTGGGGCCATGGCCGCTGGTTTCCGGCAGCGGGGCAGGAGCGGGAAGGTCCTTCCCCGGACTAAACGGCTCTTCCAGCGGCTCCTCCAGCGGAGCAGAGGCGGGCAAGCCCTGAGCCAGCCGATGCAGTTCGCTGATGGGCATGCGGCTCAAGTCCATGATGCTGATTTGCGGGTGGTGGTGCTGGGCTTCCAAAATTAGCTGCATCAAGCCGCGGGACACACCCAGGCGCTCAGCCATTTCCGCGAGGGCCGGGCTGGCGCCAACGGTCTGGGAGAAAATTTTGTCAGTTCCCAAACGGGTGATCTTGTCGATTTCGATGGTGACGCTAAGTTCCAATTCACTGGCACGCTGGCTGTCATTGTTATCCACCGTGATCAGAATGGCGCTTTCCGGGCTTTCCAGATAGCCATGGTAGTACATGGACCCAACCACAGCGTTGAGCACCTGGTCCAGGCGCAGGTTACGGTAACCGATACCGCTAACTATCGGTATCGCGTCTTCGTTGATGGGCTGCAGGCTGATCACCCGCTCCAGGCGGTTGATCTGGATCTCGATGCTGGGGTTTACATCGATCGAGAGGTAACCGACCGGTTTGGTAAAGTGGCTGATGCCAAAAACTGCGGCACCCAGGAGCACCAGAGCTCCAATCAACAATGCAATCTTTTTCGTGTTCATCATTTCCTTTCGATTTAGCCTGAACTGGCTTTCTAATGAGTTAATGCACGAAAGCCCTGAATTATCGCAAACTCGTATTATTGGCAATTACAAACTTGAACCTGCCGGGAGCTGGATTAATCACCAAAGGGAAAAGGATGGAACTAGATGAAGGTAAAAGGCCAGGCGCGGGGCTTGGTTTTTGATCTGAATGAATAGCTCTGGGATTCCTAAACGAATTGTGTTTGGAAATATGGAATTATGATATTATTTAGCCTCGCGATGCCCCCATCGTCTAGCGGCCCAGGACGTGGCCCTCTCAAGGCCAAAACCGGGATTCGAATTCCCGTGGGGGCACTTTTCCTTTAATAACTATGGCTGCAGAAGAAGCAAAATCCATCCCTTATCCCCGCCGCGTTTTCGCGCGGGCACTGCTGCGCGGGCTCTCCAGGCTAATCATCCGCTTACTCTCGCGGACCGAGATCCACGGTTTGGAGGAGATTCCGGCAGAAGGCCCGGTGATTTTGGCTGCCAACCATGTAGGTACTGTTGAAGCAGTGCTGATGGCGGCTTTTCCCCGCAGGCAGGTGGAATTTCTTGGGGCAGGGGATCTGCCTTTCGAGTCCGGCGTTAATTCAATCACCGAAGCTTACGGCTTCATTCCAGTCAACCGAGGCAACATTGACCGCAAAGCCCTCAAAGCTGGTTTGGATGTGCTGGCCCAGGATGGCGTGATCGGCATTTTCCCTGAGGGCGGAACCTGGGAGAAAACCGAAACCCACGCCCATATAGGTGTGGCGATGCTCTCGCAGCGCTCCGGGGCGCCGGTGGTGCCGATTGGATTCAGCGGTATGCAAGGCGCGCTTTCCAATGTGCTGCGTCTCAAACGGCCGCGCTTTGTGATGAAGCTTGGAAAACCCATTCCTGCCCTGGAACCCAGCGCGAACCTGAGCGGAGCGCGCAGCGAAATGCAGGCGTATGCCAACCTGACCCTGGAGCGCATCCAGAGCCTGCTCACCCCTGAAGAGCGGGGGACGAGGATCACCAGTTCCAATTATTCCCTCAGCCTGCAACCCGAGCTGGTTGTTCTGGATTTGACCAGCCTTGGCGCGCAGACATTCGCCAGAATGCTTTTTTCGGATGTGATCCTTGAATCTTTTAAGTTGAACCTGAGCATGCCGGTGGGAGTTCTTTACCAGGGCACTGAGAAAAAACGTTCCATGTCCGCGGTGGTCAAGGCTTTAGATTCTATTGAAGCCTATCTGGTACGCAACCAGGGTTTCTTTACTTACCGCTATGGGTGGGATGCGGGCCAGGCACTGCGGGCCTTCATGCTTGAGCTGGCCAATGCCCTGCGGGAAGCCAATACCGCCGCCGAAGCAGTGGAATTACGGGCTGGGTCACGGCAGGGATACCAGGATGGCCGGGTGCTCGAAGATCAGCGCCATTTCATCCTGCTGCCTGATTAATCAATTTTCGCTTGCCTTAATGTCCTCAATTTTGAGCTGCATCGTGGTGCGGCCCTGATAGGTATTGGTCTCGAAGGTATAGGCAATGTCCAGCTTCTCGGGCATCCGCTCCAGCCAGTAACCTTGCCGGAAAGCGATTGCGTCGTATTCGTGTTTCCCCGCCTGCAAAATCAGCTTGAGATGCTGGCCGTCGCCAACCGCGTGAGCGCGTTTCACCGTGAGCCCACGGGAGCAGAACAGCGCGTCCGGATTGCTGTTCCCAGTCGGCTGCAGGGCGGCTACATCGGCAAAGATGCCGGGAATATGCTCCGGGCGCAGTTTGTCCAAAGCCACTTCGTAGTCGATCACCAGGACGGGCTTGAGGTCCAAATGGCCCAGCTCAGCGGCCGCGATCTCATTCATCCGTTCCAGAAAGGCCGCGAGGTTTTCCTTTTTTACCGTGAAGCCGGCGGCCACCGAGTGACCTCCGTGGGTTTCAAGCAGGTCGGAGCAGCGGTCCAGCGCGTGCGTGATGTGAAATTCAGCGATCGAGCGGCAGGATGCTTTCACACGTTTACCGTCATCATTCCCGATCATCGAGGGCCGGTACATCGTCTCGGTCACCCGGGATGCTGCCAGGCCGATAACGCCTTCGTTAAACTCAGGCGAGGCTGAAAAAATCAACAGGGCGTCCGGGTCGGCCATCGCGGCCTGCAGGGCCTGGGTTTGGATCTCTTGGGTCATGTCTTTGCGGTCGGCGTTTTGCTGGTCCAGCTGCTGGGCCAGGCTGCCTGCCTGGAAGAGGTCCGTGCTGGTCAGCAGTTCAAAGGCAGCCAGCGCACTATCCAGGCGGCCCGCAGCGTTCAGGCGCGGCCCAATCACATAACCGATCGTTCCTGCTTCCACCTTCTCAGGGGCGCTGCCCGCTACCTGGAGGAGGGAATAGAGGCCCTGGCGCTGTGTGGCGCGCATCTGCCGCAAACCCTGTTTGACCAAATAACGGTTCTCGCCATCCAGGGGGGCGACATCCGCGATGGTTCCAAGCGCCACCAATTCCAGCCAGTGGTCTGCTTCAATACCGGAACTCGGCCAGGTTTGCAGGTAAGCTTGCACCAGTTTGTAAGCCAGCCCCACACCAGCAAGCTTTTTATAGGGGTAGGGATCGCCGGGCTGTTTGGGGTTGAGCACCGCGTTGGCCGGGGGCAGCTCAGCGCCGACCTCGTGGTGGTCGCTCACGATGACCTGCATGCCCAAATCGCGGGCCAATCGCACTTCTTCCACCGAGCGCACCCCGCAATCCACGGTGATGATCAGGTCCGTTCCCTCTTCTTTAAGCTGACGGATGGCTTCCAGATTCAGGCCGTAGCCTTCATCGAAGCGATTGGGGATGTACAC
>DHPL01000027.1:43923-46424 GCA_002407905.1 Anaerolineaceae bacterium UBA5365
TCCATATCCTTGAGCATGAAGGGGTCTGTGGCTGTATAAGTTTGGCCGCTTACATAAGCCTCCGCGCTTTGGGCATCTTCCAGCCCGCGGTTAAAAAGCAACTGGCGTAATAGCGGTGAATGAGCACGCAGCTCTGCGGAGATATCGGATGGGACGCGCGGGCTAACGACCCAGCGCTTGGGCGGACGGGGGATGAGGTTCTTTTCCATGGGGCTATTGTACCCTTCTACAGGGCAGCCCTCAGCAGCTACTGGTTGTAAAATAAGGCCACGGAGGCAGCATGCGAGACAAAAATGAAGGTCCGGTGATCAGAGTTTCCAAGGCGCGCAAAGCGCCAGTGAAGGTGTTGGCGGAGGTGCGCAGCGCGTTAAAGCGCGGGGCACCGATGGTAGCCCTGGAATCGACCGTGATCACGCATGGGATGCCCTGGCCGCAAAACCTGGATATGGCGGTGCGTATGGAGCAGACCGTGCAAGCCCGCGGCGCAACGCCAGCCACCATCGCCATGCTGGAAGGCCGGCTGCGGGTGGGTTTGGAGGCCAATGAACTGGAAGGATTGGCCCAGGCCCAGGGCTTGCGTAAATTGAGCCTGCGCGACCTCGGCGCCGGCATAGCCCAAGGCGCCAGCGGGGGAACCACCGTTGCCGCAACGATGTTCGTTGCCCAAAAAGCCGGCATCAATGTTTTTGCCACCGGCGGAATTGGGGGAGTGCACCGCGGCAACGCGATGGACGTTTCGGCGGACCTCCAGGAGCTGGGGCGCAGCCCGGTGCTGGTGGTGTGCGCGGGGGCAAAAGCCATTTTGGACCTGCCGGGCACCTTGGAGTACCTGGAAACACAGGGAGTGCCGGTGATCGGGTACGGTACAGACCATCTGCCGGCTTTCTATGCCGTGGACAGTGGCTTGCCTTTGGAACTGCGGGCAGATACGCCGGAAGAAGTGGCCGAGATCGCCCAGGCGCATTGGGGCCTGGGCTTACGCAGCGGGATTTTGGTGGTGGTGCCGCCTCCCAAAGAGCACGCCATGCCCTACGCCGAAGTTGAAAAAGTGGTGGAAAAGGCCTTGAAAGCCAGTGAAAAAGACGGCATCAAAGGCAATAAAGTGACCCCCTACTTGCTGGCAAAGGTGGCGGAATTGAGTGATGGCGAAAGCCTTGAGGCTAATATTGCCTTGCTGCTGAATAATGCCGGTGTTGCTGCCCAGATCGCGGCGGCGATGGCCGAACCCAAGGCTGTGCAACTGAATTATTGAATTAAAAACGCTGCTTTAGTCTGGTTGGGCAATCGCCCCATTAGGGGGTTGGGCTGGGACGAGGGGTGGAACTGGGTACCGGCGTTGCCGTGGGCAAAGGCGTACGCGTGGGCGTTGGCGTGTGGCTGGGGGTCGGCGTAAAGGTGGGCGTGCGCGTAGGCGTTGGGGTGATGGTAGGCGTGTTGGTCGGGGGATAGCCCAGCACCCTGAAATGCCCTGAAACAATCCAGGCTTCGCCCACGAAGAACTGCACCTGGTAGCTGCCGGGCAGCCAATCCTGTGTGGGCAGCTCCAGGCTGGTGATGCCGTAACCGCCGGTACCGCCGTTCCAGCGGCCAGTGGAGGATTTGATCAGCTGATCCTCGCGGTACCAGAGTTCGCTCCACTGCACTCCGTCATCCATATTATTGTAGGAATAACAGGCATACACGGTGGTGAGCGGGTTTTCAAACTCGATGGCCGGGTCTACGCATTGGTGCGCGTCGTCGGTTTTTAAGGCGATGGAGAGGGGGCTGAAGACCAGGTAAGGGTTGGGGGTGACGATGGCCTCGAATTGGGTGGCGATCTCCTGGGGAATATGTGGGGTGTTAGTAACGCTGGGCGTGTTGGTGAGGGTTGGCGTGAGCGTAATGGTGGGCGTTAGCGTGATTGTGGGGGTAAGCGTGATGGTAGGGGTGAGCGATGGCGTGAGTGTTGGCGGAAAGTGGCGGTAGGCAATGGTTTCGCCCCAGGTAAAACTGGAAACAGAAAGCAGTCCCAGCAGGATGGCCCCAATTACCAGCCTTAAGGCGCGTTCACGCTGCTCGCGCTTCTTAAAAAAGAAGGGCAAGCGCCGGGCACTTTTGGCTAGTTTGTAGCTGCGGCTCAGCATCCACAACGCGAAGGCAGCGGCCAAAATGCCCACCATCATCACTGTCGCCCGGATGTCGATATTCATCAGGTATTCCTGCTGGATTATAGCATCGCCAGCTTGCCGGGCACCTGCCCAAGCGCCAGCGCTTAGGCCGAGGGCCTGGCATGAAGCCCCGCTTTTTTCTGGGTTCCCGGCAGGGGCTCAGGCCTTAGCCAAAGCCTGGGCGTAGGGTTCGGCAAAGAGCGCCGGCGTGCCGCCTGTATGCCAGAAGAGCACCTTTTCCTCCGGTTTAAAGAAACCTTTGCGCACCAGATCAATGAGCCCGGCAGCAGCCCGCCCCGTGTATACCGGGTCCAGCAGCATGCCTTCGTGGCGGGCAAAGAGGGCCACGCCTTC
>DHPL01000027.1:46731-75703 GCA_002407905.1 Anaerolineaceae bacterium UBA5365
TAAAGCCGGTTTCATGGGCGCCAAAGATCAGCCCGGCGTGGGTACCGCCGGAAGAGGTGGCGAAAACGATCCAATCGAAATCAAAGCGCTGGGTTTTAAGCTCGTGCATGGCCTGGGCGTAACCCATGGCACCGATGGCGTTTGAACCGCCATAGGGAATGAGGTAAGGCCGTTTGCCTTCGGCCTCCAGGCGCTCAACGGTGGCCTGCAAGGTTGAATCCCGCAGGTCCCGGGTGGGCACAAAGACGGTCTGGGCACCGCTTAGGCGGTCCAGGAGCAAATTGCCCTGTACCTGGCTGGGCTCAGCCCCGGTGAGCACCAGGGTGCAGTCCAGGCCCAGGCGCGCCGCGGCGCCAGCCACCTGCCGGCAATGGTTGCTTTGCACTGCACCGGCGCTGACCAGGGTTTTACTGTGTTTGGCCAGAGCATCGCCCACCAAAAATTCCAGTTTGCGGGTTTTGTTGCCGCCGATCCCCAGGCCGGTGAGGTCATCACGTTTGATCCAGAGGTCGGGCCCGTTCAGGAGGCGTTTCAAGCGGGGCAGGGGTTCGATGGGCGTAGGCAGGTGAGCCAGTTTGATACGGTCGGTCATTCTTCGATACTCCTTTGGCGGTTGGCATCCTTGCCGCGCTTGCGCATGAGGTCAAGCAGGCGGGGTAGGAGGCTGGTGTAGAGGCGGTAAACCCGTGGCCGGCTGGCATAATCCCAGGCGCCCAGGGTGCGCATGAAAAGGCCGCTATATCCTTCTTTGAAGCGGTAAACCCCCCAGAGGCTGTCGCTTTCGTCCAAGACCTCCGGCGCGCCCCAAAAATCGTAGGTCTGGCAGCCCAGGTTTTTGGCCAGCCGGATGGCTTCCCATTGCAGGAGGTAAGTGGGCATATGGGAGCGGGCTTTTTCGGTGGACATTCCGTAAAAATACCTGGCAATTCCGGCAAAATGCAGCATCACCAGGGCAGCCACTGGTTCACCTTCGAATTCCGCGATGAGAAAACGCGCCATTCCGGCGGTGTAAAAACGCTGCCAAAGTTCCAGGTAATAGGCCTCATGCCGGATCACAAAATCGTCCCGGACGGCAGTGGCAGCATACATGGTGTAAATTTGCGGTAATTCCTCCAGGCCGGCTTCGCGCACGGTCACGCCCCGGCGCTGGGCCAGGCGGATGTTGTAGCGGGTTTTCTGTTTCATGGCCGCCAGCAGCTCATCTTCGCTGGCGCTGAGGTCGAGGACCACGGTGTTGCGGAATTGGATCTGGTCTGTGGAGTATTGCCAGCCGCGCCGGCCAAGCGTGCCCTGGGCCGCCGTACCAGTCTCTGTTCTGGCCTCCACATCCGTGCCGGGCTGGCCGGTGCTGAGGACGATATCCGGGTCGATTTTAATAAAGATCGCCTTTTCCCTGCGGGCATGTGCTTCCAGGTCCGCCAGGACGCTTTCCGCGAGCGCTTGGTCTGCCCAATTCAGCGTAGGCCCCTTGGGGCAGTAGATCACCTTGAGGCTCAAGCCAGGCAGAACGCGCATTTGGCGGGTGAGCAGCAAGGCCGCGGCGCGGGGGCTGGCCTGATCGCCCCAGATGTAGAACTGCGGCGTCCATGCGTTCTGACGTTTGATCTGGCCCCATTCCCAGGTTTGGAGGATGTGGGGCTGGGGCAGGCGCAGCAAGATTTCCTGCCAGGTTTGGGAATTTATCTGCTCAAGCCGGCGCATCGGCACCTGCCTTGCGCCGGGCGCGGTAGAACTGGAATGCCCGGTAAAGCAATGGTTTATACACCTTAAGATAGGCCGGCGCACTGCGAAGGACCTGGCCGCCGAAACCGCGTTTGAAGCGGTAAACACCCCAGAGGCCATCGCTGCGCTGAGTGAATTCCGCTTCCAGTTGGGATTCGTCCGCATCCGGGATGCCCCATAAGTCGTAGGTTTGGCAGCCGCGAGCCCTGGCCAGGCGCATCGCCTCCCACTGGAGGAGGTAAGTGGGCATGAGGTTGCGGCTGCTGTCATCTGAGGCGCCGTAAAAATACCAGGCGCGTTCGCCGCGCAGAAAGAGCATGAGCGCTGCCAGCAGTTTTTCCTCGTGCCAGGCCTCCAAAAGTACGCATTCACCCAATGGGGCAAAGAGGCCGTAGACCTTTTGATAGTATTCCAGGCCATGCACAAAGAACGCGTCCCGGCTGGCGGTAACTTCGCTCAGGCGGTGAAAGGCTGCGACATCGCTGCTTTCACGAACCTGAACGCCATGTTTGACCGCCAGGCGGATGTTGTAGCGGGTCTTTTGTTTCATCGCCGCCAGAATGGCTTCTTCCTCCGGCCGCAGGTCCACCAATATGCTGCGCCGGGGTTGGATGGTTTGGGCTTCCGCCGTAAAGCCGGCATCCAATTGGGCTGCAAAATCCGCGGGCAGGGGTTCGAAGAGGTCTGGCTCAACCTGGAGGAATATGGCGCCTTTTTCGCGGCAAAGCTGATCGATCCTGGGCCAGAGAGCCGGCCAGTTTGTGCCCAGGGGGCCCTTGGGGAGGTAGGCGATGGAGAGCCCCAGCGGCAGGCGGCGGAAGAGAACCTGGGCCGCGGCGTTTTCCGCGGTAACCAGCACAGGCTGCCAGCCAAAGGCGCTTTTGAACTGCCCCCATTCCGGTAACTGGAGAATATGCGCGTTGGGGTAGGCCGCGCGAATGAAATCGGGCGCAGGGGCCTGCTGGTCTGCATGCATATTTACCGCCCCTTGAAGCCGAATACAGCTCCGAAAGTGCGCAGCAGGATGTTGAAATCCATCAGGATATTGGCGTGCTGAATGTAATAAAGGTCGTATTCCAGCTTGATGGCCGTTTCTTCGATGGTCTCGGCATAGGGTTGGTTGATCTGCGCCCAACCAGTGATGCCTGGCTTGGTGAGCATGCGCGCGCGGTAAAAGGGCACGATATTCTGAAAAACCGTCACCAGCTCAGTGCGTTCGGACCGGGGTCCCACCAGGCTCATTTCTCCGCGCAGGACGTTGATCATCTGGGGCAATTCGTCCAGGTGCGAGCGGCGCAGGAACTTGCCCACGCGGGTGACCCGCGGGTCGTTGGTAGCAGTGACCAGGCCTTCGCGGGCCATGTCTTTGCTGTCTTTCATCGTGCGGAATTTATAGATCATATACGGCCGGCCGCCCAGGCCCAGGCGTTCCTGCCTGTAGATGGCGGGGCCTTTGGAATCCATGTGGATGACCGCGGAGATCAGCGGGTAGAGCAGACCCAGGACGATGGTGCCCGCCAGGCCGCCCAAAACGTCCATCGCCCGTTTCAACAGCCGGTAAAAGGCGCCGGTTGGGGTTTTATCCAGAAAGGCGCGTATGACCCAGTCCGACTCAAGAAGGCTGATCGGCACGCGGTGGGTCAGTTCCTCATAGGCTTCGGACATCGTGGTGAGGTTGATGCCCGATTCCTGAGCCAGGAGGATGCTTTGGAACATACCGTGGTTCATCTTGTTGGATATAGCCAGGATGAGATCCGTGACATCCAGGTCTTCGATGAGGCGGTTGAGGATGGCGTAATTACCCAGGATTGGGCTGCCCGAGATGCGGGTGCCTTGCTTTTCCGGGTCATCGTCCACCAGACCCAATAAATTGAAAGGCGGCACTTTTTGATTGGTGATCTCATCCACCAGGGCGGTGCCGGCTTTGCCAGCGCCGACGATGATCACCCTGCGCTGCCGGCTCACCGCTGAGAAGAGGCGCACCTGAACCAAACGCCAGGCGAGCGTAAAGAGCCCGACCAGGATGATAAAGAAGGCGGCGCCCAGGCGCGGGGGCATGGCCGCGCGGGGCAGGATGAAATAAACCATCAGGTAGATCCCGCCGGCCAAAAGAGTGGCCAGGCCAACGGTCTTGAGCGTTGTGCGTGTGTCTCCGGCTTTGCTTAGGTCGTAAAGTTCCACCAGGAAAAGCGGCCAGAAGAGAGGCAGGAAGTAGAACCATCCTGGCACCCGCTCCCGCAGGAACTGCATCGAAAAATGCAGGGAACCATCGCTGAGCGCCCAGATGTAGAGGGCGGCAAAAAGTGCCAGATAGGCAAAGAGCAGGTCTCCCAAGAGCAGCAGGAATCGCTGTTCCGAAGCTTGAAAGCGGATGTGGCGGACAGGTTGAGCGTTTTTTTCCATAGCGTTCAGGCACGCCTCTGCGCGGACCTGGCAAAAAGGCCGGCCAAAAAGCCAGTGCCCCAGGAAAAATGCATGGTGATGATAGCCAGGGGCACGCCCGCAGCTAATAGTATATCCCTCTTTTTGAGGGCGAGCGCCACTCCGGCTGCCAGGAGTACCAGGAGATAGAAAGCCAGGCCCAAGGCTAGAACCATCCAGGCGGGGCGCCAAAACAAGCCAAGCAAGAGCAGAAAAAGGATTCCCAGAACAAAGAGCGGGGGCAGTGCCTGGCGCCAGCGCAAGGTGGATGGATAACGCTTGAGCATCTGGTTTTTCCAAAAGCCGTAGCGCCAATATTGGCGGGCTAAATCCGCGAAGGTAGCCCGGGCAAAATAGACACAGGAGATGGCGGGGTCCATCCAAACGCGGCCGCCAGCCTGGCGGATGCGGGTATTAAGTTCGTAATCCTCATTGCTGAGCAGTGTTTCGTCGTAGGCGCCGAGGGATTGGATGTAATCGCGGGCGTAGGCGCCGTAGGGCACGGTATCTACATAGGCAGCGGTGCTGCTATAGCGGTACTGCGCGTCGCCAACGCCTACCGGGCTTGCGGCAGCGGCGGCAATGCTGCGGGCCGCCCAGCCATGGTTTTGGGGGCGGATCTGCCAAACGCCGCCCACGTTTTCGGCGATGCCCGCATCCAACGCGGCCACACTGCGTGACACATAATGGGGTTCCGGCACGGAATGGGCGTCCATGCGTACGATGTACTTGCCCCGGGCGGCCTCAATGGCGCGGTTCAGACCGCTGGGGATCACCCGTTTTTTATTTTGAACGACTTTGAGAGCCAGTTGGGGGTGCCGGGCCTGGAAGGCGGAAATGGCTTCAATGGTGCCGTCATCGGAAAGCCCGTCGGCAATCACCACTTCCATGTCCTGCAATGGAAAACCCTGCTCCAGGAGGGCATCGAGGAGCAGGTGGATGGTTTTAGCTTCGTTCCGGCAGGGAACGATGACGGAAACTCTGGGGGTCATACCGTCTGGGGTCTAGTGACAGCAGCCCTTCTCGTCTCCTTTGGGACGCACGGCAATGACTTCAATTTCTACCAGGCCGGCTTTGGGCAAGGCGCAAACCTGCACCGCTGAGCGGGCGGGGAAATCACCGGTGAAGTGCTCGGCGTAAACCGCGTTCACGGCGGCAAAATCGGCCATGTCCTTGAGGAAGACGGTGGCTTTAACGATGTACGGCAAACCGCTGCCAGCTGCTTCAAGGAGGGCTTTGATGTTTTTGAAAGCCTGGCGAGCCTGAGCTTCAACGCCGCCGGGAACGAAATCGCCCGTGGCGGGGTCCAGGCCTAACTGACCGGAGACAAAAACCAGGCAGCCGGTGGCAACCGCGGCGGAATAGGGGCCTAAAGCCTTGGGGGCGTCTTCGCAAACGATGATCTCTTTCTTGGTGCAATCGTGACTCATGGGTTACCTCGTTTTTGTGGATGATTTAGAGGGATTATATCGTATACCGGGTGCGCGGACCTGAAAAAGCACCTGGCGGAGGCCTCAGGTGGGCATCTGGGATTAAGGTGTCAGGCCTGGCTGTCGAAGGGGTTGGTACTGCGCCGGGGGTTCCAGGCGCTGCCGCGGCTGGGTTTTTGTCCGCGCAGCACTGGCAGCGGTGTTTGCAGAAGTTTGCGCGCTACTTCGGCGATGCGTAGGTGCGAAGTGCCGCGGTTCTGCAGGGGCAGCAGCGCTTTGGTCCGGTTTTCATCCAGGTAGGAATAAACTTCCTTGCCAAGTGTGTAGGCAGTAAAGATGGCGGACGAGTTTTGGGCCACCAGCAGGTCACAATTGGCGATCATGGCATGCGCGTCACCGCCAAGCAGGATGGATTCGTGGGGGAAGTAACGCCTGATCTCTGAAATGGCGCGATGGGGGTCTTCATTGGGGTGGAGTTTAAAGATCACATCGCGTCCCCTGGCCAGTTCCTGTACTTTGCGCAGGTAAGCATCGCGGTCATCATGACCGAAGGTCTCGCGGATGGAGGAAGTAAGCGCCAGCACGTAGTGTTTGCGCGGAAAATCATTCTGCAGATAGCTGGCGGCGTCATCGAAATTTGGAATGCCGGTGACCACCATTTTAGAGCGGTCGATGCCGCGCGAAGCCAGATGCTCGCGATAGCCCTCCGAGGCAACGCAGAACAGGTCGTAAGCCTTGGATTGGCCGGTGGCAGCCGTGTTGGCCAGGAATCGCGGCCAGCCAAAGTAGCGTACCAGGGGGAAAGCCCAGTTTTCCTGCTCCAGCATGCCTTCCTGTACCAGCAGCACCCGTGAGCGGCGGATGTTGGATGGCATGATTACATCCGAACCGGTGACCACCAGGTCGTAGGGCCCATTGCGGCCGTGCAAATCCACCTGGAGGTGTTGCTGACGCAGGTAACGCAGGCAGGCGCGTCTGTGCCTTCCGCCCAAGATCGAAAAGTTAAGCGCGCCTAGACGGGCCAGCCAACCCAGGAAGCCGGTGGCGTAGTAAGGTGTAAAAAAACATTGCTCAGGCGGAAAATTGCGCGCCACCTTGTGCATCATCGTTGTTTGATTGAGGGATCCGCAGATAAAGAGGATGCGGTAGGGGGAAGCTTGAGGGTTTGGCGCAGCCTGGCGCTCAGCAGGGTCTTTGCGGGAAGGAGAATCTTTTTCCAGCATACGTCTCAATTATCTTGCCTGGGGCTCAACAGGCGATTAATGGGCTTTGAAAAAACGGTTTTAGTTGGGTTAAACCCGGTTAATCTCCAAGCCGGGCAAGCGGTTCTATGCCTGCCAATCCCCAACACCCTTCCAGGCGTGGTCCAGGTGTTCAGCCATCACGGCTTTAAGCTTGCGCTTGATCACGTTGCGCACGGCTTCCATGAGCGGCACTCCGCCAATAGCATTGACCCGCCGGCCGATCTCTTTTGCCTCACGGTGGTGGCACTGGTGGTCAAAGGGGCCGCCCGGGGTGACGGATAGAAAGTCGTCCTGCTTGCCAATGATCAGCAAGCGTTCGATCAGGTTGTTGATCTCGGTCTTCCGTTCACGGTCCAGAGCGCGGATCTCGGGCTCCCCGAAGATAGCATTAAGGATACTCATCGGCGCCTCCTGATCAGGATTCTACCAAAGCAGTCTCGATGAGGCCGCCGTGATAATAAATGAGGTAAAGCAATTTTTCGCCATCGGAGATGGTTTGCATACCCTGGAAAAAGCGGACATCCCCGCTGTTGTCATCTTCGTAGCTGTAACCATCCACTTCATAATGCCAACGGCCCAGAAAACGGTGTTCCTGGTAATAGCAAGCCGAGCGGCTGACTGCTACGACCTCTTCTGCCTTTCGCAGGCTGAAAGCCTGTTTATCGATCAATTTGGCGTAGTGGTTGGCTCCCCAGATGGGGGAATCTTTGAAGAAGATGAGCTCCTGGCCGATTTGGTCAACCTTGCCAAAGTATGAACCATGGAAGGTGTAGAGGCCCTCGGTGTAAACACATTCCAGCGCGCCAAGCTGGTTTTGAGCCATGTTTGCATCGCTCACGCGGCCGCTTACCGATTTGGCTTTGAGGATAAAACTTTCAAGGGCAGTGAGGTCTGGCTGGACGAGGTGTGGTTCCGGGCTCATGCAATGCTCCCGCCATGGTAATACATGGTAAAGACCTGTTTCCCATTTTTGGTGATCTCTTGCAGGCCCTGAAACTGATTCATGTCCCCGGTGTTTGTATCCAGGTAAACGTAGCCCTCATATTCTTGCCGGTACGCGCCCAGGAAGCGCAGCTCGTGGTACATATGCTCCATGCTCCGGCGCAGGATCTGATCCAGCATCTCGGTGCTGATCAAATCCGGCCGGTGGATCTGGCCGTAATAGTTTTCGCCCCAAATGGGCAGGTCTTCAAACCAGACCATCTCCTGTCCGATGGCCATCTGACCATCAAAGAGCGAATCGCGGTAGACAAAGCTGCCCTGCTGAAAGATGCGGTCGATCGCGCCTTTGCGGCTGGGGGCTGCCAGGTGACCATCGCTGGCGTAAGTGAGCGCTTTCGCGCGGATCAAAAAAGCTTCCAGGCTCTCTAAATCGAATGGCATGATCTTCCTGTGAACTACGAAATGAACGCAGCAGCCCCTCTCGTGGTTATTAATGGGATTATACGGTACTTGGCCGCTGCGTGGGCCGCTGAATACAGTGTTGAAGGCATTTTTACCCGGGCTTGCGAAATGTTAACTTATGGTATAATCTTCCCGCGTCGAAGAGGCAAAACTGCTTCGGGTACGCGTTTTGTGTTAACCCGGCCAAATGGCTGGGCCTTATTATCACGAAGAGGGAATCAAGAAATGCCAAGCTCGTATCTCACCCGCGAGGGTTTCGACAAATTGGAGCAGGAGCTCGAGCACCTGCGCAATGAAAAACGCAGCGAAGTAGCCCGGCGCTTGCAGGAAGCCATGGAAGATGGCGAACTGATCGAGAACGCCGAATACGAAGACGCGAAGAACGAACAGGCCTTTGTCGAGGGCCGCATCAAAGACCTTGAACTTTTACTGGCCAACGCCCAGATCATTGACGATGAAGACAACCAACGCGGTACGGTTCAGGTAGGCAGCAAAGTTACCATCAAGGAAGGCGATGGCGCACCTGAAACTTACATGATCGTCGGCCCAGCCGAGGCAGACCCCAAACGCGCGCGCATCTCGAATGAGTCGCCCTTTGGACGCGCCCTGCTGAACCACAAAAAAGGGGATAAGGTAAAGGTGGAAGCCCCGGGTGGTGCCTTTACGGTGCAGATCGTCAAAATAGAGTAATGTCTTTTTGAACCACGGCCCCACCTCAAGGGTGGGGCTTTTTTTAAGCGGAGGAAGCATGCTTGAAGAAGAATTCTCGGAACTTGAAATGAACCGTTTGGAGAAGGCCCGCCGGTTGCGCGCTGAAGGCCTTGAGCCCTACCCCATTCTCTCAGAACGCGATACCAGCAGCCAGGAAGCCATCGCGGCTTTTGAGGCAGCAGAGGTGGCCGGGAGCGCTGAACCGGTGGAGGTAACTTTGGCCGGGCGCATCCGTGCCATCCGCAATATGGGCAAACTCAGCTTCGCGCACATTGAAGACGGTTCTGGCAAGGTCCAGTTATTCTTCCGCGTGGACGAGTTAGGGCAGGAGCAGCTGGATGCCTTTGCCCGCAACTTCGACCTGGGCGATTTCATTGAAGCCCGGGGAACGATGTTCCGCACCCGCCGGGGGGAAGTGACTTTGCAGGTCAGTGCTTTTAAGATGCTGGCCAAGGCTCTATTGGCATTGCCGGCCGATAAGGACGAGCAATTCAATGGGGTGACCGTGCGGCACAGCGTGCTTACCGACCCTGAAACCCGGTACCGCCAGCGCTATGTAGACCTGGCTGTGAACCCCCAGGTACGCGAAACCTTCAAACTGCGCGCCAAAACGGTGCGCGCCTTGCAGGAATTTTTGGACGGCGAAGGCTTTATTGAAGTTGAAACACCCATCCTGCAGCCCATTTACGGCGGTGCCGCCGCGCGGCCGTTTACTACTTATCACAACCAGCTCAAACAGCAGCTTTACCTGCGCATCAGTTTTGAGCTCTACCTCAAACGCCTGATCGCCGGCGGGATGGAGCGGGTTTACGAGATCGGGCGGGATTTCCGCAACGAAGGTGTGTCCTTTAAGCACAACCCCGAGTTCACCCAGCTAGAGTTTTACATGGCCTATGCCGACTATCACAAGGTGATGGACCTGGTTGAGCGCATGGTTTCGTTCACGGCCCAAAAAGTGGCGGGAACCCAAAAACTAAAGTTCCGCGGCCACGAGCTGGATCTCACGCCGCCCTGGCGGCGCCTGAGCATCCGCGACGGTTTGCTTGAACAGCTTGGCCTGGATATCTACGAACTGGACAGTTTTGATAAGCTGGCCGCCTGGATGGACGCAAAAGGCATGAAGTATGACCCAGCCGCCCCCTGGGGGAAGCTGGTCAGCCAGCTTCAGGAAGAATACCTGGAACCCAAGCTCATCCAGCCTACCTTCCTGTGCGATTACCCGCGCGATGTGTCGCCGCTGGCCAAACAGGTGCCCGGCAAGCCGCAAATGACCGAGCGCTTCGAGATCTTTGTGGCTGGCATGGAGCTTGGGAATGCCTTCAGTGAACTCAACGACCCCATGGAACAGGAGCAGCGCTTTTTGGAAATGGGCCGTGAATACACTGAAAAAGATGAAGAACATCACCCCATGGACGAAGATTATCTGCGCGCCCTGGCCTACGGCATGCCGCCCACGGGCGGCTTTGGCATGGGCGTTGACCGCCTGGTGATGCTTTTGACCAATAACGCCTCCATCCGCGAGGTGATCCTCTTCCCGCATTTGCGGGAGTCGGGCTCCGGCGCCGCGGAGGCGGATGCCCCGGAAGCTCAGTAGTTACGAAGCCAGGTTCGCCTGGCTTTTTTTTCACTGAGAAACGGCTGATGATGTAAGCCTGAACGCAATGGCGCTTTATTAACAGGTAGAATGAATAAGTTGCAAGTCTCATTCAATATGGTTGAAACTGATCTGCTGTGGATTAACTCTTGCAACAAAAACTGACTATGGATGAAGCCCAAACGATCTCGCGTGCGCTGGAAGGCGATTTAGACGCGTTTAACCTGCTGGTGCTTAGTTATCAGGAATTGGCTTATAACACTGCCTACCGCATCATGGCAGACCCTGCGGCAGCCGAAGACGCAACGCAGGAAGCCGTGATCTCCATGTATCGCAAACTGCGCAGCTACCGGGGAGGCTCATTTAAGAGTTGGTTTTTACGCATCGTCACCAATGCCTGCTACGACGAATTGCGCCGCCAGAAACGCCGGCCAAGCGTTGCCCTGGAACCGGAAACCGATGACGGTGAAACCATGGAATCGCCATCGTGGCTGGAGGACCCGGATGCCGGCCCAGAGGAGCGCATGAGCGACCGCCAGGTGGAAGCCGCCGTTCAGCACTGCATCCAGGGGCTGGAGGATAAGTTCCGCACGGTCTTGGTGCTGGTGGACATCACCGGTCAGGACTATGAAACCGTCGCGGCGGCCATTGATTGCCCCATGGGCACGGTAAAGAGCCGGCTGGCCCGTGCCAGGGCCAAAATGCAGGAATGCCTGCGCGGGTTTGGGGAACTTTTACCTGCAAAGTTCCGTCTAGAAACTGAGGATGAAAATGACTAGGCAGGACTTGATCTCAACTTCTGAAATGGAGTTGATTGGCGCGTATATGGACGGAGCGCTCTCTGAGAAGGAGCGGGCCGATTTTTCCGCGCGCCTGCAAGCCGAACCCCAACTGCGCGCCCTGCTCACCGAGCAGCGCCAGCTGCGCAAGGTTTACCGCAGCCTGCCTGTGCGCAAGGTTCCGCGCAACTTTACCCTGACCACCCTGGAAGCCAGGCAGATCAAGCGCAAAGGCCTTTGGGCCCCTGTGTTTGGCTATGGCTCCCTGGCTTCCATGCTGATGCTGGTGACCCTCTTTTTCAGCGGGATGCTGATGCCGCCGGCGGCCGCGCCAAGCGCGGACCTGGCTGCTGCCCCTGCTGAATCGATCCCAATGGCGGTCAAAGAAGCGCCAATGGCCCCCGAGGCAGCAACGATGAGCCTGCCCGCGGAAAGCAGCGCGGCGCTTGAGGCTGAGACCGGCACCAAAATCTATATGATCAACTGGAAGGGTGTGCCCGGGTTTGGAACCGCGCATTCCACCGGCGGTTTGAGGGGGATGGGCGGCGGAATGCTGACTGGTATCGGTGGCGGACGGGATGCCGCAGTGCCAGCCATGCCTGCCAGCAGCAACCTTCAGCACGCGACGGCAAACATCCTGGGGCCGCGGCCTGCCCTGCCGGCAGAGGACCTGGACGCTATTTTCAGTGCTCAGGCAGCTCCGGAAACCGAGCTGAGCACCCGCAGCAGTGCCGAGGCAGCACCTGCCCCTGAAGAATTGAGCTCGGAACCAGCCCCTGAAGAATTGAGCGCGGCACTGGCACCTGAACCGACGATGCCGGCCGACCTGGAGCCAACGATCACCCCGATCCCGGAACCCTTACCTCTGCCAACCGAAGCGGCGGCGTTGGTGCAAGGCAGCATACCTGCGAACTTCCCGGCCCACCCGATCATCTTTGGCTTACGCCTGGATGAGGGTGGCCAGGTGATCGGGAGTTCCCCCAGCCCGGCACCGGTCTTTACGGCCGCGCCCCTTACCGCCTCTGAACCCGTAACCGAGGCTTTGCCGCAGACGGCCGCGCTTGAAGCAAGCAATGAGAGCGCGGGCTTCCCGGCTTGGTACATGGTGGCATTGCCTGCGCTGGGCTTGCTGAGCCTGCTGCTGGGCGGCTTGTGGCTCTTCCTGCGCAAGCATTGAGCTTAAGTTTGAGTTCATGAAAATAAAAACCGACCGTGAGGTCGGTTTTTTCTGTCTGAGCGCTGATAAGTGGGCTTAATGGGTTGTGCCGCCAACGGCTTTGATATCCACAGGGGTATCGATGATGGTTTGCACGGCAACTTCCAGAGCTCTGGCGATGTCGCTCAGGGCCATGCTGGGCGTGTTGGGCCGGCCGGTAACCTGTTCCGGGATGAAGGGAACATGGATGAAGCCGCCCCGCATGCCGGGGAAGTGCTTGTGGATCTGGTAGAGCACGCCGTACATGATGTGGTTGCAGACAAAGGTACCCGCGGAATTGCTGAGCGACGCGGGCAATCCGGCAGCGCGGATGTTCTCCACCATGGCCTTGACCGGCAGCATACTGAAGTAAGCCGGGGCGCCATCCGCGAAGATGGGCTCATCGATGGGCTGATTGCCCGCGTTGTCCGCGATGCGCCCGTCGTCTACGTTGATGGCCACGCGCTCCGGGGTGATATCGAAGCGTCCGCCAGCCTGCCCGATGCTCAGCACCACGTCCGGCTGATGTTCAGCCATCGCGGCGGCGGTAACTTCAATGGCCTTGCCGAAAACAGTGGGGATCTCCAGTTTGATGATCTGGGCGTCAAAAAGCTCCGGGCGGATCAGTTTGACGGCTTCGAGGGCTGGGTTGACAACATCGCCCCCAAAGGGGTCGAAAGCGGTGATCAGGATCTTCATTTTTCCTCCTCAGGCTCGGCAAAGGGCCTGGCCTTGGCCGTGAATCGATGGTTAATCCAATTATATGCCATGAAGGCCACAAGGCAGACAATCACGACAAAGATATCAGCAAAAAATGACCGCCAGGCAGGTTTTAAAGCAACAAATCCGGACATAAAAATTTCAGGAATCATAAAAATACCCGAATTTCAGCATCAATTTTGCGCAATTTGACCCTTATGGGGGTATGGGAACGTATACTTTAATTCTGGTTGCAGCCTTAGATCGACCGCATTTTGTCTCAGAACTTGTTTTATCCCACGACTGCTGACCAAGGATGGAGCGAGCAATGCCATTTAAAGGCAACTACTATCTGGTTTTACCTGAGGACCCCAGTAAAGCTGAGGCGAGTTTCGCGGTGGAGCTGGCGGGCATTCTGGGTTTTTATTCTCTGGCGCTGGATTTTCCGATGGTCCGGCCGGAAGCGGATATCCCCAAAGATGGCTTTGGCATTGTGATCGACCGAATCGCACCGGATTGGCGCCTGGAAGGTGAGAGGCGGCTACACCTTTCCGTGCCGGATGCATCCATGGGTCGCCGCCTGCTCAAAGCGCTTTTGCGCAACCCCGCCAGGTATCTGCCCGGGCGGCTGCCAGCTGCTAAAACCCCTGCTAAGGCACCCATTGTTTTCAGCAGCGATTCAATATTAGAAGCAAGCCGCTTCCCTGTGCGCCCCCTGGGTGTGGATAGTTTTCTCTTGCCCGGGAACTGGCTACCTGATGAAGACGGCGATTTTCTGCCGGATGCCATCCGGGTTGGTTTGCGCCTGCCCCGCTCGGCGGACTCGGATAGTACCTGCGCTGCGGCAGATATCGCTGCTGTGTTGGGGGCGCAAAGCACGGTTTATGAATTTCCGCTCTTGGGCAGTAAACGCCAGGGCACGATTCGCTTTAAACCCGGCAAAAGCCCTGCCAGGATGAGCCTGGATGGGCAGGTTTTGACAATCAGCGGAACAGGAATGGCGGCTTTTGTGCGCAAAATGCTTGCCATCGCCCTGCCAGGGCAGCGGACGGAAGAGCCTTTTAGCCTGGCCGATTGGGTGGCGCATTTCCAGAACGGGTTGGCAATGGCCAACCCGGACGGTCAATTTGCCTATGCCAAGGCCTTTGTGCCGAGTGGAACGCGTGCGTATGCCTGCCATTTTGACTTACAGGCACGTGAACAAAACCAGAAAACCAGGCTGCTGCCGCAAAAGTTTCTACTTTCGCACAAGGACGAAAAAGAGGTTTGGAAAAAAGAATTTGACCTGCCCTGGGAAGTGGAGCGTTTGACGGAAGCACTGCGCAGGGAAGTGCTGCCCAAACTGCATAGAGGCGACAGGGTCGAGGTTTTTGCCTCCCTGTCTGAAGACGAAGCCCAGCGACGCGAGACCGCCAGGGACCTGCGCCGGATGCTGCGCCAAGCTGGGATGAAACCCCGGGTGAGGCTGATCAGCGCTTATAAGCAGGGTTTTTCCTGGGTGGATGAGGAGATCATCCCGCGGCTGAACAAACTGCTGAACCTGGCTGAAATCGAGATCCAATTCAAGGCCTTTCTGCCGCCCGGCAAAACCGAATGGCCCAGCGAAAGCGGCGCTACCCCCAGCCTTTCCTCAGCCCGGGACGAAGACCCCAGTTTTTGGTTTGATATGCCCATACGCCTGCTGCAGGAGCTTTACCCCATTGATGATGTGATCCAGGCTAAAACCAAACTGCCGCGGGAGAAGGTTCGCTTTACCTTGTATGAAGGCGAAGAGGACATCAGCTACCGCCTGATTGCCCGGGATGAGAAGGGCCAGCGCCTGCTGCAGGAGGACCTGAAGGCCTACATGAGCGAGCGCCCTTTTCTGGACGCGTTCAAAGGTTTAGGCAAGGTGCACCCCGGTACCGGCCACTTACGCGTTAGCCGGGAAGGGGAAGTTTTGCTGGACGAGACTATTCCCACCGACCTTGAAATGATCTGGGATGCGTACCAGGCAGAAGTGCTGCCTGCTTTGCAAAAATTTATTGATGGCAAACTTGGCCGCGATCCCCTGGCCACGGACCAACCGCTATTTTCCAGCCTGCAATTCACGATTGAAGCCTCCGAACCGGATTACGATTTGGGTATCCGCACCGATCGCATTTCGGCGCTGGATGCCTTGCACGAGGACCTGTATTTTGTAACCCTGGATTACTTTAGGACATACGGGTTAAGGCATGGCAAACAAAACCTGAATGCCCCGGGATTGATCCTGCCCATCATCCGCAAGGGCAAAGGCAAGCCGCGTTTTACCGCCCAAATCTTTGACCGGCTGGACAATGAACCGGCTATCCTGGTGGACGGTCAGCGGATTAGGCGCCTGGCGGAGCCTGATGAAATGCAAGTGCTTGCCAGTAGCCTGGCGGATGGCCGGAACGGCTTGAGCCTGGGCCTGGACCTGCGCGGCCCGGAAGCGCTGGCTAAAGTGATTACATCGTTTGGCCGCCTGGCGAAAAAAGGCGCCCTGAGCCAGAACCCGGCGGCCTTAGGCATCAGCCAGGTTGAGCTAAGGCTTAATGGGCGGAAACTGCCGGTGTGGAAGCTTCCCAAGGCTCCTGCCCGGCAAAAGCGGAAACCGCTTGGCATATCGGAAGTGGATCTGCATTCCGGCCAGGTGGTGGGTTATGACCAATATCTGCAAACCATGGAGCAGCTCAAGGCAGTTCCCGGGCTGCGGGTTTGGCCGGTGGCCCTGTCTTACCAGGAGCGCCGCATCTATGCCACCCAAGTGTTGCCGCGGCGCCGCGGCTGGCTGGCCCGCAGCAAGTGGCTTACACACCAACCCACGCTCTACATCAACGGCCGGCACCACGCCAACGAAGTGTCAGGCACTAACGCCAACTTTGAGGTGCTGCGCGCTGTAATGAGCGACCCCAAAAACGCTGATCTGCCCGAGAGGCTGAACATCGTATTCGTGCCCTTCGAGAACCCGGACGGGGCAGCCCTGCACTACCGCCTGCAGCAGGACAACCCGCGCTGGAAGCTGCATGTTGCCCGCTATAACGCCCTGGGCCTGGAGATGGCTTACGGCTATTTTGATGATGCCACCATCCACACCGAGTGCCTGGCTTTCACCCGCGTTTGGCGGGAATTCCTGCCGGATATCGTGATCGATGACCATGGCGTGCCGGACCACGAATGGGACCAGCAATTCAGCGGTTATACATCGCCTTGGTTCAAGGGTTTTTGGATGCCCCGCGCGCTTTTGTACGCGTATTTCTTCCATGTTAAGGATGAGCGTTTTGCCGGAAACCTGGCAGTGAACAAGGGCATGGAAGCCGTGGTGGCACGCTCCATGCGCGGCGACCCTGAGATTCGAGCCCTGAACGCGGATTGGAAGGACCGCTTTGAAAAGTATGCCCATTCCTGGATGCCTCGCCTTTTCCCGGCGGATTACTTTCAGGATCTGATTTCATATTGGGTGTCTTCCCCGTACGACCCGGACCACCGCTACGCGGCCGCGCGTTACCCCTGGGTGACCGCGGTGAGTTTTGTCTCGGAGGTGAGCGACGAGACCGCTCAGGGCAAGGACCTGGAACTCTGCACCAAGGCACACGCCTTGCACGATCTGGCCGTGATCGACTGGCTTGACTCGGCACGCGTTGTGCATGCTCATGACCGTCAATGGGGGGCCCAAAAAGCCCAATTGACCCTGCGGCGCAAACGCCCGATTTATTTCAGCACCCGGGGTTCAAAAGGAGGAAAGGAGCAGAATCAGGAGTAAAACTTATTGTTTTCTGCGTGTTTTATTGATTATCAAATTTGATTGGAGGTTTTTGTGCTTATCAAGCTATTAGGTGTATTGATCGTCATTCTCGGTTTTGCACTCAAGCTTGACTCGATCCTGATCATTGTACTGGCAATGATCGTTACCGCCCTTACCGGCGGCCTTGGTCTGGACGGGTTGCTTGAGACCCTGGGGCAAAGCTTTGTAGCTAACCGCTCCATGGGGATATTCATCGTCACCATGTTGGTAGTGGGTACACTGGAACGGAACGGCCTGCGCGAATCGGCCGCGCGGTTGATCGCCAAGGTAAAAAGCGCCACAGCCGGCCGTGTGATCTCAACTTATGCCGTGATGCGCGTGATCTTTGCCGCGTTCAACGTAGGCTTTGGCGGTGTGGCAGGCTTTGTTCGCCCGGTGATCATGCCCATGGCCTACGGTGCGATCAAGGCCAAGGGCTACGAACCCGACCCCGAGCATTACGAGGCGATCAAAGGCCACGCGGCTGGTTCTGAGAACGTGACCTGGTTCTTTGGTCAGGTGCTCTTTGTGGGCGGCTCCGGCGCGCTTTTGGTGCAATCCACCCTGCGCGATCTGGGCTACACCGTGGAATTGCTGGACCTGGCCCGTGTGGAAATCCCGGTGGCTATTTTTGCCACCCTGACTTACATTGTTTACACGCTCATCGCCGATAACGCGATGATGAAGAAGTATTATGGCGCGCAGGCTGCCAGGCCGGCGATGGCTGCTGCCAGTGCGGGCGGCGCTCTTCCCCAACCGGAATATCAGGAAGCCAAAGAAGTTGCGGACGAACCGATGGTTTCTACTGACCCCGCCATCACTTCCGACGAGAACAAAGAAAACGCGCTCGAGTCCGATGTGACCGAGCCCAAGAAAGAGGCATGAGATGATCACTTACTTCACAAACCCTGAAGTGACCTTAAGTGCCAAACTGCTCGAAGTATTGTTCATGCTGATGGGCGTGATCACGGCTTATGTTGGCGTCAAGAACCTGCTGGACAAAGAAAACAAGGCGCGTATCGGAACAGCCGTGTTTTGGCTTTCCCTGGCCATCGTGTTGGCCTTTGGCCGCTTTTTACCCAATAAGGTGAACGGCGCCTTGGTACTATTGATGTGTCTGCCCGCCATCCTGCGCCAGGTGAAACCCGGTAAGAACGAGCCTGTAGACCCGGCGTATTCAGAAAAGATGTCGCAGAAGCTGGGGAACAAAATCTTTATCCCCTCGCTCTCCATTGGTGTTTTCGCTCTGATTTTTGCCATCTTCACCAAGCTTGGCGCCCTGGTGGGCGTTGGCGTTGGTGTGGTTTTCGCGATCCTCTTCCTGATGGCCATGAACCGCGACAACAAGGTGAAAACCTTCTTCGATGACAGCGCGCGGATGCTGAGCCTGATTGGCCCAATTTCCATGCTGCCGATGCTCTTGGGCAGCCTGGGTGCGATCTTCACCAAGGCCGGTGTTGGCCAGGTGATCAGCGAGTATGTTGGCTACATCATCCCGGAGGGGAACATCAATGTGGGCATCATCGTATTTGCCCTGGCGATGCCCCTGTTCACGATGATCATGGGCAATGCCTTTGCAGCCATCACCGTGATCACGGTTGGCATCGGCGCGCCCTTTGTGCTGGCCCTGGGTGCCAACCCCACCATCGTGGGTATGCTGGCGCTCACCTGCGGGTATTGCGGCACATTGTGCACGCCCATGGCCGCTAACTTCAACATTGTGCCGGTGGCGCTGCTGGAGATGAAAGACCGCTTTGGTGTGATTAAGCGCCAATGGCTGCCGGCGATCATCATTCTGGTCTTCCAGATCGTTTACATGCTGCTCTTCAAATAGCCTTTAATGTTTGCAGAGGCCTCCCAGGCGGGAGGCCTCTGGAATACCGTTCCGCCTTTCCGGGAGGTGCGTGATTGAGTCTCTAACCCATGCCAAACTACCTGCTTTTGAGATCATCCAGGTGGCTATGCCGCGGTACTTTCTGGGGCTCAGCCTGGAAACCAACGAAATAGAGCAGTTTAAGGACGGGCAGAAACTGGCAAAGGATTTTGCGGACGCGCGGGATGGGATTCGCAGGTTGGCCTATCCGTATGTATCCGTAACGATCACCGGAAAGAAAGGCCCGGAAGGCAAGTTTACTTACTTTACCGGCGAAGAGGTTGAACCGAAGGCAAAAGCCCCGGGCCTGGCCGCGATGGAATTGCCTGCCGGTACTTATGGATGCATCACGGTGAAGCGCAACCCGACCTGGCTGCTAGGCATGCGCCTGGCGCAGGCACGCAAGCACTTTTACCAGGTATATTTGCCGGCTTCGGGTTATGAGTTGGGCGATGCCTTTGAAGAAGCGGAGCTCTGGGAACAGGCCGAGGAATCCAAACCCCGCCGGAGCCAGAGCGTGAGATTGCTCATTCCAATAAAGTTATAAACCTAGAATTATTAAGAATTTATTTCGTCAATACCTAATGCTTTTAAATATGCAAAGGTCTCATCATAATACTCTGGTAGGCGGGTAGGATCTTGAGAATCACCGCTGGGCACCACAATTACCATGCCCTGCCGAGCTCGAGTTAAGAGAACACGGTAAGCATTTTTAAGGTAGCGCTGTCGTTCCATCGACCTTACATTTTCCCAGCGTCTGCCTTTGAAATTTTTATAATCCCAATGCCCATTGGCATAGCGAAAATCTGCATCCCAAACCACGACTGCCCAATCGACTTCAAGGCCTTGAACTTGAAATTCGGTGGCGGCATCTTCAAGATAATAGGAGGAACGCGTATCGTCTCGGTTATCTAAGAACCAATGAATCGGATCGATCGCTACCCTAACATCGATAGCCAGAGGCTTTAATCTCTGGGCAGCTGAAGAAACTAAGAGCCCGTACCGTTCAGATCCCCGAGCTTTACTTTTCACCCATGTTTTTGCAGCATCTAAGTCACGAACTATTCGGATAGGATAAGTTTGATTGATTTCTTTGAAAGATTCCCGTGCAGATTCAGCATCTAGGTCAAGCATTCGTTTTACGAACTTTGAAACATTCTCGTTGCGGAAGGAACGCATGGAAACTGCGAGATGCAGCGTTTCGCGATAGGAGATCGGATTGGCTCGAGGCCAATGCTTTAGTTCTTCTGAAGCGTTGTATTCACTATCGGTAAGGTGTGGGGAAATGTAAATTCGCCAATTTGGGAAATAGGTTTTTAGGGCACTGAACCATTCCCCTATGCCGGCTTCACCGGTGTTGATCTCTTGCCCGCCACCCACAAGACAAACAATCGTGGCCCAATCAGGGTGCCGATCCAAGCAGGAAATTAAGAATTCCGGCTCGGAATGGGAAAAGTTTGGAATGTGTTTCTTTCGAGACATGAAATTTGCTGTTTGTTGTAGATCCCATGCCCGCTGAGCCTCATCAAAAAGAGCAACATGTTCTAGCGGAGGAACCGTCGTAGCAAGACAATCATCTCGAAAATTATGTACATTCTGGATAAAGAGTTTTACCTCTCGGCGAGCACTCGTGATGGAAATTCGTTGACCCCGCTCTTCAGCCTGAGCAACTTTGTTGCGGGCTAATGCCTCACGCAGAACTTCCACAAGCGGACCATTCCCAGAATGGAAAAACGCTATAGAGTTCGTTAGTTTTGTCGATGTGATTTGTTGCGACGTTAAGACCCACTAAGGTTTTACCTGCTCCAGGCACACCAGTGACAAAACAAATGGATTTTTGATTGTTCTCCCGGGAATATTGAATGATTCTTGCGATTTCAGAGGATGTTTCAGTAAGGTTTGTCGCGTTAGCATCTGAACGGGAGATGTCCTCCACAGAGTGGCCTGCATAAAGCGCTTGGGCGGCCTCAACAATTGTTGGCGTTGGGGCGTAAAGGCCAGCTTCCCATTCCACTGCATTGATCGGTTCACCTTCACAAAACTCGAGGATGGTTTCAATCATCGGCCTGAGAGTCTGGCCGTTCGCATTAATCGGAGAGAGCAAATGGTCGTCGTCAATGGTTGGGGAGATCAGACTAATCTGACCTTGCGCCTCTGTGGCAATAAGGAGAGGAGCCACATAAATTTTGTGACTTGGTTTGTGGAAGTTCTTCAAGTCCAGAGCGTAATCCCAAACTTGCTCGATTGCGGCTCGGGTGTAAACATCACTGCCCAATTTGAATTCGAGGACGAAGACTACTGCACCAATAATCACAACAACATCGATACGCTTGCCCATGCGAGGAACAGAAAATTCGAAGTAAATCTTCCCCTTTTTTCCTGCAAGAACCTGCTTGAGTAAGGAAATTTGCCCCTCCCATGCATAGGATTGCGTTAATTCAATATCGAAGGCGCTATTTGTCTGCAGCTCCCCGATGATGGCATTGTTGGGGGAGGTGAGGAATGTGGTGAGGTCTGCAGCGTAATAATATCGGTTGAGCGGCATGGATAAGTAGCACCTATACCCTTAGTCTTTCCGTATTTTACCAAGCCTCCTAAGGCATTCGATTACTAATCATGCCAAGGTTTTGGAGTGAGTTTTCGTCAGGAAATCTTTTTTACGGTCTGGGGCCGAGGTAGGTGAGCTTGCCAAAGACCATCGCGCGGTCGTTTTGGGGGTTGGTGGTGCAGGTGTAAAGGCTGACGATCTGGTCGTCCATGCTGACACCTGGCGTTCCCTGGAGCAGGTTGCGGCTGTTGATATCGTCTACGAGGACCTGGCGCTCGGCGTCGTTATAAAACTCGGCGGCCAGCAGGGTAGGGTCGGTGGCGCCAACCACGGAAACAGCCACAATATCCACCCGAAAGGCTCTATCCGCAGTGAGCAGGTAATACAGGGGGTGCTCCTGGTAGAAACTCTGGTCCATGTACTTGACCAGGGAGCTGAAGATCTTGCCGTTATCCCAATTGTGGCCAAAAATAATAGTGTGCCAACCCTGGAAGCCGGGATCGACGCGGTAATCAAAGTAAACTGAACCGCTTTGGTCCGGCTGACCTTCAAAATTGATATCCAGGTAGCGATAGTTATCTTCCGCCTGGACAATGGGGTGATTGAGGTCGATGGCGGGGTTATAAACCCAGGCCTTGACGTCCGGGTTGATGGCTTCCAGCGCCTTAAAGTCCGGCTCCACCTGGGTGAGCAGCCAGGCGAGCTCCGCGGCATGGGGGTTGGCTGTGGGCGAAGGTGTTGGACTGGGCAAGGGCGTCGGGCTGGGCAATGGGGTAAGCGTTGGCGGTACTGCTGTTGCGGGCAGGATGGGGTTGCTTACGGATTGGGCCCGTGAGTCCATGGCGGTTTCCAGCTGGGCTTGCTTGCTGCAAGACGCGATGGCAAACACCAGCACCAGGGCCAGCATCAGCAGAACGGTTGCCACAAGGCGGAGCGGTTTAGTACGCATCGGCATTTAAATCAAAACCAGGTCGGTAAGGCCGGCCTGGTTCTATCTCCCTTACCAAGGCGAATTCTACTCTTTTTTACTCTGCTTTTCCCGGATTTGCCCAAGCAGGAGCAAGAATGTACCAACGAAAGCCATGAGCAAGCTGACGAGCAGCAATCCGCTGCCAGGGTTGCCCTGATCCCCAGTTTGGGGGATCTGCACGCTTTGAGTAGGCCGCGGGGTGGGGGCCGGCGTGCTGCTGGGATCCGTTTTGGGCGGCTGGGTTGGCGTGACGGTCGGCCCGGGTGTTGGCTGGGTGGGGATGGGTGTGTTCTTAGGCAGTTGGGTGACCGTTACGGTTTCATCGTCCGAGACCGGAGGGGTTTCGTTACTATCCGCCGTGGCGGTGTTATCGAAGTACCCCAGCGTGGCATCGGCCTCAGTGATCACATGGGTTGCCTGGCAAACCAGTTTTTCGCCGGGCTGCAGCGTGGCAGGTTGAGCTGGGGTGCAGGCGCCCAGTGTGACACCGGGTGTGTTATCCGCGATGGTCACGCCGGTCAGTGCCGTATCGCCGGTGTTGGTAGCGGTGAGCGTATAGGTAACCGTATCCCCCAGTTTGTAGGGGCCCGCGCCAGAGCTGGCAACTTTTTCCAGGCTAAGACCGGGTTTGACAACCGGTACAGTCGCATCATCCTCGATGGGATCGGTCTGGTCGCTCTCGGCTGTGGCTACATTTCTGAAGGATTTAGCCGTTACATCTTTTTCCTGTATCACGTAGCTGGCTTCGCAGCTCATGCTTGCTTCAGGCGCCAGCGTGCTCCCCTGGGCAGGTGTGCAACTGCCCAGGGTCACGCCGGGAGTGTTATCGCTGATCGTGACGTTAGTCAGGTCAACGTTTCCCGTATTGGTAGCGGTGATGAGGTATTTAACCGTATCACCGAGAAGGTAAGGGCCCGCGCCGGAGGTAACCTTTTTGTCGATCGTCATGGCCGGAAGCTCAGGGATCGTTACCGTGTCTTCGGTGGGCTCCTTATTGGAGGCTCCCTGGTCTGTGGTCAGGGCGCCCACTGGAATGAGGTTGCGGTAGGCGCCAGGCATAGTGCCGGTGACCAGGGCGCTCACTTCGCAGCTGCTGCCGGCTGGAAGGGCTCCGCCTTCCAGGGTAAGCTGTGTGCCGCCTGGCAGCGTAGTGAGCGTGCCGCCGCAAGTGTTCGCCGGCGAGGAGGGGTCCGCGAAGCTCAGCCCTGTGGGCAGATTATCGCTGAACCTGGCGCCGGTGAGGTCCTGGGTCAGGGTGTTTTGCAGTAGGATGGTGAGGCGGGTGCTCGCGCCGGGCTGAATGAGCTCGTCCGCGAAATTCTTGGTGATGCTGATACCCGGCAGATTGGAAATTGATGCCTGGGTACCGCGATCGTTGCTGATGCCTTCATTGCTGCTCACCGCGCCCACCGGAATGATATTCGTGAGGTTGAAATTGGTGGTCATGGTGACGTTGAGGGTCATGGCGCAGGTAGTGCCGGCTTTGAGCGTACCGCCGCTAAAGGCGAAGGTGTTCGCCTTGGCATCGGCGGCAATGGAACCACCGCAGGTACCCACGTTCGTGGTCACCGGCTCGGCAACGATCATGCCGGCGGGCATATTATCTGTAAAACTGATTCCAGTGAGGTCAGCCGTGAGCGGGTTTTTAAGCTGAATGGTGAGGGTGCTCACCGCGCCGCCATGCACGTACACCGGGTTAAAGCCCTTGTTGATTTCCAGCTTCAGGTTGGTGACCGTAAGGGAGGCCTCCGCGTTGGTGCTGGGGCGGATGACCGTGCCCGCGTAATTGCCCGTGACCTGGGTTGACCAGATGGTGTTCTTATAGGTACCGGGATTGGCTGAGCCCTTGACGTTGATGGTGATCACGCAGAGACCGGGGACGCCATTTGCTGCCGGAGGCAAAGTTCCGTTCGTGTAACGGGGTGTATTGGTATTGGGCTGGGTGAAACCGCATGTGAGGCTTTGGGTGGAAACATAAGTAACGCCGGAAGGGAACGAGTCTGTAAAAGCTACGTCCGTGATCGGTTTATCAGAGTTGTTGACCAGGGAAATCTTAAGGATGGAAGCGCCGTTGGGCACAACAATGGGTGATTCGAAGACCTTGCTGATGGTGAAATCCGGGCTTTTGGGATTGGTCACGGTCAGTTTGGCCGAAACCTCGCTGGCAGGAATGATGTTCTGATCATTGCTGATGTTGCCGGGTTTGATGGTATTGGTGTGGCTGCCAACCGTGGTGCTGGTCACCTTGACGGTGATTACGCAGGACTTGTCCGGCCCAACCGAGGCTCCGCTGAGGGTCAATACGGCGGGGGAGGTTCCCTGCGCGCTGCCGCTCACGGTGCCGTTGCCGCAGTTGGTGATGGTAGTCTCCAGCGGGTAAACCAGCAGGAGGTTACTCGGGAAGGTGTCCACGAGTTGATAGTTGGTCAGGGTCACCGCGGTGCCGTCATAGTTTTTGGCAGGCGGGATGCTGATCTTCATGGTAGATACATCGCCAGCTTCGATGCTGCTTGGCGAAAAGGTTTTGGCGATATTGCTGGGGTAATAAACACCGCCGGTGGGGTTTACCGTGAGCTTGGCCGAGGTGCCGCCCGGGTAGGTAACCGTGTTGTCGCCGATCTTGTATTTCAGCGTGCCGCCGGGGATGCTGTTGGTTATCGTGACGGGGCTTTTGAGATCTTTATCCGTATGGGTGACGGAAAAGCTGATGGTGCAGGTGGTCCCGGGAGCGATGGTGCCGTTACTGGCGCTGAAAATCTGGCCAGGTTGATCCGGCTGGTTTACGCCTAAGGAAGGCGAACCGCAGTTGGTGCTGTTGAAGGGGGCGCCTGCCAGCAGGCCCGCGGGGATCGCGTCGGTGAGTTCCACGGCCTGCATGGTTTCCGAGCTGTTATTGGCGATCGAAATGGAAACCGTGCTGGCCTCGCCGGCCTTGATGCTGGTGGGGTTGAAGGCTTTCCAGAAGTAGATCGACTGAATGTTGAGGGTAGCGCTGGCGGGTTGAGCATTGGTGACGTTTTGGTCGTTTTTGATCGCGCCGGCGGGGAGGGTATTGGTGTAGCTGCCATCGGCCGCGCCAGTGACGTAGAGCGTGATGACGCATTTACCCGGAGTCTTGGAGTCTGTCGCTTTGGCGATGGTGATCCCTGTGAAGCTGGCCGTGGCGCCGCTAACGCTGGCTGTATCGGTTCCGCAACCATCGAAAACTGCAGCGTCGTCCGTGTAGGTAAGACCGCTGGGCAGAGTGTCCGTGATCGAAAGGCCGGTCAGGGCGCTATTGAGGTCGTTATTCCATAAGGTGATGGTGAGTTTGCTCTTTGCGCCGATCGTCCGCGTGGTGGGGTTGAAAGATTTGGAGAGGGTGGGCGGTGTAATCGCGTCCGCGATGATGGTGGCGCTGGCCGGGGTGGTATTGGCGAAGGACTGGCCTTCTGCATTGCCGGTCAGCCCGCCCTCCGGGATGGTGTTGATGAAGGTGCCCGCTGAATCTACGGTAACTTCCACAGTGATCACGCACGTAGTAGCCTCGCCGTCCGGAGAGGCAGGCAGGCTGCCGCTGGTGAGGGCAACGGTATTGCCGCTGGCCGAGAGGCTGCCGCCGCAGGAGTTTCCGGGGTTGCCGTTGCCAAACACACGCATGCCCTCCGGCAGGTTGTCAGTGAGGGCCAGGTCGGTCAGGGCATAAATGCTGGTGTTATACAGGCTGATCGTGAGCGTACTTACCTGACCCGGCAGGATGCGGGTGGGCGTAAAGAGCTTGTTCACGGTGGCGCTGATGACCACCGGCGTGGGTTCCGTGGTAGGGGTGGCGGAAGGTGTAGCCGAAGGATCAGCCGTGGGTTCATTTGTGGGTTCAGCCGTATTTTCGGGCGTTGGCTGGGTGGACAGTGCGGTAGCAGCCAGGAGCGTGGGCTCAGTAGGGCTCGGCTCGGTTGGGTTGACGGCCTCTCCAGTGGGACTAGGTTCATGCGTCGCAGTCGCTTCCAGGGTAGGCGTAATGGAGCCCTCAGCAGTGGGTTCCGGGGTAACCGAAGGGTCAGGCGCGCCCTGAGTTTGCGTTAGGGTTAACGCGGGCGTCTCTGTTGGCTCAGCCGCAGGAGCTTCGGTAGAAGTGGCCTGGGTTGGCTCTGCGGTCACGCCAACGGTGGCTGTGGGTTCCACAGCGGTCGGCGTGGAGGTGGCACCATCCTGGGCAAAGGCCAGACCGATACCGCTAAAACTCATGGCCATGACACTGACCAGTAATACGACGCTTAAGACGGCGTTCGCCACTGACTTTGTGTTTTTATGCATTTGTCTCCCAACTAGTTCTTCAAAACTGCTTCATATTTTGCACACAACTCCCCTACTATAACCGGAGTCTGGCAAGCTTGTCCACAAAATTATGGCATTATTTGTAAAGGTTCTGTTAATTCGCGGAATCCACCGAATTAATATGACCTTTCTTGCGATGAATCTATCTTTTTTTGCATTGCAGGCAGAACAGAAGTAGTGTCAGTTGGATTAAACAGAAAGGCCTCCGTTACGGAGGCCTTGATAAGCAGGGGGAGGGGCGGCTAGCTTAAGCCAACAGCCTGGCGCAACTCCTCGGTTTTATCGGTTTTTTCCCAGGTTAGGTCCAGGTCGTCCCGGCCAAAGTGGCCATAGGCAGCCAGGGGGCGGTAGATGGGCCGCAGAAGGTCCAGATTATGGATGATGGCCCGGGGCCGCAGGTCGAAGACCTTGCCAATGGCTTCGGCGATCTTTTCGTCATCCACGGTGCCGGTGCCGAAGGTTTCCACATTGATGGAAGTGGGGCGGGCAACGCCGATGGCATAGGAAAGCTGTACTTCGCAGCGTTCGGCTAAACCTGCAGCAACAACGTTCTTGGCCACCCAACGGGCGGCGTAAGCGCCACTGCGATCGACCTTTGTGGGGTCCTTGCCGCTGAAAGCGCCGCCGCCGTGCGGAGCCAGCCCGCCATAGGTATCGACCATGAGCTTGCGCCCGGTCAGCCCGGTATCGGCAGCGGGACCGCCCTCCACAAAGCGGCCGGAGGGATTGACCAGGATCTCGGTGTACTTGTCAAAGGGGAAGATCTCAAACGCCGGGAAGAGCGCCTTGGAGATGATCTCCCAGCGCAGCGCTTCCTGGCTCTTGTTCTCGTCATGCTGAACGGATACCACCACAGTCTTGACCCGGCTCGGTCTGCCGTCCCGGTACTCAATGGTGACCTGCGCCTTGCCATCGGGCAGGATGCCGCGGATTGTGCCATGCCTGCGCGCGGTGTCGACGTTCCTGACAACCTGGTGCGCCAGCAGCAGGGGCAGCGGAAGCAGTTCCCGGGTTTCATCGGTGGCGTAGCCGCACATGGTGCCCTGGTCGCCGGCGCCCAGCGCGTTCAGCGCGCCTTCGCCGCCTTCCCGTACTTCCAGCGCTTTGTTTACGCCGGCCGCGATATCGCCGCTTTGCTGGTGGATATACGAGCGCGCCTTGAACCGGCGCGGGTCATAGCCCGCGTAGCGGAGAACATTGCCAACCAGGCGCGGGATATTCACTTTCGCCGCGCAGGTAATCTCGCCCGCGACCACGNNGCCGCTGAAAGCGCCGCCGCCATGCCGGCCCATGCCGCCGTAGGAGTCGACGATGATCTTGCGTCCGGTGAGGCCGCTATCGCCCATGGGACCGCCAATCACAAAGCGGCCGGTGGGGTTTACGTAGACCTTCATGTTCTCGTCCACCAGTTCCTGGGGCAGGATGGCATCGATGACATATTTGCGGATGCCTTCCTCGATGGTGGCGTGGCTGAGTTCCTTGCCTTCGAACTCGGGGGCATGCTGGGTGGAGACCACAACTGTATCGATCCGTACAGGTTTGCCGTAGCAGTATTCCACGGTCACCTGGCTTTTACCGTCCGGGTACATCCAGGGCAATGTGCCGTTCTTGCGCACTTCGGCCATTTTGCGGCAGAGTTTGTGGGCAAGCGAGATGGGCAAAGGCATCAGTTCAGCGGTTTCGTTGCAGGCATAACCGAACATCATGCCCTGATCTCCCGCGCCGCCAGCCTCGATGTAAGCCTCATCGTAAGTTACGGCTTCTTTTCCGCCGCGATCAACGCCCATGGAAATATCGGGCGACTGATTGGCAAGCGCCACCTGCACAGCGCAGGTGTTGCCGTCAAAGCCCTTTTTGCCGCGATCGTAACCGATCTCGTTCACAACCTGGCGGACGATGCGGTCAATATCGATGTAGGTGGTGGTGGTAATCTCGCCCAGGGTCATCACAAAACCGGTTTTGGTGGCGGTTTCGCAGGCCACGCGGCTGGTTTTGTCTTCCGCAAGGGCTGCATCCAGGATGGCATCGCTCACCTGGTCACAGATCTTGTCCGGGTGCCCTTCGGTAACCGATTCAGAAGTGAAAAGGTACTTGGGGGATTTCATGAAAGTTGTTGTCATTGTAAAAACCTCCTCAGGTTAAAGAAAAAACCCCTGCGTTGGAGGGGCAAAATCTTCGGATTTGGCATCCCTCTCATCTTCCAGATCTTTGCTCTGCCGGATTTGGCACCTTGTGTTCCCACAGGTTGCCGAGGTCTCAAAGGGCCGGTCCCTCCACCTCTCTG
>DHPL01000027.1:75813-80444 GCA_002407905.1 Anaerolineaceae bacterium UBA5365
CCACCTCTCTGGATAAGAGCGCCACACAGGGCTATTCAGTTTGCACAGGTTATACCACCTGATTCTCAGGCTGGCAAGCCTGCAGAGACACACAAAAAGGTGCAATTGCGGTGCCAGATTTAAGGAAGAACAAGGCGGAATTTCCGCCTCGTCCATTAATGCTTGTGTTTAATTCAGGGCTATTCCGAGAGCTGAATGACCCTGAAATTATCTATGGCCACACTAACATTGCCGCTGCCGTAGCTGCCCACGATCACCCCTACAGTACCATCGATTGGGAAGTACTCGCGTAATTCCGCGACGAGTGACCCATTCACGTAGAAGCGCAGGTCGTTGCCACTGCACTCAGCAGCCAGAAGATTCCCGCCGCTTTGGATCTCACTGAGGCTTTTGCGCTCCCAGATGGGTGTGCGCACATCGTTCTTCCAGCGGAAGACCTCGGCGTAGCCTGTTTCAGTGATGTTCAAGCCGTAATACAGTTCATTGGTACGGCCGCACATGATGCCGTAAGCCACCATTTTGTCGCCCTTTACCCAGCGGCCATCCAATTCAACGCGCACCGGGCCGCTGACCTCCCGGTAGAGCGGGATGTTGATATCCAGCCAGGCGGTATGAATATCCACCTGCATTTCATTGTTCACCCAGGAGACATCAAAATCCTGGTCTTTAAGCCAGTTCCAGTCGTCGGATTCAGCCGTGAACGCGTCGAAGAAGAGTTCGCTGCCGCCCTGGGTCACATCGCCTATGGGTTCGCCGGAATCGAGCGCTTTGCTAACCACCAGGTCATCGAAGGCAATCCTGGCGTTGGGTGTCTCGTTTGTTCCGCCCAATAGCCCGATGGACCCTGTGCCTGCTTGGGCAGGGGCGGAAAGCACATGGGTTCCATTGAGGTCCAGGCTGATCGAATCTTCAAGACAGCTAACCCTGAGCCATTGGACTGACCCTGGCTGCGGAGGCGAGATCCAGGCAGAGTCGATATAGGAGGCAACGTTGTCTACACTCTTTCCAATGGCGGTAAAACCGTCGTCGCTGGTGATGATGAAGTAATAGTTTCCAGATTCCTGCATACCGCACACGACGCCATAGTTGGCGTCTTCCGGACCGGAAAGGACCCGGGCACTGACCTCGATGATCACTGGTTCATTGAAATAGAGATCATAGGCAATGGACCAGGAGAACCAGTTGGCCTCAGGCACTCCGATCTCGAGCCGGTCATTAACGATCTCGGCAATCCCTAAATCCTCAACGCCCAGGCCCCAATCGGCAGTATTGGCTTCGAAGCCGGTGGTGTAAAGCGTTTCACCGGGGACAGGGAAACTGTCCCAGCTTATAAAAGCGTTTTCCGGGTACACGGTAAAGGAGTCGAAGGCAGCAACCAGGCCAGCCTGGTCGTAGGCGCCGGCCATCAGGCCCACATTGCCTGGCCCCAGGGAACTATCCGCAGCCTCAACCACACCAACACCATTTACCTCCAGGCGCTGAACTCCATCCAGGCAGGAGGCGCGGAGCACATTCATCTCCCCGGGTACGATCGCGCTGCTTTCCGCCCAGGCTAGTTCGGTACTCTCACCACCCAAACGGCGGTAGATGGAGGCCCGTCCATCATCATGCACCAAAAGGCTGTAATAGTTTTCCGTATCCAGATAATTGCAGACGAACCCATAATCGCCATCTTCCGGGCCAGCAACACGCTGAACCAGGGTTTCGATGACCACTGGTTCAGTGATCACCAGGTCATCGGGGTTAGTCCAGATTTCCCATTGGGTCTTCTTGACCTCCAGAAAGATCTTGCCGTCCCGGAAGGCCACAGATGATTCCTCGGCTTCCCATTCATCCCATCCCATGTCGTTGCCATCGAATTGGGTTTGGTAGACGGGCTCGCCGTAGACCTGGTTATCAGGAGGCGGGTTTAGGTTTGGCTGAGCTGTAGGAATTTGCGGCGCCTGGGTAGGCAGCTGCGGGGGGGAGGGCTGTGTTAGGGTGGGCAGCAGCGGGGGAAGTGTTGGCCTCTCCGGGGCTTGGGTAGGCGCTACGGGGACGGCGGTAGGTGGTTCAGGCGTTACCTTGCTTAGTCCGCAGGCCAAACTGGCTAAAACTAAAACCAAGGCTACTGTCAGGATCTTTCTCATTGTGCCCTCCTCAGATAGATTGTCTCCATTCTACCCGAGGCCTGGAGCGCATTGCCAGTATGGGCGTGTTCAGGAAAGCTTAAATAAAAGAAGATGGTTTTTAGACCATCTTCTTACAGGTTCAGGAAATTATTCTAGGGCAGGGAGGAAACCATAAAGTTGTCGAAGGCAAAGAGCACGTTCGAGGGGTCAAAAGCGCCGGCGATCAGGCCAACATTGCCCGTGCCAACCCCACTATGATCGGCTTGCAAAACAGGGCTGTTGTTGACCAGCAAACTCACCTGGCTGCTTTCGCAGCGCGCGGTAAGGTGGTTCACGCCGGCTTTGTTCATGGCCACGCCGGTTTTTGAGGCGAGGGTCTCGTAAATGCCATCGGTCCAGCGGTAGATTTCCGAATAGCCATCATCGCCAACGATCAGGCCGTAGTAGTTATCGCGGTCCTGATAATCGCAGATCACGCCGTAAGTGCCATCTTCCGGGCCGGAGACGCGTTTGGCATCTACATCCACAACCACATAGTTTTCTATTTTCAAATCGTTGGGGTTGGTCCACATGTCCCAGTTGAGGGTTTGGACGCTGATCGTTAACTCGCCGTCACGCACTTTGATTTCGTCCTGGTCGTGAACGCCTTCATCCCAGTCCTTATCGTTTCTGGAGAAGTCGGTGTAGTACAGCACCTTGCCATCCGGGTTGGAGGCCGGGGGCTGTACCGCGGGTTTTGAACCGCCACCGCAGGCGGTTACAGTGAGAACTAAGAGCGCGAGAACTACTATCAGTTTTTTCATCTCTCTTCCTTATCCTTTTAGCATTATCGTGTTTCTCGTTCCAAGTATACCTATTGAATGCGGCGGACCTCAAGATTGTCGAAGTGCACTTCCACCGGCGTAACACCGAAGCTTCCGGCAATCAGCCCAACATCGCCGCCCTGCAAGTCCGCATGGGTTGTGCGCAGGGCCTCGACACCGTTCACGTAAAGCACCAGTTCATTTTGTCCACAGGTGGCGCGTACGCGGTTGGTGTCCGGGTTGGTGGCTACACCGCGAGTATCAACCAGCATCTGGCGGCCATCGACGGTATAGCGCACGATCTCAGCGTAGCCCTGGGTGCCGACTAACAGTGCAAAAAAGTCATCGATATCCTGGTACCCGCAAATCACGCCAAAGCCATTTTCAGCCTGACCCTGTACCACGGCAGCATCAATCGAGACGTCCACGCCGTCATCAAAACTGCGGTAGGGATTGCCAAAGGCCTCCCACTCGGTGTTGTTCACCAGGATGCGGTAAACGCCTTGAGAAAGCGTGCCGGCCGCTGAACTTTCGGTGGTGTAGTCGTCCCAGCCGTTTTGTGTGCTGTCGAAATTCTCCGTGTAAAGCAATTCGCCGGCGGGCTGGCTGCTAATTGAAGTGCCAGAATAGGAGCGGATGACCAGGTTGTCGAAGGCATAATTTACGTTGCCTTCCTCGAAGGTGCCGATGATCAGGCCGCTGCCGCCGGGTTTCAGGCTTGTATCCGTGGCTGTGGCCACTTCCTGGCCATTGACTGCCAGCCTGAGGGTGCTTCCCTGGCAAACCGCGCTGATGTGATTGGTGCCGGAGGGCAGAACGGCGGGGTGGTAATCCAGGCTCATCACCTCGGTGTGCGTGCCATCCACATATTTGAAAATTTCCACCAATCCGTTCGGGCCGGCAGTGAGGGCGAAGAAATTGTTCCGGTCCTGCAGACCGCAAATCACGCCAAAATCGCTCTTGTCCGGGCCGGAAAGTTTGGTGACATCCACATCGATCTGGACGTCCCCCGGTGTTTCCGTATTCAGGCTGGTCCAGGCATCGGTCATGGTGGGCACGATACCCAGTACCAAAGCGCCATCGCGTAATTCGCGGAGGAAATCGGCGTCATTTTGGAGCTGCCAGTTGGAGTTGCTGGTGCTAAAGTCATCCTGGTAGAGGATGCCATCGCCCTGAGGGGGCAAGCTTGGCAGGGATGGCTGTGTGGGCAGAATGGGCAGGTCTGTCGCTGCCGGAGCTTGGGTAGGCAGTACAGGCATGTCCGTCGCAGCCGGAGGCTGGGTGTTTGGCGGTACGGGAGTGGGTGTAACCCGCTGCAAACCGCAGGCCAGGGTGACTAGTGCCAGGACGACAACGATGAGGGTGATCTTTTTCATTATTTCTCCTTGGGCCGCTATCAGCAGAGGGGGCCTGCAGCAATTATACGGAACTGTAATAGCCCTGCACCTTTTTGAACAGTCTTAATGCCTTAAAATGCCCTGATAACGAGGGCCATCTACTTTTTTCAGGAAATTTAAGGTATGCTTAAGTTTTGATTTCCAAGGAGGACGCCGATGTTAAATGAACTGATCGAAGACGCTGAAAACCGTATGCAAAACGCATTGAACGTCATGGAAGAGGACTTTCAGGCCATTCGTACGGGCCGCGCCTCACCGGCGCTCATCGAAAAACTGCAGGTGGAGTACTACGGCACCGCCCTGCCGCTGATCCAGCTGGC
>DHPL01000044.1 GCA_002407905.1 Anaerolineaceae bacterium UBA5365
CCCATTCCTCCAGGCTGCGGCCGGTGCGCTCTTTCATGTTATCGCTTACAGCGTCCATCATATCCGAAAGAGCGCACCGGCCGCAGCCTGGAGGAATGGGTGGCGCTGGTGCAGGCCAGCGGCCTGGATGCCCTGGACCAAAACAGCGTGCGCAAATGGCTTAAAAGCGAGCATGGCGTGCTGCAGAACAGCCAGTGGGCCATAGCCGATGCCGCCGCCCGCGCAGCCGGCTGGGAGCGCCCCAGCGTGGAGGGCTACATCGATAGCCAATACACCGGCGCCAAGGCAGCCTTGCGCCCCATCTTCGAGGCCATCCGCGAATTTGTGATGAGCCTGGGCGATGACATTAGCATAGAAGGCCGCGGCACATATACCCCCTTTGTGCGCAAGCGCCAGTTCGCGACTGCCATGGCAGCCAAAGACCGCCTGGATCTGGGATTGCGCTACAAGGACCTGCCGGCAGACCCGCGTCTGGAAGCCACCAACCGCGTGGGGCAGGCGACGCATAAACTGAGCCTGTACAGCCCCGCCGACCTTAACGATGGCGTTAAAGCCTTAATCCGGGCTGCTTACGAACAGAACGGATAAACTGCCGGGGTAAAAGCTAATTAGCCAAGTTGCCAAACCCATCTCATCGGAACCAGGACCACACCTTGAAAGAAACGCAACCCATCCGCAGCCAAAAGGCCTTGCTGATTTACCTGGTCCTGGCGCTTTATGTGTACCTGCTGAACGCTGCCGGCCCCATCACGCGCTATCTGCAGGACGAGCTGAATTTAAGCTACACCATGCGCAGTTTACACACCAGCGCTTTCGCCGCGGGCATGGTGCTGATCGGGATGTTTGGGAACCTGCTCTTCAAGCGCATAAACTACTGGCTTGCGGTGGCGATTGGGGCGGTGGGCCTGGGCAGCGGCGGTTTGCTGCTGGTGCTGGCACGAAGTTCAGCATTAAGCCTGGCGGGGTTGTTCATCATGGGGACGATCGGCACCTTTATCCTGGCACTGTACCCGGCCATCATCGACCGGGAAATGCGCCAGCATGCCGCCCTGGGCATTGCTGAGGCGAATGTGCTTTCCAGCATCTTTGCCGCTATGGCGCCGGTGGCCATTGGCTTTTTTGCCAGCAAGGTGGTGGGCTGGCGGCTGGCGGTGATTCTGGTTGCGGGCGCGGCTGGACTGATCGGTATTTACCTGTTTACCCGTAAGGACACTTTTACGCCTCCGCTGGCCCCGGACCTGGCGCAGGAAAAACAGGCAGAAGCCAAGCTGCCCCGCTTATACTGGGTGCTTTGGCTGGCGATGATCTTAAGCGTGACGGTGGAGTTCTGTACCATTTATTGGGGCGCGGATTATCTTGAGAAGGTGCGCGGGATTGCGCATAACAGCGCTACCCAGGCCGTGAGCCTCTTTTTGATCGGCATGATCATCGGGCGGATTGTGAGCAGCCGGCTCCTGGACCGCCTTGGCGCCCGCCTGGTGCTCATGGTATCGATCATTTTGGGGCTGCTGGGGTTCCTGATGTTTTGGGCGGTGCCCTTCCCGGCGGTGAGCATTGCTGGCCTGCTGGTAAGCGGTTTGGGCGTGGCCAGCCTTTACCCGACCAACCTGGCGCTTTCCATCGATGCCAGCAACGGGCTGAAGGCATTGGCAGGGTCCCGGTCCACTCTGGCCAGCGGCATTGCTGTTTTGCTTATGCCGCTCTTGCTGGGGGTACTGGCCGATAACCTGGGCATCAGGCCGGCGTTTCTGATCATGCCGGTTGCTTACGGCCTGCTGGTTTTGGTGCTGGCGCTGGCCAGGCGCATGCGTGCGGAGGCATAAAGCGGCAGGGAGGCCGCGCGGCTAATCAAGGAACTTGGCGCTGCAGCCATTGACCGGCTGCGGCAGGTTTTAGGAGGGATAATGCGACGCCGAATTTACAAGCTATTTATGCTGATAGGGGCATTAAGCCTGGCCATCAGCGCATGCAACCCCAGCAAAATGCTTGAGCCTGCCATCGCGACGATGGTCTTTGAAGCTGCAGGGGAGGCAACCCAAAGCTCAAAGCCCGCGGAAAGCAACCCGCAGGTTGTCAGCGGTTTGGACGGTTTTGGAATGGGCTCGGCGACTTACTTGCGCACCAAGGACATCGAGACACAGTACCGCGAAATGGCAGCCTTGGGGATTAAGTACATCCGCGAGGAGATTCCTTGGGCCGAGGCGCAAGCCAGGCCGGGCAGCCTCAATCTGGACTATCGCAATGGAGATTTAGCCAGGGCGCTTGACCTGGCAGAGAGATACGGGCTGCAGTTTGTGGCCTTGCTGGCCTACAGCCCGGGCTTTGAAGTGAGCAATAAAGCCGAGTTCTTAAACTACTGGAGCAGTTTTGTTGGAGCGCTGGTTGCCCGGTTTGGCAATCAGATTGACCACTGGGAAATTGGTAATGAGATGAATACCTGGTGGGGCAAGGTGCGGCCCGGCAAGGCCTTTGAGGCGGATTGGTATATGGGCATGCTGGCTGAGGCGCACCGCATCATCAAGGCGGCCGACCCGAACGATACCGTGATCGTTGGCGGCCTGGTGAATACGGATTCGCGCTCCCAGGGTTTGGACCCCTTTGAGACCCTTCGGCTTCTGGCTGGCCTGAACGTGGAAACCTATGCCGATGTCCTGGCATTGCACTTGTACTGGCCGAACCAACTGCCGGAAGAGCCCAAAGCCACCCTGGCTTACGGTGAAACGGTTCAACTGAACATGCCAGATTATGTCCGCGAATTTATTGCTCAGAGCCAAAGGCATTTAGGCCGCGACCTGCCCATTTGGGTGACCGAGACGGGGGTGGACCTCCACGCCCTTCAAGGCCTGGCAGCGAAACTGAGTGTGGAAACTGAACACCTGCAGGCGGTGGGCCTGGCGCGTACGTATTTACACCTGCTTTCGATCCCTGAGGTGCGCGCTGTTTTTTGGTATACCTGGCTGAACGATTCAACCGGCCAAAGCTTTGCCATGAACGCAAAGAGCAAGGAAGTATTGCAAACGATGACCCAGGCGCTTGCCGGGGGCCAGGCGCTGGGGCGGGTGAGCGTGCTGGACGCGGCCGGAGGCGAAGAAAGCCGTGCCTGGGACTATCGTTTTAAGCGGGCTAACGGCGAAACCCTGTCTTACCATTGGGTCTCGGACCAGAGTTTGGAAACTGGTGACGCCAGGCTGGTGCCTGAGGGTCAGGCCAGTGTTAAGGTCTACAACCCGGACCAATTGTTGCAGGATCGGCCGCGGGAGATCGCCCCAGGGGAGAGTTTCAATCTGGTTAGTGTGCCTGGCCTGATGATGGGGCCCTTAGGGCAAGGCCAACAGATCCAAATTGGCGCTCCGGCTGCTCCGGTTCAGCAGCGGTATCCCCTGGCATATACCAAGGAAGGCAATATCTGGGTCTATTACCCGGATACCGGAGAGAAACAGCAAATCACCAGCGATGGCAGCCCGCTGGGCTCCGGCGGAACCGTACGTTACCAGGACCCCAAAATTTCCACCCGGGGAGACTGGGTGGCGTTCATGTCCCGGGATATCTTCATCGTTTACCAACTTGAATCCGGCCAATACAAAACCATCCCCATCCATTCTGACCCGGAAATGGTGGGAGATACGCTTCTGGGCTGGGACGAGGACAACTACTTGTACTACACGCGCACGGTAGGCCCTTGCGACATCACAAAATCCCCGATGCAGGGCCCGGATGCCACCGAAGTCTACCGCTACGACCCGCGGAGTGAAGCAAGCACGCTGGTATACAGCATGCCCTCCAGCGAGGAAGTCGGGCATGCCTACTGGATCGGTACCGATATCAGCAGCCGCGGGCGCTACGTCAGTTTTTCTTCCGCCGCCTGTAATATCGGGGGCATATTCACCACTTATATCGTGGATACCGAAACGGGCAAGCAATACCATGGCAGTTACGGCTTGAGCACGGTTTCGCATGATGAGGCGATGTGGGCCTACAACGATAATTCCTTCTACTTGCACCGGGGTTTCGTGCACCCGATGAGCAGAAGCTTTACCAGCGATGATGGGGACCTGATGCATGTTGCGGCTGCAAGCATGGCCTGGGACCAGCCTAACTGGTCCTACGATGACCGCTATGTGAGCTTTAACGCTTCGAGCATCATTGACACAGGCGGCCTGCCCTACGATATCAACATGGGTGGAGCGGCGGAGTACATGGGGCTGACCATCTACGACCGCCTGGCGGACCAGCCGCCGATCACCATGGGGGCCGGCCCTTATGATGGCAGCGCGTACTTCCAGGCCTGGTCGCCTTACAATTACGATATCGCGATGGTGCGCTACCCCAATGGCTTTAACCCCAAATACCCATCGGAGCTTTGGATCTACCCCAAGGGCAGCGATGAAGGCCTGCTCGTGGATAGCGGCCTGGGGATCACAGAGGCGGACTGGTAAGCCTGCATAGGCTTTGACCAGGCGCTATCGAAGCAGAATGTAAGCGTTTCATCAATAATCCCAGGCGCGGGAGACTGCGCCTTGCCTTTTTGGTACAATCTCAGGCAGAGGCCCTGCGGCCTGTAGACGACGAATTTTCCCGCCCGATTTCAGCCTGCCGAAATCGGGCGGGAAAATTCGTCG
>DHPL01000014.1:0-16380 GCA_002407905.1 Anaerolineaceae bacterium UBA5365
TGAACTCACTCGGTCTAGTCGCTTTGCTCACGGAACCAGTCTTTGGCTGGACTTCGCCTCCCCCGAAACGGAGGAGGGCTTAAAGCAAAACAGCCTTTCGGCTGTTCTAAGTGGACCCAGAGAGATTCGAACTCTCGACCTTCTCAATGCCATTGAGACGCGCTCCCAACTGCGCTATGGGCCCTTGCTCTTACTAAAGTTCAGTGGACCTGGAGGGATTCGAACCCTCGACCTCTTCAGTGCGATTGAAGCGCGCTCCCAACTGCGCTACAGGCCCGTGTACCCTCGATCCAAATCAAGACTCCGTATTTTACATGCCGCGCCGGCTTGTGTCAAGTAAAAATGGGCTCCGCGAGCCGCATACTTGAAGGGAATCACGCCATCTTTGCTTCTGATGTAAAAAAGGACAAAACCGCGACACGAGTAGTTAGACGATAGATTCTGGCTTCGGAGAGGGGGTTTCGACAAGGGGTTCAGCCGTGAGCTTCTGCCGGTACAAACCGTAAGCCACGATGGCAATTGCGATCAGGTGGATGATCGTTACCGTCAGCGAGCCTTCCGGGCCGAACTCCTTGCCGATCAGGAGCTCGTTTTGCACAAGCGGCGTGAGTTTGAAGATGCCCGTACTAACCGCATTCCCGCTATTGGGCACTAAAAAAACGTTAGTCTCCAGGAAGTTCCAGGCAAAATGGGCCCCGCAGGCCATCCACAGGGAGCCGGTGCGGATCACCAAAAGCCCGTAGAAGATCCCAACCAGGGCGATGTTCAGAAACGAAAGAAAAGTTGTGTGCCCGTTAGGGATGTGGATCAGGCTAAACAGGATGGCCGTCAGCAGCACCGCGCCCAGCGGCCCCAGCTTTTTCTTCAGCCAGTAATAGAGCAAGCCGCGCATCAGCACTTCTTCCAGCGCGCTTTGGCCCACAAAACCGATCAAAAAGAGCAGGATCATCAACCAATCCACGCCCAAGGGGTTTACTCCGATGCGATAGCCCCCCAAGAGGAGCGCGACGGCCACGAAAACGAGGAACATACCCGCACCCACCATAGCCCCAGGCAGATAAAGTTTCAGGCCTTTACCCGGGTCCATGCCGATCGCCCGCAAGCCGCCTTCTATGCGCCCAAAGGCCAATACCAGTAAAGCGAGGAGCAGAAACCATTCCGAGAGCAGGAAGGCGAGCATGTTTGCGTCGTCCGTTAAGTTGGCCTCGCTCCAGATCTGTACGGCAAAGTAAACTGCCACAAGAACGACCGCTGCACGGCGCCAATGCTTTTTAAGCCATTCCATCCAGTTTTTCCTTCAATTCATTTTCCCCAACACAGGGGCACAAAAAATCAGCCCGATCAGGGCTGATTTTTCTGGGTTAAGGTTTAGTTTCCGGTGTTGGTGACGCTGGAGCTGCCTTGTTTCTTTTCGATCTTGGCTTGTTTCTTTTCCTTCTGCGTCAGCTTGGGCTTTTTGCGTTCTTCTTTTCCGGCTTTGTCTTTACTTGCCATCTCGTCCTCCTTCAAAAACTGGTCGATGCTGCTTGATTATAGCGCATTATCGCTATTGAGCCGGGCTTGCATAGTATGAAAAGGGTGCCTACAGGAAAAGGCGGTTCAAACGCAAGCCTCCCTAGAAGACCAAGGCCGGCAAAGCCACGAAGCGATGCGCCAGGGCAGGCTGGCACGGCCCGCGTGGTAAAATCCAGCCGTGAGCACCGACGCGCCGCAAGCGCCCCAGCCATCCAAACGCCGCCGAACCCAAATGATGCTGCTCGTGCTCATTCTGGTCACCATTCCCTGCTATATCCTGGGCATCGTGCTCTTGCGCGTCAACAGCGGCCGCCCGCGCAGCACGCCAAACCCCACCATCGAAATGACCAGCCTGCTGCCCCAGACAACGCCTACCGAGCTCACCCCAACGCTTACACCTTACCTCACGCGGACGCCCTCGCTCACCCCTACGCCCACTGAAACCTGGCTGCCCACGGCTACCTTCACTTTGGTGCCCACTGATACACCTGTCCCCACTGCCACAGAGCTGCCCACAGCCACCTTCACGCCCGAGCCTCCTACCGCAACGCCCACCGATACCCCTGAACCAATCCCGGCCAGCCCTACCCCAACGGATGTGCCGGTGCTGACCCCGGAACCCGTATTACCCACCCCCTAAAACGAGAGCGCTATGAGATTAGACCTGACAAAACATCTGAAGGAAATGCTTTGCGCGCCCGGCCTTTCCGGCTATGAGGAACCCATCCGCAAGGTGGTTGCTGAAGCCTGGAAGGACCTGAGCGACGAGCTGCAAGTAAGCCCGCTGGGCAGCCTGCACGCCCTCAAACGCGGCGAAGGCAATGACCCGCGGCCCAAAGTGATGCTGGCCGCCCATATGGACGCGATCGGCCTGATGGTCACTGCCATCCAGGACGGCTTATTGCGCTTCACCCAGGTGGGCGGGGTAGACCCGCGCATCCTGCCTGGGCAGATGGTCACCGTGCATGCCACGGCCCAAGGCCCCAAGAATGCCCAGGAGCTGCCTGCCATGGTGGTGATGCCGCCTCAGCACCTGCAGCCCGAAGAAGCCGGAACCGGCGCGATCGGTCTGCCCTTTCTGCTGGTGGATACCGGTTTGCGTCCGCCAGAGGTGAATGAATTGGTGCGCGTAGGCGATTTGATTTCCTTCGCCCAGGAGCCCATGGAACTCACCGGCGACACCCTGGCCGGCCACACCCTGGACAACCGGGCCTCGGTCGCGGCTGTGACGGTGTGTTTGGACCTGCTGCAGCGCCGCCGCCACCTCTGGGATGTCTACGCCGTGGCCACAAGCCAGGAGGAAGTGGGCATCATCGGCGGCTTTACCAGCCCGGTGATGATCAAGCCCGATTTCGCCATCGTGAGCGATGTGACCTTCGCCATCGGCCCGGGCTGGACCAACCCCATCAGCCCCAAGCTGGGCAAGGGCATCAACATTACCGATGGCGCCAATATGCACCCCGCGCTCTTTGCCGCGCTCACCCGCGCTGCCGATGCCATGGACCTGCCTTACCAAAAAAGTTTCTCGCCGGGGATGAGCGGCACCGATGCCTACGGCATCCAGGTAGCCGAGAGCGGCATTCCGGTGGTGAACATCGGCATTCCGCTGCGCTACATGCACACGCCGGTGGAACTGGTAAGCCTGAAGGACGTACGCCGCGCCGGAAGGCTGATGGCCGATTTCATCAGTGAGCTTCCGGCAGACTTTATGCAAACTGTGACCTGGGAGTAGCCATGGAGAGCAACGCTAAGGAAAAACCTGAATTCAACGCTGAGTTGAGCGAAAGCGACCTCTTCCTGCTCACCAGTCTCTGCACCGCGGTAGCGGTTTCGGGCGATGAGAAAGAAGTGCGCGATATCGTGCTGGAGGCGGTTCGCCCGCATACGGATGAGATCAGCGTGGACGCGCTGGGCAACGTGCTGGTGGCCAAACGCGGCACCGCGCGCAGCCGCCCGCGGGTGATGGTCTCGGCGCATATGGATGAAGTAGGCTTCATGCTCATGCGGGACGAAGGCGAAGGCCTCTTTGAATTCCGCGTGATCGGCGGGATCGATGAGCGCCAGCTGGTTGGGAAGAGCGTTGTGGTAGGCCCGGACCATGTGCCCGGGATCATCGGCGCCAAGGCGATCCACATGACCACCCCCGAGGAACGCAAAGTGCCCCTGAAGGTCAGCGATCTGCGCGTCGATTTGGGCCTGGATGGCTCCTCCAAGGCCAAGGCTGGCGACCGGGGGACCTTCGGCACGAAGTTTGCCCGCATTGGGCCTTCCCTGCGTTCCAAAGCCCTGGATGACCGCCTGGGGGTCTTCAACCTCATTCAGCTCGTGCGCTACGCCCCGGAAAACATCGACCTTCTGGCCGCCTTTACCGTCCAGGAAGAGCTTGGCTTGCGCGGCGCGCGAGTGGCAGCCTATAACTTCGCGCCGGACCTGGCCATCGCCCTGGATTCCACGCCCGCGAATGACCTGCCGCATTACGACCTGGACGAAAGCAACGAGCGCTATAACACCCGCCTGGATGGCGGACCGGCCATCTACCTGATGGATGGCGCCACGATAGGCGACCGGCGCTGGATCGACCTGCTGGTCAAAACTGCCGAGGCGGAGGGAATTCCCTGGCAGTACCGCCAACCTGGCCGCGGCGGAACGGATGCCGGCGCTATACACCTCAGCCGCGAAGGCGTGCCCAGCATTTCAGTTTCAGTGCCCCAACGTTATCTGCACTCGGCCGCCGGGCTGGTGCGCGTGGACGATTGTGTGAACACCCTGCGCCTGGTGCATGCCGCCCTGGCGCGTTTGGATTCCAAGTTTTTGAAGCAGGAGCGATAAGATGAGCCCAAAGAACGATGCCTTGTTTGAGCTGGTAAAAGAACTCGTTGAAACCCCCGGCCCTTCCGGTTCGGAGAACCTGATCCAAAAGAAGATCAAGGCCTTGGTGGAACCCTACGCCGATGAAACGCGCGTGGACGCCCTGGGCAACCTTATCGTGCGCAAGGGCAGCAAGGAGGCCGGCGGTATGCGGGTGATGATCAGCGCCCATGTAGACGAAATCGGCCTGATGGTCACCCACGTGGACGAAAATGGATTTGCCCGTTTTCACACCATTGGAGGCGTGAACCCGATGACCTGCATTGGCGGACGGGTGCTCTTTATGGACGGGCAGAAAGGCGTGATTGGCTGCGAACGCCTGCAGTCCAATGCCCTGCCCAAGATCGAAGACCTGTTCATCGATACCGGCGCGACCAGCCGCGAGGACTGCCCCGTGCAAGTGGGCGATGTGGCTGGTTTTGAGCGTCCGGCCATCCAGTTAGGCGGCCGCCTGGTAGCCAAGAGCATGGACGACCGGATTTCCGCGGTGGTGGCCATCGAGGCGCTCAAGGCGCTCAAGAGCAGCCCGCATGAGATCTATTTTGTGTTCAGCACTCAGGAAGAAGTAGGCATCCGCGGCGCTACCGTGGCTGCATTCGGCATCGAACCGGAAATTGGTTTGGCCATCGATGTTACGCCCACTGGCGATACTCCCCGCGCGCGCAAGATGAATGTGGCGCTGGGCGCCGGCGCAGCCATCAAGGTGAAAGACGCCAGTTTCATTGCCCACCCGGGCGTGGTGAACTGGATGGTGGCCACAGCCCAGGCTAAGAAGCTGCCGTATCAGATGGAAGTGCTGGAATACGGCGGAACCGATGGCCGGGCCATCCAGATGAGCCGGGCCGGCGTGCCGGCTGGCTGCCTTTCCATCCCTTGCCGCTATGTGCATTCGCCCTCCGAGATGGTGGACCGGGGCGACCTGGAAGCCTGCATCAAACTGCTCACCGCACTGCTTTCCAAAAAGATAGATTTGGCTTAAGCGTTAGAATAAGGGCATGCAAGCAAGAGAAAAACTGAGTTTCAGGCACCGGGCTCTCGTATGGGCTAGTGCGCTGATTATGTTGATCGGCCTGAGCGCCTGCGATGGCATCCGCTTCCCGGATAGCCTGAGTTGGCTGCAAACGCCTACACCTGCAGAGCCCGAACTAACCCCAACCAGCCCCGCCGAGACCCAAACCACCGGCACCCCAGGGCCAACGTCCACCCCCGCGGCAAACCGCCTGATGGTTTGGCTGCCGCCGCTGATGGACCCCGCCGCAAATAATGATGCCGCCAAACTGCTGAAGAACCGCCTGGATAGTTTTGCGACCAGCCGCGGGATCAGCATCACGGTGCGCCTCAAGGAGACCAACGGCCCCGGCAGCATGCTGGAGGCCTTGGGCGCCAGCAAGGAGGCGGCCCCGGCGGCCATGCCCCAACTGGTGGTGCTGGACCAGTTTGACCTGCGCATCGCGGCAGATAGCGCGCTGATCCACCCCAACCAGGGGTTTGCCAGCATTCTGCAGGAAGCCGATTGGTACGGCTATGCCCGCCAGTTAGCGGTTTGGCACAACCAGACCGTGGGCCTGCCCTTCCTGGGCGACCCGCTGATCATGGCCTACGATGCCGCCCTTTTAGACCGCCCGCCGGATGAATGGAACGCGATGCGTATCAACATTGGCAAGATCGGCTTTGCCGGCGATGACCCCCAGGGGCGCTTTTTACTGATGCTCTACTTTAATGAAGGCGGGATGATCGTTGAGGAAGACGAAGAAAACACCATCCTGCAGGTGGAACCGCTGGCCGCCGCGCTGCACCTGCTGCGCGAGACGGAAATGACCAGCCACATCGCCGATGCCGCCCTGCAGATCCAGACCCCGGAGCAGGTTTGGCAGGGCTTTGACACCTGGAAGTACCACTACGGGATCATGCCGGCCAGCGCACTGCTGCGCGGCATGGACCAAACCCGCACCAGCAAGATCGTGCCCACGCTGACCAACCCGCCAATTTCGCTCTCGACCGGCCTGGCCTGGGCAGTTACCGCCCTGGACCCCCGGCAGGTGGAACTGGCAGAGGAACTGGCCGCCTACCTGACCGAGACCGAGTTTTTGGGCGAGTGGAGCGAAGCTGTGAAGCTATTGCCGGCCCGGCCTTCCGCCTTGGGCGCCTGGAGTACCGGTGAAATGAAGGCCTCGCTGGAGCAAGCCAGCGACGGCGCGCTGATTCTGCCGGATAAGAACGTGATGGACCGCATTGGCCCGGTGTTGCGCAATGCCACCATCCTGATTTTGCGGGACCACGCAGATGCCCAGGAAACCGCCAAACAAGCCGTGGAGAGCCTGCGTTGAAGAAGGCCTTGCAGGAGATCCCGGGCAAAGGCACGCTTTACGCGCTGATGCTGCTGGCAGTCCTGGCGATCGCCCTGGCGATGGCCGCGCTCATTCTGCCGACCGTGCCCGCGGAAGCGCCGGAACTTCAGCCCACGCCTGCGGCGGTAACGGCATTGCCCGCGGTGCAGGCCTACCCGGCTGAGGGCCTGGTTGAGTTGGAAATCTATGAGCTGCCGCCCATTGTGAACACGACGGGGATCATCCTCTTGGGGCTGCTGATCCTGATCATCGCGCTGGGGGTCAGCATCCGCGAGATGCGGGCGGCGCAAAACGGCAGACATTACAGTCAATAGGCCAATTTAGCGCTTTTAGCCGAGGCGCTGGTTTATAATCGCTCCAGCATTGAAAGGAGCGATGATGAGCGCGCGCGTAGAAAACCTGCAAAAAATCCTTCAAGACAACAATCTGGATGGGGTGGTTTTCAACCCCAGCCCCAGCCTTAATTACCTGACAGGGCTCAGTTTTCACCTCTCGGAGCGGCCAGTGCTGGTGGCCTTTGGCACCGGCGGAGAAAACGCCATTGTTTTGCCTGAATTGGAAGCGGGCAAGCTCAGCGCCCTGGAGCTGCCGCTTAAGGCGGTGACTTACGGTGAGGACCCCGCCGCCTGGCCGCAGCGCTTTGCGGAAGGCTTGGGCGCGTTTAGCCGCGAAGGCATGCGCATTGGTGTGGAGCCTACCTGGCTGCGTTACCTGGAACTGAACCTCCTGCAGAAGGCATTGCCCGGGGCGCAGATTGTGGATGCCGGGGAAGCCTTGGCCCAGTTGCGCCTGCGCAAGGACGAAACGGAGCTGGCCCATATGCGCCAGGCAGCGGTGATCGCTCAAAATGCTTTACTTGCCACTTTGAAGATCGTCAGGGAAGGCATTCGCGAGGTTGAGATCGCCGGCGAACTGCTGGTGAACCTGCTGAGGGCAGGCAGCGAGGGCGAACTGCCCTTCACGCCGATTGTGAGCATCGGTGAGAACGCTGCCAACCCGCACGCCAGCCCGGGTGAGCGCGCTTTACGCCAGGGCGATCTGCTGCTGATCGACTACGGGGCGCATTATCAGGGCTACCAATCGGATATCACGCGCACCTTCAGCTGCGGCAGCCTGGATGCCGAACTGCAAACCATTGCCGACCTGGTATACACGGCGAATGAGACCGTGCGCCAAAAAGGACGCCCAGGGATGAGCGCGGGCGAGATCGACGCGCTGGCACGCCAGGTGGTCGAAGCGGGCGGTTATGGGCCGCAGTTCTTCCACCGCACCGGGCACGGCCTGGGCATGGAGACCCACGAAGCCCCTTATATGTTCGCCGGCAACCCGCTTATCTTGGAAGAGGGCATGGTATTTACCGTTGAACCCGGGATTTACCTGGTGGGCAAGGGCGGTGTGCGCATCGAGGACGACGTAGTGGTCACCGCGACGGGTTTGCGCAGTCTGACGGACCTGCCCCGGCGGGTGCTGCCCATCAGCGCGTACCAGTAAGCCGCAAGGCTTCTTCAAAATCGAAACAAAACGCGGGCCTTATCACAAGGCCCGCGGCGACTAAATGAATATATGCATCCATTGACTGACCTGCCCCATGCTGAGGACAAGCCGCGTGACCCGCGGCGCAACCTCTACCTCATTTTTGTTTGTATGCTGCTTTGGGGGCTGGGCGAGGGCATGTTTTACATCTTTCAGCCGCTGCATCTGGAGGAATTAGGGGCCGACCCGCTGCGAATCGGCACGGTGCTGGGTGCTTCGGCATTAATGATGAGCCTGGGGCATATCCCCTTTGGCCTCCTGGGGGATAAGATTGGCCGCCGGCAGATCATATGGGGTTCCTGGGTGCTGGGGACCATCACCGCCCTGATGATGGCTTTGGCCCAAAACCTGACCTGGTATGTGATCGGGCTGATCCTCTATGGGTTAACCATATGCGGCGTGCCTTCGATGAGCGCTTATATTACCGACGCGCGCGGCCGTTGGAGCGCCGGCCGGGCGCTCACCTTCACCATGGGTGGTTTTAACGCCGGCGCCTTGTTTGGCCCGCTAATTGGCGGTTACCTCGCGGAACAGATCGGATTGCGCGGGGTGTACTTTGTGGCCACCGGAATCTTTGCGGTCTCAACAGCCTTCATCTTCCTGCTGCAGGCTCAGCCCGTTGAAATTAAACCGGCTGGCCAGCGCTTCTGGGAGCCCTTGGGCAACCGGCGCTTCGTGGGGGTATTGGTTTTGCTTCTGGCGATGGTTTTTAGTTTCATTCTGCCGCAATCGCTGGCGCCTAATTTTCTGCAGAACCAGCGCGGGCTCAGTTTCAGCCAGGTTGGCCAGCTGGCCTCCGCGCTCAGCCTGAGTGCTGCGGTTTTTAGCATTATGCTGGGGCACTTGCGGCCCAGCCTGGTTTTTATCATCGCCGAAGGGATGCTGGTGGCCTTCAGCATGCTGATCCTGCGCGGGCAGGGGATGCTGAGCTTTGGGCTGGCTTACCTGCTTTTGGGCATCAGCCGGATGGCTACCGCGATGAGCCCGGCCCTGGTGCGCCCCCTGGTGCATCCGGCTCAGTTAGGGCTGGCTTACGGGATGGTGGAAACCATCAAGGCGCTGGGGCTCACCCTGGCACCTTTGGCAGCTGGGTGGCTCTACGCGCGGGACCCCAATTTGGTCTACCTTACGGCAGCGGTGATTGCCGCGGCGATGCTGCTCCTGATCGTTTTTTTGCGGCCGCGGCTGGATGGTATAAGCGCGGAACTGCCGGAAAACGATGGCAGGAATATGAGCTGAAAACTCAGATGTAATTGCTTAAAAAGGCGCGCAGCTGTTCAGTTTGCGGGTCGAAGATCTGTTCGGGGCTGCCGATCTCCAGCAGGCGGCCCTGGTACAGGAAGGCAATGCGCTGGCTGATCTCCCGCGCGAAGCGCATTTCGTGGGTGACGATCATCAGGGTGAGGCCTTCATTTGAGAGGTCCCGAATAACGTTCAGCACTTCGTCCACCATCATGGGGTCCAGGGCGCTGGTGGGTTCGTCCAAAAGCAGGGCTTTGGGGTCCATGCACAAGGCCCGGGCGATGGCCACGCGCTGTTTTTGCCCGCCTGAGAGCCGGCGCGTATCCGCGCGGTAGTAATCCTGCAGGCCAACCTTTTCCAGCATGAGCATGGATTTCTCGCTGGCTTCCTGGCGGCTGCGGCCAAGCACGTGCACCTGGGCGATGTTCAGGTTCTCCAGCACGCTCAGATGGTCAAAGAGGTTGAAGTTCTGGAAGATCATACACACTTCCGCCCGGTAGCGCTCCAGATTGAAGCCTTTGCCCAGGATGTCCTGGCCGTCATAGAGGATCTGGCCGGTATCGTAACGTTCCAGCAGGTTCACACAGCGCAGCAAGGTGCTTTTTCCGCCGCCGGAGGGGCCGATGAAACTGACGATCTCGCCGCGTTCAACGTTCAGACTGACGCCTTTAAGCACTTCCTCGTTCTCAAAGGCTTTGTGCAGGTCCCGGATCTCGAACTGGCTCATGGCAATAGCCCCAGGTGCGGCACTGAGACGCTTTTGATGCCGCCTTGCGCGGGCAGGTTCAGGCGCCTCTCAATCAGCATCAGCAGGCGCGTTACGCTGAAGGTAAGGATGAAGTAAATGTTGGCCACCACAAACATGGAGGCGGTGTAGGCATAGGTGGAACCGGCCACGCTCATGCCCTCGAAAAAGAGGTCGGTAAGCATGATCACGTTGAGCACGGAGGTATCTTTGATGTTCACCACAAACTCATTGCCGATGCTGGGGAAGGCATTACGGATGGCCTGGGGCAGGATGATCAGGCGGAAGGCAAGGCCCTCACTCATGCCCATCGAAAGAGCGGCCTCGCGCTGGCCGCGGTCGATGGATTGGATGCCAGAGCGGATGATCTCGGCCATGTAGGCGGCCGTATTCAGTGAGACGATCACAATGCCGGCGCTGATGGGGGTCCAGTGCAGCAGCTTATAGCCGGCATAATACAGGAAGACCGCCTGCACGATCATCGGCGTGCCGCGCACGTATTCAATGTAGGCTGTGCTGAGCCGGCGGACTGCCTCCTTGCCCCAGTGGGCTAGTTTGCTTTCGTGCTCGCGGGGGCGCAGGTCGCGCAGGAAGGAGAGCAGGAGGCCCAGAACAAGCCCGATGACCGTGCCGCTAAGCGACACGATCATCGTGAACAAGGCGCCGTTCAGGTAGAACTCGCGGTATTTGAGCCAGAGTTCCAGGGCTTTTGCCAGCATTACTGGCTCACCGGCTGGTTCTTGACCGCGGTTTCCATCAGGGTTTCGCGTTCTGCCTGGGTAATGGAGGCCAGGATCGCGTCGATCTGGCTTTGGAGTTCAGTATCGGTTTTACGCAGGGCTACGGATACCGCCGTGGTAACGCCTTCCTGGGGGCCAAAGCCCTGGCCTTCCTCGAAGACCACCATGGCCAGCTGCGGATTGGCAAGCGAGATCGAGAGGCCAACCGGGCGTTCCACCGGCGAGGCATCGGCTACGTCGCTCAGGATCGCCTGCACGATGAGGGGCACGCTGGTGAGCGGTGTGAGATGGTCCACGCCTTCGATCTGGGGGATGATTACGTCGTAATTGGTGTCTTTTTGGCCGATGACGCGCGCGCCGCTAAAGTTGCTTAGCCGGGTGGCGGAGGCATAGGGGCCGTCTGCCCGGACCAGCATCACAAAGGCGGATTCGTAGTAGGGGGCGGTGAAGTTGACGCTCTGCAGGCGTTCAGGCGTCTCGCTCATACCGGCGATCACGGCATCGATTGCGCCGTTTTGCAGGGCCGGGACCAGGCCTTCCCAGGCGACCTGTTTGACCACCAAAGGCCGGCCTAGGCCTTCGGCGATGCGTTTGGCGATCTCTACGTCGTAACCGGCGGCGTATCCAGTGCCGCCGTCAACGCTAACGGCGCCATTGGTATCATCGGTTTGCTTCCAGTTGAAGGGGGCGTAGTTGACCTCCATGCCCACCACAAAGGGTTGGGCAGCGGGGGCGGGTTGGGTGGCAGCAACGGGGGCTGCAGTAGGGGCGGTGGTTTGGCAGGCTGCCAAAACCAGGACGAGGGCCACGCAAATGGCCAGGACATTTCTTTTCATGCTTAGCTCCTTAGGTTTTTGTTTAAAAAACTGAGGTCGTGCTCTAGACGACCTCGGGTGACCCTCGGAGCCTGTCTAGCGCCACTTTCATTTCTGAAAGGAGTGCCGCAAATTTTTTCTGCGGCCCCACGATCTGGCTAACGCCTTAGCCATTCGTTCGGCGGTGGTTGCCTTTCGCGTGCCTCTTAGCCTGCCGGCTCAGCGCGCTACTCATCTGCACCGCTACCTCTAAACGCTCAATTTTGGGGCATTGTACCATCAGGCTCGCAATTGTCAAATTAACATCTTGTAAAGTTAGCACCTGCAAGTAATCCGGGCAGGCTCAGCAGGCTTGCGCAAGCGGGAGAAACGATCGCTTAATTGAGTAGAATCGGAGTCTATGCTTGCTGTGAAAACCCCTGATGCCCGGGCAGAAGGCCGGGAGGCACTGGCGCGAAAACTTGCCGAATCCCTGCTGGACGAGATCTTCAGAGGCCTGGAAGGGCGTTATGGCGGCCTCTTGCGGCGGCATGCCTCCAGCTTGTTCCGCAAGGCAGCCAGCCGGTTTGCAGCTTTTTTGGCGCGGGCGGATGCTGCAGCCGGCGATGGGGGGCTGTATACCGCCGCGCTTTCCATGCTGCAGGACATCCAGCTGCCATATCGGCTCTTGGGTGAGGCCCATGTGCCTTCGGAGGGGCCGCTAATCGTTGCCAGCAACCACCCGGCAGGGTACGACATGCTGGTATTGGCCGCGGGCATGCGGCGCAAGGACCTGGCAGTGATCGCCTCCGATTTGCCCCTCTATCACGAGATGAAAGCCGTCGTCCCGCATATCATTGGCGTGAGCCCCGGCGAAGGCGGCCGCTTCACTGCCCTGCGCAAAGCAGTTGCCCATCTGCAGGCTGGCGGCGCGCTGCTGCAGTTTCCGGCAGGGCGCATTGAAGCAGACCCGCAGTGCGAGCCCGGCGCCAGCGCGGGAATCCAGGCCTGGAAACCCAGCCTGGAAGTGTTTTTGCGCAAGGAACCGCGCACCCAATTGGTGCTGGCGATGGCCAGCGGGGTATTGGAACGCCGCTTCCGCTACAGCCCGGTGACCTGGCTGCGCAGCCACCCCAAGGATAAGCGCCGCCTGGCAGAGTTTGTGCAGGTATCCCGCATGCTGCTGACAGGGCGCAAGCCCAGGCAGGCGACCTGGGTGTCTTTCTCCGAGCCGATGAATCTGGGAGAATTGGGCGGCGGGGAAGGGCATGCGCGCATTTTGCAGAGCGCGCAGGAGACATTAAAGGAGCATTTGCGTTGGCTGGCCGGTGACGGGCTGCCAGCCTTGAGTTGAGGAGGAAGTTGATGAATCTGGCAATGCGTGTGATGAGTTTGGGCCCCCTGGATAACAATGTTTTCATCCTGGCCGATGAAGACAGCCAGGACTGCGTGATCATTGACCCCAGTTTCGAGCCGGAACGGCAGTTGGAGGCCATTAAAGGCCAGGGCTGGATGCTGCGCCAAATCTGGCTGACGCACGGGCATTACGACCATACGGCCGGGGCTAAACAGATCAGCGAGGCCTTTAACCCGCCTATGCCGATCGCGATGCACCCGGATTGTTTCACCTGGGCCAGCGCCGAGCCCAAAGTGGTGAAGTTCGGCGTGAACATCGAGCCTGTCCCCAGGGTGGATACTCCTCTGGCGCAGGGGGCGCGCCTGCCGATCACACCGGGCTCTGAGCAGAAGCCGGTGGAAGTGCGCGATGTAAGCGGGCACAACCCGGGCAGTGTGCTTTTTTATATCGCGGAGCTGAAAATGGCTGTGGTGGGCGATGCCATCTTTCGCGAGAGCATCGGACGGACTGATTTCCCCGGTTCGGATCACGCCTTGCTGCTTAAGAACATCCGCGAACAGATCTACACCCTGCCCGATGACACGATCCTCCTGCCCGGGCACGGCCCCAGCACTACCGTGGGCCATGAAAAAGAAAATAACCCCTATGTGCGGGGATAAGCAGTGTGATGGGGCAAAAGCTAACACCCAAAGTCATTCTGGAAGGCACCCGGCTTACCTTCAAGACGGAGATCGCCTTCGCGCTCAATGAGCACCCGCGCTTTGTGGGTCCGCGCAAATATCGCTACCATTCCCCCCTGATCTCCGGCGAGTGGTGCGCCTTCACCAATTACCCCTGGGGGCGGGGGCTGATCAATTACGCGCCGGAGGAAGAGGCCCAGGCCCTGGAGACCTATCAGACCTGGGTGCGCCTGTTTGAACTGCAAAAGTATTACTCCTGGATCGTGGACCGCTTTCATCTCTCCACCCAGCTTTATCAGAAAATGAGGTATGGGCGAGCGCCGGATTTTTCCTGGCTGGAAGACCGCCTAGCCGCGATCAATTTCAGGCTGATCTACTGCTGGCGTTCGCCGGAATCCTTTGCCAGCGCCCGGGAGGAGCGCTTAAAGGTCAGCGGGAACCCCAGCCAATATGATGATCTGGACCTGTTCATTCGCGAGCAGGGGTTGATGCGGGAACTGGTGGAAGGCTCCCGTTTGCCCAGTTTATGGGTGGATGTGAGCGATAACGATATCCCCCGCGCGGTGGAGGGCATTGTGGATTGGATGGAGGGAACCGGCGGCTTGTGGATGCCGGATTAGGCTTAGCAGGGCGTAAAAGCCGGGTCAGGCTTACTGAGCCCTGGCCCAGGCACAGAGCGGCAGGACGTTCTCGCGGGCGGTAAAGTCCACGGGGGAAGCGTAAGCTGCCAGGAGTAAACGTCCATCCTCCGGAAGCTCGCCCTTCTTTGCCAGGTTTTGCAGGCGCTTTTTCATGGCCAGCATCAGCATTTTGTTCACAAAACTGAGCTTCTGATAGTTAAAACCGCCGCGGATATAGAAAAGCGGCACACGGCTTTTTTGGCCGTCAGTGAGGTTGGCTTTGACGAATTGTTCAACCTGCTCAGGCGTACCTTCAGAGGCCCCGGTGACGAATACCGCGAGCTGCTTGCCCGTGAGTTCGGGCCGGCGCTGGAACTTCTTCCAGCCTTGGCATGTGCTGGCAAAGAGCCAGCCACCGTAGATCACCAGGTCTGCAGCAGCCAGGGCCTGGGGCGTAACCGCCTCCACCGCCGCGGCTTCGCAGCCCAGTTCCTCGGCGATCATCTCCGCGTTCTTGCGGGTGTAACCGCTATCTGAATAATAGACCACCAATGTTTTCTTCATCACCATTAGCTCCCCGTTAAATTCTAGCCCGGCGCTTTGGCCCCCATGGGTTCTTAAGGAATACGTTCCCCGAATGAAAGCTCTTGTTAACAATGCTTTCGCGGCTAGCCACATCGGCTAGAATCGGAACTGATGAGAAGACCTCCGCCCACCTTGCACCTGATGGTTGGTTTGCCCTGCTCCGGGAAAACAACGCTTGCCCGGCAGCTGGAAAGGGACAAAAACGCCCTCCTGCTGTCTCCGGACCCCTGGCAGATCGGCATTTTTGGCCAGGATGCCAACGACCCCTTGCATGACGAGCGGCACACTTTCATCGAAACCATGCTCTGGCAGATTGCCAAACGGGCGCTTCAATTGGGCACCAGCGTTATCCTGGATTATGGTTTTTGGGCTCGGGAAGAGCGCGAGTTCTTTCGCCAGCAGGCCAGGGAGCTTGGCGCCCGCAGCGAGATCCATTACCTGGATCTGCCTCGGGAAGAACTTCTGCGCCGTCTGGCGCTGAGAAATGCCTCTGCCCCGGAAGAGAGTTTCCAGATCCGCCCGGAAAGCATGGAAAATTGGATCGATTTTTTCCAAAAACCGGATCCGGATGAGCTGCCGCCCCGGGAGCTGTGATCGAACGGCCTGTGTAGGGTGCGTTCCGCTGTAGTAGTAGGGTGCGTTCTTCTTTTGAACGCACCACTATAGCTCCGCTGTTGAACATACCACCGGCAATTCCTCGGATATCGTGCACTCCGCCTTTGTACACACCACAACTGCTCCACCTTCGAACGCACCACCAGGGAAAAACCACATACCCATTCTTCCGTTCACCAACCACGGAATTCGTGTATGCTACCAGTAGGGTGCGTTCTTCTTTTGAACGCACCACCATGGCGATCCCTCGGATGGCGTGCACTCGGCTTTGAACGCTCCACTACGGCAATTTATCGGGTGGCGTGCACTCCGCTTTGAACGTTCCACCAGGGCAAATCCATGCATCCCTTCTTCTATGCGCCAGCGACGGTATTCAGGCATGGATCGATTTTTCCCGGATATTCATGAAGAGGAGACGAGCCCGCTTTGTGCGTTCAAAACCGGAACGCACCTACAATTATCTTCTATCTTCGCTAACAACGGTATTCCGGCATGGATCGTTTTTCCCCGGATCTTCATGAAGAAGAGACGAGCCTGCTTTGTGCGTTCAAAATCGGAACGCACCCTACAATTATCTTCGCCAGCGACGGTATTAGTGCATACCTTGAATTTTTCCAGATATTCATGACTAAGAGACGGGCTCGCTTTGTGCGTTCAAAACCGGAACGCACCCTACAATTAACTTCGCCAGCGACGGTATTCGGGCATGCCTTGATTTCCAGATTTCTCACGAAGAAC
>DHPL01000014.1:16481-26522 GCA_002407905.1 Anaerolineaceae bacterium UBA5365
CCAGATTTCTCACGAAGAACAGACGACCCCGCTTTGTGCGTTCAATACCGGAACGCACCCTACAATTATCTTGGATATGTATTGGGGGCGAATAAGTCACGAGCGCATGCCCTGTGATAAACTAAAAAATAGATGCAATTAACCATCACGGTTAAATAGTGATCTTAATAGGGGGATTAAATGAAAAAGGTCTTTTTGCTTACCGCAGTTTTTCTTATCATTTCTTTATTAATCAGCGGATGCTCTTCAGGAAGTTCCCTCCCAACTGCCGCGCTGGCAGAGGTAAAGGAATCAACGGCCACACCTGAAATCTCGATAGCTCTGCCAACAGCAACGGAAACTGTTGAGGAGCCACCCACGCCGGATCTCCCGGAGCCCACCGCAACGCCAACCGAAGCTCCCCCTGCAGGTCCGATCGTTTTTGAGGACGCCACTTTTCGTTTGCTCATGGAGAGAACCTTCAGCAAGACAGAATTTTTCCCGGAAGATTTTGAAAACCTGACGGATCTATTGATCGGTGCCGATGAAGTGGTGATATTGGATGCGGATTATGAGTCCTACCAGTTCTTCTATCATCCCCGGTTTAACCAGGATTTCACCTTCTCGATTGATGGCAGGACCTTTGAGAACGCTGTGGGGACGATCAGGACGCTGGCGGACTTGAAATACTTTAAGAGCCTGGAAAGATTGGAACTTATTTATCATACCGATGCGGATCTGGACACTTTGCCCGCCCTGCCGAACCTGAACAACTTAACGATTGTTATTGGCAAGGCAGGCAACCTGGAATTTCTCAATCAGCTTGAAGGTCTTCAACGCCTGGACTTATACCTGCTTATGGAACCCGGTACGAAGCCTGATACGGAGCCCATCCGGGCATTAAAGCAGTTGAAAAGCCTGGGCCTGATGTACATACCCATTACAGACCTTGGTTTCCTGGAAGATAAAAGGGATTTGACTCAGCTGGCCATCGTGGATGCCCCCGTGGAAGATTTTAGGGCGGTGGCCTCATTAACCAACTTACAGAACGTGTTCATTGAAACGACGAAGCTAAAAGACGTGGCACCATTTATGGGATTGGAGAATCTAAAATCCCTGATCCTGGACCTTAACGAAATTGATGCCGAAGGTATTCGGCTGCTGCAGGAGCTGCAAGAAGGCTACGCCTTGGAGGGCAAAGAACTTTACATTGATCTGCTCGATTAGGGTAGGGTGCGTTCCGGTTTCGAACGCACCAAGATAGCTGCGAACCTCTTCATGAAAATCTGGATAAAATCAAGGCATGCCGGAATACCGTCGTTGGCGTATCCCTGGGAGCAAGGTCTTCCTCACCATCGTGACTTACCAACGCATGCCGATTTTCAAAGACGCACAAAACGCAACGAGGTTGATGGATTGCTGTGAACATGTCCTTCAAAATCATTCCGCCGCCCTCGTTGCCTATGTCATCCTCCCTGATCACATCCATTTGGTCCTCCAGACAGCGATGGAAAACTCGGATTACTCGGTTATCGTCAAAGAGGTCAAACGCCGTTTCACAAAATCCTTTGAATCTTCCGTGCCGGTCAATCGGTCCAGAGCGATGCGGAAAGAGCGCGGGGTTTGGCAACGACGGTTTTGGGAACACACCATCCGGGACGAGGATGAGTTGGGGACCTTGATCGATTACATCCATTCAAATCCGGTCAGGCATGGTTACGTAAGTCTGGCAAAGGAATGGCCTTATAGCAGCTTTCAAGCGTATGCAGACGATGGTTATTATGAGGATTCAGATTGGGTTGGTTTTGTACCGGATGATTCGGATGAGCTCCTAAAATTAGTTGGCGAGTGAAAAGGGTGGGTGGATTTGCCCTGGTTGTGCGTTCAAAAGCGGAACGCACCCTACGGATCTGCGGTCAAAACCAGAAAGCCCGAATACGTTAATTTACCAAAATGGTGCGTTCAAAAGCGGAACGCACCCTACGGATCTGTGGTTAGAGGCGGAATGTACGCCATGTGCGGATTTGTCATAATGGTGCGTTCAAAGGCGGAACGCACCCTACGGGATCTGTAGTCAAGACCGGAAGGCTCAAATACGTTAATTTATCAAAAAGGTGCGTTCAAAAGCGGAACGCACCCTACGGATCTGCGGTCAAAACCGGAACGCCCAAATACGGTAATTTATCATAATGGTGCGTTCAAAAGCGGAACGCACCCTACGGATCTGTGGTCAGAGGCGGAATATATGCCATGTGCGGATTTGTCATAATGGTGCGTTCAAAGGCGGAACGCACCCTACGGGATCTGTGGCCAAAGACGGAACGTACGCCAAGCGCTTATTTAACTAAAAGGTGCGTTCAAAAAACAGAACGCACCCTACGGGATTGGCGGTCAGAGGCGGAACGCACCCTACAGTTATTTGGCGTAAGTGGTCGCGCGGGTCTCGCGGATGACCGTCACGCGGATCTGACCCGGATACTGCATGGTCTCTTCGATCTCGGTGGCGATGTCTTTGGCGATCTCGTGCGCAGCCATATCATCGATCTCTTCGGGCTTGACGATGATGCGCACCTCGCGGCCAGCCTGGATGGCGTAGCTTTGCTCCACGCCTTTATGGGCGTTGGCAATGCCTTCAAGGGCCTTCAGGCGCTTGATGTACTGCTCCAGGTCCTCGCGGCGGGCACCCGGACGGGCACCGCTGATGGCATCGGCGGCTTCGGCGATCACAGCCTCGACGCTTTGCTGGTCCACCTCGTGGTGGTGGGAGGCGATCACGTTCACCACCGCCGGCGATACGCCATGGCGTTTGGCAAACTCTGCGCCGATCAAGGCGTGCGTCCCTTCGGTGTTGTGGTCCATCGCCTTGCCCAGGTCGTGCAAAAAGGCGCCGCCCTTGGCAATTTCCACGTTCGCGCCTAGTTCCGCGGCGATGACGCTGGCGATCTTGCTGGTCTCAACGGCATGCGCCAGCTGATTCTGGCCATAGGAGGTACGGAATTTCAGCCGCCCCATCTTTTTCAGGATCTCGGGGTGCAAACCGTGCACACCGGCCTCGTAAGCGGCATCGCTGCCGGCCTTGGCAATATCCTGGTCCATTTGCTGGCGTTCTTCTTCCAGCAGTTTCTCGATGTATGCCGGATGGATGCGCCCGTCTACCACCAGGCGGCTCAAGGCGCGCCGGGCGATCTCGCGCCGGACGGAATCGAAGCAGGAGATGGTGACGGCTTCGGGAGTATCGTCCACAATCACGTCCACGCCGGCGGCTTGTTCAAAACTGCGGATGTTACGGCCGTTGCGGCCAACAATGCGGCCTTTCATCTCCTCGTTGGGCAGGTTGACCAGCGAGGTAGTCACCTCGGCAACCTTGTCCGAGGCCACCCGCTGGATCGCGTCCGCGATCAGGCCGCGGGCTTTTTCTTCACCGGTTTCGCGGGCTTCGTTTTCGATTTGGCGGATGATGCGCGCCATGTCGTTGCGCGATTCTTTCTCCACTTCTTCCATGAGAATGCCGCGGGCTTCATCGCGGCTCATCTCGGATACGCGCTGCAGTTCCGCCATGCGCTGCCCATAAAGGGCATCGATTTCGTTGGCGCGTTTGTCCACGCTGCTTTGGCGTTTGTTCAGGGCTGCTTCACGCTGCTGGAATTGATCGAAACGGTGGTCCAGGTCTTCGCGGCGTTTGACCAGGCGGTCGTCTTCGCGGCTCAGTTCGTTGCGTTTCTTTTGCAGGTCGCCTTCGGCTTCCCGCGCGATCTTCAGGGCGGCGTCCTTGGCTTCCAGCTGTACTTTCTGGGCTTCCTCCTTGGCCCGCTCGATGATATCGCCAGCGGTGTTTTGGGTCTTGAGGTCCTGGTTTTTGCGGATGAGCATGTAGATCAGAAAACCGATCGCCACGCCCAATACGAGGGCCAGGGCGGGCCAAAGCAAGTTGGGGCCAGCCGCGCGTCCCTGTAAAAAAATATGGGTATTCATGGTGTCAAAAGCTCCATTTCAAAGTGTATCCGTGTTCGAATCTGGCGCGAGTTGGCTCCAGAGATCCGGCAGAGTTTCCCGAACCTCGGCGTAAGCAAAACCGCGGCGCAAAAGCGCTGCCGCCAGCTTGCGCTGGAACTCCTCGCGGGGCAAGCCACGGTATCGCTTGCCCAGTTTTAGGCCGGCCTGCAGCAGGCTGGCGCTGTCATCGGGCAGGCTCTGTTCCAGGGCTGCCTCGATGGTCGCGTTTTCCAGGCCTTTGCGCATGAGTTCAACGCGCAATGCCCGTTTGCTGCGGGGCCGAAATGTATTGCGGTTCTCGATCCATTCCCGCGCAAAGCGCAGGTCATCGAGGTAACCTTGTTCTTTTAAACGTTCCAACACCTGGCCGCTAAGGGCGGGTGTGTAACCTTTTTGCTGCAAAAACTGTTCCACCTCGTGCTGGCTGCGTGCCCGGTACGAAAGCAGGTTTAAGGCGCGCGCATGAGCCGCTTCGAGCTCGTCGCTGGCTTGCAGTTTCTGTACGGCGTCTGCGCTGAGTTCCTGGCCTAGCTGCAGCCAGGCCGCCGTAAGGCGGTCCAGTGAGAAAGCGTAAGCCCCATCCAAATGGATGTTCACGCGGGAGCGTTGGCGCTTTTGCGCTTCAATAGCCGTTATTTTGCCTTGCATCATTATCAAAAAAGCCACGCCTGGGGCGTGGCTGCTCAATTAATGATGAGGGTACAGTGTATGGTTATGGCTGCGTAACAGCAGTGCCGCTATGCGATCAAGCCCAAGATACGGTGCTGAGCAGGCGCTTCTGCCTGGTCAGTCGGCCATGAGGGCAATAAAATTCTTCCAAAACCCCACGCTGAAACCCAGCGTCATTCCATTTACGTTGCCATGCCCAAGGCATTAACTGCCTCCAAGATGCATGAATTCTTTAATTCTTAAAAAATTATACACGAAACGGGGGCTCTGCCCAAGGGCAAAGCTGCATAATTCGCTTGTGGGCTTCCGGATTCCTCCAATTATAGGCCTGATCCATACAGACGTGTAGGCCAAGATCTCCTTCTATTGTATGATTATAGGCAGGGCCGATGATGAACACAAAACTGAACCTGGATAAGGATATGGGCTATTACCTCCTGCTCAACAACCTGAACGATCAGGAGGCAGCGGTAATCAAATCCATCATCCGCAATATCGAAGCCGGAGCCGGCAGGGTGAGCATCACCCAATTGGCGGCAGAACATTTTGTGTCCGCGGCCTTCATCATCAAACTCAGCAAAAAACTTGGTTTCAGCGGATACACGGAGCTGTATTACCAGCTGCAAAAACGGCGCGAAGAAGATATTGAAACGCAGCAGTTCGCCATCCCATACGATGAAGCCAGCTATCACAAACTGGCAGAAATTCTGGAGGCCAACCGGCGCAAGAACGCCTTTGTGGTGGGGGAGGGCTTTGGCAGCGTTGTGGCAGATTACATCACCCAGAGGATGGCCATCTGCGGCTTTATGATGTACAGCAGTGTCCATTTTTACGATTACGTCATCTTCCGGGAACAGAACCGCCAACATGGCCTGAGCTCCAACATCGAGCCATCCTTCATCATTGCCATATCGCAAAGCGGCGAAACCTCCAGCGTGCTGGAAAACGTGAAACGCGCCAAGCAGCACAAGTTCAAGGTGATTGCCTTTACCCGGGTGGCCGAGAGCAGGCTGGCGCACGAATCGGACCTGGTTTTTCTGATCGACCCTGTAAAACAGGTGCTGGTAGGCCAACTGCCCAACGCCTTTTTTGGCAAAACCATCCTGCTCTTTGAGCAATTGTTAAGCCGGGTGCTCTACAAAAACTAAGCCATTACCAGTTTTAAACACAGCGAAAAAATTTTTTACCAAAACGTAAATTTCTTTTGAGCCAAGCCTGCTATACTGGCTTGGACTTAAGATGACCCGTTCAATGGCTGCTTTTTCCGACCTTCAATTCATTCTTTTTGATTTGGACGGAACGGTTTACCAGGACCCCTACGTTCATCGCTATTACATCCCCCTCCTTGTCGAAAACACAGAATTTCTGCCCTGGACGGCGGCGCTTTGCCAGTTCTGTGATAAGGTATTGGCAGGTGAAGCGCTTGAGTTCAACGCCTTCTACCTCCCGGGCACAGACCACGCGCGCAGCCCGGAAGAATTCTTCAGAAACCTGCAGGAAATGCAGCGCCCCGGAGCTGAACCGGGCACCATCAACCTGGGTGATGCCTGGGCCCTGGTGGACTTGATCGGGAGCAGCCTGGGCCTCAACGCGAATGGCCGGGGCGAAGAGCTCTACCTGAAAACCCGGGCAAAAATGCTGGCCAAGGCCCAGCCGGCCCACCCCCGCTTCAGGGAAGTTCTGGAGCAATTGGGGCAAAAGTACATTACCATCCTGATGAGCAACTCCGGCCAGGAAGTTGCGGAGGAATACCTCAGAATCATCGGCTTGGAAGGCGCGTTTGGCCGCTCGGTCTTCTCGGCCAGGAAACCGCATGGCTTGCTGGACGCCCTGAACGCCGTGGATGAGCGTGCTTTGCGCGCACCGGACAAGCTGCTTTCAATTGGCGATTTTTACTACAACGATCTGGCTTTGCCGAGTGGGCTGGGTGCCAAGACAATCTGGATGAACCCATTTCCGGGCGTGAAACCCGCGCCTTGTGATTTGGAGTTGAAAACCGTGCAGGACTTGCGGATCTTTTTGGAACAACTTTTATGAAGGAAAGAGGAAATGAGATGAAAAAGCTGTCTGTTGCCGTTTTATCGATCTTTTTGCTGATCAGTATACTGGCTGGCTGCACCACGCCTGCCCCCGCCCCCACCGCTGCCCCCGCGCCAGTTGAAGCAACCGCGCCGGAAGCAAAACCTACCGACGCACCCGCCCCGGCCGAACCGGAGAAACCAGCGGCCCCTGCCGAGCCGGTTGAAATTACCATGTGGCACACCCTGGCCGAGCATCACCAGGCTGCTCTGGACAAGATCATCGAGGACTTCAACAACTCCCAGAGCGAAGTGAAGATGACCTCCATCGCCCAGCCCTACCAGGATTTTTGGGCCAAAGTGATGCAAGCCGTGCGCAACGGTACCGGCCCGGACCTGGTTGGTTCATTCCCCACCGAAGCCGCCAATTACCTGGCTGACGACCTGCTGGTGGATTTTGCCCCCTTCATCAACGACCCTGAGATCGGCATCCCCAACTTCAAGGAAAGCCTCTCCGGTGAACTGTACGGCGAGATTACCCAGTGGGATCCGGATAAGATCTATCTCTTCCCCGCTATCAGCACCAGCGAAGTTTTGTTCTACAACAAAACCATGTTCGACGAACTGGGCCTGGAAGCCCCCAAGACCTGGGCCGACGTTGAGAATTACAGCAAGGTGATCCGCGAGAAGAAGGGCATCCCCGGCTTTGGGACTGACTCGGCGATCGATACCTGGCAGGGCCTGGTGAAACAGGCTGGCGGCGACTATATTGATCCCGTTACCAAAACCGTCAAGTTCAACGACGAAATCGGTCTGAAACAGCTGACCTGGTTTGCCGATAACGTAAAGGCCGGCAACTTCAGGCTGGTTGGCGAGGACTATTACTTCTCCAACCCCTTTGGTTCTGAGGCTGTGGGTTCCTACATTGGTTCTTCCGCCGGCGTGCAATACGTAATGGACGCTGTTGGCGGCAAGTTTGAAGTTGGCTGCGTACCCATCCCGCAGGAAGGTACCGTGCCTTACATTTCTTCCTGGGGTACTGGCTACATGGCCTTCAAAACCACCGAGGAAAAGGCCCAGGCTGCTTACAAGTTCCTGCGCTTCTTCACCGAACCTGAACGCGTTGCCGGCTGGGCCATCGCTTTTGGCGCCATCCCTGCCTACAAGGAAGCCCGTGAATTGCCTGTATACCAGGATTATCTCGAGACCAACATCGCCGCCAAAGCGCTGTATGAACAGATCGACCGCATCAGCTTCCTGAGCAGCATTCCGGGTTCTGCCGCCGTGCGCACGCACATCGACAGAATGATCCAGGAAGCCGCCATGGGTGTGCTTGAACCAAAGGCTGCCCTGGACGCTGCTGAAGCGGCCAGCAATGCCGACCTGCAGCAATAAACTGCTGCTCTTCTGAACAGGAATTCAGGCAGCAATGCAAGCGCAGCGCTGCCTGAATTCATGCCTGCAAAGGCTATCCGGAAAAGGAATGAGAGATGGATAAACCCCAAACTGAGATCACCTTTTATTCCGGCATTCATACGATCGGCGGAGTCATTTTTGAAGTACGCTACGGCAACGACCGCGTACTGATGGAAATGGGCGCCGCTTACGACCCCAAAAAGGATGTCTTTGACGGTGTAGTAGAGCCGCGGGCAAAAAACTGGCTGGCGGATAAACTGCGCCTGGGAAGCCTGCCGGAGATAGACGGGCTCTTCCGCGCCGCGGACCTGGCCGGTTACGAAGGGGTGGTGCCTGTTGAGCAAAGCCAGCTGAACACGGCGGTTTTCATCACCCACCTGCACCTGGACCACATGGCGCACATCGGCACCGTGGCCCCGCAGATACCGGTGTATATGCATCGCAATGCCCAGATCATCGAACGCGCGCTGGAAACCGTGGGCGAAGGCGTGGATACGCTGGTAAGAGACTACCAGGACCTGAAACCCGATGAACTTGTACGGGTGGGCGAGATTGAAGTGACGCCCGTTCTGTGTCACGACGAAAGCTACTTCGATTTTGCTTTTCTGGTCACCACGCCGGATGGGGTGATCTACTGGACGGGCGACCTGGTGCTGCACGGCGAGAACCACGAGCAGGCCTTTAAGCAGCTGGACCTGCTGAGCAACTACGAAGTGGACCTGCTGATCTGCGACGCGACCTCCTTCATGAACGATGTGCTTTCCTGGAGCAACCAAAGCCTGAATCCCCAGGCCATCCTGCCTTCGCGCGAGGTGCCCCAGGGGCTGCTCAGCGAGGCGGATTATTACGCCTGGAATTACCAAAAAATTTCCGAGGCGCCCGGCCTTTGCGTTTTCAATTTTTACCAGCGCGAAATGGACGATGCCCGGCGGCTCATCGATTGGGCGGAGCGTTTGGGCAGAAAGTGCTGCTTTGAGCCCGACGCGGCGTATATGGTGCATCAGTTTTTTGGCATCAGCCCCTTTGTTTATTACCCTGATTCTCAGCGGTTTGGCCCCGGCGCCCCTGCCTGGGTGGAGGAACTGCGCCGGAATTCCCGGGAAGTAGGCCTGGAAGAGATCCGCGCCAACCCGGGCGCTTACCTGCTGCAAAACAGCTACCGCCACATCATGGAATTATTCAGCCTGCCTGGCGGGCTTTACCTGCATATGGGCGGGATGCCGCTGGGGCCCTTTGACCCGGCATTCGCCAAGATGCTCCTGCTGCTTGAAAAGGCGGGGTTCGAGTTCGCTTCGTTTTCAGCGAAGAATTACTTTGCCCATGCCTATCCCAGCCAGGTCAAATACTTTGTGGATACGATCAACCCGCACGTTTTGGTTCCCTGCCATTCCTATAATCCGGAACGTCTGCTGCCAAAAGACGGCCGGCAGCTGATCCCCGAGCTGGGAAGAACCTACATCCTCAAAGACCACCAGATCATTGAAAAGAATTTGGAAGCCTAAATGAAACTACTTGTATTTGTAATCGACGCGCTTTGCTCCCAGGACCTGGAATGGATGAAAACCATGCCGCATTTCTCCATGCTTTTCGAGCGCGGCTCCTATGTGAAAAGCATCCTGCCGGTCCACCCGGCGCTGACCTATTCCTGCCATACCGCCATCCTTACCGGAAGGTATGTGGATGGGCATGGCATCGTGCACAACGAGATCCTCTCCCGCGGCGGGAAAACCGGGTTGCCCTGGCATAACATGCGCCGGGACATCAAGGTTCCCACCCTGATGGACTATGCCCGCGATGCCGGGCTGAGCACCTGTTCGCTGAGCTGGCCGGTTTCCGGCGCGGCAGACCTGGACTTCCTCTTCCCGATGATCGTGCCCTACGATTATTACGGCTACGAACCTGAAAAGTGGCTGGAAGGCACCGCTTCTGAAAACCTGATGGACGCTTATTTCTGGAAATATGGCCG
>DHPL01000014.1:26717-27989 GCA_002407905.1 Anaerolineaceae bacterium UBA5365
TGATTGAGGATTTTGGCCAGCCGGATGTGATGCTCGTGAAGATGTGCGACCTGGACAGCGTGCGCCATACCTACGGCGTTTACACCGAAGAAACCCATGAGCAGCTGCGTAAGCACGACCAGGAATTTGGCGTGCTGCTGGAGACCATCCGCCGCTATGGGGATTTTGAGAATACCAACTTTGTTATCCTTGGCGACCACGGCCAAACCGATGTAGAGGACGTGCTCAACATCAACCGCCTCCTGGTAAGAGAAGGTTTCATCAAACTGGATGAGGCCGGGAATGTGGAGTCCTTTGAGGCGTTTGGGCATTCCACTGGGCTGGCCTGCCTGATCGAAGTGGGCGACCCCGGCAATGCAGACCAGCTGCAGCGCGTGCGGAATTACCTTGAAAGCTTAAAGGCGGACCCAAACATCAAATTAAGGTACGTTTTGGATAAAGACCAGGCCAAAGCGGAGTATCATCTGGAGGGACCCTTCGATTTTGTGATCGAGAGCGATCGGAACGTGTCTTTCTCGGACCGGCTGAACAATACTGAAATTTGGGCCAGCCGGGAGCCGGGCGATCACAAGATCGGAATGGCCACACATGGCAGCCGGCCAGACCGCGTGGAAACCACAGCATTTCTTGCTTGCGGCCCGGGCTTCAAGCAGGGCGTGGTGATCGACCAGGCAAATATGGTGGATATTGCGCCAACTCTGGCTGAGATCTTGGGGCTGAGCATGCAGAATTGCGATGGCGAGCCCATGAAGGGAATCATTAATCCCCATGAAAGCAAGCGTTGAAAACCTTACAAAACGGTTCGGCCCGGTAGAGGCGATCAAGAACCTCACCGCTACCTTTAAGAGCGGCGAGCTGATCGCCTTGCTGGGGCCTTCTGGCTGCGGCAAGAGCACCATGCTCAATATGCTATCCGGCATCATTCCGGTGACCGAAGGCAAGGTTTATTTTGACGATAAAGATGTAACTGAGCTGCCTCCCCAGAAGCGCAATGTAGGACTTGTTTTCCAGAATTATGCCCTTTACCCGCACATGAGCGTGCTGGACAACATTTGCTTTCCCCTGGCGGTCAAGCGAGTTCCCCGGAAGGAAATGCTGGCGAAGGCAGAAGAGATGGCAAAGCTGGTGCACGTTGCCGACCTGATGAAGCGTAAGCCCAGCGAACTTTCTGGCGGGCAGCAGCAGCGGGTGGCGATTGCGCGGGCTTTGATTAAATCGCCCTCCTTTCTCCTGCTGGATGAGCCGCTTTCAAACCTGGATGCCAAACTGAGA
>DHPL01000014.1:28248-33054 GCA_002407905.1 Anaerolineaceae bacterium UBA5365
CAGCAGTACGACAGCGTGCGCGCCTTGTACGACGAGCCCGCCAACCTCTTTGTGGCGGAATTTCTGGGGGCGCCAGCAATCAACCAGCTGAAAGGCTCCTTCGGGCCGGCAGGTTTTTTGGCGGAAGGAGCAAACGCGCCAATTGCCATCGGAGCGGACCTGGGTTTCAGCGGCAACGCGGTATTAGCGATCCGGCCGGAGAGCCTGCTGGTCAACCGCGGCGCGGAGAAGTTCCGCGCAACGGTGGTGGACCGCTACCTGGCCGGCAAGGATGCCCTGGTGGTGGTGGATTACGCCGGCCAACGGCTGCGGGCGTTTATCGACTCTGAACTGCAGGTGGAATCCGGAGATGAAGTTGGCCTGGCACTGCGGGAGCGCGGCGTATTCCTCTTTGATCAGGCAAGCGGCGAGCGGCTCTTATGAGAAGAACAGCGGTCAAGAACGACGAGCGCATCACGCTCGCCACCTTTCTGCAGCCAGCCGCTTACCTTACGCCCTTCATGCTGGGCATTCTGATCTTTACGGTTTACCCCTTCATTAATGTAGTGCTGATCTCGTTCCGGGAGGACTATAAGGTCCTTTCCCGGGAGTTTTCCGGCTACGGGCTGGGGAACTACGCCAGGGTTTTCGCGGACCCCACTTTCATCAACGCGCTGAAGAATACGGCGATCTTTGTGGCAGCGGTAGTGCCGGCTGCCACGGTGATTTCGCTATTGATCGCCGTTTTGCTGAACTCCAAGATCAAACTGCAGGGCCTTTTTCAGACCGCCTTCTTTATGCCCATGGTTACCTCGGTCACCGCGGTTGGGCTGGTGTGGCGCTGGCTCTTCAACTTTGATTACGGCCTGATCAATTACCTGCTTTCGCTCTTTGACATAGGCGCGATCAACTGGCTGAACGACCCGCGTTACGCCATTTATTCGCTGATCATTTACGGCACCTGGAGCATGCTGCCGTTTACGATCATCATCCTTTTGGCGGGCCTGCAAAACATCAACCCGCAGTTTGATGTGGCTGCCAAAGCCGACGGCGCCAGCCCGCTGGACATCTTTTTCCGCATCACTGTGCCGCTGCTGGCACCCACCATCGGCCTGGTGATCATTGTGAATATGATCTCGGCATCCAAAGTGTTTATGGAGCTCTTCCCGCTTTTTGGCGGCAAGCCCGGGCCGGCATATTCGCTGTATACCGTGATTTATTACATGTACGAACAGTTTTACGTGAAGTGGCGCCTGGGTCCGGCGGCTGCCAGCGCGATGATCCTGTTTTTGATCGTGCTTGTTTTTACGCTGATCCAGTTGCTGCTACAGCGTAAATGGAAAAATTACTAAGGAGGCAGGGTGTCTGACCTGGTTAAGAAAACGCTGATCTATACCTTGCTGGCAGTAGGGGCGATCATCATGGTCTTCCCCTTTTTCTGGATGTTCATCTCCTCGCTCAAAACCGCTGCGGAGGTTAATACCTCGCCGCCTACTTTCCTGCCGGCAGTACCTACCTTCCAGAATTACGTTTTTGCCCTGAAAACGGCGCCCTTCGCGCGTTACTTTTTGAACTCGGTGATCGTTACCCTGGCATGCGTGACCGCGACCATGTTCACCACCATCCTTGGCGCATTCGCTTTTTCAAGGCTTAAATTCCCCGGGCGGGAGTTTATCTTTGCCTCGCTGATCGCGATGATGATGATCCCCTTTGAGATGCTGATCATCTCCAATTATTCCACGATGGTGGCCTGGAAGCTGATCGACACCCTGCCGGCGCTGATTATCCCCTTTACCTCCAGCATTTTTTACACCTACATTTTGCGCAACTTCTTCCTCTCCGTGCCAGACAGTCTGTATTGGTCGGCACGGGTGGATGGCGCGTCCAACTGGACCTATCTCTGGCGGATCATGGTGCCCCTGGCCAAACCTACCCTGGTGACCATCGGCCTTTTGAACGCGATCATCGCCTGGAACTCGTTCCTGTGGTCGGTGCTGATGATCAACACCCAGGCCAAGCGCACGCTGCCGTTTGGTTTGTTTGCTTTCACCACGGAAAGCGGCATCCGCTACGAGCGGTTAATGGCCGGGGCGACCATTGTGGTCCTGCCGATGATCATCCTGTTTTTAACCGCCCGTAAGAGCATTGTGACCGGCGTATCCAGAGGGGGCATGAAAGGCTAATGATGACCAATACGATCATTCTCGACATTCTGGGGCACGCGGATTACGCTGCCGAATTGCGGGCGAAGGAAAATGTGCCGGGGGTTTCCAAATTCTATGGCGCAATCCAGTCTGTGCGGGGCCAAAACCCGGATGGCACCTTGCTTTTGGACGCGGGCGATAACTTTTGCGACACGCTCTGGGACGGCAAGACCATCGTTGAAGCGCTGACGCTTCTGGAAACCGATGTGATGACCCTGGGCAATCACGAGTTCGATTATGGCAAGGATTTCCTTGAAGCCACGGTTGCCTTTTGTGAGTTCCCGATCCTCTGCGCCAATGTGACCGAAAAAGCTACCGGGAACCTGGTTAAGGGCGTGCAGCCGTACACCATAATGGAGCGCCAGGGAGTGAAGATCGGCATTGTGGGCGTCACGACGGAATATACGCCTTACATGGTCGAGAAAACCGCCTTCCTGCCTTATCAGATCGGCTCAAGCGCGGAAGCATGCCGAAAGTACATCCCCGAGATGCGGCAGAAAGGGGCGGAGATCATCGTGGCCCTGACGCACCATCCTTTCTACATCGAGGAGGATGGCTTAAGCGGGGAGCTGATCGAGCTGCTGGACGAGATCAAGGACCTGGAGCCAGACATCATGATCGGCGGACATATCCCCGGGGATTACGCGGGGGTAGTGGACGGCATCGCGGTGATCAAGGGCGGCTTTGGCGGAAGATCGCTGCCGCATGTGCGCCTGAGTTTCGATAAGGGTACCCGCAAGGTGAGCCAAAAGACCTGCGGGGTGATCGATGTGATGGGCGGCAGCTTCCCCGAGCGCAAAGCCAAACTGGATACTTTCATCCAAGGCATCTCGGCTGATGTGGAAGCCTACCTGAATGAAGTGCTGGGAACGCTGGAAGAAGACCTGCCGATGCGCCTGGCATTCGAGAGCCCAATGGGCAACTTTTTTGCCGATTGTGCCCGGGCCGCGGGAAGGACCCAGCTGGCCTATATGAACGCCACCAGCTCCGGCCGCATCCTGACGGCCGGCGACCTGACTCGCGAAAAAATCACAACCGCGATGGGCTTTAATGACCCGGTGATGGTGGCCAGGATCACCGGCGCGCAGTTGTACGAACTGTTTGAGATGGTCTACGAACCGGAGAGGTTTGGCAACAATGCCGGGCTGATCCATTCCGGGTTTACCGTGGAAGTGGATCATCATCAGCCAGCTGGCCGGAAGGTGAAGGGCATCTGGCTGGAGAACGGTGAGCCGGTGGACAGGGAAGAGAACTACAGCATTTGCACCAGTCAGTACATGGCTTCCGGCGGCAATGGCACCGCGGCTCTGGCGGAGCAGCTGCGGTTTGTTGATACCGGCATTAAGATGCACGATGCGATTTTTGATTATGTGCGCATGCGCACGCCGATTACTTCGCCTGCTCTTGGGCGGCTGATCTTTCACGGCGTGCCGGAGAACGATAACTCCCCGTTTTAGCTGGGATGGAAATTAGAAGCTCCTGTTAATAACAGGAGCTTATTTCTATCCATCGGGCAGTTGATGTTAATTGTTGCGTGTATTCCGGAATTCAATTCCGGAGTACACGCCACTTTTGACCGAATCAGTCAATATGGATGCTGTGGGCTCCTGTACATACAAGTTATAAAGCCGGGGAGGGGCTTTTTTTCATGTAAAATAAAGCCATGCCCCAGCCGGAAAGTAGTATAAGCCTAACCCTCAAGAACCACCGCAAACAAAGCCTTTGGCAGATCTGGCTGCCCATGCTGGCGGCGGCACTGCTCTTTATCGCGGCGATGGTCTGGCTGATTTCTGCGCTGATGGGCCAGGGGCCGGACGGCCTGCGCGGAACCGCCGACGCGGCGGTAGTTTGGATCGTGATGCCCTGGCTGCTTTGGTCCTTTTTGGGCCTGGCGCTGCTGATTGGCCTGGCGGTCCTGGTAGTGGTGCTGCGTAAAAAGGTGCCGGGGGCAGGCGCGGAAGTGCTGGCTTTCTTCCATAAGGCGCGCCAACTGATGCGCACCGGCAGCGATGCCACCGCCAAACCCGTTATTGCCATCCAGGAATGGGCTGCCAAAGCCAACCAGGCGGCCGACTCGCTGAGACAACGCTTTTCTAAAGGATAGACTATGAAACAATCCACTAAAACGCTTACCCTGATCGTCGGGGGCATTCTGGGTGCCTTGCTTGGCGTGAAGGCTGCCCAAACCCTTATCGAATCGGCCGAGACCGAAGCCAACCAATTGCCCATCACGGCTACCCAGGGCTTGCAAATTGGCATGACCGCCTTGGGCATGCTTAAACAGATCAGCGGTATCAGCAAAACCAGAGTCTAAAAATTCGGGGACAGGAACGGCGCTCCCTTGTACGAACTTCTTTTTCTGGGCACATCTGCATCTGCCCCATCGATTAAACGCGGCCTTGCCGCGCAGGTGGTCAAGCACGGTGAATACCGTTTCTTGGTCGATTGCGGCGAAGGCACCCAACGCCAAATCCTGCGCAGCGGCCTGGGTTTCAGGAACCTGAAGCACATTCTGCTGACCCATGGGCACCTGGACCATATTCTGGGCCTGGCGGGGCTGATTTCTACCTTCATGCGCTGGGAAGCGATCGATGAGGTGAATATTTATGGCAGCCGGCACACG
>DHPL01000002.1:0-2866 GCA_002407905.1 Anaerolineaceae bacterium UBA5365
CTTCAAGGATTATCAGGAGCTGCGCGAGCACTTGAGCCAGGTGGATCAACTTGCTGAGCAAGCCAAACCGCTGGAGACTGAACTCCAGAAGATTCAGGGCGACCTGGCCGCAAAATTAGCTGAGTTGCGCACGGAAGCACATTTACTGGAAGAGGAGCAGAAAAGGATTCTGGATGCGCAGGGCAAGGGATCTACCCTGGATCGCGACATCGTCGAAATTGGAACCAAGATCGAAGAATTGCAGGGGCGTCTGCTGCGTAAAGACGCACTGGATAAGGAAATCGAAGCAGCCGAGGCGAAGGTTAACGAGTGGAAGAGCACTGAGGAAGTGATCAAGCAGCGAGGAAAGGACCTCAAAGCGCGCGTGGAAAAACTGGCTGCGGTAGAGGGGGCAAAATGCCCGCTTTGCGGCGGACCGCTGGCTGAGCATGACCGCGAGCGGCTGATGGCTGAAATTAAACAGGAGCTCGAGGAAAAACGCCGGGACTACGCGGACGCCCAAGCTGCCCAGAAAGAAGCCTGGGAAAGCAAGAAGGCTCTGCAGAACGAGCGAAACGCTCTCACCGCTAATGAAAGCCAATTACATGCTTTCCAGCTCAAGGCCGAGGGCCTGGTTGGGCACGCCAATCGGCTAGCTGAAGAGAAAGCCGCCTGGGAAGAGGAGCGGCTGCCCCGCCTGATGGTTTTGCAGGATTTGCTTAATAACGAGGCCTTCATGCCGGAATTGCGGGAGCGCGCGGTTGAACTGGAAGGTCTGCTTAAGGACCTGGGTTATGACCCGGATGAGCATGCTGCCCTGCGCCGGGCGGAAGCAGATGGCCGCCAAAGCCAGGACGCGCTGCGCCATTTGGAAGTCGCCAAAACGCAGGTAGCTGGTTTACAGGCTTCGATCCAGGAGGATGAAGCGGCTTTGAAGCTCCAGGATGCTCAACGACGAGCGCTTCAGGACGAGGCGGATGCTGCCGCTGCCAAACTGGCCAGTGAGACGGCCGGCATGCCTGACCCGAGGGTAATCGAGGAGAATGTAGCCGTTCTGCAGGAAGACTTGGCGGAGGTGGACCGGAGGCTGGGCGCCGCCGACCAATGGGTGCACGACCTGGGTACTCAGCAGGAACGCAAGAAAGCATTGCTCCAGGAAGCGCATGACTTGCGCACTCAGATCGCTGACCTCAAAAGCCTTGAAAAAGCATTCGGGAAGGATGGCGTGCCTGCTTTGCTCATCGAACAGGAGCTGCCTGAACTGGAACGCCAGGCCAACGAGATCCTCCAGCGGCTATCCAATTATGGGATGAATGTGCAGATCTCCACCCAGCGGGAGTACAAGGACAAAAAACGCCAGGACAGGATCGAGACCCTGGATATCCTGATCAGCGATGGGTCCAGCATCCGCGATTACGAAACCTATTCCGGCGGGGAGGCCTTCCGGGTCAACTTCGCGATCCGCCTGGCGCTCTCCAAGGTCTTGGCCCAACGCGCCGGCGCCCGGCTGCAGACCCTGGTGATCGATGAGGGTTTCGGCAACCAGGATGCCGAAGGCCGCCAGCGGCTGATCGAGGCGATCAACATCGTCAAGGACGATTTTGCCCTGGTGCTGATCATCACCCACATCGAGGAGCTGAAAGAGCAGTTCCCGGCACGGATCGAGGTCAGTAAAAACTCGGTGGGTTCAGTCGTGGAGTTGATTCCGGGCTAAAGGCTCAGGCTGCCCAAGGTCATCCAGTAATTCAGGAAGCAACTTGCGCTCGAAGGCCTGTACGGCGGAACGCAGGTCTTTTACGGTGTTGATAGGAAGCTGCTCGCCGCGGCGGACCTGCTGCCAGTTATCCTGAAAGGCAGGGGGCAGGTTTACCGGCGGCTGGGCATACTGGTAGGCCTCCGGGAGATCGCGTTTGTCGTAGATCAGGCGGCCCTTCCGGATCGCGAGGTAGAAGCGCATTAAGGCCAGGCAGTGGTTGACGAGTTTTCCGGGGCTGGCCTTCGGATAATCTGTATTCCGGATCGTTTTCCCTGAGCTGAGAAAGCGCTGCAGCTCCTGCTGGAAATCGGCGGCACTTGGCTTGTCTACGCTTAACGTGTAATCGCCGCCATCCAGCAAGCGGCTCTGCACGCGCATGCGCGCGGCCAGGTCTGGGTTGGGCAATACGCCATTTGAATCACGGACCAACTCAGCCTCAAAGCGCGGGAGGCATTCCATCTCAAAGCCATCCGGTTTTTGGGTGAGCGGCAGGAGCAGGGCTTGGATCTGCTTGCTTAATGCCCCAACCTGGGCATCGTTAGGGCGTTCGCCAGCAAAAAGCGCTACCAGGTCAATATCGCTGGTGGCTGGGTCAAAGTATCCTCCAGGCAGGGAACCGATGACGTAGGTGGCGCGGTAACCGGGCAAATTCGCCGCCGCTAAGGCGCTGGCGAAGGCCTTCGCGGCTGCCCAGGCTGATTCAAGCGTTCGGCTCATGCCCCAATTCCTCCGCAGCCGGCGGATTGGCCGGGCTTGGACCCCAGGGGAGGTCGATCTTACTGAGGGCCAGGGTGGAGATGAGGAAAAGGCTGGCGTAAATGACCATCAGGACGGTAAAGCCTGCCTGGTCACCGATCGGGCCGCCAATGTAGCCGCCGATCGCTCCGGCACCAGCGCCAGCCAGATTGGAAAGCCCTAGATAACGCCCGGCCTGGTCCTTGGGAACCAAGCGTGTGCCGAGCGCCCAGTTGGCAGCATAAAAGGAGCCGATTCCCAGACCCACCACAATGCCCCCAAGCATCATAATCCTGATGCTGGGCGCCATGAGCACGATCACACCGCCAATAACCGCCAGGATGCCGCTGATGAGCAGCAGGCGTTTGGTGCCGAGCCGGTCGCTCAGCCAACCGG
>DHPL01000002.1:3118-4374 GCA_002407905.1 Anaerolineaceae bacterium UBA5365
ACCGCCCCAACCATGAAAGCCAGGCGGTTAATCACCCACCAGGTGAATGAGGGGTGCGCTTTGGCTTCCTGCCCAAGGCCCAGTTTCACGCTGGCGGTCACCCCGCCTAGAATAGCCGCCAACATGGCTGCCAGGCCAATAAGCCCCAATATAACCAGACTGCCGCTGCCCTCCGTGAAGAGGGGCACCAGCAGTTTCACGCCCTGGCCCAGGGCGATGATGATACCGGTGAAAACCAGGGTCATCAATGCAAGGCGGCCCAGTGCGCTCCAGTCCATGGGGAAGGGGGCTTCCTTCTGCTGGCGCTCGCGGACGAACATGGTGATCAGGGCGGCGGCCAGCATCACGCCGATGATGGTGACTATGGCGGCCATGTAATTGCCCGCGCGGATCATCGGCGCAATCAGAAATGGGGTGACGATGAGGGGCAGGGGCACCTCAAAGAGCGCCTTGATGCCGGAGTAGCGCCCGCGTTGCTGTTCGGGCACCAGATCCGGGATGAGGCCCTGGGTGGCCGCGTGGGCGATATTGATGCTGATGCCGGAAAGAACCACCACAATGAAGAGCGTGTTGTAACCTTGCTGCCCGCTCATTGTGGAACCAATGAGCCCGATGAGTAAGAGCAAGACAACATCCAGCAAGGTGCCGCCCAGGATGAAAGGCCGGCGGCGTCCCAGGCGGGAGGTAGAGCGGTCGGAAAGCAAGCCCATCATGGCTTGAACCACCAGGGCCACCATCAGCGAATACAAGCGCAGGTTCCCGTAACTGGCACCTTTGGCTGCCTCGCCTACAAAACGCTGAACCAAGAGCGGGAGGAGCAGCGGGGTGAGCACATTACTGCGCAGCGAGAGGGCAAACCAGTAAAAATTAATGGTGATTGGGTCGTACCAGCGCATTTTTTCGTCTTGCATTGGGCTCCTTGATGCCGATTAGGCTTGGGGCGGGGTTTCTTCCGGGATTTCCTGGGGGGGCGAGGAGGCGCTGTCCTCCGCGACTGGGGCTTCCAGGCGCAGGGCGGCCAGCAAGCCCGGGCGTCCGGCAAGCGGGTCGCTGGTTTCCAACTCCAGCAGGTCTGCGCTATACGCCGCGCTGGCGATGGCGCTTGGGATCAGGAAAAGGAGCGAAAGCAGCAAGCCCAGGCCCAGCCCCCAGGCCGCGGCCTGCAGCAGAACCACTTTGCTGCTGCCCTGCTGCAGCCAGACTCGCAGCGCAGCCAGCGTGCCCAGGGCGCTGCCCAAAACCAGGCCGGCCCAGAC
>DHPL01000019.1:0-30107 GCA_002407905.1 Anaerolineaceae bacterium UBA5365
GGGCCAGCGCCAGCTGCTTTCCATTACCCGTGCCATCCTGGCCGACCCCGCGATCCTGATACTGGATGAGGCGACTAGCAGTGTGGATACGCGTACGGAAGTGCGTATCCAATCCGCCCTGCTGAACCTGATGCGCGGCCGCACCAGTTTCGTGATCGCCCACCGACTTTCCACCATCCGGGATGCGGACCTGGTGGTGGTGATCGATCAGGGCCGCATTGTGGAAACCGGCAACCACCGGCAGCTTTTGGACGCGCGCGGTTTTTATCACAACCTTTACCTCAGCCAGTTCAAAGGTCAGCAAATCTAGAAAGTGTGCTAAACCATGGAAGACCCCCAGCTATTTCAGTTCGATCTCCCTGTCTTCTTTGCCGATTGCGATAGCAGCGGCCAGTGGAAGCCCGCCACGGCTTTTCGGGTGCTTGGCGAAGCTGCCGGCGGGCATGCTGAGATTTTAGGTTTTGGTTACCAGGACTCTCTTGCGGATGGTTTGTTTTGGGTGCTTTCGCGGATCAAGATCTATTTCCTGGCTTATCCGCGCTTTGGCCAAACGGTCACCGTGTGTACCTGGCCCAAAAATCTGCAGCAGCGGCTCTTTTTCGCCCGGGATTACGAGGTTCTAAATGAATCCGGCGAGCGGCTTCTGGCCGCCACCGCGCTCTGGGTGATCATCAGTTCCAAAACGCGGCGCATCCAGCCGCCTGAGCGCATGCGCCTGGAGCGCCTGCCGTTCAGCGGGCAAGCGGCCCTGGATGAGCAGCTGACGAAACTGAATCTTTGTGAAACCGCCGAGCCCCTCTCCCTGCACCGGGTAGGCTATTCGGATATCGACCTATTGGGTCATGCCAACAATACCCGGTACATCGAGTGGATTTGCGATTCCTTCCCCAGTGAACAGTTTGAGACGCAGGAAGTGGATGCGATGCAAATCAATTTCGAACGCGAATTGCGCACGGGCGATGTGGTGGCGATCAATCATGCCAGCCTGGAGGGCGGCGGGCGGAGCTACATCCAGGGGATCAACCAGGATGGCAATTTGCGTTCCTTTGAGGCGGAGATACAATGGCGGGCGAGGGGCGCTTGATCGGAAAATAAAATAATCAGGGGCAGGCACCGGCCTGCCCCAACTCCAGCGGAACCTCAATCAGAAATATCCAACGCTATTCCTTGCGCAGGTTCACGGCCAAGAGCACCCAGGAAAGCGCAAGGAAGATCAAGCCGATGGCCGCTAGCGCTAGCACCTGGTTGAGGTCCATTGCCTGGCCGCGCAGCATGATGCTTTGCATCAGCCGTGTGCCGTAAGTAGCAGGAATGCCGTTGGAAACATACTTCACCGGCACCAGTAAAAAGCGCAGGTCCAGGAAGAATCCAGCGAAAAAGACACTGAAAAGCAGGGTGATCATGGAGAATTGCACTGCCTGGCTTTCCGTGCTGGCGATAAGCGAGATAAAAAAGCCGATACCCAGGCTGGCGAAAATCAGAGCCAGTAGTACCAGGCCTGCATCCACCCAGTCGCCCAGCATCGGGACGCGCAGGCCAAACTTGAGCAGCACGCCCAGGATGGCGGTGACGAATATGCCGATGAAGGCATAGGAGAGGTACTTGCCAAAGAGGATCTCTCCGGCCTTGATGGGTGAAACCCTGAAAAGTTCCATGGTTCCGCTGCGTTTTTCGCGCACGATGGAAAGCGCTCCTAAGGTCACCATCACGTGCTGGATGAGCAGAACGATCACGCCAGGTACAAAGAAATCCATTGCCTGAAACTCAACGGGGGAAACCGATTCCACCTCAGCCGTGAAGGGGCTGACCATGATCTGCGGTGAGATCTCCCTAAAATCCTGCAGCTGCGCCTGCAGCTCTACCATGTCGGTCTCGGCCTGATGCAAGCTGGCGATCTCGACATCGTAACTGCCCTTTCCTTCCTCAACAGGTGCATCAAGGCTGGGGTTGCTGCGGGTTTGTTGGAGCAGATCCAGCGTTTGGCGATTATCCTGGTTTGGGTCCAGGCTGCCCCTCAGCGCCATGCTGGCGCCGACAGCCAATTCCAGAGACGAGAGTTCCTGGTTGGCTGAGGCCTGGGCGGCGTTCGCTTCAGCGGCGTTGCCGGCTTCCAGGGCGGCCCGCATGGCCCGGGTGGAAGCAAGGGCCTTATCCAGGCGGCTGCTTACATCACCGGCTTCGCCCTGCCCTTGCTGGGCGATGGTGGAAAGCACCCTGCGATTGACTTCATCCACGTAGAGACGCGAAATGTAATTGATGTAATTCACCTGTACAGGGTCGATCTCGTTATGCAGGACGGTAAAAGTAGCTTGCTGATTGGCCTGGACCAACTCCATGGCCTTATCGGGCAGGATGATGCCAATATCCAGTCCGCCGCGGCGTAGGAGCTCTTCGGCTTCGGCGCTATTTTCCGTAAAACCGATCACCGTAATGGCCGCGTCCAGAATATCGCTGTTGCCCTCAATCTCCCGGACCAGAGGGTTCTCCGGTTTGGCAATGAACATCGTGCGCAGGGGCTGGTTCACGCTGCTATAGCCCAGGCCAAAGAGCAGCAGGATCAAAAACGGCCCAAAGATCAGCGTGAGGATCAGTTTAGGCTGCCGCAATACCTCCATGATCTCTTTTTGAAAAAAGGAAAACAAGCGGTTGAAAAAAGCAGCGATGGTCCTCATGCGTTCACCCCCGCTTCCATGGCCTGGGCTTCAGCGGCCATCCCGGCGTTGTAATCCTCGATGATCTTCACGAAAACATCGTCATAAGGCGGATGGTATTGCTCAAAGCTGATCACCTCCACCTCATGGGCGTTCAGCCAGTTCATCACCTCCGGCAATGCCTTGGAGGCATCGTCCACCACGAACCAGATCTCACCATCCGGCCGGACCTGAAGCGGTTTGACCATGCTGGGCAGGCTGGAGAGTTCCTCCAATTCGTCGCGCCGCAGCAAGCCCTTCTTCTGCAGATTGAGCATCTCGCCGCCGTAGGCGTTGCGAACCAGGTTTTCCGGCGTATCCAGCATCACCAGTTTGCCATCGGCCATCACCGCCACCAGGTCGCAGTAGGCGGCCTCGTTCACGTATTGGGTGGTGACCACCAGGGTTTTGCCTTCGGCTTTTAATGCCTCGAAGTGGTCCCAAAACTTGCGCCGCAAAATCGGGTCAATCCCGGCGGTGGGCTCGTCCAGGAAAAGCAATTTGGGGTCGTGAACCATGGCTGCCGCCAAAGAGAGGCGCTTTTGCATCCCTCCGGAAAGCTTGCGCGCCAGGCGGCTCTTGGCATCTGAAAGCTCAACAAAGTCCAACAGTTTCTTGATCGGTTTCCGCCGGGAAAGCCAGCCGTAACCGTAGAGCGCGGCGGCAAAGTTCATGTTTTCCTTCACGCTCAGGTCAGTATCCAGGGTGAAAAGCTGAGTCATGTAACCGATCTCTTCGCGCTCCCGGGAGTTGAATGTGCTGGGGTCTTTGCCAAAGACCCGCACTTCGCCCTCACTGGGCTGGTAGATACCGGTCATCAGGCGCACGCTAGTGGTTTTGCCGCTGCCGCTTGGCCCAATAAAGCCCACGATCACCCCTTCCGGGATGCTGAAACTGAGGTTTTGCACGGCGGCCTCACGGCTAAAAACCTTACTGACATTCCTCATTTCGATCACGTTGGGCGGTGAGTTATTGGCTTTTACAGTCAATTCATTTTGCATAGATCAGCCTTTTTGTACTGGGATTGAAAAAAGTATACATGTAATCCCAGGTTCATTTTGCGGACGTATAGTTTCAATTTATTAAAAGAAAAGAGCAGATTTCAGGTCTGCTCCAATGTTTAATTGTGGCTTTAGGGTTATTTTTCCTGCATCCCCTCGATTTGCGCTTGCACGCTATCCAGCCAGCCCAGGGTACATTGGTCGCGTTTATCCTTAAAACTGAGCACGACCCAATCGCCGAATTGCGCCTTCGGGTCTAACCGGGCTTCTTCATCCACCAGGCGGGAATGCCAGTTAAGCATCACCTCGCGTTGTTTTTCGATTAGGTCCAGGGCTAGCTGGGGGCTCTGCATCCAGGCGCAGAGCAGTTTGGCGTTGAATACCTGCTGCATCAGGCGGGCACGGTAAACTGGCTCGCGGATCCAGGCCTCCAGCTTTTTCTGACCCTGCTGCGTCACAGCGTACACCTTGCGCGGCGGGGTAAATTCCCTGCGGGTCGCTTTAACCTGAATATCGCCCTCGGCTTCCAGCAATTCCAGTTTGGCGTAAAGCAGGGCTTGTTTTAAATTCCACACCTGGGCGATGCCGGGCATTTCGTTCAAACGGCGATGCAGCTCATAGCCGTGCATGGGCTCCCGGGCTAAAAGGGCCAGCAGAACATGTTCCATAGAAAGCGCGGTTTTGCGTCGTGGGCTCATGGCAACCTCCTGTCTCATTCTAGCATGGGGTTGGCGTTGGGCAATCTGCTTGTGCTAGAATTGCCCACACAATGAGTAAAGGAGGAAAGATGCGACTGAAATTCTTCATCGCTTTTCTATTGCTATCCTTTGTTTTGGCAGCCTGTTCCGGACCTGCCAGCACTGAGGCCCCAGCTGCGCCCAGCGCCCCGGCGGCGGTTGAACCCACGGCCGCGCCCGCTGAGCCGGCCGCGGCTTATCCGGTGCAAGCTACTGTAACTCCGCCAGCCCCGGTGGCAGCATATCCTGCCGAACCAGCGGCCCCCCCGGAAACTGAGAAGGTGCAGGACGCGCTTGGCCGGCCGGTGAATTTTGCCTCCACGCCCCAGCGCTGTGCCCTGGTAGGCCGGGGGGTCTTTATGGTGGCCGATGCCGTTTATGCCTTCCCTGAGGCTTCCCAAAACCTGGTGGCCATCGCCTCCATGACCCAGAACGCCGCCGATTTCATCTCGATGATCGACCCCGCTTTCTCTGAAAAGGAAACCATCGATCGCAGCGCCGGTCCGGAGCAAATCGCTGCCCTGCAGCCAGACTGCGTCATCCTGAAAACCAGCAACGAAAGCAGTCTGGGCAAGCCCCTGGAAGAATTGCAGCTCCCCTTGGTATACGTGGACTTCGAAACCCCCGAGCAATTCTCCCGCGACCTTAAAACCCTTGGCGCGGTGTTCAACAACCCGGCCAGGGCCGAAGAATTGATCAGCTACTACCAAACGAATGCCAACGCCGTCACCGGAATCACGAATGCGATCCCCGCTGACCAACGCCCGGACGTACTCCTGGTCTATTACGATGTGAAAGACGGCGCGGTGGCCTTTAATGTGGCCCCGCAAAGCTGGATGCAAACCCTGCTGATCGAGATGGCTGGCGGACGTCCGGTATGGACTGATTCGCCGCTGGAGAATTCCTGGACCACCGTTTCGATGGAGCAGATCGCTGCCTGGAACCCGGATGTGGTCATCGTGACCGCTTATTCCATGGATGTGGCTGAGGCCAAGCAAAAACTGCTGGATGATCCGCAGTGGCAGGTGCTGGACGCCGTCAAGAACGGCAAATTGTACGGAATGGCCTCCGATGTCTATACCTACGACCAGCCGGACACGCGCTGGATCATGGGCCTCAAGTGGATCGCGGCCAAACTGCACCCGGAAAGCTTCCCGGATTTTAATCTGGAAGCAACTGCCGCGGAGTTCTACAAATCCATCTACAATATGGATGATGCCGCTTTTCAGCAGAAGATCCTGCCCTTGCTTAAGGGCGACTAAGCCTCGAACGAGAGGAGCTGAGTTTTGACTCAGGAGCCTTCCAAAGCTGCTGGCCCGAACCTGTTCTGGCTGGCAGCTTTGCTTATTGCGCTCATCCTGGTCTCGTTTGCGATTGGGCGCTACCCGCCGCTTAATCAGCTTACGCCCCAGCGTTTGGCTGAGGATGTTCTGGCCCAGCGGCTCATCCTGAATCTGCGCGTGCCGCGTGTGCTGACGGCCGTACTGGTTGGTGCTTCATTAGCCGCTGCCGGCGCGGTACTGCAGATGATCTTTGGCAACCCGCTGGTGGAACCAGGCTTTTTGGGCGTTTCACAGGGGGCGGGTTTTGGGGCGGCACTGGCGATCATTCTGCTCGCCCACAATTTTTACACCACGCAGATCCTGGCCGCGGTATTTGCCTTTCTGGGCCTGGGTTTTTCGTATCTGATCGCCCGGCGGGTGCGTTTTGGCGGCTGGATCCTGCGCCTGATTTTGGCGGGGATCGCGGTCAGTGCGCTTTTCTCGTCCGGTTTGGGCATCCTTAAATATGTTGCAGACCCGCTTTCGCAATTGCCAGAGATCACATTCTGGCTGCTGGGCGGCCTTTGGGCGGTTACCTGGCCGCAGTTTATCTCGATTCTGCCGGCCATTTTATTGGGCCTGGCCGTCTTGCTGCTGATGCGCTGGCGCCTTAATTTGCTCTCCCTGAATGACCAAACGGCCTTTTCCCTGGGGTCTTCACCGGCCAGAGAGCGGATGATCCTGCTTGTTGCGGCGGTTTTGATTACGGCGGCCTCAGTCTCAGTGGCGGGGATGGTATCCTGGGTGGGCTTACTTGTGCCGCACATTGCCCGGCGTATTTACGGTGCCGATGCCCGTCACATGCTGCCGGCCTCGATGCTGATCGGGGCTATCTTTACCCTCATCTGTGACGATCTGGGGCGCAGCCTCTTTACCGGTGAGATCCCTCTGGGGATACTTACTTCCCTCATTGGCGCGTCGCTCTTTCTCTACCTGATGTACCGCCGGGGATCGGGGTTAAGCACATGAGCGCCCTGGTCAGTTTTAAGCAGATTGGCTTTGCCTACCCGGATGCTTCCAAACCGGCTTTGCACGGCCTGGACCTGGAGATCGCACCGGGTTCGGTGACCGCCTTATTAGGCCCCAACGGCGCCGGCAAGACCACACTGCTAAACCTGGTATTGGGCTGGCTTAAGCCCGCGGACGGCGAAGTTTTGTTTCAAGGCCGGCCGCTTGGGGCGTACAGCCGCCGGGATTTAGGCCAAAAGATCGCTCTTGTACCGCAATCTGAACATTTCACCTTTGAGTTTACCGTCCTGGATTACGTGCTTCTGGGCAGGGCGCCTTACCTGCAGCCATTGGCCATGCCCGGGGCGGCAGATCTGGAAGTGGCCCGCGAGGCCATTGCCGAGGCGGGCATCCAGGAACTTACCCATCGGCCGGTCACCGCGCTTAGCGGCGGGGAGCGGCAACTGGTGCTTTTGGCCCGCGCCCTGGCGCAGCAGCCGGAGCTATTGCTCCTGGATGAGCCCAGTTCCCACCTCGATTTGGCCAATAAAGCCCGCCTGATCAAGATCCTGAAAAGCCTCAATAACCGCGGCGTGAGCATTTTGCTTTCCACCCACGAGCCCGAAGTTGCTTCCAGCCTGGCCAGCCATTTGGTGCTGGTACGGGAGGGGCAGGTTTTTGCCGAAGGAAATTTTGAAGCGCTTTTTACTGCCCCAAACCTGGAAAAACTCTACGGTCTCCCCGTGGAAGTGATTACGGTGGGGCAGCGCAAGATCGCGATCTATTAGCATTATTTGCAGAAAATCCCCCCGAAGCCGCAGCCTATCATTACAATTCAAGCAGATGCTTTACCTGTGGAGGGTGAATGATGCGTCAGCTTATCCGAAAAATCATCCAGACTGTATCAAGCGAACGAGCCTATTACTGGGTAGCCCAGATCTCCAGTCATCATCGCATCCAGGCTTCGCCCGGGTATCGGGAGGCTGCCCGATATGCCATGCAGGAGCTGCAATCGGCGGGCCTTGAAGCGCGGATCATCAGCTACCCGGCAAAACCCGACCAATGGTATATGAGTTCCAAGGGCTTTCAGGAGTGGGAGTGCCAGGGCGCGCAATTATGGCTGGTGCTTCCCCATGAGGAGGAGCTCGCGGATTATCAGGCAGAGAAGCTCTCGCTTTGCCCACGCAGCTGGCCTGCGGATTTCCGGGATAGGCCTGTAGACGTGGTGCTCTTGGACCGCGGCGCAGACCGCGCTGCCTACAAGGGGTTGGACGCCCGCGGGAAGATCCTTTTCATCCGCGGACATGTGGCCGACTATCAGGACTGGGCCGCGCAGGAGACGGGAGCGATCGGTTTCATTTCAGACTATCTGCGTGAAATTCCGGGGAGCCGAACCCGCAAGGATCTGCCGGATGCACTCAATTACACCAGCTTCTGGTGGCAGCATAGCCCCGACGAAGCCCAGGTCTTCGGCTTTACCCTCTCGCCCTCTGCTGGAGATCGTTTGGAGGCGCTTTGCCGGGAAATGGCTGCCCAACATGCTGAAAACCCGGACCTGCCTGCTTTTCCGCAAGTGAAAGGTTTTGTGGACTCGCGCTTCTATGATGGCGAGATCGAAGTGGTGGAAGCCTTTATCCCGGGCGAAACTGAGGAGGAGATCCTGCTTTTGGCTCATCTTTGCCACCCGCAGGTCAGCGCCAATGACAACGCCAGCGGCGTGGCTGCCGGCATGGAGGCGCTTTGCACGATTAAGCAGCTCCTGGATTCAGGAGAGGTGCCAGCGCTTAAACGCGGAATCCGGCTCCTGCTGATGCCTGAATTCACCGGCACTTATCCCTGGCTGGAGGAATTGGGCCCTAGCGGATGGGCGCGGGTTTTGGCCGGCTTGAATTTGGACATGGTAGCCGCCCGGCAAGGCGGCGGGAATGGGCCCCTTACTCTGACCGGGGTTCCGCATGCCCTGCCCAGCGCGGTGATGGACATTGCTGGTTTTGCCCTGAAAGAACTGCAGAAACAAGGCCCGATCGCCGGAGCCGACCTGGGCGTGCCGCTTTTTAATAGCGTAACGGTCGGTTTCAGCGGCGGAAGCGACCACTTTATCCTCTCCGACCCTACGATTGGCATCCCAACCCCGATGTGGGGCCAGTGGCCTGACCGCGGTTACCACACCAGTGCCGATGACCTCTCGGTGATCGACCCCTTCTTGCTGGCAACCAGCACAGCCTTTGCAGCCTCATACGCGCTCATCTTAGCGAACTTGAGCCCTCAAAACCTGGACCAATTACTGCTGCAGAGCCGCGAGCGCCTTCACAGCAGCTTATTGAGCGTGCTGGCGGAAGCAGACCTGGATGGGGGCGACCTGGACATGGTTTACCAGGAGTATTTGCACCTCCTGCGCCACGCCAAAGATTGCCTGGACGGGTATGAAAAATTCTTCGGCAGCGCTGAGGATTGGCCCGAGATAAAACAGCGGATAAACCGGGAGCAGCGGCTTCTGGAAACGATGGCAGAGGGCGCCTGGCAAAATTTCACCGAGGTCCACGCGCCGGACTTTGTGTATCGCAGCCGGGAGGTGCCGCCAGAGTACGATTACCTTCCCCGGCGAAAGTACCTTGGTCCCTTACGCAAGTTGGAAGACTACTGCATCGGCAAACCGGAGCGCCTGGCCGCCTGGAAGGCCCTGGAAGAAGGCGCGCGCAAGCAGTTACGCTCGGCAGGGAACTTTGAGGCCCTGCTGCAATACAACATGGATGGTCAGCGCAGCCTCTTTGCCCTCGCGCGGGAAGCCATGCTGGAGGCGCATGACGGAAGCCTGGAATATGCCCACGCCTACGTGCAGTTTTTGAGCAGCCTCGACCTTGTGGAGATTCTCTAAGCCATTCCTGAGCCTGCTAAAGCTTCTTACCAAGATTAGCTTCCAGGCTCTAATCTCAGCCTGTTAAACAGGTGTATGCTTAAGCTTGTTCACCAACTTTAAGAGCCCCTGAGACGTGTACGATGGCAGATAACACTGAAGTCATCAAAAATGCCGAAAAGCAAATTTGGACGCTATCCGATTCGGAGTTGGCGCTCCGTTTAAAGGCCGATCTGCAGGACGGTTTGAGCGCTGAGGAAGCGCTGCAGCGATTGGATCGCTACGGTTTGAATACGCTGGAGACAAAGCGGCGCCAAACCTGGCTGAGCATCTTCCTGAACCAGTTTAAGAGCCCCGTTGTTCTGATCCTTTTAGCGGCAACTGCTATCTCCGCCTTTTTAAATGATTGGACGGATGCATTGATCATCAGCATCATTGTTCTGGTCAGCGCCGCGCTTTCCTTCTTCCAGGAATATCACGCGGACCAGGCCGCCGAGAAGCTGAGGTCCGGTGTAGCTCAAACCGTTCAGGTGCGCCGCGGCGGGCAAAACATTCGCATCCCGTCCGTAAACCTGGTCCCGGGCGACCTGTTATTGCTATCTGCCGGCAGCCTGATTGCCGGGGATGGAAGGGTGCTTGAAGCCAAGGATTTCTTCGTCAACCAGGCAAGCCTTACCGGAGAAACCTTTCCAGTGGAGAAAGAACCTGGCCTCGTAAAGCCCGAAGCCAGCCTCCCCCAGCGCAGCAATATGGTTTTTATGGGCAGCAATGTACGCAGCGGCTTTGCCAAGGTGCTGGTTACGCAGACGGGCACTCATACCGTGTTTGGGCAAACTGCCCGTCAGCTGGCATTGCGGCCGCCGGAAACGGAATTTGAGCGCGGAATCAAGGCTTTGGGGAACCTGCTCACCGAGGTGATGCTGGTATTGGTGATTACCATCTTTGTGGTCAACGTTCTGGTGCATAAACCGGTGATCGATTCACTGCTCTTCTCCATTGCCCTTGCTGTGGGCCTGACCCCCCAACTATTACCGGCGGTGATCAGTGTAAACCTCTCCAAAGGAGCGAAAATAATGGCCGATCAGGGCGTGATCGTGCGCAAACTTTCGGCCATTGAAAATTTCGGCAGTATGGACCTGCTTTGTACGGATAAAACCGGCACGCTCACCCTGGGTGTTGTGCAGTTGGACCACTTGTATGACCCCGATGGCGCTGAACCCCAGGCTGCCAAAGACTTGGTTTGGATCAACGCCAGTTTTCAGACCGGAATGGCAAACCCCTTGGATGAAGCGATTCTGCAATCGCTTAAATTGGAGGGCGTGGTCGCGGAGAAAATTGATGAACTCCCTTACGACTTCGTTCGCAAGCGTTTGAGCGTGATTGCCCAGACGCCAAACGGACGCCTGCTGATCTGTAAGGGTGCATTTGAGGAGGTGCTGAAAGTAAGCACATCGGTCCGCAGCCAGGGCCAGGCGATGCCGCTGGACAAGGACTGGGCAGCCAGGCTCGAGCGGGATTATTCCGATTGGTCCGCGCAGGGGTACCGGGTCCTGGGCTTGGCAAGCCGCCTTGTACCGGCCGATCAAGACCATTTCACGATCGCTGATGAGCAAGACCTTTGTTACGAGGGCAGTCTGCTCTTTATGGACCCGGTGAAACCCGGAGTAAGCAAGAATCTGGAGGATTTAAGGGCTCTGGGCGTGAGCATAAAAGTCATCACGGGCGACAACAAATTGGTCGCCATGCATTTGGCGCAATCCCTGGGCCTTAAGGAGCCGGTGGTTAACACCGGGGATATGCTCGCCCGGCAAAGCGATGAGGCCCTGCCGATTATCGCGGAACGCACGGACATCTTTGCCGAAGTAGACCCGAACGAGAAAGAGCGGATCATCCTCGCCCTCAAAAAACGGGGCCATGTGGTGGGCTATATGGGAGATGGCATCAACGACGCGGCCTCCCTGCACAGCGCCGATGTGGGAATCTCTGTAGAAAATGCGGTTGATGTTGCCCGGGAAGCAGCAGATTTTGTGCTTTTGGACCAGGATTTGGGGGTACTCGAGAGAGGCATCCGTGAGGGGAGGCGAACATTTGCAAACACTCTGAAATACGTTTTCATGAGCGTGAGTGCTAATTTTGGCAACATGTTCAGCGTGGCCGGCGCTTCCTTATTGCTGCCGTTTTTACCGCTTTTGCCCAAACAGATCCTGCTCATCAATTTCCTGACAGACTTCCCGGAAATGACCATCGCCACGGATAACGTAGAGGAAGAATTCATCCTCAAACCGCATCGCTGGGACATTGGTTTTATTCGGCGGTTCATGCTGGTTTTCGGCGCCTTGAGTTCAGTTTTTGACTACACCACTTTCTTATTGCTCCTGGTGGTATTCAGGGCCAATGAAGCCCGTTTTCAAACCGGTTGGTTCATCGAATCTGTGCTTTCAGCCATCTTTGTGGTTTTTGCGATCCGTTCGCGTTTGCCCTTTAGCCGCGGCAAACCCAGCAAGCTGCTGGTGATCGCGAGTGTGCTGGTTGCCCTGGTGACGCTTGCATTGCCGTATACGCCGCTGGCGGGCATCTTCGGTTTTCAGCCGCTGCCGCTGCACAACCTAGCCTTGCTCCTGCTTGTTGTTCTGGTTTATTTCACCAGTGCCGAGCTTTTAAAACGCTGGTTTTATTCAAGACTGCAAAATAGGATATGAAGCCTGCTCCGCTTGCGCTTAGGATGAGAAACAGGAGCGCCTGGGTTGTGCACATCCTGGCGCTGCTAACCGCGGCTGCGGGGGTGATCAACATCAGTTCCGCAATCCAGCCTGCCTTGGCTGAGCGTCTTGCAGCCTTGCAGAACTTGATGCCGGTGCCGGTTTTGCATGCCAGCCGCATTGTGGTCGCTGTGGCAGGCTTTGCCCTCCTGATCCTGGCTGAGGGGCTTAACCGCCGTAAACGGGTTGCCTGGGTGTGGAGCCTGGGTGTGCTTGGGCTCTCGCTATTGACCCATCTTGGAAAAGGCTTGGATTTCGAGGAAGCCAGTTTTGTTTTAGTGCTGATTGTCCTGCTCCTGGTTTTCAGAAATGCCTTTTGGGCCCGTTCCGACTCTGGCAGCTTGCGCAAAGGGGCCTTGATTCTGCTGGCCGCGCTGCTATTTACACTCGCTTACGGTACTTTAGGCTTCATGATCCTGGATCATCATTTTGCCCGGCCCAGGTTGGCGACCGCTTTCGTGCAAACGGTCTTGCTTTTTACCAGTCCGGGCAGCGACCTTCTGGCACCGGTCAGCCAATATGGGCATCTTTTCAAAGAGTCGCTCGTATTCATTGGCTTGGGCGCTTTTTTGATCGCGGTGATTTTCATGCTGCGTCCTGTATTGCAGGCTTTGCGGGGCGATCAGGCCCAACGGCAAAAAGCTGCGGCGGTCATTGAGGAGTATGGCCGCACCGCCCTCTGCCGGGCGCTCCTCTTCGACGATAAATCCTATTTCTTCCATGAAAACAGCCTGGTTGCCTTTGCGCTCTCGGGCGGTGTGGCGGTTGCACTTGGCGACCCGGTTGGGCCGGCAGAAGAAACCCTGGCGACCCTGGAAGCATTCAAAACCTATTGTGATCAGCGCGGCTGGCAGGCTATTTTTGTGTCTACCTTGCCTGATCACCTCGCCTCTTATCACCAGCTCGGTTGGGAGAGCCTGCATCTGGGTTTTGAGGCGATGGTACCCTTATCGGACTTTAGCCTGGAGGGCAGCAAACGCAAGGACTTACGCAATGCAGTCTCGCGCTTGCAGAGATCGGGGTTTCGGGCAGAGGTGCTGCAGCCTCCTTTCTCAAACGCGCTCCTGGCTGATCTTCGGGAAATCAGCGATGCCTGGCTGCGCTCCCGTAATCTGGAAGAATTGCATTATTCCGATGGCGCCTTCGATGAAACCTACCTTTCAGAAGGCCCTTTGGCTCTCATCCTGGATACCGAAAACAAAGCTGTTGCATTCGCCAACCTTATTCACGCGGATAAAGGAAACCTGGTTTCCATTGATCTGATGCGGCACTTGCCTGATTCGCAGCATGGGACCATGGAGGCACTCTTTGTAGCGGCGATCAATTGGGCAAAAGCCCAGGGGGCAAGCACCTTCAGCCTGGGCCTAAGCGCGATCGCGGGGGTTGGCGAAAAACAGGAAGACCCCCGAATCGAGAAAACCTTGCATCTGCTGGCGGATAAGTTGAAAAACTACTTCAACTTTTCCGGCTTGCACGTTTTCAAAGCCAAGTTTGACCCGGATTGGCAGGCAAGGTATCTGATTTATCCTGGACTGAACAGCCTTCCGGCTGCCGCTGCGGCGCTGATCGGTGTGCACTCCCAGAAACCGATATTAGCCCAGATCTTCCAGGCGATACCCTTCCCCCGAAAAAAGGCTTAAAGGCCATAAAGAGGCGTGATACCCCCGCATTCTTTCGCAGATCGCACTTGACACTCGCCCCAGCCTTGGTTTATCATCTAGCCTATGTTGGAAAACAGGCAATTCAGACCGCATATACTGCCTATGGCCATGCGCAGGCGATGGATTTCGCGCTGCGCCGGTAATTAGCCGCCAACCAGCCAGCCAACGGATCCATTGCAAAAGCAAAGACTTAGCGGGTGGGTCCTTTTATTTTGCATATCGGGCCACCCAGGGTGGCTTTTTTATTCGCAGAAATCAGGAGAACGAAATGTTAGCAAAAACCAAAACAACACTGGCCTTAAGCCTCTTACTGGCCTTCGCATTGGTGCTGGGCGCTTGCCGGCCCACGCCAGCCCCCACGGCAGCACCTGCCGCGCCAGCCCAACCGGCTCAGCCGGCCCAACCTGCTCAGCCTGCAGCGCCGGTAGAACTAAAGCTGCGCATTGGGGTAACGCCCGTACCGCATGCCGAAATCGTCAACTTTGTAAAAGACAACCTGGCCGCCAAATACGGCCTGACCATCGAAGTGGTGGAGTTTACAGATTATGTTCTGCCCAATGTAGCCCTGGATGATGGCACCATCGATCTGAACTTCTTCCAGCACCTGCCCTATCTTGAGGATTACAACAAAGAACACGGCACTTCACTGCTCGCCATCGCTCCGGTGCACATTGAGCCCCTGGGAATCTATTCCAATGAACTCAAAAGCCTGGATCAGGTGCCAGAGGGCGCCCAGGTGGCCATTCCCAACGATGCCACGAACGGCGGCCGGGCATTGGAACTGCTGGAATATGCCGGCCTTTTGAAACTCAAGGAAGGTTCTGACTTTACCGCTACTGTGGCGGACATCGTGGAGAACCCCAAAAACCTGCGGATCATCGAGCTCGAGGCCGCCCAACTGCCGCGCTCTCTGGAAGATACAGACCTGGCTGTGATCAATGGCAACTACGCCCTGGAGGCGGATCTGGTGCCGGCTACCGACGCCCTTGCGCTGGAATCGGTTGAGAACAACCCCTATGCCAACGTACTCGTGGTTAAATCCGGCCGAGAGAACGAACCGGTGATCCAGCTCTTTAAGCAGCTTCTGAACTCTCAGGAAGTCATCGATTTCATCGAAGAAAAGTATCAGGGTTCAGTAATCCCGGCGTTTCGACCGACCACCGTTACACCGATCTAAACCGACTATGATCCGAACCGAGCACCTCCAAAAAAGCTTTGGCCAACAAAACGGGCAGGACCTGCACGCCTTGCGCGATGTAAGCTTGCGCGTAGGTAAAGGCCAGATTTTTGGAGTGCTCGGTGAATCCGGGGCGGGTAAAAGCACGCTCATTCGCTGCATCAACCTCTTGGAACGGCCCGACAGCGGCGAGGTATGGGTGGATGGGCAGGAACTTACCGGCCTGCCGGAAGCTGAACTCCGCCAGGCGCGGCGCCAGATGGGCATGATCTTCCAGCATTTCAATCTGCTCAATTCGCGGAACGTCTCCGAGAACATCGCCTTTGGCCTGGAACTGGCTGGGGTTGACCCGGATGCCCGCCGCAAGCGGGTGGAAGAGCTGTTGGACCTGGTGCACCTGAGCGACAAAGCCAAAGCCTATCCGCGCCAGCTTTCCGGCGGTCAAAAGCAGCGGGTTGGCATCGCCCGTGCGCTGGCCACCCATCCCAAGCTCCTGCTTTCCGATGAAGCTACCAGCGCCCTGGACCCGCAGACCACCCTGGGCGTGCTGGACCTGTTAAAGGACCTCAACCGCCAACTGGGACTGACGATCCTGCTGATCACGCACCAAATGGACGTGGTGCGGCGCATCTGCGACCATGCAGCCGTGATGCGCGAGGGACGCGTTGTTGAGCAGGGACCGATCAATGAATTGATCCTGAACCCGGATGGGGTCTTAGCCCAGGCGATCTTCCCGCCCTCGGAGCCGATTCCGGCTGAGGCAGGCTGGCATTCCGCTACGCTCACCTTCCTGGGGGATAGCGCCCGGGAACCGCTTCTGGCGGAATTGGTGCGCAGTTTTGCCCTGGACGTGAACATCCTGGGCGGCAGCATCCAGCCGGTGGCTGGCAACCGTGTAGGCCGCCTGCAGGTTCAAATGAAAGGCCCCAGGCTAACGGAAGCCCTGCAATGGATGCGTGAACGCGGGATCCAGGTGGAGCTGCATTGATGGACCTAAACACCCTGCTTGCCCGTTTGATGAAAGAGGCCGGCCTCACGCTCTACATGGTTGGCGTATCCACGGTGTTTACCGTTCTGTTGGGTCTGCCGCTTGGGGTCTGGCTGATCACCAGCGCCCGCGATGGGCTGAGCCCCCGCCCGGTGCTCAACAAGATCCTGGGGTTTATCGTTAATGTGGGCCGCTCCTTGCCGTTTATCATCCTTTTACTGCTCTTAATCCCCTTCACCCGCGCATTGGTGGGTACGGCAATAGGCTCCACGGCTGCCATTGTGCCGCTTACCGTGGCAGCGGTGCCTTTTTTTGCCCGCCTGGCGGAGAACTCCCTGCGTGAGGTGGAACCGGGCCTGGTGGATGCTGCACGCTCGATGGGCGCCAGCAAGTGGCAAGTGATCAGCAAGGTGCTGATCCCGGAGGCACTGCCTTCCCTGGTGCTGGCGGTGGCGATCACGATCATCAGCCTGATCTCCTACTCGGCGATGGCCGGGGTGGTGGGCGGCGGCGGCCTGGGCGACCTGGCAGTTAGGTACGGCTACCAGCGCTATGAGACCGGCGTGATGGTGGCCACGGTGATCTTCCTCATCCTGCTCGTGCAGGGCATCCAGGCCTTGTTCGGCTGGCTTTCCGACCGCTTGAAATATCACCAATAGGCAGCCGCTTAAAGGGCGGTATACTTGCCCCTCGGACGGGGGCTTTTACCTGTCCTAAAATGACGAACAGGTGCATTAGATGCAAAATCAAGAAAATCCACAAACAGATTCGGTACAAGAAGCAGGGCCAAAACCGGCTGCTTCCACCCCGCTCATCGATTGGTTCATCCGCTTGGTCAAAGGTGTTTTGATTGGCATTGGCTTCATTACACCCGGCCTGTCCGGGGGTGTTTTGGCTGTGATCCTGGGGCTTTATGAGCCGCTGATCCGCTTTATTGCCAATATCCGCCACAAGTTCCTCAAGAACCTGCTGTTCTTCCTGCCGGTTGGCATTGGCGGCGCGGTTGGCGTGGTACTTTTTTCCAAGGTTGTGGATTGGGCCTTCAATGTGAACCCCGCGGCCTTCACCTGGCTTTTTATCGGTTTTATCGTGGGCACCTTTCCCTCCCTCCTCAAGACGGCTGGCAAGCAGGGGCGCAAGAGCATCCATTGGGTGCTGCTGGTTTTAGTGGCCGTGGGCATGTTCGCATTTATGAAATGGATGGTGGGCAGCCGCAGCATCACTGTGGCGCAAAACTTCCTGAACTGGGTGCTGATGGGCGGCCTGATCGGTTTGGGTGTGGTAGTGCCCGGGATGAGCCCCTCCAACTTTCTGATCTATCTGGGCATGTACCAGCCGATGGCCGCGGGCATCAGCAGCCTGAATTTCGGCGTGATCATACCCCTGGTGATCGGCGGAGCTGCGGTGGTTTTTGGTTTCGCGAAACTGGTGGCCTGGCTTTTTGATAAAGCCTACGCCACGATGTATCACATCATCCTGGGCATCGTCATCGGCTCCACCCTGGCGATCATCCCTGCCAGTGTGGGCAGTGCCCGCAACGCGCTGCTCTGCGCGGTACTCTTTTTGGCTGGGGTTTTGGCAAGCTGGGGCCTGGCTAAAGTGGACGAAGCCCACCCGCACGAATCCTTGTTTTAGGCCGAAATTAAATCAAATGCCGCGGTTTTCCGCGGCATTTGTCTTATAAACAGAGCTTATTTCACCAGTTTTGTTTCATCCGGCAGGTTGGGCACCACGCAGATGAATTCGAAGGGTTCATCCCCGATCGGCTCGTAGTTGTGCGGCACCAGCGCTGGGATGAATACCACATCGCCTTTGCTCACTTCGTGGGTTTCCCCGCCGATGACCACTTTTGCCCGGCCGCCAAGCACGTATTGCTGGTGTTCTACATCGTTGGTGTGCATGGGCATGCTGCCGCCGGCTTCGATCTTAAAAGCACGCATGGCAAAATTCGGTCCTTCGTCTGGTCCGATCAGCATTTTACGGCTGACGCCTTCGCCGGTAGGGATGGAGGTAGCCGGGATCTGGTCAAAGTGTTTGATGCTCATATTTAGCCTTTCAAAATTTCTGATTTCTGGGCAGGATTATAGCCCTTTCGGCTCCTGCTTTCATCCAAAAGTATTTACTTTTCGCCTGGGAATGGTCTTGCCCTGCGCGTTGAAAGGGACTAAGATAACGCCGATGTCTAAACCGGTCACTCAAGCTACGCCGCAGCCAGAGGTCAAAACGCTGGCAGTTAAACCGCGGAACACCCTCTGGGAGGACCTGCGCGATTACGCCCTGTGCATTCTGGGCGGGGTGATCTATGCCGCCGCGGTGAACTTTTTTGTGGTTCCGCTGGGGCTGTACATCGGGAATATGACCGGTGTGGCCCAAATCATCATGGACGTTGCCCGGATCTTTGTGCCCAATCTAAAGGACATCACTGGTATTTTGCTTTTGGGGCTGAACGTACCGCTTTTCATTCTTTCCTTTTCCACCATCAACCGCAAATTCTTTTTTAAGACCCTGCTGACCGTGCTGGCGCTAAGCTTTGCCCTGCAGATCATCCCGGTGCGCCAGATCATCCCGGACTTGAACGATACCCTCACGCTCTGCGTGATCGGCGGGCTGTTGGCCGGCTTTGGGGCGGGGCTCAGCCTGCGCAGCGGCGGGTCGGCAGGCGGCGTGGACATCATCGGCGTGTATTGGACGATGAAAAACCCTAATTTCAGCGTGGGCAAAGTGTCGCTGCTGATCAGCCTGGTGGTCTACGTGTATGCCCTCTTCAAATTCCCCTTGGTGGTCCTGGTTTATTCGGTGATTTTCACCCTCATCTGCGTCTTCATCATCGACATGGTCCACTTCCAGAACGTGAAGATTGGTGTGACCATCATCACCCACAACAAGGACGTGCTGCCCTTCATCACCCATAGTTTGCAGCGTGGGGCGACCTATTGGGAAAGCAAGGGCGCCTGGGCGGATGGGCCGCAGTTCATCATCACCACCGTGGTTTCCAAATATGAGTTACCCCGCTTGCGCAAGGGTGTGATGGATAATGACCCGCAGGCTTTTATGATCGAGAACGACTCAGTCACCGTGACCGGTAACTTTTTCACGCATTTCTTCTAAGCCCTCAGCTAAAGTGCTGTTGGCACGGGTAATTTGCTTAATTTTCCTGCCAGTTAAGGGGGTTAATCTTCCTCGCCGGCCAGCCTGCGCCGCATGAGGTTCAGGTAGGCAATGGGGCTAAGCAATTCCGCGCGGTCCTCGTCCCAATCGAAGGTTTCCATCTCGTAGATCCAGCCTTGCTCGTAAGGGTCCTGGTTGATTAAAGCCGGGTTGGCCCGCAGGAGGGGGTTGAGGAGGCGCAGCTTGCCAGTCAGCGGAGCGATGAGGTCGATCTCGCTTAGCTCGCCATAGAGTTTGCCCAGGGGTAAATTACGCTTGACCAGAAAGCCCGAGTCTTTCAATTCCGCCCGTAGCAATTTGCCGGCCTGAGCCTGGAGGTAATCGCCCACGCCCATGCGCACGATGCAGCCCTTGGCTTTCAGCCAGCAGCCGTCCTCGGTGAAAATACGATCAACGGATATCTGGTAACTGCAACTGCCATTCTCTAAAGTTAAAATTTCTGCCATTCTTCCTCTTGATGGGGCATTGCCCCGCCAGCATTATAACCTCTGGCCTGCATGGGATTGAGGAATTTTTGGAGGGACTGAGCACCTTTACGCTCATTCGCTAAGCTGCCGCTTTTTGCGGAGATTCGCAAGGGTGGTGCTTAGTGAACGGTAGCCCCAACCCAAGACCCCAATCAGGACGATCAGGAAGGCGCTGACCGGCAACTCCCCAGTGATCAGGTAATCCCAGAGATTAATTGCCAGGACCACCCCAACAATTCCCAGGATGCTCATATATCCCTTTTTGATGCGCTCGTAATGCTCAATGCGGCTATCCAGGTCTGAGTAGAGGTCGAAGGGTCCCAGCTCAGCAGGCTTGCGCAGGTAGTCCCAGTTGCGAAAACTGTCCACCACTTCAATTCCGGATTCAGCCAGAAATTCAAAGTAGGGCTTGTTCACCATGTTACGCGGGCTTTCTTTCAGGTATTCCAGCCGGTAAGTAAATGCTTCGGTATCGGAATGCTCAAACTGATAGGTTAAACCGGTCGTACTCACCAAGTTCCAACCTTCGGCGGCCATCTGGTTCAACCAGGTTTCCTCTTTTTCATGCTGCCAAAGCGCAAAAAACTGAAAAACATTCTTTTTCGTGCTCACTTCTGCTCCTTCAATAATTTCTTGCCATTCGCCAGCAGTTCTTCCAGGCGATTCAGTTCGTGGTTCAGGGCCTGGCGGCCATCTGGCTCGATTTGGTAGTTGATACGCCGGCTTTCAATGGGGTTGGGCAAAGTTCTGATCCAGCCACGCTCGACGAGGGTGGTCAGGGCGCCGTAAAGCGTTCCCGCGGCGAGTTTCAGGCGGCCTTCAGAGAGCTGCTCTACGTCCTGCATGATGCCGTAACCGTGGTTTGGTTCCAAAAGGGCCAGCAGAATGTAATAAACGGTTTCGGTGAGGGCGGTGTAGGTTTCTGTCATGGTTTCCTTTCCGGCATCCTAACTATCGTAAGACGTTATATCGGATGCCGATATAACTATATCGGAAGACGATATAGTTGTCAAGGTCTAAAAATGGTCTATTTTCTGGGGCAGTACTGGAACCTGACGGCCAGGTTTGCATCTTCAATTACAATTGGTTAGCCGATAAAGCGGAATGGATTGATGCTGATGACAAAGAGAATCTTTACCTCAAAACGGGCCCCAGTCTACCAGGATGTTCCTGCTGAAAAATGGAACGATTGGCGCTGGCAGCTCAGCAACCGCCTGAACAGCATCGCGGATTTTGAGCAGCTGCTTACACTGACCGCGAGCGAGAAAAAAGCCCTGAGCAGCTCCGACCTGCTTAAGGTGGATATCACGCCTTACTTCGCTTCGCTGATCGACCCGAACGATCCATACGACCCGATTCGCAAGCAGGTGATCCCTACTGATGCTGAACTAGAGTCTTTTACCGGCATGATGGACGATAGCCTGGCGGAAGACATGCATAGCCCGGTGCCCGGCCTTGTACACCGCTACCCGGACCGGGTGCTGATGCTCATCACCAATACCTGCGCCTCTTATTGCCGATATTGCACGCGGGCCCGCCTGGTGGGCGACCCGCATCAAAGCTTTAACAGCCAGGATTTCGAGGCCCAGCTGGAATATCTGCGGCGCACGCCCCAGGTGCGCGACGTGCTGATCAGCGGCGGCGACCCCCTGACCCTTGCCCCAAAGGTGCTGGAGCGTGTGCTGCGCTCCTTACGCGAGATCGAGCACATCGAAGTGATTCGCATCGGCTCCCGGGTGCCGGTTTTCATGCCCCAGCGTGTAACCACTGAACTCTGCGATATGCTGCAGCAGTTTCACCCGCTCTGGCTCAATATCCACGTCAATCATCCCCATGAGGTCACTGCCGAACTGGAGGCCGCCTGCGATAAACTGACGCGCGCCGGTATCCCGCTTGGGAACCAGACTGTGCTCCTGGCTGGCGTGAACGACGACCCCTACCTAATGCGCCAACTGGTTCAGGACTTGGTGCGCATCCGCGTGCGCCCTTACTATTTCTACCAATGCGACCTCGTCCACGGCGCCGGCCACTTCCGCACGCCGGTGGCCAAAGGCATCGAGATCATCGAAGCCCTGCGCGGACATACCAGCGGTTTTGCCGTTCCAACCTTTGTAGTGGACGCCCCAGGCGGCGGCGGCAAGATTCCGGTGGCGCCGAATTATCTGATTTCGATGAGTGACCACAACGTGGTGCTGCGTAATTTTGAGGGCTTTATTGCCAGTTATGAGGAACCGCAAAGCTACCAGCGGCCGCCCAAGGCCCTCACGGAACCGTACAAGACGGCAGAGGAATCCCAGGAAGGTGTGCTTGGTTTGCTTGAAGACAAACGCATGAGCATTAAACCCGAGGGTTTTGACCAATTGCACCAGCGCGGCGGCCATCAGCATCGCCTGCGCTCCGACCCGAAAAAGTGGAAGGCTTTTGGGATCGATTCTGAAGATAAAAAGCCCTGAGCGCCAGTAATGCCCGGACTCAGCAAGCACTTAATAAATGCCCCCAGGGAGGTTATTGATGCAATCGACGGATGAACTCTTGCGCGCCCTCAGCTTAGAGGAAAAAGCCAGCCTGGTCGCGGGGGCTGATTTTTGGCATACCCAGGCCATCCCGCACTTGGGGATACCCGCCATTTTGCTGGCGGACGGCCCGCATGGCTTGCGTGTAAACAAGGGCGATAGTGAAGCAGCCGGGCTGAACGAAAGCCATCCCGCTACCTGTTTCCCCACCGCCTGCTCCCTGGCAGCCTCCTTCGACCGTGATCTTCTGCGGGAAGTTGGCGAGGCGCTGGGCGAAGAGGCCATCGAGCAGAATGTATCCGTTGTGCTGGGGCCGGGCGTAAACATCAAACGCCACCCCCTGGGCGGACGCAACTTTGAGTACTTTTCAGAGGACCCCTACCTGGCTGGGGAGCTGGCCGCGGCGATGATCAACGGAACCCAAAGTAAGGGTGTTGGCACCAGCCTCAAGCACTTTGCCTGCAACAACCAGGAACGCGCCCGGATGCTGAATGATTCCATTGTGGATGAACGCAGTCTGCGGGAGATCTATTTGCAGGCTTTTGAGATTGCCGTAAAAAAGGCCCAACCCTGGACCGTGATGACCTCATACAACAAGCTCAACGGGACCTATGCCTCTGAAAGCCCCTACTTGTTCACCCAGGTATTACGGGACGAATGGGGTTTTAAAGGCCTGGCAGAAACCGATTGGGGGGCGACGAACGACCGCGTGAAGGCTGTAGCAGCCGGCATCGACCTGGAGATGCCCTATAGCGGCCCAAAAAACGCCCAGGGGATCGTGGCCGCCGTTCAGGCTGGGGAACTCGCGGAAGAGGCCCTGGATGCCTGCGTGAAGCGGGTGCTTCACCTGTTGCAAAAAGCGGTGGAAAACCCCAAGGGGCAGCCTGGTGATGCAGCGGCGCACGATGCCCTGGCCAGGAAGGCAGCGGCTCAATCGGCAGTCCTGCTGAAAAATAATGGTGTCCTGCCGCTAAGCACAGCTGAAACCTGGGCGGTCATCGGCCGTTTTGCTGAAGAACCGCGCTACCAGGGCAGCGGGAGCAGCCGGGTCAACCCCAAGAAACTTACCTCCGTCCTGGATGCTCTGCGCGAAGCCGCGATACCTTTTGAATATGCCCCCGGGTATCACTTGGACGACGCCGCTGACTCCAGCGCATATCTGAACGCTGCCCTGCAGCTTGCTCAGGAACATGAAAACGTCCTGCTTTTTGTGGGCCAGCCGGACGCATATGAAGCCGAAGGTTACGACCGCCATGGCATCATGCTGCCTGAAGTTCAGGAAGAACTGATCCGACAGCTCACGCAGGTGAATCCCCGCGCGGTTGTTGTCTTGATGGCTGGCGGTGTGCTGCGCATGCCCTGGCTGGAAGCGGCAGGGGCGGTGCTGCTTTTGGGACTGGGCGGCCAGGCCGTTGGGGCGGCGGCGGTGGACCTTTTGAGCGGCAAAGTGAACCCGAGCGGAAAACTGGCAGAGACCTTTCCCTTCGCTGTGGAGGACGTCCCTGCCGCGGCAAACTTTGGCGACCGCTGGCAGACCCAGTACCGCGAGAGCCTCTTTATTGGCTACCGCTATGTGGATGCCGCAGGAATTAAGGTGCGATTCCCCTTTGGATACGGGCTTTCCTACACCAGTTTTGAGTATTCCGATTTGCAAATGGAAGAATTGGATCTGTATTCTGATCCGCGAATTGAACTGAGCCTCAAGGTTACCAACACCGGAGCTGTCTCCGGACAGGAAATCGTACAGGTTTATGTGCTTAGCCCCCAGAGCACGGTATTTAAGGCGCCCAAGGCATTGCGTGGTTTTGCCAAGGTTTTCCTGGAAGCTGGCGAGAGCAAAGAACTTCGCTTCACGCTGGGCTTCCGTGATTTTGCCTACTGGGATAGCGGTTTAACGGATTGGAACCTCGAGCCCGGCAGCTATCAGATCCTGGTAGGCGCCTCATCCCAGGAAATCCGCCTGAGCGCTAATTTGGAACTACCCGGCAAAGCAGCTTCAATGGAGGCGGATTTGCGTGAGGCAGCTCCCGAATATTATTCTGTCGGCCCCGGCTGGCAGCCCAGTGAGGCAGGTTTTCGGGCTCTCTACGGTAAAGAGATCCCTGAAGATACTCCGCAGCGCGGCACGATCGGCATGAACACAACCCTGGGCGATATCGAGCACACGCTCATTGGCAAACTGATCAAGTCCTACGGCGAACGTACCATCCGCAATATGAGCCCCGGCGACGATGAGGCTTCCCGCGCGGCACGCAAGGCGATGGCGGCGATGATCTACGATATGCCCCTGCGTTCGATGACCATGAATGGCGTGCCCGGTACCGTGGTGGACGGGTTGCTGGACCTCTTGCGCGGCCGGGTGTTCAGCGGTTTGGGGTCCCTGCTCAAGTCGCTGTTTACTCGCAAAGCCTAAACACTCCCGGCGAGGTCCCACTCACAAGTGCCATAAAAGGCCAGAGCACCAGGCAGTGCTCTGGCCTTGACTGCCCCTGGCTGGCAGCGCCCCCTGCGCTGCTTACCGGGGCCACAAGCGGGCAACTAACTCCCTTTGGAGCGCTTCAGGTGGTCTTCCTCCACCTTGGCTTTCCAGTCCTTGGGCAAGGGCTGGCCGGCCCGCAAATTGCTGATCGCGTAACTCACCGCATCGTACTGCAGGAAAACACCCTGTTTGTCATTGATCACGTTGCTCGCCCGGTGCTTGGCCATACCTAAATTCGAAGCCGCTTCGAACGCGTCGATATTCGCCCCCAGGAAAAGGAATTCCCATCCGGCCTTGGTCTGCTGATCGATGAGTTGGCGTACCCGGCGCAGGTTATATTCGCGCGAGCTATTTTCATAGCCATCGGTAATGATCACCACGACAACCTTATCCGGCCGGGCTTCGGAGTTCAGGCTGGCTTCCACCGCCGCAATCTTGCCAACCCCCAAACCAATCGCGTCGTACAGGGCGGTGCTGCCGCGCACAAAGTATTGCTCCCCGGTCAGATCGGTCATATCTTTGAGGTCAAGACGGTCATGCAGCACTTCGAAAAAGTTATCGAAGAGGATGGTGCTCACCCGGGCTTCGCCTTCCAGCGCGCGTTGTTTCGCGAGCATGGTATTAAAGCCTCCGATGGTGTCGCTTTCCAGGCCGGCCATCGAGCCGCTGCGATCAAGAATAAAAAGAATTTCGGTTTTGTTCATCATATCCTCCAGTTGTTTTCTTAACTGAAGGATAGCTATTTGGAAGCTCGATTGGGTCGCCTGCCCGGCGACATTTTTTTACGCGCCTAAGAGTTCCTGTTCGTACTCAAAAAGCGCGGCGTTTACTTCGTGGATATTGGCCTTGCCTTGCTCGATGAACCAGCGCACGATCAGGTCGCGCACAAAGGCCGGGCTGAAGGCAAACCCCGCGCGCTCCAGCAGCATTTCCGCCTCCTGGAAGTTGAGCCCCAGGGCGATGGTAAAGGCCAGGACCGTCCGCTTGCTGGGGGCGTAAGCCTTATTGGAGCGGATCTTGCTGAAGTGCTTGCGGTCGATGTTCGCGCGTTTGTAGGCCTGGGCATCCGTGAGACCCTTGGCATCAATCAGGCGCAGAAGCGCTTGGGAGAATGTTTCTTCGGGTTGAAATACGGGCAGCGGAGCACTGGCAAGCTCCTTGTACTGAGGCACATTACGCTGGAGGTTTTCCGTATTTAAGCGCTGGAAATAATGCTCGTCCACATAATGGTCATCGATGTAGGATTGCAGCGAGCTTTGCACTTTTTGACCCAGGAGGGTGGACTTGCGGTCAAAAACCACCAGCTGCACTTGCATCTCATGTTCAAGCAGGAAGCGTTGGATCTCGTCCAGGGCGATGGCAAAGGCCTCCTCGCGGGGGTAGCCATAGATCCCGCTGGAGATCAGAGGAAAGGCGATGCTCTCCAGGTTATTATCCCGAGCCAGTTCCAGGCTGGAGCGGTACGCCGAGCGCAAAGCTGCTTCCTCGCCATGCCCCCCGCCTTGCCAGACCGGGCCAACCGCGTGGATGACATATCTGGCCGGCAGCGCAAATCCCGGCGTGATTACGGCTTTGCCAAGCGGGCAATGGCCAATCGCCGCGCAAGCCTGGCGCATCTCCCGCGCGCCGGCGGCAGCAAAGATGGCCCCGCACACGCCCCCGCCCTGCTCCAGGCCCGCGTTGGCCGCGTTTACAATGGCATCGCTTGTCAGTTTGGTGATGTCCTGCCGGATGATCTCAAGCGGCATTTGTTTCCCCTTTTCGCTCGTTCAGGCCTGTGGGTCTGCTTCCGGGCGCGGTTTTTTCATGACCAGTACCACCCAGTCTCCTTCGCTGATGCTCTCGAGCAGGCGCAGGCCGCAGGGTTCGGCAGCCATGATCAGGTCGCGGGCCTGGTCTTTCAGGATGCCCCCCATGATCAGCAGGCCGCCCTCTTCCACGGTATCCGCCAGGCCGGTCTCCAGCATTTTGCGCAGGATCGGCGCCAGGATATTGGCCAGAACACGCGGGGCCTTATCCAGGCCATCGGAGCGTTGGAGCAGGTCCGAATGGGTGCCGGTCTCGAATCGGATCTCTGCGCCGCCCAAACCGTTCAAGGCAGCGTTGTTTTGGGCGGATGGAATGGCATCCGCGTCGTTATCCACGCCCAGCACGCGGGCAGCACCCATGCGGGCAGCCGCGATGGACAGAATCCCGGATCCGCTGCCGATATCAATGACATTTAGCCCTTTACAGCCGTATTTTTCCAGGGCAAGCAAGCACAGCTGGGTGGAGGGGTGCGAACCAGTGCCGAATGCCATGTCCGGCGAAATGATGATCGGCAGACGGCCGGCCGCCTTTTCTTCTCCGGCCCAGGCTGGCAGGACCATCAGGTTTTTGCCGATGGGGATTGGGCTGTAATGTTCCTTCCAAAGTGCCATCCAGTCCTGGTCAGCGATCGGCGTAAAACGGGCTTGGCCAATGGGCTGGATCATATTCAGGTAGCCCAATGCTTCCTGCAAACGCTGGCGTTTTTCTTCCAATTGGGCGTCGGCGGGCAGGTAGGCAGCCACACGCATCATGCCCGTGGCCTTTTCTTCCTGATCGGCTGCATCGAAGCGCGTGAGCGATTGCAGCACCACACCGCCCGGGGCAAACCGGCTAAAGACTTCGGCTACTGCCTCGGCAGCTTCTGCGTCGCAATCCAGGGCTGCTTCCAGCCAGGCGTTTGGTTCAGCCATTGAAAATATCCTTTAATTTATCGAAAAACCCGCGCTCCTGGATTTTAACATCCGTGCCCATCGTCTCGCCAAGCTTGTCCAGAAGCTGTTTTTGCTCCTCGGTGAGGGAGGTAGGCACCTGCACATTCACCGTGACCAGTTGGTCGCCCTTGGAATTGCGCTGCAGGACGGGCACACCCCTTCCGTTGAGCCTGAACACTTTACCGGGCTGGGTTCCCGATGGGATGGTAAGGTGCTCTTCGCCGTGAATGGTTGGAATGCTGATCTCATCGCCAAGCGAGGCCTGAGCGATGTTGATATCGATGTCCAGCAGGATATCGTTGCCCTGGCGCCTGAAAAATTTATGCGGGGCAACGTCCAGCTCCAGGTAGAAGTTGCCGTTCGGTCCGCCATTTAAGCCGGGTTGGCCTTCACCCACCATGCGCATCTGGTTGCCGTTATCCACACCCGCCGGGATGCTGACCTTTTTCTTAACCGTCTTGCGTTCCAGGCCAGTGCCGCGGCAGGTATGGCAGGGGGTCGGGATCACCTGTCCCCGTCCGCCGCATTCCGGGCAGGTAACTACCTGGACCATCGAACCCAGGAAGGTCTGGTGCACCTGGCGGATCTCGCCCTGCCCCTTGCAGGAGTTGCAGGTGACCGGGTTGGTGCCGGGCTCATTGCCCGCACCGCCGCAGGTGCCGCAGCGTTCATCGCGGGTGATCTCAATTTCCTTCTCCGTGCCAAACACGGCTTCCTCAAAGCTGAGTTTCACACGCGCGGAGAGGTCCGCGCCCCGCCGGGGAGCATTGCGGCTGCGCGCGCTGCTGCGGCCAAAGCCGCCAAAACCGCCCATGCCCATCCCGAACAATCCTTCCAGGATGTCCGAAAGGTCAATGTTGGCGTAATCCGGCATTCCGCTGGTGTTCACGCCGGCATGGCCAAAGCGATCGTAGGCTGCCCTTTTGTCCGGATCGCTGAGCACGTTATAGGCTTCGTTGATCTCCTTAAATTTTTCCTCGGCATCGTGAGCCTTGTTTACGTCCGGGTGGTACTTGCGCGCCAGCCCCCGGAAGGCGACCTTGATCTCCTCAGCGCTCGCGCTGCGGGTGATTTCCAAAACCTCGTAATAATCTCGCTTAACTGCCATGCTTTTCCCAGTAAATACCAAATTACCTGAGCGCAGTTATCCTGCGCCCAGGCGTTTGATTTTATTCCATCCTGCTGACCCTAACTTTGGTCAGTAAACTCACCGTCTACCACGTCGTCGTCGGCCGGGCTTGTGCCGGATTCACCGCCTTCCGCGGATTGGCCAGCACCTGGCTCGGCACCAGGCTCCTGGGCCTGATAGGCTGCGGTGCCCACCTGCTGTAAAGCCTGCATCAGGCTTTCCACCGCGCTGTTGATCGTAGCGGGGTCCTCGCTATCGCGCAGGGTGCGCAGCTTCACCAGCTCGTCATCCACCTTGGCTTTCACATCGCCGGGCACCTTCTCGCCCAGGTCTTTCAAGGTTTTCTCCGCGCTGTAGATGGCGTTGTCGGCGGTGTTGCGAGCCTCGATGAGGTCGCGGCGCTGTTTGTCTTCTTCAGCATGGGCCTCTGCTTCCTGGCGCATCTTTTCGATCTCGCTCTCCGAGAGGCCGGAGGAGGCGGTGATGGTGATGTTCTGGCTGCGGCCGGTGGCCTTGTCCTTCGCGGTTACTTCCAGGATGCCGTTGGCATTGATGTCGAACACCACCTCAATTTGCGGCACTCCGCGGGGGGCTGGCGGGATGCCATCCAGGGTGAACTTGCCCAGGCTCTTATTATCAGCAGCCATGGGGCGCTCGCCTTGAAGCACGTGGATCTCCACCTGGGTTTGGCTATCGCTGGCGGTGCTGAACACTTGGCTCTCCCGGGTGGGAATGGTGGTATTGCGCTTGATCAGTGGTGTGGCAATGCCGCCCAGGGTCTCAATCGAGAGGCTCAGCGGGGTCACATCCAAAAGCAGAATGTCTTTGACTTCGCCGCCCAGCACACCGGCTTGGATCGCGGCGCCAATCGCCACAACTTCGTCCGGGTTCACGCCTTTATGCGGTTCCTTGCCAAATTCCTTGCGCACGGCCTCCTGCACAGCGGGCATGCGGGTCATGCCGCCAACCAGCACCACCTCATCAATGTCGCTGGGCTTGAGGTTGGCATCGCTGAGCGCCTGCTGGATCGGTTTCAGCGTCTTGGAGACGAGGTCTGCAGTCAGTTGTTCCAAACGCGCCCGGGTGAGGGTGGTGACCAGATGTTTGGGGCCGCTGGCATCGGCGGTGATGTAAGGCAGGTTGACTTCGGCCTGCATGGTGGAGCTGAGTTCAATTTTGGCCTTTTCGGCTGCTTCCTTGAGGCGCTGGAGGGCCTGACGGTCCTGGCGCAGGTCGATGCCGTTATCCTTCTTGAAATCCTCGGCCAGGTAATCGATGATGCGCTGGTCAAAGTCGTCCCCGCCCAGGAAGGTATCGCCGCTGGTGGATTTCACCTGGAAAACCCCGTCGCCCACTTCCAGGATGGACACATCAAAGGTGCCGCCGCCCAGGTCGTAGACGCAAATGACTTCGTTCTTGTTTTTGTCCAGGCCGTAGGCCAGGGATGAGGCGGTGGGTTCGTTGATGATGCGC
>DHPL01000019.1:30207-38393 GCA_002407905.1 Anaerolineaceae bacterium UBA5365
GTTGATGATGCGCAGCACTTCCAAGCCGGCAATCTTGCCCGCGTCCTTGGTGGCGTTGCGCTGGGCATCGTTAAAGTAGGCTGGGACGGTGATCACCGCCTGACTGACCGGCTCGCCCAGGTAAGCCTCGGCATCCCGCTTGATCTTGGAAAGGATCATCGCGCTCACTTCCGGGGCGGTGTATTCTTTGTCGCCCAAAGTAACGCGCACATCGCCGTTGGGCGCTTTGCCGATCTTATAGGGCACATGGCCCATCGCCCGCTGGACCTCGGCGTCCTCAAAACGGCGGCCCATAAAGCGCTTGATCGAAGAAATTGTGTTCTCGGGGTTCACGATGGCCTGGTTGCGGGCCACGCGTCCTACCAGGCGTTCGCCGTTCTTGTTCACAGCCACAACGGATGGAACCAGGCGTTCGCCTTCAGCGGCTGGGATCACAACGGGCTCGCCGCCCACCATCACAGCGGCCACGCTGTTGGTCGTACCCAGGTCGATGCCAATAATTTTTGCCATAATTGCTCCTTACTTTGCCACGCGCACCAAAGCGGGGCGGATGAGATGTTCTTTATATTTGTATCCAGGCTGCAAAACTTCGATCACCTGGTTATCGCAGAATTCGTCGCATTCTTCGTGGGTTACTGCTTCTTGTGTGGTGGGGTCGAATGCGTCCCCCGGCTCAACCTGCAGCACGCTTACGCCCTTATTTGCCAGGGTGGTCAGCAGCTTTTGCAGGATGAGGGCGGTACCATCGGCCCAGCTGTTCCAGCTTTGGTCCTGGCTCTCCGGGCGATGTTTGAGCGCCCGTTCGAGGTCATCGATCACGGGTAGGAAGGCTTTGATCTGTTCTCCCAGGCCTCGGTCCACTTTATCCGCGTTTTCTTGCTCCATGCGCTTGCGGAAGTTGGTAAAGCTGGCGCGTTCACGCTGTAAATCCTCCAGGTAGCTGTTCGCTTTGGCCTGCAGCGCGTCGTAGCGGGCTTGCAAATCATTCTCCATGCCTGCTTCAGCGGCAGCGTTCTCAGCCGCGGCTTCCTCCAGGTTTTCTTCGTTTAATTCCTCTTCAGTCATCATTCCTCTTTTATTTCTTTATTCCGCCAAAGTATCTGAAACCAGATCCGAAAGCAAACCGCCTACGTAGCGGACCGTACTGATGGTATGTCCGTAGGGCATGCGCATGGGCCCAAGCACCCCGATGGTACCGGTAATCTGGTCCGGTATGCCGTAGCGGGTCAGGATCACGGAACAGTCACGCAGTTCTTCCCAGGTACCCTCGCCCCCAATGAGCACCTGCACGCCCCCAACGGCTTCAGTCATCACCGTGCGGCTGATCACATCGTTCAGCAGGGTGCGTTCTTCCAGTAAGCGCATCGGCGAGAGAGCTTGCTCGCTTTGGGCGAATTCTGGTTCGGCCAAAACGTTGGTCAAGCCGTCCAGGTATACCGCCCCAGTCAGCAAATTGCCCGAGCGTTCCATTTCGTCGCGCAGGTGGGAGAGCACGCTCAGCTCGAGCGGGTCTTCCTCCTCGGTTTCGGCGCTGATCTGCTGGGCGGTGCTGCCCTGATACCGGGCATTCACGCGGGAGGCGATCTGCGAGAGCCGTTCCTGGCTGGTGGCTTCATCCAAATTAAAGATGCGCTGGCGGATCTCCCCGCCCACCAAAACCAGAACCATCAGCACTTGCGCCGCCCGTGTAGAGAGCAGCTCCAGGTGTTTGAGGGCCACATTTTGGGTGTGCGGCGCGGTAACGATGGACGCGGCCTGGCTTTGCTTGGCCAGGACCGAGGCCGCTAATTTGAGCCAGTTTTCGAGGCCCTGGGGGCTTTGATAAAACTGGTGGCTGATGGTATTGCGGGTGTTGGCCGGCAGGTTGGTCTGCTGCACCAGATTGCTCACGAAAAAGCGGTAGCCTTCCTCGGTAGGGACACGGCCGGCGCTGGTATGCGGCTGGCGCAGATAGCCCATCTCGGTCATCGTGGCCAGTTCGTTGCGGATTGTGGCGCTGGAGAAGGGCAAATTGTAGCCCTGCACCATGCTTTTGGAGCCTATGGGCAGCGCTGTCCGCGTGTGCTCGTGCACGATGAGCGTGAGCAATAGTTTCTGTCGTTCGCTTAATTCTGCCATCTTTTTTCTTAATTAGCACTCTCGTTGTGAGAGTGCTAATTGACCGCGTTTAATGATACCACCCGTCAAAAATGCCTACAAGCGTATGTAGATAAGACTTTTATTAGAAGATATTCTGTAAGAAAGATCCGGAGAAAAAATCGATCGAAAGGGGCAGGTGGGCCAGGATAGCCAGCTATGCCGGCGGGTCCAGCCGGAGCCGCTTCACATAGCGGTTAACGCCCCCAAAACGGTACTTATAAACCTCGTCGCCGCGCATCATATCCACTTCTTCGAAGCCCTGCTCAATCGCCCATTCGATCAGCATGGCCAAAAGCACCCAACCGGGCGAGGCCGAAAAGTATTCGGGCTCAAAGGCGCTGTTATATACCAGGAGTGCTTTACCGTTCTTAAAGCTCAGGTAAGCGGCCGCTTTAACCCCATCCAGCTCCAGGAAGGAGAGCACCAGGCGGCCTTCCCGGCAGGCATTGAGGGCAGCCCCCTGCATGAATTCTTCCATCTTGGGGTTAAGAAAGAGGTCCTTGGCATGCTCGGTGCGCATCATGTTCAGGAAGGCGAGCATTTCTTCTTTGCAGTTTTGGTGATCGTGCTTGTTGTAGTAGTTCAGTTCATAATTGGCGGCGGCGTTGCGCAGTTTGCGCCGGATCTCGTGGCGCTGCTTCTTATCGATGCCAGCCAGCCAATCATCAAAACTGCCGGCCAGGGGGATGTAGGGTGAGGGCTGCAATACCTCTTCAACGGCTGTGTACCCAGCAGCTTCCGCGGCGCGGGTCAGCGCCACCAGGCTGGGGCTGCTATCCAGGATGTTATCCAGGATGAGCGGCAGGTCTTTGAGTTCTGCCTGGCTTTGGAGGTAGGCCAAAAGCCCCGCGCAAAAAGCGTCCAGTTCAGCCTTGCTGACGATCAGGTCCAGGTAATCGCTTACTTCGATGCTGCCAATGAAACGCAAGGCACGCGGGCTATCCGCTTTGCTGCTGATGAAAAGCGGTGCGATGCCGGCTAGCGCTCCATCCTCGCGGGCAATGATGACCGCCAGTTCACTTTTCTCTGCTGGCCATTCCCCGCCCCCCATGGTTTCCCACCAGGTGCTTAGGTAGCCATAGCTAAGGAAAGGCACCTGGGTTATCGAGCGCTTAAACAGCCCGTCCCAGCCCTCAGCCAATTCCTGCCATTCTGCACTTGTGCGTAACCACGAGAATTCCATCGCAGCGATTATACACGCTGGCATAGAAGTTGTACGAAAGATAACGAGATTTCAACGATCTTTTTTAAGGTGTGCTATGGCATTGGACTTATTCATTCTGGAACCCTACGATCAGGAGCAAAGCGCTTTCGAAGCTTTGGCAGCCCCGCGCAGAACTGCCCGGGGCCGTGAAAACGATCGCTTCTTTATCATGCTTGCCCAACATGGCAGCGAGCAGCTGGACGCCCCGGCTCTAAAGAGCTGGCTGCAGCGCATGGCTTTACATTTCTTTGACCAGGGCGGCAGCGTTACCCGCGCGCTGCAAGCTGTTGCGGACCGGGCCAACGACGATGCCCTGGTCCAGAACGTTAATCACCCGGACCCCCTGCACCCCTATGCCTGCGATCTGCTCGCCGGTGTTTTGCATCATGACGTCCTGCTGGTGATTCAGGCTGGCGACTTGGGCCTGGGCACCCTGGAAGGCGGGGAATGGCAAAAACACAATGATGCCGCGCTGGCCCTGCATCCATTAGGCCTGGCAGCAGCGCCGAAGACCGCGCTCTTCCAGGTGCCGCTTTCTGCCTTTGAACTCCTGGCAGTGGGCAAGCGCCTGCCTCAGGCTGGCAGCACACGGGAGCAACTCCCGCTGTTCGACTGGCTCGATGCGGCTACCGCCCATGAGGCCAGGGTTCTGCTGCAAGCCCGCCCCGGCGAAGGCAGCGTGCGCAGCCTGCCAAGGGCAGCGGTTTTGGACCTTTGGCAGCAGGATGTAAACAGGGTCGCAACTGATACTGAGCCGGAACCCATGGAAGACGAAGGCAGCTTGCCGGACCAGGGCGATCCGGGATCCGCTGAAACCGACTATGTATTCGAAGACATACCTGAACAGCTTGACGAGAGTACGGATATGCTCGTGGATACGAGCAGACCTCCTGCTGAGGGGGAGAATTTAACGTCGGAGGCACCCGCGTTGGAAGAAGCGCAGGACCTGCCGCTCGAAACCGTCTCAGATGAAGGCGCGCCAATAGCAGCTCCTGCCCCTCCGGACCTGCCTGCGGATGCCGGAATGGATCCACCGCCGGTCTCATTTGAACAGGAATTGACCCAGGGTTTAGCGGTCCCGGCAACTCCGGCAGAATTGCCCGACCCTGAAGATGATCTGCTATTGCAATTGCGCCAGGAACGGGAAGCCCAGCGCCTGGCTGCACGGGCTGCCGAGCAAGCCCAACGCCAGCAAGCCCAAAAAGAAAACCTGGAGAAAGCCAAGCAAACAGCCCTGCGCGGCGTTGCCGGCGGAGCCGGTTTCCTCAACCGGCTGGACGCGAAGATGCGTTCGCGTCTAAATAAAACAGACCCTAAGACCGGTGAACCGCTTTACAAACCAGTTTCTCTGCTGACCAAGATCCTGCTGGCTATCATGGTTCCCCTGGCGGTGGTGATCGTGGCAGGCGGCATTTACCTCGCCCGCGGGCGCAACACCCAGTTTAATGAATACCTCTCCCTGGCCCAGGATACCGCCCGCCGCGCCGCCCAGATGGATAGCGATGGCGAGCGGCAGACTGCCTGGACACAGGTGCTGGCTTATCTGAACCGGGCTGAGGCGCTGGAACGAACCGACGAAACAACTGCCCTCAGGCAGGAAGCACAGCTGGCCCTGGACGGCCTGGACAATGCCACCCCCATTCAGTTTGCCCGCATCAACATGCCTCTGGGAAGCGGTACAGCGCAGATCAGTCATTTGGCAGCCTACAATCTGGACCTCTTTGCCTTGGACCAGGCGAGCGGCAATGTGCTTCACTTTATGCAGAAGGACGGGGGCTTCAATTACGACACCGCCTTCACTTGCGGCCCCGGCAATTACGGGGGCGTCAACGTGGATAAACTGCTGGTCTTCGCGTCCATCCCCTTTAATAACGCCCACCGGGCGCCGATCGTGGCCATGGACGGGGCTGGGAACCTGCTCTACTGCGCGGTTGGCCAGGCGCCAGTGGCTGCCCAACTCTCCCTCCCGGAAGGTGGCTGGGGCAAGCCGCTTGCCGCGGCCTATGATAACGGCCGCTTGCTGGTGCTGGACGCCGAAAAAGAAAGACTCTGGGTCTACCGCGGTGTTGCCGACGCCCTTGAGAACCCGCCGGCATCCTATTTTGAAGGCCAGGAGATGGACCTTGGCAAGGCGCGGGACTTTACCATCAGCGGGGATGAACTCTTCGTGCTCTACGAAGATGGTCACAGCGCACATTGCGTTTCTTCGGCCATCAGCGGCACGATGGAGTGCGCCAATCCTGCGGCTTACCAGGATGAACGCGCAGGGGTGAGCCCTCAGGACTTTAACCTGGTGCAGCCCCAGCGCCTGGCATTTGCGCCTCCGCCTGAAGCTGCCATTTACTATCTGGACCCGCGCATGGGCCGCCTGTACCAATTCAGTTTGAGGCTTAACCTCAATAGCGTGCTGCGCCCCGCGCCATCCAGCCTGGGCTTGCCTATCCAACCGGTCACAGCCTTCCTGGTCACACCGAACCGCCTGGTTTTTTACGCTTACGCCAACCAGCTTTTCTACAGCTACCTGCCCTGAAAATAAGTGTACATAAATCAATAGGGAGGAAATTTTCCTCCCTTGACAGCTTTAATAATCGTAATAAAATACGCTGTATACCATCCATGTGGAGTATATTCAGGAGAGAAAGATGCCAGAACTGGAAAAAGTAACCATCAATATGTCCCCAGTGGACCTGGGTAAGATCGATCTGCTGGTCGGGGAAGGTTCGTATTCCAACCGTACGGATTTCATCCGCATGGCGGTTCGGAACCAACTGGAAAAGCACAATATCGAGATCCAACAATCTGTCACCCGCAATGCGTGGATGATCGGTGCGATGAGCATTGGCAATGGCGACCTGGCTAAATACGCCCAGGGTGCCAAACGCGTCAACCTGAATGTTGTGGGTTATCTAAAACTAGCCAAGGACCTGGACCTCGCCCTGGCAACTCAGGTGCTGGGGACGATCAAGGTGCGCGGGGTTTTGGATATTACCCCTGAACAGCGTAAGGCCTTGGCGGCCCATTTTGATAATTAGGCCGCGATCTTTGGATCTTCAAGTGTATGCGGAGAGATAAAATATGCCAAGAAAATGGACAGTAGAAAAGGTTGAGCACAAAGACCCACGGTTCATCGAAGCCTGGAACGCGTTGCTGAATTCCTGGCGTGCAGAAGTTGACCCTGAGGACCCGCCCTATCCCAGCAGTGTGGATGCCGACGCAGTGCTGAACCAGCCGGCATTCGTCAAAACACATTTTTGGGCAATTTGGGATGAAGTCCGCGAAAAGATTCTGGGCACTAGCACCCTGGTCATTATCGACACCGAAGATAACCGCGATATGGCCACCCTGGATCTCATCGTTCATCATGATCACCGCCGCCAAGGCATCGGTTCTGCCTTGTTGGCTCCGGCTCTGCCGGTGATGCATACTACGGGTCGCAGCCGCTTTACGGGTGAAACAGAAGGGTCTATCCCTGCCGGGGAGGAATTTCTGCAGGTTCTTGGCGGCCGTAAAATCCTGGAGACCCATACCAACCAACTGGCCCTGCAGGAACTGGATCGGGCCCTTTTGCAAACCTGGTTGAAAGCCGCCAACCCCCTCAAGGCAGAATTTGCGATGGGCCTTTGGGGCAATCAATATCCTGAAGACCAGTTGGAGGGTGTGGCCCGCCTTTACGACCTGGTCAACGATCAGCCCATGGGAGAGATTGAAATGGAACGCTGGAAGATCACCCCGGACCTGATACGGGAGTTGAACCGTCAGCGCAGCCAGGGATCTGCCGAGCTCTGGACTTATTACTTGCGTGAAAAGGCAACTGGCAATTATGTGGGCTATACCGAGATTGCCTGGCGGCCTGAAAAGGAATTTTTGGCCAAGCAGGGTATGACCGCTGTGGACCCAGCTTACCGAAACCGCGGCTTGGGACGCTGGCTCAAGGCTGCCATGCTTGAAAAACTGATGCGGGAACGCCCTCAGGTGCGTTACGTGCGCACCGGAAACGCTGATAGCAACGCCCCCATGCTTAAGATCAATCAGGCGCTGGGCTTCAAGCCCTATAGTTCCAATACGCAGTGGGAGCTCACCCGGGACGGTATTGAAGCTTATCTTGCGTCGAGACAGCCTATCTGAAAACCGGAGTAATTGGAATTAATCTGATTAATCAGCAAAATAGTTTTGTGATTTTTTTATCCCCGATTTAAGCCTTCGATGTTAGAATTCGTCAAGGCAAAACCGGGGATTGTTTTTCGTCCGGATTTTGCCTGTTTTGTACTGAAATCATTCTCAAGGAGACTTATGAGCCAGGCAGATCCCCGTTTGGAAAAGCTACAAAAAATGCGTGAGGAAGCCCGTTTGGGCGGCGGTCAAGCCCGAATCGACAAACACCACGCCAAGGGTTCCCTTACCGCCTTCGAGCGCGTTGAAGCGCTGATGGACCCCGGAACCTTCCGTGAACTGGAAGCGTTCGTCACCCAACAGGCCGACCCTTCCGCCAATTCCTTCTATGGCGATGGCGTTGTGACCGGTTACGGCAAGGTGGATGGCCGCACCGTTTACGCCTACGCCCAGGATTTCACCGTTCAGGGCGGCAGCCTGGGTGAGATGCAGGCCCGCAAGATTTGCCGGGTGATGGACCTGGCGGCGCGCACCGGCTCGCCCATCGTGGGCATGATCGATAGCGGCGGTGCCCGTATTCAGGAAGGCGTGAAGAGCCTGGGCGGCTACGCCGAGATCTTCAAGCGCAATGCCCAATACTCCGGTGTGGTCCCCCAGCTCAGCATTATCCTCGGCCCTTGCGCTGGCGGCGCGTCCTACAGCCCCGCCCTGACCGACCTGGTGATCATGGTGC
>DHPL01000019.1:38493-64220 GCA_002407905.1 Anaerolineaceae bacterium UBA5365
CGACCTGGTGATCATGGTGCGCGGCAAGAGCTATATGTTCCTCACCGGTCCCAATGTGATCAAAACCGTCACGGGCGAAGAGATCGACTCAGAAAATCTGGGCGGCGCGGATGTTCATCTGACCACCAGCGGCAATGCCCATCTGGTTGGCGCGGACGATAAAGATGCCATCGCCCTGGCACGCAAAGCGCTGAGCTACCTGCCTTCCAACTCCGTTGAATCAGCCCCGCTTGGCGCTCAGGACGACGACCCCAACCGTCAGCATCTGGCTCTGAACACCCTCGTCCCTGAAGACCCGAGCGCGCCCTACAGCCTGAAGCAGGCCATCAATGCCATCGTTGACGCGGGGTCCTTCTTTGAGATCCAGGCTGGGTTTGCGCCCAACGCCACCGTAGGCCTGGCCCGCTTGGCCGGCCGGCCCGTGGGCATCATTGCACAGGAACCCAGCGTGATGGCTGGCGTAATGGATATCAACAGCGCGGATAAGATCAGCCGTATGGTCCGTTTTTGCGACTGTTTCAATCTGCCGCTGATCACCTTTGTGGACTCCCCTGGCTTCCTGCCTGGCGTGAACCAGGAACATGGCGGCGTGATTCGCCACGGCGCCAAGGTGCTTTTTGCGTACTCTGAGGCCAGCGTGCCCAAGATCAGCTGCGTGACGCGCAAGGCCTATGGCGGCGCGTACGTGGCCATGAGCTCCAAATTTATGGGCACAGACATGAACTATGCCTGGCCTTCCGCGGAAATCGCGGTGATGGGCGCTGAAGGCGCTGCCAGCATCCTCTATGGCCGGCAGATCGCTGCCGCCGCGGACCAGGTTGCCGAGCGTGCCCGTGTGGAGCAGGAATACACTGAAAAGTTCCTGAACCCCTACGAGGCTGCCAAAGCCGGGTACGTGGACGAGGTCATCGAACCCGCGCAGAGCCGCCAGAAATTCATCGAGGCCCTGGAGGCGCTGCAGAATAAGGTTGAGTCTGCCTTCCCGCGCAAGCACGGCAACATCCCGCTCTAAGGAGGCGCAATGAGTCAAGGTTTATTGATCACTGCCATCGGAATGGGCCTGGTGTTCGTTATGATTTTGGTCCTCTGGGGCATCATGGCGCTGCTTACCGCGCTTACGGGCAAAGCTGCCGAGCGCGAGGCAGCCGAAGCGGCCGAAGAAGCCGCCGCCGAGGAGGCTGTATACCAGGCCGCTCCGGCGGAGGCAGAAAGTGAACTGACTGCCGCCCAGGCAGTAGGCGCCGCAGCCGCGGCCATGGCCGCCGCCCAGGATGGCCAGAAAGCCGCAGCCCTCGGGGTTGCTGTAGCCCTTGCCCGCGCGAAGGGTCGGAATTGGCGCCCGCAATTTCTTTCATCCGAACCAGCCGACACCGGCTCCAGCCCTTGGTTGAGCGCCGGCCGGGTCAAGCAGATTTATAGAACAGGACGGTAATCATGGAAGTTTCAGTTGAAATCAATGGCAAAACCTACGTTGTAAAAATTCAGGACCTGAACGCCAGCCCGGTAATGGCCGAAGTAGACGGCGTGACCTACGCGGTGTACCCTGGCGGTGCGCCGGCTGGTGCGGTTGCTCCGGCAGCGCCTCAGGCTGCTCCGGCGGCAGTTGCCCCTGCTCCGGCTGAACCGGTTGCTGCTCCTGCACCCAGCGCTCCGGCCCCGACCGTGGACCTGGCTTCCGGCAATGTACTCCGCGCGCCCCTCCCGGGTACCATCGTGGAAGTGAAGGTTAGGCCTGGCGATTCCGTGAAGGCTGGCCAGACCCTCCTGGTGCTCGAAGCGATGAAGATGAAAAACGACATCAAAGCCAGCGCCGATGCTGTGATTGCCGATGTGATGGTGAATACTGGCGATTTGGTAAAGCACAACGCTCCATTGGTCAGTTTCAAGTAGGGGTGCGCATGGATTTCACCCAATTACTGCAGGAACTTGGGAAGGGTTTTGCCAACTTCAGTTTGGGCAATCTGCTCATGATTTTGGTGGCGCTGGTTCTCATTTACCTGGCCATTTGGAAGGAATACGAGCCGGTGCTGCTGCTGCCGATCGGTTTTGGCTGCTTGCTGGCCAACCTGGGCATGTCCAACGAAGTTGGATTCATGAAGGTGATCTACGAGGCCGGCATCAAAACCGAGATCTTCCCGCTGGTGATCTTTATTGGTGTTGGCGCGATGATTGACTTTGCGCCCCTGCTCTCCCAGCCCAGCATGGTGCTGCTTGGGGCGGCCGGCCAATTTGGCATCTACGCTACCCTCCTCCTGGCACTGGCGATCGGCTTTCCGCTCAACCAGGCGGCTTCGATCGGCATCATTGGTGCCATCGACGGACCCACAGCCATCTTTGTGGGCACCAAGCTAGCGCCTGAGATTTTGGCACCGATCGCTGTGGCGGCTTACTCGTACATGAGCCTGATCCCTATCATTCAGCCGCCGATTATGCGCGCGTTCACCACGCGTAAAGAACGCCTGATCCGCATGGAATACGCCCCCAAGCCGGTCTCCAGGCTGGCCCGGATCATTTTCCCCATTCTGGTTACTATTCTGGTGGCCCTGGTAGCCCCGGACGCGGCCCCCTTGATGGCTGCTCTCATGCTGGGTAACCTCCTGCGCGAAGCGTTGGTGGTGGACCGCCTGAGCATCATGGCCCAAAACGAGCTGATCAACATCGCAACGCTCTTCCTGGGCCTCTCCATTGGATCCACGATGACCGCGCAAAGCTTCCTCAACTGGCAGACTCTGGCTATTTTGGGCCTGGGCCTGCTGGCCTTCGTGATCGATACCGTTGCCGGCTTGCTCTTTGGAAAACTGATGAACATCATCACCCGGGGCAAGGTGAACCCGCTGATCGGCGCCTGCGGGATCTCCGCCTTTCCCATGGCCGGCCGCCTCTCGGCCAAGATGGCCCTGGAGGAAGACCCCACCAACTTCATTCTCATGCACGCCATGGGCTCCAATACTGCCGGGCAGCTCGGTTCTGTGATTGCAGGCGGGCTCTTGCTGGCCCTGGTGATGGGCGTTGGATGAACCTTGATCGCTTAAAGAAAATGGCCGCTCGCGCGGCCATTTTTATATCTCCTATAAGATCAAAATGAAGAGGGTCTACAAATTCAGGCGGTAGCCAACCGCTCTTTCAGTCAGGATCAGTTTGGGGTCGCGCGGATCCTGCTCCAGTGCTTTGCGCAGCCAGCTGATGTGTACATCCAGGGTGCGGGTATCGCCGGTGTAATCCGTGTCCCAAACGGTTTTAAACAGGTCCTCGCGCGTGATCAGGTCGCCGGCGTTTTCCATCAAGAGTTTCAGCAAACGCGCCACGCGCGGGGTGAGGTGGGCTTCCTTATCCAAGTAGCTCACCATGTTCGTCTGCGAGTTAAGCTGCAATTTGCCGCAAACCAGCATGTGTTTATCTTCAGTTTGTTTAAAGGTGCGCAGCCGGTTCACCAGTTTTTGCACGGTGAAGGGCAGGCGCAGCACCACATTTGCCAGGGGGTCTTCCAGCAATTCTTCGTTTTCATTGATGATCAGGATGATGGGGCAGTTGGGCAGTTTGTTGTGGAAACGGCTCACGATCCGCAGGCCGTTCGTGCGCAGCGAGGCGGCGTTGATCACAATGGCGGTTGGCTGCAGGTTCTCCAGGGTTTCAATGCCTTCGCTGCCGCTTTGGGCAAGCGCAACTTTATAGCCTTTTTTGATCAAACCCTCGGCGAAAGTAAAACCATTACTGCGTTTACCTTCTACCAGCAGTATCGTCGCCTGCCGTTTATCCGACAATTCCGTCCTCACCATCCTAAAAAACGAATAAAAAATGCAGTTCCCGAGCCCAAGCGTATTATTCCTCACCGTTCCCGGCTCGCTGCTTTTTTCATTATAGCCCATGCTTTGGCCCAGGATGTTAAGATTCCTGAATCTAATCAGCAAAGGGTCTGCCGGGCGGCCTTAAGCCTTGCAGGGCATGTTAGAATCAAAAGACCAATTCTGGCACTGAAAGGGTATCCTGCATGAGCGAAATGGTGGAATGTGTCATCCATTCCCTGCGCATGAGTCTCACGAACGAAGACCGCATCATCATCCTGCAAGACCGCGAAGGAGAGCATTACCTGCCCATCTGGGTCAAGCGCGGGGATCTTGAATCGATCCTCGTTGCTCTCGAGCAAACCCTGATGGCCCGGCCGATGACTCACGATTTGGTGATGTCCCTCTTTAACACTTTGGATGCCGAACTCCTGCGCGTTGAGGTGGATGACCTGCGCGAGGATATCTACTACGCCAAGCTTTACCTGCGCCACCAGGGGGAGGAAATACCGGTGGATTGCCGGCCTTCGGATGCCATTGCCCTGGCCTTGCGCGCCCGCGTGCCCATACTGGTGCGAAAAGACATCCTTGAGGACGTAGGCATTCGTCCCGAGGACGCAATGGGGATGGAAGAAAATGCCAGCGACGAAGCCCTGGAAGGCGACCTCTCACCCTTCTCCGATTTTATTGACTCCCTTGGCAAACCGGACGATGAGCCCAAGCCGGACGCAGATACCCCAACAGACCAAAACGAGGATGGCCCGGAGGCCGCATGACCGAACTTGACGAGCGCACGAGCGTAGATTTTTCGCCATCCCAGCTTTACGACCGTGAAATGGAAGAGGCTCTCATCGGGTCGGTGATCATCAACCCTGATGCCTATTACGACGTCGCGCCCATTCTGCGGCCGGAAGATTTTCACCTCAAAGCCCATCAGTGGGTTTGGGAGGCCTTCCGGGACCTTTTTCAGGCCGACCAATCTTTTGACGTGCTCACGCTGAAGCAGCAGCTTGAAGCCAGCGGTCACCTGGAGGATGTGGGCGGGGTGGAATACCTCGTAGGCCTTTCGAGCCAGGTGCCTACCTCTCTGCATGCTGAAAGCTATGCCCGGAACATTAATGCCCTGGCCACCCGCCGGCGGCTCCTGGCCGCTGCCAACGATGTAGCCAAACTGGCCTATCGCAAAGACTACACCATCGACACGGTAATGGGCGAATCTGAGCAGGCGATTTTTGGCGTCAGCCAAAACCGTTACAACCGCGACCTGGTGCCCCTCAAGAGCGTAGCCGAGGAATACCTTACCCGCTTAGGCGATATTGCTGGCACTACGGAGGGCCTGAGCGGCCTTTCCACCGGCCTTTCCTCGCTGGATGGGGTGCTGGATGGTTTGCAAAAATCGGACCTTTTAATCGTTGCCGGCCGCCCGGGCATGGGCAAAAGCGGATTTCTGATCGGTATCGCTAAACACGTTGGTCTCAACCTCCACCGCAGCGTGGCATTTTTCACTCTGGAAATGAGCGCAGAACAGCTCCTGCAGCGTATGGTGGCCCAGGAAACCCAGATCGATTCACAAAAACTGCGCTCGGGCAAGATGGATGAGGACGACCTCACCCTCACCGTGCATGCTTTGGATGTGCTGGGCGACGCGCGCATCTACATTGACGATACCCCTGCCATCAGCCCCCTGCAAATGCGCAGCAAGTGCCGGCGCCTGGAGGCTGAATTTGGCCTGGACCTTGTGATCGTGGACTACCTGCAGCTCATGACCGCCGACGTGCGCACCGAGAACCGCGTGCAGGAGGTCTCCTACATTTCCCGCTACCTCAAGGTGCTGGCACGCGAACTGCGCGTGCCGGTGATCGCGGCAGCCCAGCTTTCCCGCGCGGTGGAACAGCGCCAGGATAAAACCCCGGTGCTCTCAGACCTGCGCGAATCCGGCTCCTTGGAACAGGACGCGGACATCGTGATGTTCATCAGCCGCCCGGAGATGATGGAAACCAAGAGCGCGGAAAAGAACCTGGCTAAACTGATCGTTGCCAAGCACCGCAACGGCCCCACGCATGGGGGGTTGGACCTGGTCTTCATCGAAAAATTGGCCATGTTCCGCGACCACTACAAAGGCGCTGCCAATGCCTGATCCCCTGGCTGCCGCGGAGAGCCAGACCGCGGCCTTCAAGAGCGAAAGCGTCATGAATCTGCGCCTGCCGGGCGATTACCTGCGTGTTTTGGCCAAGCTTCCCGGCGTAAATCAATTGCAGAATTTCCTTTTGGGCTTTTTCAACCTTCTTTCGCGCCAGGAAGGCCAGCCGCTCCTGGTGGAGGCCTTCATTCTGCGGGACGCGCTTCAGGGGCCTGTTTTTCAGGACGACAGCGAAGCTTATGCTGCGGCGCTTAAAGCTGCTTTAGATCAGGGATTCTTGTTGATTTACTCTGAACCGGTAACCGGCATGATCTACCTCCTGCCGGGTACGCCCCAGGGCCAGGCTCTGCTCGCCGCCCTGGAAGAAGGCAGCGTCTCTGCCTCGGGCACTGCCCAGGCGCAGCCCACTTCTTTGGAGCCAACGCCGAATATTTACCAGCTCTACGAAGAGCACTTTGGCCCGCTTACCCCGCTTTTGGCTGAGGAATTGCGCCAGGACGAGGCCGCTTATCCCGCGGAATGGATCCCGGATGCCATCCGCGAAGCGCTATTACACAACGCACGCTCCTGGAAGTACGTTCAGGCTGTGTTAATGAACTGGAAAGAGCATGGCAAAGGACCTGCCCATGAAAAAAGTAAAGAACGTGACCGCGAAACTGAAAAATACCTTGAAGCCCTCAAAAAGCGCAAGCAAAACCGCTGATTCCCAGGCACCCCAGCCCAAACCCCTAACCATCGGCGATCCCGATTGCCCTTATTGCGGCGGTCTGGGTTTTGTAGGCGTGGATGTACCGCTGGGAGATCCCGAGTACGGAAAGCTTAAGGTTTGTGTTTGCCGGGCCGGGGAAAGCGTGGAGACCAACTACGCGGGTTTGCTGGATGGCAGCAACCTGGGGCCTTTGCGCCAGCTGACCTTCGAAAATTTTCAGCCGCGCGGCCGGGTTGGCCTGGCCAAGAACCTGGCCGACTCGCTTGAGCAGGCTTTTTACTCCGCCCAAACCTACGCTGGCACCTTAAATGGCTGGCTGCTTATCCTGGGCCGCTACGGTTCCGGTAAAACCCATTTGGCCGCCGCGATCGCCAACCAGGCGCTCAGTATGGGCGTCCGCACACTCTTCCTCACCGTTCCGGACCTATTGGATTGGCTGCGTTTCAGCTACAACAGCCACGATGCCGGCGATAGCTTTGAAACCCGTTTTGAGGAGATCCGCCGCGTCCCGCTCCTGGTGATGGATGACTTCGGCACTCAAAATGCCACTGCCTGGGCGCAGGAAAAACTCTTTCAGATACTGAACCAGCGCTATGCCGAGCGCCTCCCGACGGTGATCACCTCCAATTACGGCCTCCAGGATTTTGAAGGCCGCATCCGCAGCCGGTTGATGGACCCCGATGTGGTCACGCGTGTCACCCTGATCGCCCCGGACTACCGCGACCCAACGGATGACCACGGGCACCCGGAGCTTTCCTACCTTAACCTGCACCATAAGCTGCGCTTCGAGAACTTTGACCAGCGTATGGGCGAAGGGCTTAAAAAAGAGGAACGCGATACCTTGAAAAATGGCTTGCACCTGGCCCAACAATTCGCCCAAAACCCCCGGGGCTGGCTCTATTTCACCGGCCCGAACGGCAGCGGAAAAACTCATCTGGCCGCCGCCATCGGCAACTACCGTTCTGAACTGGGCTTCCCGCCCCTGATGGTAGGCGTACCGGACCTGCTGGATCATCTGCGGGCTGCTTTTGCCCCCGGCAGCGCCATCAACCTGGACCGCCGCTTCGATGAGATCCGCCAGGCGCCATTGCTCATCCTGGACGACCTGGGCACCGAGAGCGCCACGCCTTGGGCCCGCGAAAAACTCTATCAGCTCTTCAACTACCGCTACATCACAGAGCTTCCTACCGTGATCACCAGCGATAAACTGCCCGATGAGCTTGAGAGCCGCCTTGAGAGCCGCCTCATCGATGAGCGCTTGTGCAAGATCGTGGTTTTGGGGGTGCCCGCGTACAAGGGGGGTAAAAATGTGCGGCGTTAAAGGTGCTAAATAGTTTGCATGTAAACTTGTGTTATCATAGCCCCGGTACCGCCCGAAAAGGCGGTAATTCTTGCTTGTAACTAGAAACTGTAGAGGAAATATGGCAAAAATCATCCGCGAATATCCCAATTCATTTGAATTGCCTTACCGTATCAAACGCCTGGCCGATCTGGCCCATAACCTCTGGTGGGTTGGCAACCCTGAAGCGGCGCGATTGTTCAAAGAGATCGATCCGCTTTACTGGGACCTTACCAATCACAACCCCATCGTCTTCTTGCGCAAAGTGAGCATGGAGCGCTTTGAAGACCTGATCAAAGACCGCTATTTCCTTGACCGCTACGATGAAATCCTGGCCCAGTTCGATGCCTATATGCAGCGCAAAGACACCTGGATGGCCCGCACCTACCCCAATGAGCTGGATAAGCAGATCGCTTACTTCTCCTTCGAATACGGCCTGCACGAATCCCTGATGGTTTACGCCGGCGGTCTGGGCGTGCTCAGTGGCGACCATCTTAAAGAAGCCAGCGACCTGGGCCTGCCCCTCACTGCGGTGGGCTTTGTATACACATTCGGCTATTTCTCACAGCGGATCACTGAGGACGGCTGGCAGGAAGCCCGTAATGTGGAAATCGATTTCAACGATATCCCCCTGGTGGCACTCTACGATGAGAACCACGAGCCCATCACCATCAGCGTGGAGATGCCCGGCCGCCTGATCTATGCCCGCCTCTACGAGCTGAACATCGGCCGTGTAAAGCTGATCCTGCTGCATACCAAGTTGCCGCAAAACACCCTGCAGGACCAAACCCTGACGGATAAACTCTACATCAACGACCCCGAACTGCGCATCTCGCAGGAGATCTTGCTGGGTATTGGCGGCATGCGTGCCTTGCAGGCCCTGGGTTACAACCCAGTGATCTATCATATGAATGAAGGCCATAGCGCCTTCCTCACCCTTGAACGCCTGCGCCAGTACCTTGAAGCCGGCAAAACCATGGACGAAGCCAAAGCCCTGGTGCGCCGCTCCAGCATCTTCACCACGCATACCCCCGTACCAGCAGGAAACGATGTTTTCCCGGTATGGCTTATTGATAAGTATTTTGCCCAATACTGGCCGCAGCTGGGCCTGACCCGCGACGAATTTGTGGACCTGGCCCGCATCAGCCCGGAATGGACCGGCGAGGCCTTCAGCATGCCTGTTCTGGCGCTGAAGCTTTCAGAATACGCCAATGGCGTGTCCAAGCTGCACGGCGAAGTGACTCGCAGCATGTGGTCCTTCCTTTGGCCGGATGCCCAGGTGGAGGAAGTGCCGATTGGCTACATTACCAACGGTATCCACACCGGCACATGGCTGGCCCGCCGCCTGGCTGAACTCTTTAACCACTACCTGGGTGCCGACTGGAAAGACCGCATTGATGACCCCGAAACCTGGCAAGCCATCGATACCATCCCGGATGCCGACCTTTGGCGGGTGCGCATTCACCTCAAACGTAAGTTGAATGACTATATGGTCAAACGGGCCCGGGAACAATGGTCCACCAACAATGTCCACCCCGTTCAAACCGTGGCCAGCGGTGTATTGATCGACCCCCTGGCGCTCACGGTTGGCTTTGCCCGCCGCTTTGCCACCTATAAGCGCGCGAATCTGCTGTTTAGCGACTACGAACGCCTGCTGCGCATCATCACCGATGCCCGCCGGCCGGTCCAGGTGATCTTTGCCGGAAAAGCGCACCCCGCGGATGAACCCGGCAAGCTGCTCATCCAGGATGTATATCGCCACGTGAAGGATGCCCGTGCCGGCGGCCGCCTGGTCTTTTTGGATGACTACGATATGGACATGGCCCGCCACTTGGTGCAGGGCGTAGACGTGTGGCTGAACACCCCACGCCGGCCCCGCGAGGCTAGCGGCACCAGCGGTGAAAAGGCCGCCCTGAACGGCAGCCTGAATTTCAGCGTGCTGGATGGCTGGTGGGCAGAGGGGTATAACGGGCGCAATGGCTGGGCGATTGGCGATACCACTGAATATGCCAGCACCGACGAGCAGGACCAGGCCGATGCTGCCAGCCTGTATGACACGCTCGAGAACGAGATCGTGCCCTTGTACTACAACAAACGCTCTGCCGATGGCCTCCCGGGCGATTGGATCGAGCGTATCAAGGAGGGCATCAAATCGCTTGCCCCCACGTATTCGATGACACGCATGATCAAGCAATACACCAACGAACTTTACATCCCGGCGGTCCATTCCGCTCTGGAGGAACCCGAACCGGTTAATTAATCATGGACGCATTATTAGCAATACTTTCAAGCCCACAGGCCTGGTTGGGCGCTTTAGGCATTTTTGCCATCCGGGTGGTGAGCATTGCCATGGATACCCTGCGGTTCATGCTGGTGATGCGCGGCCGCTCGGTGATTGCCTGGGTTCTGGGCTTTTTTGAGACCATCCTCTTCGTGATCGCCATGGGTGCGGTGCTGAACAATATGTCCAACCCCCTGAATGTGATCGCCTATGCTGCCGGTTTCGCAACGGGTAACACGGTGGGCATCTGGCTGGAGCGCAAATTAGCGATTGGCTTTACCCGCATGAGTGTGGTCAGCACGCAGCGCGGTCTGGCACTCACCGAAATGTTACGCGAGGCCAACTACGGGCTCACGGAGATCCCCGGGCGGGGGAAGGACGGCATGGTCACCCTCATCCAGCTCTTGGTACGCCGCAAGGATGTAGCGCACGTGGAAAAGCTGATTTTGGATGTGGACCCGGAGGCATTCATTACCGCTGAAGACGTTACCCCCATGCGCCGCGGGCATTGGGAAGGCAGCCGCCAGAGGAATTAGCCATGCCCAGACAAGCCATCATTTTCGACTTCGACGGGATCATCATCGATTCAGAGAGTGTTGAACGCGACCTCTACCGCGAGATTTTTGCGAAACATAAGGTCTTTTTTGACGAGGAAGCCTACCTGCAGACGATCGGTACCAACGCCGAGATGGTCTACCACCCCAACAGGGCGCTGGGAGAGGCGCTTGGCTCACCGGAACTTGGCAACCAGGTTATCCGTGAGGTGCGCGAGCGTAATTTTAAAGAGTCAGTGCGGCGCGGCCCTTTGCCAGGCGTGGTGCGGACTCTGGAAACGGCCAAGGCGATGGGGATCAAACAGGCCATCGGTTCGAGCGGCAGACGCGATTGGGTGGTGGATTGCCTCACAGCCCTGGATCTGCTGCACTATTTTGATGAGATCGTTACCTGGAACGAACACCTGCGCCCCAAACCGACCACCGATATCTTCCTGCACGCTCTGAAACTCCTGGAGGTCAAACCCGAGGATGCCCTGGTGATCGAAGACTCCTACAACGGCGTGCTCTCTGCCCACCGCGCCGGGATACCTGTAGTGGCCATCCCAGGCCCGGTGACCGCCCACCTGGATTTCAGCCTTGCCTGCGAAGTTCTGCCCTCCATGGAACTATTAGACCTCCAAAAATATTTCCCTCAAAACTGAGTATCGTTTCTCTAAAAGCAATGCATCGCTCCCTTTCAAGGAGCGATCTGTGTTTAATTTCGAGCCAGTTCTTGCAGCGTTTAAATTGAAGCCCTTGTTCTTGACCGGAAGCGTTTTAGAACTCGAAACCGATTGGACGGTGCGCTATAATTCAAAGAGATTCAGTCATCATCTGGAGGTATTTATGTCCGATCTAAACCCCAACGAGTTCTACTTTGGTTTTAGCTACGATTTGGCAAGCGGCTCTGCCGATATGACCAAGCGCGTTTTTTACGACCCGTCCGATCTCACCACCCATGCCGTCATCACCGGTATGACTGGGTCTGGCAAGACCGGTATGGGCATCATCCTGCTGGAAGAGGCAGCGCTGCAGGGCATCCCCGCGATCCTCATCGATCCCAAAGGCGACCTAACAAACCACCTGCTGCACTTCCCCAACCTGCTGCCAGAAGACTTCAAGCCCTGGGTGGACGCGGAAGCCGCCCGCCGGGAGGAGAAAACGGTAGACCAGGCAGCCGCTGACGCAGCCGCGTCCTGGAGCAAAGGCCTGGCTGGTGCCGGTATTGATAAGGTGCGCATGGAAGCCCTGGCTTCCAAAGTGGACTACGCTATCTATACCCCCGGCTCCGATTCGGGCATCCCAGTCAGCATTCTGGCCTCGCTCAAGGCGCCTAAAATCGATTGGGAAGAAAACACCGAGCTCCTACGGGAGGCGATCTCCTCTACGGTTACGGCCCTGCTGGAACTGGTGGGCTTTAAGAACATCGACCCCGTCCGTTCCCGCGAGCATATCCTGCTGGCGAACATCTTTGAGAATTACTGGAGCCAGGGAAAGGATTTGGACCTGGAAAGTCTGATTCTCTCAGTTCAGAACCCGCCTTTCGATAAGCTGGGCGTATTCCCGGTTTCCAAGTTCTTCCCGGAGAAGGAGCGCTTCGATCTGGCGATGCTGCTGAATAACTTCCTGGCCGCGCCGGCATTCGGTTCCTGGCTGCAGGGCCAGCCGCTGGATATTGGCAGCATCCTTTACGCCCCGGATGGCAAGCCGCGCCACAGTGTTTTCTACCTGGCCCACCTGGCTGACTCCGAGCGCATGTTCTTCGTCACCTTGCTTTATTCGGCTATCGAAACCTGGATGCGCGCCCAGAGCGGCACCTCCAACCTGCGCGCCTTGGTCTACTTTGATGAGATCGTAGGCTATTTGCCGCCAATTGCCAACCCGCCAAGCAAACCCATCATCTTGCGCATGCTCAAGCAAGCCCGGGCTTTTGGGGTCGGTTTGGCGCTATCCACTCAGAACCCCATCGATTTGGATTACAAAGCGCTTTCCAACGCGGGCACCTGGATCATCGGTAAACTGCAGACCGATCAGGACAAAAACCGCCTCCTCGATGGCCTGGACAGCCTGGCTGGCGGCTACGACCGGCCTTATTTCGATAAAACGATCTCTGCCCTGGGAAAGCGGGTGTTCCTGCTGCACAACGTGCATGCCAAAAGGCCTGAGATTTTCACTACCCGCTGGGCGATGAATTACCTGCCCGGCCCCATCATGCGCAACCGCCTGGAGGAGCTTAACCGCATGGTCGGCGCGGACGTTGCCCTGACGGCCGCGGCCATCAGCGGAGCGGCAGGCGCCCCAGTGAGCGCGGGTGAGGTTACCAGCAGCAAGCAAAACCTCCCGGGCAGCTCCAGCGAACCGGCTTTGGCTTCCCGTGTGCGCGTGAATTACCTGCCGGTGGAATTGGGTTTCAATGAGGCCATGCAGCAGACCCGTATGCAGATTCCGGGCAGCGGCGAGAATGCCGAAATTTACTACCAGCCAGCCCTGATGGGCCAGGCCACGGTTTACATCAATAACCGCACTTACAATGTGGATGCGCGCAACACCCTTGCCGTGCGCGTACCGCAGCAGGAAGGCCGCGGGCTATTGCGCTGGCAGGACTATTACGTCAGGCCTGCCAACCTGGGTAACTTGGAAACCCGCCCCCAGGCCAATGCCAGTTTCGGGGACCTGGGCTATCCCTTTGATGATGAAAAGACCATCGCAGACATGCAAAAAGACTTTGTGGATTTTCTCTACCGCAATTTGCCGCTCACCATCTACACCAGCAAATCGGCCAAGATGAGTTCCAACCCCGGCGAATCCCAGGAATCATTCCTTGCCCGTGCGGCGCAGGCAGGCAGCGGGAGCAATCAGGCAGCTGCGGAAAAGATCAAAGCCAAGTATGAAAAACAGCGCGCCAGCATCAACACAAAGCTGATGAAGGAAGAACTGGAGCTGGATAAGGACCAAACTACGCTCAATCAGCGCAAGATGGAGGAAGCCGGCTCCTGGCTTTCCACCGCGGCCAAAACCATCACGGGCAGCAGCCGGGGCGGCATCTTGGGCAAGCTGACACGGGGCGGCAGCGGCGTGAACAGCTCGCTTTCCAAACGCCGGATGACCTCTACCGCCGCAGCAAATGTAGAGGAGAGCAAACAGATGATCGCGCTCTACAAGCAGCAGCTCGAGGATTTGGATAGGCTGGAGGCGGAAGATCTGGAAAAGCTTTCGCAGGAATCGGCCACCATCACGGATCTGCAGACCGTTACGCTGAACCCGCAGAAAAAGGACATCGTGGTGGATAGCTTTGGCTTGCTTTGGCTGCCAAACTACGCCATCCGCAGCGGCGACCAGTGGCTCTTTGTTCCCGCCTACAAGGAATAAACCTCTACAGTCAATAACCAAAAATTCAGCGGGCTGCCATTTGGCAGCCCGTTGTGCTTTGCGTCTCAGATTTCAAGACCCGCAAATGGGCCGAGCTTATGGCCCCCGCACCGGATCGGCGGAGCGCACATCGCCAAAGGCATTGATCTCCAGCTGCCAGCGGCTATTCGGCTGCGCAGACCTGAACAATTCCAGGTCACTGGTGTTCACGGAGTAAGTGGTGCCGTTCACATCAAACAATATCGTGTAGCGTTCAGTCTGGTCGCCCAGGCGGTAATTGCTGGAGATATTGGTATTGGGCCAATAGGGGTTGAGGTCGGTACCGCTCTCTACCAGGGTTTGTACAGGCACCCAGGCCATAGTGTCGTATGAGCAGTAATCCTCGTAAACTTCGAAGTAGCAATCCTGCTGTACGCGGCCTACACCCGTGCCGGTATCCACCGTGTACGGCTCGCCGCAAACTTCTTTGGAGTTGGCAACAGGCTGCGCCGACCGGTGCGAATAGCGCAATTCACAATTGTAGGGGTCGGCCCCGGCGGGAATTTGCTTCAGCCAGCCGCTTTGGCGCACGGTCTGGTAACCCAGTACCTGCACGGAGCGCTGCCAGTTCACGCCGGCTACGGTGGCGTTCACTGCCTCCGTCTGGTTCATTTTGCTGAAGAAGAGCCCAGCAGCCACGCAAATCACGATGGCGATGATCGCGAAGATGATCATCGCTGCCGGCGACGCTTTGCGGCCTGCCACGGGTTGCGGCGGGGCCGCGGGCTTTGGCTCCGCTTCCACCACGCCAACCGGCCGGTTGGTAGCGCCTACCCTTAGGTCGCCCCCGCAATTGCTGCAAATCTCGGCTTCTGCCAGATTGCGCGTGCCGCAGTAAGGGCAGTGCTTGTCCGGGCCGCTCTGGGCCATCCGGATCAGCGCCTGATCTTTAATGAAATTGAAGTTATCCGGGTCTACATGCCGGAATTTAACGTTGGGAGGCTGCGGAGCACCGCAGGAGGTACAGGTTTTGATGGCACCGGGATTGGTCGTGCCGCAGGAGTCGCAGTCCCAAACCAGTTCAACATAGCCCAGGATTTTTTGTACCATTACCCGATTATAGCCGATGAAAAAATTGCCTGAACGATTTTTTTGTACATATCCCGCTTGCCCTCATTCACGAATATATCTTTGCACGGCCAGGATGCCGGCCAGGCTGCACAAAGCCGGCAGCCCCAGCGCCAAAGGAATGAAATAGCGCAGTGCCAAGCCAAAAAGGATGGTCGCCACAGCAGCGATGGGCAGGCTGAAAGTAGGCCGGCCCAAAAGCAAAGCCCATCCATTACGCCAGGCGAGTTTAAGCGTTTGGGGTTCCTGTAAAAAGAAGGCTGCCAGGCTGTAAAACTGCCATAAAAGCCAGAGCAGCAGCGCGGCACCGGTAACAACAACCAGTGCGGGCGCCAGGGTAAGGCTGCTGTTGATGTAAAACCAGAGGTTAAAACCGAGCAGGAGCAGAACCACGGTGTTGACCAGGCCCCAGAGCGAGGCCGCCTTAAAATGCTGCTTAAAGCCGGCCCAAAAACCCCCAAGGCCTGTGCGGGTGCCGTGGCTGAGGTCCTTGCTTACCTCGTAAAGTCCAAAAGTGGCTGCCGGATAAGCCAGTACTGTGAGCGAAAGCAATATCCAGGCCAGGCATACCAGCACCATGTTGGCCCAGTCGGACCACCATAATTTCAGGCTTTCCCCCATGGTTTGCGCGCTCGCTTGGATAGTCAGATGTTTTGTCTTCATCCGCGACTGATTATAATGGAGCAGCGCCTATCCGTTCCTGGCGCCTGAAAGGTAAGCATGCTGCGGCTCAACAACGCGCAACTGGCGATCATTGACGTTCAAGGGAATTTAGCTCGCGTGGTGGCTGAATCGGAAGCCCGCGTGCAGGCTATCGTCAAGTTGGTCAAAGGCTGCCAGGCTTTGGAACTGCCCATATTGCTCACTGCCCAGGTACCGGAGAAGATCGGGCATACAATCCCGGAGATTAGGGAGCTTCTGCCGGAGGCGCATGAGTATCCGCGTACCAGTTTCAGCATCTTCGCCGATTCCAGATGCCGGGAGGCCTTGCTGGCTGCAGGGCGTAAACAAGTGCTCCTCGCCGGTTTTGAGACGCATATCTGCCTTTATCAAACATCGCTGGACCTTCTGCAGGCTGGCTATGAGCCCTGGCTGGTTACGGATTGCACTTCCTCCCGGGATCTGGCCAACAAAAGCGTTGCCTTGCAGGAAGCCCGGGCCGAAGGCGCCCACCTTTGCAGCGTGGAGCAGGCATTTTTCAGCCTGCTGCGTACCGCGGGCCACCCGCAATTCAAGACCCTCAGTAAGCTGATCCGCTAGCCTTACGATATCCTTAAAAAGTTTATCCCCGCAGGCGATCGGCACAATTTACGGCTATCATTCCCTCATCGCAGGAGGATCGACCTATGACGAATAAGCCCGAGACCCAAAAAACACGCTCCCGTACCTGGCTTTGGACCATTTTGGTCCTGCTGGTCCTGGCGGCTGGCGTGTTTCTCTTCATCCGTTACCAGGCCCAGATTACCCAGCAGCGAGCCTTGGCCAACCTGATCACCCAACCGCTGCAGCGCCAAACCCTGGCTGCTTCCATCAGCGGGACCGGTAATTTGACGCCACGGCAATCCACGGAGTTGACCTGGCAGTCTGCCGGAAAAGTTGGCGAGATCAGCGTGGAGCTGGGCCAGGAAGTGGAAGCCGGGCAGGTGCTGGCAGCGCTGGATGAGAATGAGCTGCCTGCCAACATCCTCCAGGCCAGATTAGAGCGGGTGAGCGTGAGCCAAAGCCTGGCCGACCTCCAGGCGAGTACGGACCGTCAGCGGGAAAAATACACCGCTGATCTGGCTGCCGCCCAGGCCGCGCTGCCAGGACTGCAAGAGCAAATCAGGGTATATGAAGCCCGAACCTGCACAGAATGGAACCTGAAAAACCTGCGCCAGGCATATGAGGACGCTCAAAAGAATTACGAAGATAACCCGGACGCGTACCGCCTGGCATTACTGGACCGGGCCCGTAATAACCTGGATTTCTGCGACCCGGAACTGATCGCTGGCACGCTTAGCGACCTGCGCGCCCAGTTGAGCGCTCAGGAGGGCAATATCGCCAGCCTTGAATCAAAGCTGGAAAAGATTAAAAATGGGCCGGATCCCGACGAGCGCCAAAAACTGGAACTGCAGGCCGAGCTCTTGGATAAAACCCTGGCTGCGCAGGAGATAACCGCGCCTTTTGCCGGTACGGTCACGGCAGTTTACAACCTTCAGGGGGATACTGCCGCACCGGGCTTGCCGGCCTTTCAATTGGATGACCTAAGCGAACTCTACGTCGCGGTACCAATCTCCGAGGTCGACATCATGCAGGTCAAGCCGGGTCAGAAAGCCCAGCTGGTTTTCGATGCTTATTACGACCAAAGCTTCAGCGGGGAAGTAACAGCCATCGAACGTGCCCCGCGTTCCCAGGCCGGAGTAGTCAGTTACATGGTGCGCATTCGTCTGGTAAACGGAAACCACGCCGTCAACCCCGGAATGACCGCTGGCGTGACCATCATCATCGCGGAGAAGCCGGATGTGCTTGCGGTGCCCGCCGAAGCCGTGGTTAACCGCGATGGCAAAACATACGTATATGTGCAGCGGGACGGCCAGGTAGCCGAGGTGGAAGTGCAGCTGGGCGAGTATTCAGACCGCAGCGTGGAATTGGTGGATAGCCCCCTGGCGGAGGGCGAGCTCATCGTGCTCAACCCGCCTGTGGACCTGATGCAGATGATGACCGGCGGGAGGATGAACTTTGGACGCTGAGCGCGCTAGCCTTCCGGTGATCCGCACCCTGGAACTCAGCAAGGTTTACCGCATGGGCGAGATCGAAGTGCACGCCCTGCGCCAGGTCTCGCTGGATGTTCACGAGGGGGAAAGCGTGGCGATTATGGGCCCCAGCGGTTCGGGGAAGAGCACGCTCATGAATATGATCGGCTGCCTGGATTCGCCCAGCAGCGGGAAATACTATCTGGATGGGAACCTGGTCTCAGATCTGCGCGACGATGAACTTGCTGTTGTGCGCAACAAGAAGATCGGCTTTGTCTTTCAAAAATACAATCTGCTGCCGCGAGCCAGCGCTCTGGATAACGTAGCCCTGCCCTTGCGCTACAGCGATAACCGCAATGCCATGAAAGCGCGGGCAACCGCCGCGCTGGAAGCCGTTGGCCTGGCAGACCGCATGCATCATGAGCCTAACGAACTTTCCGGCGGCCAGCAGCAGCGCGTAGCCATCGCCCGGGCGCTGGTGAATGACCCGGCGATCATCCTGGCTGATGAACCTACAGGCAACCTGGACACCCAAAGCGGCCAGGAAGTCATGGAATTACTGCTCAAACTGAACCGCGAGCGCGGGACAACCCTGGTGATCGTTACCCATGATCCCGGTGTGGCTGCCCAAACAGGCCGGGTGGTGCGCCTGCTGGACGGGCGTATTCTGGCGGAAGGCGGGGCAGCATGAAGCTCCTGCAAGCCATCAAAGAAGCGCTGGTCAGCCTTACCGCGAATAAAATGCGCGCCTTTCTCACCGTATTGGGCATTGTGATCGGTGTTGGGGCGGTGATCGCCATGCTGGCGATTGGCCAGGGGGCGCAATCCAGTATTACCGGCCAGATCGAGTCGGTGGGGACCAACATGATCATCATCATGCGCGGCAATAGCGCCGCGGATGTAAAAAACCCGCGCTCACTGACCATGAATGACGTTGAAGCCCTCTCCAACCGCTTGCGCGCGCCGAACATCAGCAGCGTAGCGCCCCTGGTCATGGGACAAACCGAGGCCGCGGCTGGCTCTGAAAGCCTGAACCTCACGGCCTTTGGCGTGACCGCCGAGTTTGACCAAGTGACGAACCTGCCACTGGATGAAGGCAGCTTCATCAGCAGTTCAGACCTGGACGCGCGGGCCTCTGTGGCGGTGATCGGCCCGGAAGTGGCCACACGCTTGCTGGGTAAATCCAGCGGGGTCATCGGCCAGAGCATCCGGATCAACGGCTATCCCTTCCGCGTTATCGGCGTTACCACGCCTAAGGGCGGCAATCAATTCGATAACCCGGACCTGAATATTTACCTGCCCCTTACCACCATGCAATTGCGCGTGCGCCAGGGTATGGCCGCGGGGACGGTCTCGTTTATTTACGTGAAGGCTAAAGATGCTGAGGCCAGCAATTCCGCAGCCCGCGAAGCAACCATCATTCTGCGCGAAACGCACCGCCTGAACGCCCGCCAGCCCAACGATTTTACGGTGACCAAGCAGGAAGACCTGCTCTCCATGGCGAATTCGATCGCCAGTGTGTTCACGGTTTTCCTCAGCGGTATCGCGGCGATTTCCCTTCTGGTCGGTGGCATCGGTATCATGAACATCATGCTGGTCTCGGTAACCGAACGCACCCGGGAGATCGGCCTGCGCAAGGCGCTTGGCGCGCGGCGGTTCGACATCATGCTCCAGTTCCTCACAGAGTCGGTACTGCTCTCACTCCTGGGCGGGGTGATCGGCATCGGGCTTGGCTGGCTGCTGGGCACCGTGGTGGGGGCCATTGCCAGCCGCAGCGGTACGCCCCTGGTGCCCGTGATTGGGCTTAATTCGGTTTTGCTTGCCACCCTCTTCTCTATGGCTGTGGGCATTTTCTTTGGCTGGTACCCGGCCAGCCGGGCGGCCAAACTGGAGCCGGTGGAAGCCTTACGCTACGAGTAAACTGCCAATCCGCAAGCAAAATAAAAGGGCTGACGGTTAAGTCAGCCCTGTGCTTAATGATTGTTTGTTATGGCCGGCGGCCGAGCGTGACCGGGATGTCCATCTGGCGGCCATCGCGCATTACGGTAAGGGTCACCGATTCGCCGGGGTATTTATTCAGCGTGATGTAGGTGACCAGGTCGTTGAATATTTTGACCGGCTGGCCGTCTACCGCGATGATCAAATCGCCCCCGCTGCCCACATTGCCGTTCTGGTCCACACGGGCGCCGCGGATTCCTGCCCGGCTTCCAGGACCGCCGCTAACCACGTTGGTCACATAGGCGCCGGTGCATTGGGCCATCTGGAGCTTATCGCAGGTTTCCAGGGTCATGAATTCGTCCGTAAGGGCGCCAATCCCTAGATAGGGATAATCGTAGGTGCCACTGGCAATGAGGCTGGGTACCACCCGGCGCACGATATTGGAGGAAATGGCGTAACCGATGCCGATGTTGCCGGCACTGCCGCCGAACATATTTTGGTCTCCGGTAGCGATCGCCCGGTTCACACCGATCACCTCGCCGCTCAGGTTCAAAAGCGGGCCGCCCGAATTGCCGGGGTTGATGGCCGCGTCCGTCTGGATTAGGTCCGGGGCGGTAAAGGTGCCGCCGCTCTCGGAGGGGCGCATGGATTCAAGCGTACGCCCGCGTGCTGAAATAATACCGATGGTCATCGTACCGCTCAGCCCAAACGGGTTGCCGATCGCCACCACCTGCATGCCCACCGGCGCCTGGCTCGAATCGCCTAGTGGCAGCGGCACAAGATCTGCCGGATTCACATCCACTTTCACCACTGCCAGGTCCGAATCAGTATCCTTGCCGATCGTCCGGCCTTCCACCTTGAGCCCGCTGGGGAAATGCACTTCCATGTAATTCACGTCGCAAGCCACATGACAGTTAGTGACGATATGCCCTTCCTTATCGATCACAAAACCCGTGCCCTGGCCGCTTTGTCCGCCACCTGTGCTAAATTTGAGCGAAACGACACCCGGGTTTACCCGGTCGTAAAGCTGCTCCAGTGCGGTTTGCAGTTCCACGGTTTGGGGGACCACCGGGTTCAGGTTGGCAGGCGGCAGCTCGGTAGGCACCGCGGCGGGAGGTGTGTACTGCTGCGTGTCCCCGGGGTTGACGGGCGGCGGGGCTTCCCGCTGCGGCTGGCTTTCCTCAGGCAGGCTGGGGGCCAAAGTGGCTTGCATTTGCGGTACCAAGGTTTCCAGGCTGCGCAAAGTTTGGCTGGATATCCCACAGGCCATCGTGAGGATGGCCATTACTGCCAGGATAGCAAATATTTTCATCCTATTGGCGTTCATTTAAACCTCCGATCTTTGAGTAGATCGTCTCTTATTTTATTCCTAAGCGAATATTATGTTCCTCAATTGTAAAAAGCCCATTAAATTTCTGGCACTCCGGTCTAAGGTTTCGGATTACCAGGTTTTGTCCAGGTCTTTGGCGTAGGCCAGCAGGGCTTCACGGTAAGCCCGCACCTTGCGGTCTTTGGAGGTCTCAGCCAGCAAAATAAGCAGGCTTTCAACTGCCTCCTTGCACTCACCGGTATTGTAAAGCGCCATCGCGTAAAAGGCTTGCAATGCCGCATTTCTGCCAAACTTGCGGCTGCCTTCTTCCAGCACAACGCTTGCCTCCTGATAGCGCCCCAGCGCCCGCAGCGATGACCCCAATCCCAGGTAGGCTTCGGCTAGCGCTGTACCTTTCAGCTTGAGCGCGATCGCCTTGCGGTAATACGGAATGGCCTCTTCCTCCCGTTCCTGGCTATCCAGCGTGCAGGCATACTGGAAAGACAGCATGGGGTCGTTCCCGGCGTTGAGCTTCAGTGCGTCCAACAGGTCGAATACCTCAGCAAACTTGCCTTCCCCGCGCAGTTTATCCAAATCTTTAATCGGCAGGCGCATACTGCTCCTCCTTTCCGGCTAAAAAGAAAGCCCGGTTTTGCCGGGCTCCCATTCTGGTTAGCTGAGACCTACTATTTTTCCGGTCTCAAAGTCAATATCGATGTCGTAGTAGCCTGGCCGGGTGGGCAGGCCGGGCATGGTGCTCATCGTGCCCAGCAAGGGGTAGAGGAATCCGGCGCCGATGCTGGCGCTGATCTCCCGGATGGGCACCCTGAAACCGCTGGGACGGTTCTTCAGGTTGGGGTCGTGGCTGATGCTCAGGTGTGTTTTAGCCATGCAGATCGGCAGGCGGTCATAGCCCAAGCGCGTATATTCTTTGATGCGCTCCTCTGCCAGATCGCTGTAATCCACGCCATCGGCGCCATAAACTTTGGTGGCAATGGCTTCGATTTTTTCCTTGATGGTGCTCTCCAGCGGATAAAGGAAATTGAAGTTGGAGGGCTGTTCGCAGGCGCGCACCACGGCCTCGGCCAGTTCCACGGCGCCCGCCCCGCCCTGGCTGAAGTGATCGGTCACTACCGCGTCCACCACGCCTTCGTGTTCCAGGGCCAGCTTGCGCAGGAGGGCCAGTTCAGCGTCCGTATCCGTGGGGAAGCGGTTCAGTGCTACCACCACGGGTACCCCAAAGCGCCGGGCGATATCAATGTGCGCCAGCAGGTTATCAATGCCCTTTTCCAGGAGCTCCAGATTTTCGTTGGTGTACTCCGGGGCCAGAGGCGCGCCGGCGGTCACTTTTGGCCCGCCTCCATGCATCTTGAGCGCGCGGATCGTGGCCACCAGCACCACCGCGTTGGGCAGATTGCCGGAAGCGCGGCATTTGATATCGAAGAACTTCTCCATGCCCATGTCGGCGCCGAAGCCGCTCTCAGTCACCACGTAATCGGCCAGTTTCAGGGCGATGCGGTCGGCGATGATCGAGGAGTTGCCGTGGGCGATGTTGGCAAAAGGTCCGGCATGTACAAAGACTGGCGTACCTTCCAGAGTCTGCATCAGGTTGGGTTTCACGGTATCGCGCATCAGTACAGTAAGGGCGCCGGTAATGCCCAGGTCGTCCGCGGTCACAGGTTCGCCGGCTCGGTTCAGCCCCACCACCATCCTGGAGAAGCGGTCGCGCAGGTCCTTCAGGCTGGTGGCCAGGGCCAGCACGGCCATGATCTCCGAAGCCACGGTGATGTTGTAGTTTGTTTTCAGCTCAAAGCCCTTTTCCTCGGGGCCCTGACCAATGGTGATGCCCCGCAGCATGCGGTCGTTCACGTCTACGCCCCGGCGCCAGGTGACTGTAGAGGGGTCAATATCCAGGCGGGCAAATTTGGCCTGCTCTTCCGGCGTGAGCGCGTCCGGGTCTTCGGTGTTGTAACCCAGGCGCTGGAGGCGGCCGATCATCCCGCGGGCAAAATGGCGTTTGCCATGCTTATCTTTGGGACAAAGGCGGTTAAAGAGCGCCTGATCGCTCTGGCTGCTCTCGTGGAACATGCGTGTATCGATCGCCGCTGCCAGGAGGTTATTGGCCGCCGTAATGGCGTGGATATCGCCGGTGAGGTGCAGGTTGAAATCCTCCATTGGGATCACCTGGCTGTAGCCGCCGCCGGCCGCGCCGCCCTTGATGCCAAAGGTTGGCCCCTGGCTGGGCTGGCGAATGCAGGTAAACACGCGTTTACCTAGATGGGCGCCCAATGCCTGGCAGAGCCCCACAGTGGTGGTGGTTTTGCCCTCGCCTAAGGGGGTTGGGGTGATGGCAGTCACATCCACGTACTTGCCGTCAGGCACGTCCTTTAAGCGCTCAAGCACGTCCAGGCTCACCTTGGCCTTGTAGTTACCGTAAAGTTCCAACTCTTCCGGCAGGATCCCCGCTTCGGCTGCCACCTGGCTGATCGGCTTCAGGATGGCATCCTGGGCGATAGCGATATCGGGCGGGACGGGGCTTTTGGGGTGGAGGGGGGTTGCTTGAAAAGGTATCGTGTGCTTCTGATCGGCCGTCATTCTGACTCCTTGAATTGTTGTTATTTAATTATATGGCTGGCAGTGTATTTCTGCCGCCGAATGTATAAAATAGGCTTCTCCAGGCTGGAGCCGGATTTTTTTATGCACCGCACACGGGCTACTGCCCGATCATCGGGTCTTCAGGCAGTAAGACCGACGCTTCCACGCGCAGGTCCACCCAGTCTCCCAGAGCGCTTACCGGCACGTCCACCTGGCTGCTGCTGTTGGGGGCAGCCGTGTCCAAGATGGCCACGCCACCGCCGGCAACCTTGCCCGAGGCATCTATGAGGAGTACATGCGCCTGCGCGCCGTGGATGCTGGCGTTCAGGTTGTTCACCACCGTTACGCGCACCAGGCCCTCAGGCGGTTCCGCTACCAAAATGGCCTGGGCTGCAACCAGGGGGTCGTAACCGATGGGGAAAGTGCCGAACTCCCCGGGTACCAGGGTTAGGTCCTCATAGACCGGATCGCAATCGTTCGGGATGTAAGGCCGGTCGACCGCGAATACCAGCTTCTGACGCGGCCAGATCACCGGCAGCCAGCCATTGTAGCTGGCGCAAACCAAATCGTTGGCGTCTACCACTGCTACGCTGTACCAGCTCTGCCTCAGGATCTGCTCGCTGCGGTTATGCAGGATCGCGCCGCCGCTAAGCTGGCGTTCCTGGCTGACAGTAAAACCGGATGATTCCGCCTGCAAGGTCTGCCACCAACTGCCGCCTTCCAGCGATGCGGAGTAGGGCCCCAAGTGGGCATAGAGCTCCACCCGTGCCGGGCTCTCGCGCCAAATCGAGGGGACGCTGATGCCCATGCGCCGCAGTTCCGGCACAAAGGCCAGGGGCGCTGTACCGCCGCCAACGATCTCGCCGCGGGCATTGTAGGCGATCGCGTCCAGGCGCACTTGCGTGTAGGTAAATTTATCAAGATTTTCCAGCCAGGCAGTGATTAGGTTTCCCTGGCCGCTGAACCAGGTGGCCGTGCTGAGTTTGAAAGGCTGGCGGTAGGCCAGGCTTTCGTCCAGCGCCGCGTTGCCAAAGCGTAATTCCACGCTGGCCGCCTGCATCCCGGGGGAAAGGCTAATCCGGTGCACGATGCCGGTAACCTCGCGGGCGAAAACGTATTTGAGCAAGCCGTTCTCGCTGGCCAGCAGATTGCCGCTGGCGTCCAGCACCAGCACCTGGTAATTGGCGTCGCGCAGGATGCCTTTTTCCAGAATGTTTTGCAGCTTGGCCATGACGGCCAGTTCCCGGCCGGCCTGGAGGTACTGCAGTTCCACGATCTGCAGCGGGCCGGCGATATTCAGGTTAGGGGTGGGGCTGGGGTTGAGCGGCGGGACAACCGTGGGGGTGCCTTCCGGCCCCACAATGGTGGGTAGAGGCGTGGGGCTGGGAGGAGGGGGCATGGTGGCCGTGGGGTCCGGCGGGGGTGTTGCGCGTCCGCAGCCCGCCAGGCTGAGCAAGGCCAGCACGATGGCGAGGGCGAAGGATTTTGCGCTGAGCTGCATTGGGCGTCGCATCCTCACAAGTATACCGCCCTCGCCCCGGCCAGACCAACGGTTTTAGACGCCGCTCCTTGGTTTAAACGGCACGAACACCAAGCGGGATCATATGAATAAAACCTCTTGAGCGCGATAAGGAATCCGGAATGTGGGGGTACGTACCGTTAGAATCGGAGTCTTTCTGGTTTGCGGGAGAGCCTCGCTAAAGCTCCACTCTCCCCTACCTTTTGCCCTTAAGTTTTTGATAGCTTTGACAATACATGACCTTAAAAACAGCTGACTATTTTTGCGGCAACTAATCTATCCAGGCTCCTAAACAAAAACAGGCAGGAATTCATCCTGCCTGTCCTTGCGCTGCTCTGATAGGGCGAGTGGGGGTCGAACCCACACAGTGT
>DHPL01000019.1:64350-69814 GCA_002407905.1 Anaerolineaceae bacterium UBA5365
GTTGCGTCTGCCTATTCCGCCATCGCCCCAGATTGCGCTATTTTACCCCATGCTCTCATCGCCTGACAGGGTAGTTTCTCCTGTGCCGCCCGTATGAATTGTCCGCGCGATCCTGCGCACTTGTTTATAATCAGGCCAGAATCAAAGCCAACGGAGGTATCATGCGGGTCTTTATTATCGGAGGAACTGGTTTTCTGGGTTACTACACCGTGCGGGAACTCTTGGCCCGCGGCCACAGCGTGAGCACCATCGCCTTGGACCCCTTGCCCCCGTCCGACCCCATGCCGCCTGAAGTGCAGGTGCGGATCGCCAACTTTAATAAACTCTCCGATGATGAGGTGCTGGCCATGTTGGAGGGCGTGGAAGGCATCATCTACGCTGCCGGCGTGGACGACCGCGTTGTGCCCAAGCGGCCGGCTTACCCCTTCTTTTACCGGGGCAATGTTCTGCCGGCCCAACGCCTGGCCCGCCTGGCCCGTCAGGCCGGCGTGCGCCACCTGGTGGTCTTTAACAGTTACTTCAGTACGATGGCCCGGCGCTGGCCGGAGCTGGAGCTCGAAGAGAAACACCCTTACATCCGCAGCCGCGTGGAGCAGATCGCCGCAGTGAATGCCGAAGCAGGCGACAGCCTGGTTGCCTCCTACCTGATGCTGCCCTACATTTTTGGCTATGTACCAGGCAAGGCGCCCATCTGGACGCCGGTGATCAGCTACCTGCGCAGCGCTTTCCCGCTGGTTTTCTACCCGGCAGGCGGGTCGGCAATGGTCAGCGTGCAGGAAGTTGCCTCGGCGGCTGTCCGCGCGCTTGAAAGCGGCCGGCCTGGCGCGGAATACGAGATCAGCACCGAGAACCTCACCTGGGTCCAATGGCTAGAGCGCCTGATGCAAATCCTGGGGCGCCAGAAATCGATCCTGACCCTCTCAAAATGGCTGGTCAAATTCGGCATGTCCTTCGTCAAACTTAATTTCCTGTTTAAAGGCCAGGAAGGCGGTTTGAACCCAATTCCCTTTGTGGAACTGCAAACCCGCAACAGTTTTCTGGATGGCGAAGGCACCCGGGCAGAGTTGGGATACCCTCAGGGGGACCTGGAGACCGCCTTGCGGGAGACGGTGGAAGCCAGCCTGGCCTGGAAGAAAAAGGCCTGATGCCCCGCCTGATCAAATTGCTCGACCCCCGCGGCGCCAAGCTGGTTTTTCTGGTCCTGGCTGCGGTCTTGAACGTTGCCTGGGTACTGGTATTCTTTGATTTAATCGACTCGCAGATCATGCGCTACGGCGAGCGCTTTACCGGGGTGGATACAACACTGATGCTTGGCGTTTTCATCGGTTCGCTGAGCATCGGCTTTGTGCTCAGCCGGCTGGCAAAGGACCGCCGGGGAATCACTTACGGCCTATACGGCGGCCTGGCGGGCCTGATCGCCATTGCCATCCTCTTGCGGGAAAGCGGGGTTCTCCTGGGTTTGGTGGGTCTGGTGGCTGTTTTGGGGGGCTACAACGGCGGCATGCTGGGCGAGGTGAGCCAACTGCCGCGCCGCCGGAATTAACCATCGATCAATTAAATGCTTTCAGTTTAAGCCCTGCCAAAGCGCTTGCTGGCTGTGTCCATCATTTTCCCAATACTGAGGGGCATACGGTAACTGGCCCAAATTTGGGCCGCCTGCCCTGCGGAGTGGGTGATCACAAATTGCTTGCTCAGCACCTGCCTGGCCAGGCCGCGGCCCACCAGTTCCGGATCGGCCTTCATTTGCTCCGGCACCGGCAGCTGGCTGGCAGAAATGGTTTTGGTCAGCGGGGGATGCATCAGGTGGAAACTGATTCCTGTTCCGGCATATTCAAGGCGCATGCATTTGGCCAAGGCCTCAATGGCGCCTTTGCTTGCGGCATAAGGCGAAATGTTGCTAAACCCGGTGACCCCAACTCCGGATGAAAGGTAGATCACCCGCCCCTGCCCTGCAGCCTTCATCGCCGGCAGTACAGCCTTGGTTAGTTGCACAGCCCCCAAAAAGTTTACGTCCATTACCCGATTAAAAGTCTCCAGGCTGCTGGCTTCAAAGGACTCAAAGGTACATAGGCAGGCGTTATGAATGCCGATCTCCACACCGCCAAATATGCGCTGCATCGCTTCCACTGATGCCTCTACGCACTTGGTGTCAGTGATGTCGCAGGTGTAGGTGAGCAGTCTTTCCTGGTACTGCTGCTTGAGCGCTCCGATGCTCTCAGTTTCGATGTCCAGCACACAGACCTGATGTCCGTCTTCCAATAATTGCTGCGTCATGGAATAGCCGATTCCGCGGTTTGCTCCGGTGATCAAAATGCGCTGCATAGTCTTTTATCCTTTTTCGTGCTCTTCGAACCGATTAGAAACGCCCGCACGCTTAAAAGGATAAACCTCGCAAAACAAATCCGGGTTAAATGGCTGTTTAATTTGGGTTAGCGCTGGGTTCAGGCAGATAGGGCATTCGCGGGCCGTCCACGCCCAGGTGTTCAGCCAATGCCGCGCGCATCGCGGTGCGGTCATCCCAGTCATATTCCGTGATGCCGAAACACATGCTCTGCTCGTGGCCCTTGCCGCAGCTGATCACCAGGTCGCCAGGTTTTGCCAGGGATATCGCTTTCCGGATGGCATCACGCCGGTCTGGCACACGGTAGAAGCTTTGGCCTTCCACGCCGCCCACGCTCTCGGCGGCCTCGGCCATATCCGCCAGAATGCCCTCCAGAGGTTCGGTACGCGGGTCCTCTGCGGTGAAAATGGAAATGTCTGCCAGTTTAAGCGAGGCTTTGGGCATCATGCGCCGTTTCTCGCGGTCGCGCAGGCCGGCCGAACCAAAAACTGCGATCACCCGCCCCTGTGTTTGGGCGCGCGCGGTTTGCAGCGCGCGTTCCATCGCGTTGGGCGTGTGGGCAAAATCCACAATCGCCTTAAAATCCTGTCCCAGATCGATGTTTTCCATACGGCCGGCAATACCAGGCACCTCTGCCAGGGCTTCAATGGCGGTGGCAACGGGTACTCCCAGGGCCAGGCAGGCTGCTCCGATGGCCGCGAGCGCGTTGGATACGTTATACAGGCCATGCAGCGGGCTGGTTACCGGCCAGGAATCTTCGCCAATGTGCAGGTTGAAATTCAACGCCCCAGCTTCATCCCGGATATCGTCGGCCCAGAGGTCGGCTTCGTTGATCGCGCTGTAGCTGATCATACCAACAGGCGCAATGCGCTTGAGGAACTCGTAAGAGCGGTCGTCCTTGTTCAGGACGGCCTTGCGCAGGTTGCCGATCTTCTTGGCGGGGGTATGCGCCAACCCGCTGATCAGCATCCCCTTGGCTGCCAGGTAGTTCTCATAGCTGCCGTGGTAATCCAGATGTTCGTGGGTAACGTTGGTCACCACACCCAGGTCAAAATCGCAGGCGATGGCGCGCCCCTGGGCAAGGCCGTGGCTGGTGGTCTCCAGGATACAGTGGGTCATTCCGGCAGCGACCATCTGCGCCAGGTATTCCTGGATGTCCGGAGCGTCTGGGGTGGTCACATGAAAGCCGGTATCCAGCGCCTGGTTGCCAATGAGGGCATTCAGGGTTGAGATCATGCCAGCCTTGATCCCAGCTTTGCTGAGGATTTGGTGGATCAGCATGGTCGTGGTGGTTTTTCCGTCCGTGCCGGTTACGCCGATCATGCGCAGTTTGCGGGCCGGAAAGCCGTGGAGCGCCGCCGCCAGATAAGCCAGATTGGAGCGCATATCGCCGTCCAGTTGGTAGTAGGGCGCACCCAATTCCGCGCTGTTTGGCCGTGGGCCAAATATGGCTGCGGCACCATTTGCGATCGCCTGGGGAATGTGGTCCCAGCCGTCGCTGCTATCCCCTTTCACGGCCACAAATGCCCATCCGGGCTGCACCTTGCGTGAATCTGCGGTAACGCCTTTTAGTTTGGCGGTCCCTTTGCCATCCAGCACTTTTATTCCGGCTTGCTTGATCAACGAGCTCACTGCTTTTGCCCGCATACTTCCTCCTACCCTGCCTCTTCCTGCCGCTTTTGCCCGCGCAGGTACCAACCAAGGCCTAGACTCACCAGGCCCAAAACCAAGAAAATCAGGCTGCTGACACGCAATTGGTGGTAGTTCATGCCCAGTTCCTGGCCCACCGCGACCTCAAAGGGCAGCCCTGCCCGGGCGCCTGGGTTATTCACAAAATTTAGGATCACTGTTCCTTTGATTGGCCCAGGAGCCGATGGTTCAAGCGTCCAGGCCATTAGTTCCACGTCCTCCGTTCCGAGTTCCGTGCGTATCGGTTCAGAGGGGTTCAATTTGCCATTCTCTGCCGCTGCTTCCACAATAACCGGTTCTGGGGCGGCTGGGTTCGCATTAAAAGCTTTGTAGTGCAGGCTGATTCCGGTGGTTTGGCCGGCCAGGATGCGGCCCGGAGTTCTGAGTTCCAGGCTGGCACCAGCGAGGGGAGTGTCTTTATTCAGCGGAACGTAAGTGAGTGTTTCGCTGCCAAGGAAGCTGCGGGAAAAACCATAACCGGCGAAAGCCAGGGTTAAAAGGCCCAGGATGAGCAAAAGACTGCCAAACTCAACTTTTCTCAACTAAGAATTACCTCCAGAACTATTCCGCCGGCCATGAGAATGAAAAAGACCAATGCCAGGGCTTCCATTCCGGCCAGCAAGGCGAAGTAGATCCCAAAGGGCAGTATAAGCTCAAGCGCTAATACCAACAAGCGCAGGCGAAAAGATAAGCGGGCAGGGGCTGGCTTCATGGCAATACCCCCTGATAGATCAGATAAACCCAAATAACGGCTGCAAGGCCCACGATGGCAGTGGGGATCATCATCAGCGGCAGCAGCTTTTGGAGCACTCGTCCCTCCTGGCCGCTCAGGCCAACCGTGGTGCAGCCAACAATCACCTTGGCCGGCGCGCACACGCTGCCCAGGGAGCCTCCCGCGCTTTGGGCGGCCAAAATGAGGGGGATGCTCAGGCCCATGATCCGCGCGGTTTCCATGTGCATCACGCCGAAGAGCACATTGGAGTTGTTATTGGAGCCCGTGAGCACCGCGCCAAGCACGCCGGTAAAGGGCACAATGAAGGGGTAAAGGAAACGGCTGAGGTTCTCGCTCAGGCCTTTGGAGAGCAGGTAAGTCATGCCGCTATGTTCCATTAAGGTGGCCACGCCTACCATCGCGATTACCGCGAGGCTGGTATCTACCAGGCCGTGCAAGGTGCGCCTAAAGATCACCGGCATATCCCGGCGTTTCAGGTAGCCGGCTGCCCGGTAGATCAGGTAGGTGATGGCGCAGGTATACGCGCCAATCGCTGCCGGGTGCGAAAGCAGCACAAATACCTTTCCCGGTCCGGCCTCTGTAACCCAGCCCAGGCTCGTGCGGATTTCAGGGAATTGGAGGGTGAAGCGGATGCTGCCCAGAAGCTGGCGCAGCGGAGTGATGAGGATGGCAGAAAAGCCCAGCAGCATCAGGATGAGGTA
>DHPL01000041.1:0-7021 GCA_002407905.1 Anaerolineaceae bacterium UBA5365
TCCAACAAACGGGGTGCACTACAAAAAACGGCGCCTATTATTTGAATAACGAGAGCACTATTCCTTCAAGGCTGAAAGCAGGATCTCACGCACGCTTTTGGGGTCGGCCTTCCCGCCCATCTGGCGCAGCACCTGGCCCAGGAAGAAGCCCAGCAGGGCCTCCTTACCAGCCTTGAACTCACCGACCTCTTTCAGGTTGGCCGCCAATACAGCCTCAACAGCAGCCTGCAATGCACCGGCGTCGTTCACCAGCCCCAAACCCTCCCGGGCCACAATCTCTGTCGGCGCAAGGCCGCTCTCCTCCACCTTGCCCAGCAAGGTCTTACCCGTAGCGGCATTGATCTTGGACTCATCCACCAAACTGATGATTTCCGCCAGCATCTCTGGCTGGAGTTTAAGCTCAGTAACCCGCTTGCCGGCATCGTTCATCAGGCGCAGCAATTCGTTCATCATCCAGTTGGCTACGGTCTTCGGCTCGCCCTCATACGCCGCAACGGCCTTTTCGTAGTAATCTGAAAGGGCGCGTTCGCTGGTCAGGATCTCGGCATCATAAGCGCTCAGCTGGTACTCCTGTTCAAAGCGCGCCTTGCGCGCCAGCGGGTATTCCGGCAAACTCTGCTTTATTCGCGCAATTTCTTCCTCACGCAATTCCACCGCGGGCAGGTCCGGGTCGCGGAAGTAGCGATAGTCCGCCTCGGTCTCTTTGGAGCGCATCTTGGTCAGCACCCCCCGCTCGGCGTCCCAGTCCAGGGTCCAGCTTTCCACCTTGCCGCCGCCTTCCACCACCGCGATCTGGCGCTGAGCCTCCTCGGCGATCCCCAACCGCACGGCCTCGATCGAGTTCACGTTCTTGATCTCGGTTTTGGTATTCAGGATGGTTTGCCCACGCTCCCGGATGGAAACGTTGGCATCACAGCGCAAGTGGCCCTTTTCCATGTCCGCGTCCGAAACCCCCAGCCAACGCAATAACTGGCGCAGCTGCAGCAAATACTGCGCTGCTTCCTCTCCGGAACGCAAATCAGGCTCGGTGACCATTTCCACCAGAGGCACCCCGCAGCGGTTAAAGTCCACCAGGCGCATGCCGTGCTCCAGCTTGGTCTTGCCGGCATCTTCCTCCAGGTGCAGGTGATGGATGCGGACCCGCGGCCTTGAACCATCCGGCATTTCAAGGTCCATGTACCCGCCTTTGCCGATCGGCTTAAAAAACTGCGTGATCTGATACCCCTTCGGCAGGTCTGGATAAAAATAATTCTTGCGGTCAAAAACCGAAACCGGGTTGATCTCCGCGTGCATCGCCGCGGCTAATAAGGCGCCTTTCTGCACTGCTTCGGCATTGGTCACCGGCAGCACGCCGGGCAGCCCTGAGCACACCGGGCAAATGTTCGTATTGGGCTCATCGCCCCAACTATCGGCCTTGCAGGCGCAGAAGATCTTGCTCTGGGTCTTCAGCTGGATGTGGGTCTCCAGCCCGATCACCACTTCGTAGTCTTTCATCATTTCATCTCCAGGGCTTCGAGCGCCAGGGGTCTTAGCTTGCGCCAGTCGGCTCCCGCGGTAGCCTGCTCAAAAGCGTAGGCCGCGCGCAGGATGAGGTCCTCGCGGTAGTCATTCCCGATCAACTGCAAACCGATAGGCAGGCGCTGCCCATCCACTCCTCCAGGAATGGATACGGCCGGTAAGCCGGCCTCGTTCACTGGCGCCACCATCTGATCCGCGTATTGCATCAGTACCGAATTACCAAAAACGGCCTTGCGCTTAAAGGCGGTGGTAGGTGTTGTTGGGGTTAAGAGGCAGTCCAGGCGGTAGGCGCCGTTAGGGTCGTAAATGGCGTCAAAGTCGGCCCGAATCAGCCCCCGCACCTTCTTGGCGCGTTCCAGATAAGCCGAGGCATGTGCCGCCGCGGAAACATACATGCCCATCAAAATGCGCAATTTAGGCTCGGGGCCAAAACCCTCGCCCCGGCTCGCGCGGTAAAGCTGTGTAAGCCCGCCAGTCGCCTTTGGGGATCGGTAACCGTACTTCACACCATCAAAACGGTGCAGGTTGGAGGCTGCTTCCACGCGCGAAATGGCAAAATAGGCCGGTATCGCGTAACGGCAATTCGGCATGGGCACATTTTCGATGATCTCAGCCCCAGCCCGGGCCAGGACCTCAGCAGCAGCATAAACCGCGGCAGAAACCTCAGCCTGGATCGGTTCAGTAGCCAGGTCTCCGGTCTCCAAATCCGGGTAGGCGATCTGGTCAAAGTCCTTCGAAAGCCCAATCCGCATCCCCCGGACGTCTTCAAGCAATAAGGCCAAATAATCCTGCGGTGCTACGGCAGACGATGTGGCATCGCGGGGGTCCGCCCCGGCCAAAACCTGGAGCATCAGCGCAGTATCCGCCACGTTGGCGGCCATCGGTCCCGGACAGTCCAGGGATGAGCCAAAGGCAATGATCCCATAACGCGAGATGCGGCCATACGTGGGTTTTAGGCCAACTATGCCGCAAAAGGCTGCTGGCTGGCGGATGGAACCGCTGGTATCCGTCCCGATGGAGAGTGGGGTTTCCTTCGCGGCGATGGCCGCGGCAGAGCCGCCGGATGAACCTCCGGTCACATATTCGGTATTCCAGGGGTTGTAAGGGTGCGGCTGAAAGGCGGAAGACTCGCTGGACGAGCCATAAGCAAATTCGTCCAGGTTCACTTTGCCCACGATCACAGCGCCGGCAGCTTGCAGGCGCTCCACTGAAGTCGCGGTATAGGGGGCAAGAAAATTGGCCAGCATGCGCGACGCAGCTGTGGTGGGCGTCCCCTCGATGCAGAACAAATCCTTGACCGATACAGGCACCCCAGCCAGAGGACCGGGGTCGCGGCCTTCGGCAACGGCGGCATCCACCGCCTTAGCAGCTGTGCGCCCGAGTTCCTCGGTTAACGAGATGAAGGCATGCACCTTTTGCTCTTCCTCAGGCTGCAGAACTTTTTGGTCCAGTTTGCCAAAAACGCCGTCCACTCTTCTAATTTGGGCCAGCGAGGCGTCCAAAAGGGCTTCGGCCTTAAGCTCGCCGGAACGTACTTTGGCGGCCATTTCCAGAGCAGTAAGATCCATCAGGCTCATGCGGCCTCCTTCAGATCGGGCACCGCGATGTACCCGTCTTCCTGTTCGGGGGCCAGGGCGATCAGCCTGCCTGGGTCTGCATAGGCATTCACCGCGTCAGGGCGGGGGCCGGCAGTTTGCGGCTCAAGCCCCCAGGTACTGGGCTGGGAGTCCTCCGGCAAGGGTATTTGGGCCAGTTCCTTCAGCGCGGCCAATTGGTGGTTAAGCTCACCGCGCAAGTATTCCGCTTCCTCGGGCTCCAGCTCCAGTTGGGCCAACTCCACCAGGTGCGCGAATAGTTCTTCGTTGATATGTTCTGGGGTCATAGCGTTTTCCTTCCAAACGAACTCCGGGAATTATAGCAAGGAAAGCAAGGCCCGGAGCCATCCGCAAGCGGACCGGCAGGCGGCGCTTGGGTTAAAATGGCTGCATGGACACAAAACGCTACCGGCTGAGCAAAAGCGACCTCAAGCTTTACCTTGACTGCCCGCGGCACCTTTGGGCCAGAGCGCATGGGCAGCTCAATGAAGCACCCACAGAACTGGAAACGCATTTTTTCAATGAGGGCATGCACGCCGAAAGCCTGGCCCAGGAATACTTGCGCACCTATTTGCTCCCGCAGCATCCTGGCGCCTTTCTCAGCACCCAGCAAGGTTATAGCGATGGCCCCTTTTTCGCTCGGGTGGATGCCTTGTTATGCGGCTTGCAAGGCGGCGGCTGCGCGCTCATCGAGATCAAGAGCAGCACCAAAATCGATAAGGAAGACCGTTACGACGCCATCTTTCAAGCCCTGATCTTGAAAGAACAATGCGACCTGCGCAAGGTTTACATCCTGCACCTGGATAAAAGCTATCGCCGGGGGCAGGACCTGGACCTGCAAAACCTCTTTAAACTCGAAGAGATCGATTTTGATTCCGAATTGGCAAACGAAGTACGCGGATACCGGGAAGCAGCCCTGGCTGTTGCTTTAAACCCGGACGTGCTTGCCAGCGAAGCTTGTTACGACCCGCGTAACTGCCCCTGCCCGGATTTATGCCACCCGAACCTGCCAACGCCCAGTATCTACGAGATTCCTCGCATTTTAAAGGCCGAAAAAAGGAAACTGCGCGCCTCCGGTTGGGAAGCCATTGCTGATTTGCCGCTGGATCACCCCCTGAATGAGAAGCAGCGCATCGTGGCCCAGGTCCTGCGGGAAGGCAAAGCCTATCTAAACCTTGAGGCGCTGCGGGAGCGCCTGGAAAACCTGAGCTGGCCATTGTGGTTTCTGGATTACGAAACCTGCAAAGCCGCTGTGCCGCGTTACCCGGGTTATGGCCCGCAGCAGGATATTGTTTTCCAGTACTCGCTGCACAAACTGCAGGCGCCTCACGCCGTTGCGGAACACTTTGAGGCCCTCTATTTGGGGCCGGATGAGCCCAGTCTGGCCCTCGCGAACCAACTGCGTGAAGAACTAGGCGAGTTTGGCAGCATTATCGTATGGCATGAGACCTTTGAGATGGGCCGTAACCGTGAAATGGCGGAACTGCACCCCCGCCACGCGGCTTTTTTGGAAGGCGTGAATGACCGCGTATTCGACCTGGAGAAAGTCATCGCCGATGCCGTCTACTGGCACCCGGATTTTAAGGGCAGCAGTTCGATTAAATACGTTTTGCCGGTGATGCTGCCGGCATACTCCTATACCAAGCTAAACATCCAGCACGGCGGGCAGGCAACGGCTGCCTGGCAGCGCACCTGCGACACGCTCACACTTGCCGAAGACCGGGAGGCGATCCGCTCAGATCTGCTGGCCTACTGCCACCTGGACAGCCTGGCAATGCTTGAGATCTACCGCCGGTTACGCAGCCTGGCGGGTATGGACCCAGCCTGATGACCCACCCAGCCGCTGACCCCCTACTGCCTGAAGCGGACACCCCACAGGATGGAGAGCTCCCACTTCTGCCCCTGGGTGGCGTCCCAGCCGACCGCGGCCAGTGGCTTCCAGAGGAGGACCCCGAAGAAAGCGTTCTGGATTACCTGAAAGCCCTGCCCCGGCGATGGCTGGATGGAGAAATCAAGGCATCCCTGCGCAGCAGTACCAACAGCGCGCCAGAGGAACCGCAAACGGCTCAGAGCACGCGCTGGGAAGTGTGGCTGTTCCTACTGGGCCTGGCAATCTACCTGGTCACACGCCTGGTCGCGCTGGATAAATTTCCAATCTATTTCTTTTCTGATGAGGCCTTGCAAACCCTGCACGCCCAAAGCCTGCTCAATAATGGTTTCCGTGACCAGAGCGGGCGCTTCTTGCCGCTCTTCTTCAGCAATGCCGGCCAGTACAACCTCTCGCTTTCAGTCTATTTACAGCTCCTGGCAGCCCCGTTCGAACGTTCGGTTTACCTCACCCGGGCCATTCCGGCTCTGGTCACCTCGGTTGCTCCCATATTAAGCGGCCTGGCCATGCGCAAGTTCTTTAAACTGCGCAGCTGGTGGCTGATGCCATTTTTGTTCAGTGCGGTACCATCCTGGTTTCTGCACTCGCGTACCGCATTCGAAACCAGCCTGGGGGCTGCCCTGTTTGCCGCTGCTTTGTACGCATATCTCTACTACAGGCTCAAAGAGCCCAAGGCCATGCCCTGGGCCGTCATTGCGGCCGGGCTTTGTTTTTACAGCTACGCCGCGCTTCAACCCGTAGTGGTTGTTTGTTTTCTCCTCCTGCTGTTTCTGGACTGGCCGTATCATTGGCAGCAGCGCCGGCATTTGCTGCCGGGCCTGGCTGTGCTGCTTCTGCTTGCCATCCCTTATCTGGTATTCCGTGCCCGAAACCCGCAAGCGCTCAGTTTTCAACTCAACCTTTTGGGCTCGTACTGGTTGGAGGCCAAACCCCTTTCCGCCAAACTTCTTGATCTGCTCACGCGTTGGCTCAGCGGGCTCAACCCGGTCTATGGGTTCTTCCCTGGCAGCCAGGACCTGGCCCGCCACACGATGCGCCCATACGCGCATATGCCGGTGTACTTCCTGCCCTTTACGTTCTGGGGGCTGTGGCTGGCAATTAAAAACCTGCGCCAACCAGGCCAGCGCGCGCTTCTGGCCGGCTTGCTTGCGGCGCCGGTGGGGGCAGCATTGGTGCAGCCTGCCATCACGCGCCTCCTCGTAGTTGTCATTCCCCTTGTATGGCTTAGCGCCTTAGGCCTGGAAGGGCTGATCAGCAAGATCAATAACGCTCAGAGCCAAAAAGGAGCTGCCCTGACCTATATGGCCATACTCAGTATCGCCAGCCTGATCATGTTGGACGATGCCTTGATCAATGGGCCTGCCTGGTACCAGGATTACGGCCTCTATGGCATGCAGTGGGGAGCGCCAAAAATCTTTCGCGAAGCTCAGGCCTGGCAGGAGGCCTTCTCTGAAGACGAGGTGGTGCTGAGCCCCAGCTGGGCAAACGGCACGGACATTCTTGCGCGCTACAGCCTGCCCAACGGGCGCTTCCTGCGCCTGGATTCCTACCAGTACTGGACCCTGAACCAGGAGCCGCTGGACGAAGGTACGGTTCTAATCGTTACGCCCCAGGAATATGCCGCCGTGATGGAGGAACCCAAGTTCCTCCCGCCGGAAGTACTGAAAACCATCCCCTACCCCAACGGCCAGCCCGGCTTTTACTTTTTGCGCCTGGCTTACTCCGGCCGGGCCGATGGCCTCTTTACCGCGGAGAGGGAGGAGCGCCAACGCCCGCTGCAGGCAAGCTTACAGATATTGGGGCAGCCAGTTGAGCTAACCTATCCAGGGCTGGACATCGGTGAGATCGAATTGATCTTCGATGGTGACCCCAACAGCCTGGTGCGCGGGCTGGAGGCGAACCCCTTTGAGCTCAACCTAAACTTCAGCGAACCAGCAAACCTGCAAGGCCTGGAGCTGCGCCTTGGCGCTCCGGCGATGCAGATCACCGCTAAACTTAGTCTGGACGGCGGCACGGAGAA
>DHPL01000041.1:7163-10164 GCA_002407905.1 Anaerolineaceae bacterium UBA5365
CCTGAAGCAGACTTGATACGGACTGCAACCATAAGTTTTGATGGTTCCCAGCCAGTTCGTCAGTTAACACTTAGCCTGAAACAAATGGATGGGCAAGTTCCTGCGCACATCCACATTTGGGAGCTCAAGTTGATTCCCTGACCAGGGGGTATCTTTTGATACCCGAAGCCAAATTAATACAATAAGGCCTGCCAATGGCAGGCCTTAATTGAACCAGCAGAACCTATTCCAGATACTTCTCAAACCAATCGGTGATCTCCTGCAAGCGGCGCACCCGGTGTTTGGGCTTGCCCGAGCGCGAAAGCTCGTGGTTTTCGCCATGGAAGAGTACCAGGCGTGTTTCCACGCCGTGCAGTTTTAGGGCGGTAAACATTTGCAGGGCCTCGGCCATCCAGCAGCGGTAGTCCTCATCGCTGTGGATGAAAAGCGTGGGGGTCTTGGCCTTATCAGCAAATTGCAGGGGGCTCTGGTCCCACATCTTTTGCATATCGCTCCAGGGATTGGCAGCCAGCTGGTCCTGAGCAAAGTAATAGCCAATATCGGTGGTGGCGTACTTGCTAATCCAGTTGGAAATGCTGCGCTGGGCGCAGGCCGCGGCAAAGCGTTGGGTCTGGCCGATGATCCAATTGGTCATGAAACCACCATACGAGCCGCCAGTAACTCCCAGGCGCTTGCTGTCGATATCCTTGTAGGTTTTGAGCACTTTGTCGCAAAAACTCATCAGGTTGCGATAGTCCACCTGCCCGTATTGCCCGCGGATGTCCGTAAAGGCGCTGCCTTTTCCGTCCGAGCCCTTGGGGTTGCAGAAGAAGACAAAGTATCCCTTGCTGGCCCACACCTGCATCTCATGGAAGAAGGGCGTGCCGTAGGCGGTTTTGGGGCCGCCGTGGATGTCGAAAATAGCCGGGTATTTTTTGCCCGGGGTGTAACCCACTGGTTTCAGCACCCAACCTTGCACTTCTTCGCCGTCCTCACCCTTCGCGCTCAGTTCCTCCGCGGGAGAAACATCCCGGCTGCGCAGGAATTTTTGGTTGGGGCGCGCAAGCGGCTTGACATCGCCGCCGGTATCCACCAAATACAGGCCGGAAAGCCCGTTGGGTTCAAAGCCAGTAAAGGCCACACGGCCATCCGGCGCCACGGTGATGGCATCCACGGAACCGGGACCTTCTACCAGGAGTTCCGGTTCAGCATCGCCGGTTTTACGCAGCAGCACCGCGTCGCCATAGCGGGTCTCGGTGTAATAGATCGCTCCGTTTTGTACTACCAGGGCTTCGCCGCCGCCATAGCGCATATCGCTGCCCACGGAGCTGCCCACGGAGTAATCGGCCTTGCCCGGAATAACGGTGAATTTGCCCGTTTTCAGGTCGCAGCGTTCAAAGCCCGGGTTCTCGCTCATCCCAAACTTTTCCATCCGGTTGACCACAACCAGCGCTTCTTTTTCATTCAGGAATTCGGCACCATAGAAACGGCCCTTGCCGCCCGCCACCTTGCGCATCTTTCCGCTGGCCAGGTCCAGCAAATGTAATTCGTTTTCCATACGCAGTACATCTTTAAAGTCATTGAGCAAGACCAGGGCTTGCTTGCGCTCCGGGTCGAGCGCGAAGTTGTTCACGGTGGTATTGCCAGAGGTGAGGACGCTGATTTTCTTGGTCTTCAGGCTGTAACTGCAGAGGCGCAGGCGCTTGCCAGCGGTAATGCCTTCGCCATTGGACCAATATGGAATCTCCTCGTAGACTTCGTAATCTTCTTCCTCATTCCGTCGTTTTAGCTCCGCTTTTTGCTCTTCGGGTTTAAGGCTGAAAAGCGCCTTATCCTTGAGGTTGATCGGCATGGTGAAGAGGAAGGTTTCAGCATCTACGGCCTTAATTTTGCCAACCTTGGCAGGAATTTCGAAGAGCTTCCGGGCTTCACCGCCATCCACGCGAATGCTGTAGAAGGCTGTAAATTCTTCTTTGTCGCTGGCGCGCTTTTTGTCTTCTTCCGCGCGCTGGGCTCCGAAGAGCAGGGTGTTATCGTCCAGCCAAATGTAAGCCGATTCCGCGTCTCCCGCCGTGAGGTGGCGGTCCTGCTTGCGCACCGGGTCGAACAGGCGGATATTCGAGCGATACTTGTTGTTCTCGATATCGGCCTGGGCCTGAACGTAGGCAAGAAGCGTACCGGAAGGATTGAACTCTGGCCGGCTGAGGAAGAAAACTTCCCCCAGGTCTGCAATGGTTACTTTTTTCTTGGGCATCTCAACTCCTTAATGGGACATGGTGGGTATTAGACTCTCCCCTGGGTCTATTGTAATGGGCAGGTGAAAAATGAAGGCATTTTGCTCCCAATTAACCGGCTTCTGAATTACTTAATGAGGCATACCGCCTGAGTACGGGCCTTTTCAGTTATGCTTTATGCATTATGCCCCCAAGCAGTAAGCGTCACCCCAGCCTGATCACCATCCGCCGCGGCGGCACATTGGAGGATGAGCATCACCGCCTTCTGGCATCATGGTCGGCGGATTGCGCCGAGCGGGTACTGCATTACTTTGAGGCCGACCGCCCAGAGGATTCCCGCCCCCGGCAGGCCATCCAAGGCGCGCGGGACTGGGCCAGGGGAGAGATCAAAATGCAAAAAGCCCGGGAGTTAGCCTGGGCTGCCCATGCGGCTGCCAGAGAGGCGCAAGGCCCAGCCCGAGAGGCTGCCCGTGCTGCCGGGCACGCGGTCTCGGTTGCCCACATGGCCGATCACGCCCTGGGCGGGGCTGTTTACGCCATCCGAGCGGTTCGGGCCGCGAGCGCTGATGCCGTGCGCGATGCTGCAGGCCGGGCTGAACGAGATTGGCAGCGGCAGATCCTGCCTGAGGCCATCCGCGCCTTAGTCCTGGAGGACCAAAAAAGACGCAGCCGCCTGCTCTGGGGGCTCTTCGATGATTGACACAATAACACAAACCAGGAAAAGAGACCCTGCTTTGCAGGGTCCTCTGCCAGTATAATGGCCTCAAAAAAGGGGTTCAATGGTCAGC
>DHPL01000064.1:0-164 GCA_002407905.1 Anaerolineaceae bacterium UBA5365
TACCCCTACGTGCACGGCGGAGGAGAGCAGTGACCCGCTTTCTGATCGCGGGGCTGGGCTCCATCGGCCGGCGGCACTTGCGCAACCTATTGAGTTTGGGCGAGCACGATGTCCTGCTCTTCCGCACCCACCAAAGCACCCTGCCGGACGCGGAACTATTGGGC
>DHPL01000064.1:351-511 GCA_002407905.1 Anaerolineaceae bacterium UBA5365
TGCCCACCTATACGAATCTGGATGAAGCGCTGGCCCAAGAACCGGATGGCGTGATCGTGGCCAATCCGACCGCCGCGCACATGGCTGTTGCCTTGCCGGCGGCTCGCGCGGGGGCCAACCTGCTCATCGAAAAACCGATTGCTCCCAGCCTGGAGGACGT
>DHPL01000064.1:700-6314 GCA_002407905.1 Anaerolineaceae bacterium UBA5365
GCACCCGGTGCTGCGCCAGGTGAAGGACCTGCTTGCAAGCGGGGAATTGGGCCGGGTGCTTAGCGCGCACGCCCACTGGGGCGAATATCTGCCTGCCTGGCACCCCTGGGAGGATTACCGCCTGGGCTATGCCGCGCGAAAAGACCTTGGCGGGGGCGTGGTGAACACCCTGAGCCACCCTCTGGATTACCTGCGCTGGCTGCTGGGCGAGGTGGAGAGCGTTTCGGCGCTTACCGCGAAACTAAGCGATTTGGAAATCGATACCGAGGACCACTGTGAGGCGGCCCTGCAATTGGCCAGCGGCGCCTTGGCCACGGTGCATCTGGATTACTATCAGCGCCCGCCAAGCCATGCTTTGGCGATCACTTGTTCCGGTGGGGCAATCGCCTGGGATAATGCCAGCGGCAATGCCTACGTGTACCGGGTGGATGGCGAAGCGCAGGAACTGCGCGTACCGGATGGCTTCGAGCGCAACGCGCTCTTCCTGGACGAGATGCGCCATTTCGCGGCCATTTGCAAGGGGGAGGCTGCATCCGTTTGCAGTCTGGAGGATGGCATCGCGGCGCAGGAGATCGCCCTGGCGATTCATGCCTCCGCAGCCCGGGGCGGTTGCAAGGTGGCTTTAACCTGAGATGTATCTGACTAGGCTTTAGCCAATAGCCCACGAAGGAAAAGGCCCCCGGATGGTACAATCATCGCGGAATTCATAGCGGAGTAAAGCTGAAAAATGCCCACAGTTTTAGATAAATTCAAGATGCAAGGCCAGGTGGCTTTGATTACCGGCGCGGCGGGTTTGCTAGGCAGGCAGTTTGCCTTGGCCCTGGCCCAGGCAGGCGCTGCCGTAATGCTGGCTGACCTGGCTTCGGACCAGGCTGCTGAATATGCCGCCGAGCTGCAGGCGCAGGGCTTTAATGCCGCTGCCCTCAGGGCCGATGTAACTGAGCTGGAATCGGCTCAGGCGATGGTGGCCGTTACATTGGCGCATTTTGGCCGCCTGGACGTGCTGATCAATTCGGCTGCTCTGGACCCCAAGTTCGACCCGGAACACAGCAGCAGCCAGGTCGCGAACGCTTTTGAGACCTACAGCCTCGAGAGCTGGCGCCAGGCCCTGGACGTGAACCTGACCGGGATGTTTTTGGCTAGCCAGGCCGCTGTGGCGCCCATGCTGCGGCAGGGCAAGGGTGTGATCGTCAATATTTGCTCTACCTATGGCTTGAACGGCCCGGACCAGCGGCTTTACGAAAGGCCGGATGGCAGCCGCTCTTTTAAGCCGGCATACTATTCGGTGACCAAGGCTGGCGTGCTGGGCTTTACCCGTTACCTGGCGGCGTATTACGCCGGCCAGAATATCCGCGTGAACGCGCTGACCCCCGGCGGGGTTTTCAATGGACATGACGATGTTTTCACCCAGGCCTATAGCAGCCGGACCATCCTGGGCAGGATGGCCCATCTGGATGAAATGAGCGCGGCCATGCTCTTCCTGTGTTCGGATGCTTCCAGCTACATGACGGGCGGCAATCTGGTGGTGGATGGAGGCTGGACGGCATGGTAAGCTACGCGCCCGGCGAAGTTGTGGCCCTTATCCCGGCCCGGGGAGGCAGCAAGGGCATCCCGCGGAAGAACATCAAAGATTTTGCCGGCGCACCGCTGATCGCCTGGAGCATTGCCGCGGCCAAGGCTGCTGAAGGCGTTACGCGGGTGATCGTCTCAACGGATGACCCGGAGATCGCGGAGGTGGCCAAGGCATGGGGGGCTGAAGTGCCCTTCATGCGCCCCGCGGACCTGGCCCTGGACGAGACGCCGGATTTACCCGTATTCCTGCATGCCCTGGACTATCTGGCGGACAGCAGCGGCCACTTGCCCGAATTCATGGTCCAATTGCGGCCTACTTCGCCCATCCGTCCGAAAGGTTTGGTGGATGAGGCCCTGGCTCTGCTGGCTGCCGAGCCCCAGGCCGATAGTGTGCGCGGGGTGGTGCCCAGCGGCCAAAACCCCTACAAAATGTGGCGTGTGGATCCTGCGAGCGGACAAATGAAACCGCTCATGAAGCTGGATGGCCAGCCGGAGCCCTTCAATGCTCCCCGTCAAAGCCTGCCGGCAACTTATTGGCAGACAGGGCATATCGACGCTATCCGCACGCGCTGCATCGTGGAGAAAAGCTCCCTAAGCGGCGATTTCATCCTGCCGCTTTTTATTGATCCGCGCTACACCGTGGATATCGATAGCCCCGGCGATTGGCCCAAGTATGAGGCCCTGGTGCGGGAAGGCGGCCTGGACCTCGTGGACCCGCTGGCTGCTGGGTCACGCGATTCCAAGAAGCGTCCCCTGCCCGAGCGGGTGCAGCTTCTGGCGCTGGACTTTGACGGGGTACTGAGCGATGACATGGTCTACACCGACCAGGATGGCCGAGAAAGTGTGCGCACGAGCCGGGGCGATGGCATGGGTATTCGTCTGCTAATAGAGCAGGGCTTGACTGAGGTGATGATCATCTCCCGGGAGGTCAACCCCGTGGTGAGCGCGCGGGCTAAAAAGCTGAATCTGCCCGTCCGCCAGGCGGTGATGGACAAGGCCCAGGCTTTGCGCGAGGTCATCGCGGAGGGCGGCTACAGCCCGGACGCGGTAGTCTTTGTAGGCAACGACCTGCCAGATCTGGCTGCCTTGCCTGAGGTGGGCTGCTTTATCTGCCCGGCTGATGCCATCGCTGAGGTGCGTAACATGGCGGACCTGGTGCTGAAGCGCAAAGGCGGCCGAGGCGCCGTGCGGGAGCTCTGCGACCGCATCCGCCTGGCCCAGGCCAAGTTAGGCGTGTAAATTGCAACAATTCCCAAAAAGATTACAGGAGACTGTATGCGAACTGTGAAAATCGGTAATCGTGAGGTGGGTGAGGGCCAACCGGCCTACCTGATCGGTGAAATCGGCATTAACCATAATGGCAGCCTGGAGAACGCGCTGGCCTTGATCCGCGCGGCAAAGGAAGCCGGACTGGACGCGGTGAAATTCCAGAAACGCACGCCGCTGCTCTGCGTGCCGGAACACCAACGCGATCAGATGCGCGAAACCCCCTGGGGCTACATCAGCTACCTGGATTACCGTTACAAAGTGGAGTTTGAAGAGGCGGAATATCAGGAGATCGACCGGTACAGCAAGGAACTGGGAATCGACTGGTTTGCCTCGTCCTGGGACGTGCCATCGGTGGAGTTCATCGAGCGTTTTAATCCGCCGGCGCATAAACTGCCCAGCGCCCTGCTGACCGACAGGGCCCTCCTGCGTGCCTACCGCGCTACCGGCAAGCCCCTGATCATCTCAACGGGTATGTCCACGCTGGATGAGATCAAAACCGCGGTGGATATGATCGGGCAGGAAAATCTGATCATCTGCCATACCACCAGCAGCTACCCCTGCCCGCCGGAAGAACTGAACCTGAACATGATCCATACCCTGAAAGACATGTTTAGCTGCCCCATTGGGTATAGTGGGCACGAAGTAGGCCTGGTGACCAGCGTGGTGGCGATTGCCATGGGTGCTTGCCTGCTGGAGCGGCACATCACTCTGGACCGGGCCATGTGGGGCAGCGACCAAAGCGCTTCGGTGGAACCTCAAGGCGTACGCACCCTGGTGAAGTACGTTCGGGTGACAGAAAAAGCCCTGGGCGACGGGGTAAAACAAGTTTATGACAGCGAGCAATCTTCTCTAAAGAAACTGCGCCGCTACAGTGAGTGATATGAGCCTGGCGTCTTTGATGGACCGCGTGCAAAACCACTTTAAGGTGGAAGAGGCACACGCCAAAACCAATCAGAAATTCGAACTGCTTGCTGCCCAGGTGCACGAGAATGCCCCGGAACAGCTCTACCAGCCGGTTTTATTCTTCAATGCTTCCACCCGTCTGAGCGGGGTGAGCCTGAACGCCGGCTTTTCAATCCTCAGCGCGCATAGCCTGCGCCTGCAAGGCGTGCCGGTGGTGCACCTGGTTTGCGAACGCGGGATGAGCTCCTGTGTGCTGGGCACCAGCCGTACGGAACCGCCCAAGGCTATGCCCTGCCGCGGCTGCATCCACCAAAGCGATGCCCTCTATGCCCAAAGCAGCCAGGAGCGCTTTACCTTCAAGGCGGATGCCGCTTTGGATGAGCACCTGGCCGGCATGGACGTGAGCCGCCTGCAGCAGGTGGTTTGGGAAGGCCTGCCCCTGGGCGAACTGGTGCTGCCCTCTGCTCGCTGGATCCTGCGCCGCCACAATTTGATTGAAAACCTGACCACCGTGCGCATCCTGCGCGAGTACATCCGCAGCGCCTGGAGCATGGCCGGACATTTCAAAAGCCTATTAAAACGGCTGAACCCCCGCGCCGTAGTGGTGTTTAATGGCCAGCAATACCCCGAGGCATTGCTGCGCTATCTGGCGCGCAAGGCTGCCATCCCGTGTTTCAGCCACGAGGTTGGCCTGCGCCCGATGACCGCCTTTTTTACAGAGGGCGAAGCTACGGCCTACCCGCTGAAGATCCCGGCTGATTTTGAATTGGATGAGGCCCAAAACGCACGCCTGGATGCATACCTGGAACAGCGCTTCAAGGGCAACTTCAAGATGGCCGGCGTGCAGTTCTGGCCCCAGATGAGCGAATTGCCGCCCGAGTTTGTTGAGAAGGCTGCCGGCTTTAAGCAGGTGGTGCCGGTTTTTACCAACGTGATCTTCGATACTTCCCAACCGCACGCGAACGTGATCTTTGAGGATATGTTCCGCTGGCTGGACGCGGTGATCGCAACGGCCAAGGAGCAGCCGGATACGCTGTTTGTGGTACGCGCCCACCCGGATGAAGCCCGCAAGGGCAAGGCCAGTGAAGAATCCGTGGCGGCCTGGGCGGCGCGTAAACAGATTGAGCAGCTGCCCAATATCCAGTTTTATCCTCCGGAAGAGCATGTGTCTTCTTACGACCTGATTCGCATGGCCAAGCTGGTGCTCATCTACAACAGCACCATTGGCCTTGAAGCAGCCATCATGGGCGCTCCGGTGCTGGCGGCCGGCAAAAGCCGCTACAGTAACGCCAATTGCGTCTGGCTGCCCGGCAGCCCCCGGGCATGGCAGGCGGAATTGAACAATATGCTCGCCGCGCCGCAAATTGATGTGCCGGAGGCATTCGCGCATAACGCACGGCGCTTCCTGTATTACCAACTGTGGCGTTCTTCACTCTCATTTGAAAAATTCCTGGAGCCTGACGGCATTTGGGATGGTTACGTTACCCTGAAGGATTTTGCCTGGCAGGCATTGCTGCCTGAAAACAGCAGCACCCTGCGCACGATCAGCCAGGGCATCCTGGAGCGGGGCAGCTTTTTACTGGACGAGGACAGCCATGAGTTTTGAGCGCATCGTTGCCCTGCTGCCCATGCGGCACCACTCGGTACGCGTGCCGGGCAAGAATTACCGCCTGATCGCAGGCAAGGCTTTATACCGCCACGTGCTGGATACGCTGCTTGCGGTGCCTGAGATCAGCGAGGTGGTGGTGGATACCGATAGCCCGGTGGTACTGGAGGGCTTGGAGCGCGACTACCCGCAGGTGCGCCGGATCTTACGCCCTGAGGAATTGCGCGATGGGAACATCCCCATGAACCGCATCCTCCTGCACGA
>DHPL01000064.1:6492-28682 GCA_002407905.1 Anaerolineaceae bacterium UBA5365
ACCATCCGGGATGCCATCGCGGCGTTCAGGAATAAATGGCCCGAGTACGACAGCCTCTTTGGGGTCTCGCGCATCCAGAACCGCCTCTGGGACCATGAAAACAAGCCCATCAACCATAACCCCAATGAGTTGCTGCGCACCCAGGACCTGCCGCCCGTCTACTGGGATAATTCCTGCGTGTACATCTTCACCGCCGAAACCCTGCGCCAACGCGGCAACCGGCTGGGATTCCGCCCGCAAATGTTCGAGATCGATGGGCGTGAAGCTGTGGATATAGACGAAGAACTGGATTTCGAGATCGCCGAGATCCTGCTGGAACATCAAAACCGAGGTAAGCCCAGTGAGTAAAGTACTGATTTCCGCCCCTTATATGCTGCCGTTTATGGAGCGCTTCCGCCCGATTTTGGCTCATTACGGCCTGGAGACCATCGAACCCGAAGTGACTGAGCGCCTGGAGGCCGAGGAGATCCTGCGTTATGCCGGCCAATTCGTGGGCACGATCTGCGGCGACGACCGCTACACCGCGGAAGTTATCCGGGCTTGCACCCCGCCGCTGAAGGTGATCTCCAAGTGGGGAACGGGCATCGACTCGATCGATAAGGCCTTTGCCAGTACCTTGGGCATTCCCGTGCTGAACACGCCGAACGCCTTCACCGTGCCAGTGGCCGAAAGCACTTTGGGCTATATGCTGGCCTTCGCACGCAGCCAGCCCTGGATGGACCGGATGATGAAAGACGGGGTTTGGCAGAAGATCCCCGGGCACACGCTGAGCGAAAGCACCCTGGGCGTGATCGGGGTGGGAAATGTGGGCAAGGCGGTGCTGCGGCGCGCGCGGGCCTTTGGGATGAAATTGTTGGGTACCGATATCATCGATATCGAGCCGGATTTCCTGGTTGAATACGGTGTAGAGATGACCAGCCTGCCGGACCTGATGGCCCGGGCGGATTACATCAGCGTGAACTGCTCGCTGAACCCCAGCAGCCGGCACCTGATCGACTTTGAAACCCTGGCTTATGCCAAGCCGAACGCGGTTGTGATCAATACTTCGCGCGGGCCGGTGATCCACGAAGAAGCATTGGTGCAGGCCTTGCAGGAAGGCCGTTTGGGCGGGGCAGCGCTGGACGTCTTTGAGGACGAACCCCTGCCGGCCGCCAGCCCCTTGAGAGGCATGCAGAATGTGATGCTGGCGCCTCACAACACCAATAGCAGCCCCTTTTATTGGGAGCGCGTGCACTGGAACACTGTGCGCAACCTGCTCGTAGGGTTAGGATTGCCGGTGGGTACGATCAGCGAATTAAAAGCGATGGAAAAATAGGCAGTTTTGCCTGCCACTCAGCATAGAGGAAAGCAATGAGCGAAAAGAAAAAGACCGTATTGATCACCGGCGCTGCCGGCGGCGTGGGGCAGGCTACCGTGGCTTACTTTGCCCAAAAGGGCTGGCAGGTGATCGGCGTGGACCGGAAAGACGGCTACCCCGGCTTCCCGGCTGAGGGCTTGTACATCCAGGCCGATATTGCCGTGCCTGAAAACCTGGAGCGCATCTACGCCCGCGTGGCGGAATTCACGCCCAAGCTGGACGCGGTGGTCAATAACGCCGGTTTTCAGATCAGCAAGCCGCTCATTGAAACCAGCGCCGAAGAGTGGGATACAGTAATGGCTTCCAATTTGCGCTCGGTTTTCCTGGGCGCGAAACTGGGCCACAGCCTGCTCAAAGCCGAGGACGGCGGGGCGATCGTGAATGTTTCCAGCGTGCATGCCGTGGCCACCAGCGCCAACATCGCGGCTTACGCGGCCAGCAAGGGCGGGCTGCTGGCGCTCACGCGGGCCATGGCAATTGAATTTGCCCCGCAAGGCATCCGGGTGAACGCGGTGCTGCCCGGCGCGGTGGATACACCGATGCTGCGGGCTGGTTTTCGGCGCGGAAGGCCCGGGGAACTGCCCGAAGAGGAACAAATGGCCGCCCTGGCTGCCAAAACCGTCAACGGAAGAGTGGGCGAGCCTGAAGAGATTGCCAGCGTGATCTATTTTTTGGCGGACAATAGCCAAAGCTCCTTTATGACCGGCCAGGCTGTGATTGTGGATGGCGGCGCCACCTGCCGCTTGAGCACCGAATGAACGAGTTGACCGCTTACGAGAAAATGGGCGCCTGGGATAAGGCGATGCGCGCGGCTTACGACGGGCTGCGCCGGCTACCGGAACTGCCGGCAGCTTATCTGCACCCCTGGCGGCGGGAATCGATCCGGCGATTGGGCAAACTGAAAGACAGCCATGCGGGCGAACGCTGCTTTATTCTGGGCAATGGCCCCAGCCTGAAGCAGACCGACCTGAGCAAACTTAAGGGTGAGTTTTGCATCGGCTTCAATCGCATTTTCCTGGCCGCTGAAGAGCTGGGTTTCACGCCCTCCATCCTGGTTTCGATCAATGACCTTGTGGTGGAACAGAGCACGGAGGAATTCAAGGCCTTACAGATGCCCAAATTCTTCAGCTGGCGCGCCCGCAAATGGCTGCCAATGGATGAGCATACCCACTTTCTGTACACCAGCTATTCCACACCCAAGTTCAGCACCGATGTACGCGGACGGGTCTGGGAAGGCGCTACGGTAACCAATGTAGGCCTGCAGCTCGCCTACCACATGGGCTTTAAGCAGGCTATTCTGATCGGCGTGGACCACAGTTTTGTGGATAAGGGCAAACCCAATACCACCGTGGAGAGCCAGGGCGATGACCCCAATCACTTCTCGCCGGCTTACTTTGGCAAAGGCTTCAAGTGGCAGCTGCCGGACCTGGAAACCTCGGAGCTGGGCTACCGCATGGCGCGCAAAGCCTACGAGGCCGACGGCCGCGAAGTGCTGGACGCCACCATTGGGGGCAAGCTGCAAATATTTAAGAAAGCCGCGTACGACACCCTCTTTAGCTGAAATGCCAGCCATTCAATTTAACGCGCTCATCCAGGGGTTAGGCTCAGCCGGACCCAGTACACGGGTTATGCGGAAAAGATCATGCGGGTCGGGCAAAAGTCCCGACCCCTGCATTGGAATGCCTTAAAAGGGCGGGCCTGCTGCCTGCCCCGAAAGTCCTCATGGCCTTGGACCCCGACTCTCGGCTCTGACTGTTAAGTGGGGTGACCTCATTGCATTCGATCATTCCCTACCCAAGATCCCAAAATGGAAAGCACACTTGACATTTAGATATCTTGCCGCTATACTATGGAAAGTAAGCTTTACATTAGGAGGTCGTATTGAAAAACAGGTTGGAAGAATTACGCAAGGCCAAGGGGCTGCGGCAGGAAGAGTTGGCAGATATTCTGGAGGTTTCCCGCCAGACCATCGGTTCGCTAGAGAACGGACGCTACAACCCATCCATCACCTTGGCCTTCAAAATAGCGAAGGTCTTTAACTTATCGATCGAAGAAGTCTTTATTTACGAAGAGGAGTAAACCATGTTCAGCAAAAAAGGCAGTCATGTATTAATTTTAGGCGTAGGGCTCTTACTGGTTTTGTTAGGAATTCTGGCGCTCAAGGGTAGCTTGCCGGTCTTCACCGTATCCCCGGTATTGCCCTACCTCATGGTAGGCCTGGGGGCGGGCCTGTTTGGCACCGGGTTTGGCAGCTTGGTACGGCGGGAAATTTTGCAGCACGACCCAGCCCTGGCACGCAGGGAGCGCATTGAAGCCGGCGATGAACGCAACCAGAGCCTGCTGGCGCTGGCTAAAGCCAAGGCCTACGACGTCTTCATTTACGCTTTCGGAGCGATTTTACTGGCACTGGCGATCGTGCCGGAAATGAATATGGCAGTCTTGCTGGCCCTGGTTTTGGTTTACGTGATGGTGGTGGGGATGATGTTATTTACCTTCGCCAGGCTGCAGCGCAAGAGCTAATACGAGCACAACTTCTAGAATCAGCCTTTTGCGAGTCGCAAGAGGCTTTTTTATTGGTTCCGCACAGGCAGGTGAACGCAATCGCTGCTCTCACAGGTATACGCAGAGCGCCTATGTTAAAATGTGCGCATGCTTTCTGAAAAACCGCTGGTCAGCATCATCACGCCTTCCTTTAACCAGGCCGGCTATCTGGAACAGGCCATCCAGTCCGTTTTAGCCCAGGATTACGAGAACATCGAATACTGGGTGATGGATGGCGGCTCGACGGATGGCAGCCTGGAACTGCTGCAGCGCTACGATTCGCGCCTGAGCGGCTGGGTTTCGGAGCCGGATAATGGCCAGGGCGAGGCGATCAATAAGGGCTTTGCCAAAGCCCGGGGGGAGATCGTAGCCTGGTTGAACAGCGACGATATCTATAAGCCTGGCGCTATAGCGGCAGCTGTGGAGGCATTCCGTATACACCCCGAGGCAGCCTTTGTGTACAGCGATGTGGAAAGCATCGATGAACACGGCCGGCCATTCAACCGCATGCGCTACGCCAACTGGGGGCTGGCGGGACTGCTGCAGTTCAAGATCATCGGCCAGCCAGGCGTGTTTATCCGCCGGGACCTGCTGGAGCGGGTGAGTGGGCTGGACCCGTATTACCACTACATTTTGGACCATAAGCTCTGGCTGGAGCTGGCCGCCCTGGCCGAGCCGCGTTACATCCCCGGGCAGGTCTGGGCCCAGGCCCGCATGCATTCCGGCGCCAAGAACATGGCTGCCGCGGAAAAATTTGGGCCGGAGGCTTTTCGCCTGGCGAAGTGGATTGGCAATGAGGAGCGCTTTTACCCGCTGAACGCCCAGCTGCACCGCCGGATCTGGGCGGGGGCTTACCGCTTTTACGCCTTCTACCTGGTAGAGGCCGGGCAGCCGCGCGAAGCCCTGGCGATGTACCGCCACAGCCTGCGCCTGAAGCCCAACCCGGCGCTGCGGGATTGGAAGCGCATCGCCCTGGCTTTTGCCAGCACCCTGGGCCTGGGCAAACTGCGCAAGCCCCTGGACTGGCTGCGGCGCCGCGCTTACAAAGCTAAGGCCAAGGGAGGCAAAGATGCCTGAGGCGCTCCCCAGGGTGAGCATCGTAACGCCTTCCTTCAACCACGCGCGCTTTCTGGAACAGACCATGCGCTCCGTGCTGGAGCAGGATTACCCGAATATCGAATACATCGTCATTGACGGCGGCTCGCAGGACGGCAGCAGGGACCTGATTGAAGCTTACGCCCCGCAATTAGCCTATTGGCAAAGCCAGCCAGACGGCGGCCAGACAGACGCGATCAACCAGGGCTTTGCCCGGGCCACCGGCGAGATTTTGGCCTGGCTGAACAGCGATGACTACCTGCTGCCTGGCGCGGTGAGCAGGGCGGTGGCGGCCTTGCAGGCCGAGCCGGAGCTGGGCATGGTGTATGGTGACTGCCTGCTGGTCAATGCCGAAGGCAAGACCATCAAGCGCTTCCCGGCAGCTCAAACGGACTACGCCCGTCTGCGCCGGGGTTATGTGCATATTCCCCAGCAATCCAGCTTTTGGCGGGCTTCGCTCTGGGAAGCGGTGGGGCCGCTGGATCCCAGCTTCTACTTTGCCATGGATTACGACCTGTGGACCCGCCTGGCCAGGATGGCGCCGCTGAAGTATCTGCCCGGCGAGCCCTGGGCGGCCTTCCGCCTGCACGGGGATGCCAAAAGCCTGGCGCAGGACGACCGTTGCTGGCCGGAGATGCTGCGCGTGCATTACCGCGATGGCGGCAAAAAACTGGCTGCCCTGCCCGCGAAATACCTGCTGCGCAAGCTGCTGCAGCCGCTTTTGATCGCCCGCCGGCGCAGGCAATTTAAAGCCTGAGCCCTTCTTTCTCACGGTTCATCACAATAGTCGCATTCGCGCCTATCTGGTTTGATCAGTAGAGGCAATGTACAGCCCAATTCTGCCTAAAACGCGGCCCAGGCGTTAGAATCCGCTTAAGAGAAAAGGAGATCTCATGGAAAAGAACAAAACTGTTGCATTCCTCGCTGACGAGGGGGTTGAAGACCTGGAATACTACGTTCCGGCTATGCGCTTGCAGGAGATCGGCTACGATGTTGTGCTGGCTTCGCTGAAAAAGGACACCATCACGGGCAAAAACGGCTTGAAAATCAGGCCCGACACAACCGTGGACCAGCTGCGGGCCGATGATCTTTTTGCCCTGGTACTGCCTGGGGGGTGGTCGCCGGATAAGATCCGCCGCAATAAGGGCGTGACCGAGCTGGTAGCCGAAGTGAACAAGCAGGGCAAGGTGATCGGCATCATTTGCCATGGCGGGCTGATCGCGATCAGCGCCGGTATTGTTAAGGGCCCGGCAACCGGTTCCCTGGGCATCAAGGACGATATCGTCAATGCCGGGGGCACCTGGGTGGACGAGGCTGCCTTCACCGATGGCAACCTGGTTTGGGGCCGTGTAGTGGCCGATATTCCGGACTTTAACCGCGAGTTGGTTGCCGCGCTGGAAGCCGCCAAATAGGCTTTAGACGCCTGGCTGGTGGTACAATCGCCATAGATTTAGCAGAAGCATAGGAGTATATTGCATGGCGAAGAAAGTATCCGGTTTTGAGGTTAAATCAGGCCTGGCCCAGATGTTAAAGGGCGGCGTGATCATGGACGTGGTAACGGTTGAACACGCGCGCATCGCCGAAGATGCCGGCGCGGTTGCCGTGATGGCCCTGGAGCGCGTTCCTGCTGATATTCGCGCAACCGGCGGCGTTGCCCGCATGAGCGACCCGGAACTGATTTTGAAGATCATGGAAGCCGTATCCATCCCGGTGATGGCTAAGGTACGCATTGGCCATTTTGTTGAAGCGCAGATACTGGAAGCCCTGGGCGTGGATTACATTGACGAATCCGAGGTGCTCACCCCGGCAGACGAGGCTTTTCACATCAACAAACATGCCTTCAAGGTGCCCTTTGTTTGCGGCTGCCGCAACCTGGGCGAGGCCATGCGCCGCATCGGCGAAGGCGCGGCGATGATGCGCACCAAGGGCGAGCCAGGAACCGGCGATGTGGTTGAAGCCGTGCGCCATGCCCGCCAGGTCTACGGCGAGATCCGCCGGCTGCAGAACATTCCCGAAGAGGAAGTGATGACCTTTGCCAAGGAAATCGGCGCCCCGTACGAGCTCTGCTTACAGGTACGTGAAACAGGCAGCCTGCCTGTGGTGAACTTTGCCGCTGGCGGCATTGCCACCCCGGCTGATGCTGCGCTGATGATGCAGCTTGGCGTGGACGGCATCTTTGTGGGCTCCGGCATTTTCAAGAGCGGCGATCCCGCCAAGCGTGCCGCGGCGGTGGTCAAGGCCACCACGCATTACAAGGACGCGAAGATCCTGGCTGAAGTCAGCCGCAACCTGGGCGAGCCGATGGTCGGCCGCACCGTAGACAGCCTGGACGAGATCGAGAAAATGGCTGGCCGCGGTTGGTAGGCGGATGAAAATCGGTGTACTGGCCCTGCAAGGTGCCTTTCGGGAGCACATTGCCGCGCTCAAAAAACTGGATGCAGAAACTGTTGAGGTGCGCTTGCCGGCGCACCTCGAATCTTTAGATGGCCTGATCATCCCCGGGGGCGAATCCACCACGATCGGGAAGCTGCTTTTGGCCTTTGACCTGATGGAGCCCATCCGGGCTTTTGGCCGGCAGAAGGCCATTTGGGGAACCTGCGCCGGGGCGATTTTGCTCGCCAAAAACGTAGGCCGCGCCCAACCCCTTTTGGAATTAATGAACATCGAAATCGAGCGGAATGCCTTCGGGCGCCAGGTGGAGTCCTTTGAGATCGACCTGGACTGCCCCTTCCTCACCCCAAGCGAGCCGCCGTATCATGCCACTTTCATCCGCGCGCCGATCATCAAAACGCTTTCCGCGCCAGCCCAGGCACTGATGCAGCTTGAGGATGGCAGAATTGTGGCTGCAAGGCAGGAGAACCTCTTGGCCACCTCCTTCCACCCTGAGCTCACGGATGACCTGCGGTTCCACCGCTACTTTTTGGAGATTGCCCAACGTACACGCGCAGCCTGAGCATTGCCGATACGCCTGAAATCCTACGCTATGCCCATTTAGTGCATCCGCTCAACCAGATGCGCCTGCTCACGCGCGGCAGTCCCCTGGGGCTGCGCAACCAACTGGCCCGCATCCGCCCTGACCTGGACGTGAGCACACTGGTCTACGAAGGCCGCCCACAGCCGCCGGCCTATGCCCAAATGCGGCATTACGCGGGCGAGGCCACCGCCGCCCTCAGTTTTGCCATTCTGGCGCCGATGCAGATCGCCCAAAAGCTGCCTATTCTGCTGGATGACCTCACGGAGCTGGCGGGAGACTGGCAGGTGCTGGCATTGCTGGCGGACATCCCGGAAGGTTCTGAGCTGATGCCCAGTTTCAGGCGTTCATCCTTTATTGTGTGGGCGCGCCAGACGGTATTTCAGCTTAATTGGGAACGTAAGCGCAGCGGGATTGAGGCCTGGGATTGGCGGCCCTGGCTGCCGACCGACCTGCCTGCCATGCAGAGCCTGCATCATCGCCTGGTGCCCGGGCAGTTTCAGGCTATCGAAGCGGTCACGCGCAAACGCCTGCAAGGCCTGGTGCTCAAGGACCATCAAGGCCGCCTGCTGGCGTACGCCGACCTGGACCAGGGCCCCAAGGGGTTTTGGGCGCAGGTTCTTGCCCTGCCGGAGATGAACGACCCCCTGGCCCTCAATGCGCTGGGCGCTGCCCTGGCGGAAAACTTTGATCTTCTAGGTCGGCCGATTTTTCTGGCTTGCCGTTCCTACCAGCCCTGGCTGCAGGAATTGGCCGCACAGTGCGGCATGCCTGCCGCGGACGAGCAGGCCTTGCTGGTGCGCTTTTTAAGCCGTTACGCCCGGGACCTAGCCCAGCAAGAGGCGGCCGAAGAATTGGCCTTTGGGGCGCGCGTTCCCGTGGCGCAGCTCAGCGGGGAGGCCAAGGAGCCCACCCATACTTAGAACGCGGAAAACCAGAGCAGATGAAAGTGCCTTGCAGGCTGGCACGCGGCTGAGGCATTGCCGGGCTTGCCAGATTCTTATATGATGCGTATAAAGCGCATATGCATAAGAACCTATAATGCTCTAGAATAAAGCCGGACAATTAAAAAAAAGAAAAGAAAGATTTGGAGCAAGGAAAACCGATTTATGATGACGAACAGACAACGCATTACCGATGATTTGGATGCGATGCTTGCTGTCTTCCCGCCGGAGCTTGCCCAGGCGGTCCAATCCAAGGACCATTTTGACCAACTTGTTGAAGTCATTTTAGACCTGGGCAGACAACCCAGCGCACGTTTTTTTGACCAGGAGCTCATTTTGTTGGAGCGGCCGGTCACCATGCAAGACATCAATTACATCGTTGAACGCATCGGCGATTTTGACGCAGACAACCGCGCGGGCATGGAAAGCACCCTGCACCGCATTTCGGCCATCCGCAACCGCAGGGGCCACATTGTGGGCCTGACTTGTCGCATCGGCCGGGCGGTTTTTGGCACCATTGATATCATCAACGACCTGGTGAGCAGCAATGAATCAATTTTGATTTTGGGCAAACCAGGCGTGGGCAAGACCACCATGCTGCGCGAAGCCGCCCACATTTTGGCGGAGAGCAAACGCGTGGTGATCGTGGATACCAGCAATGAGATCGGCGGCGATGGCGACGTGCCGCACCCGGCCGTGGGGAAAGCCCGGCGGATGCAGGTGCCGATGCCTTCGCTGCAGCACGAAGTGATGATCGAGGCGGTGGAGAATCACAACCCGGAAGTGATCGTGATCGATGAGATCGGCCGGGAGCTTGAAGCCCAGGCTGCCCGCACCATCGCGGAACGCGGCGTGCAGTTGATCGGCACCGCGCACGGTATTGCCCTGGAGAACCTGCTGCTCAACCCCACCCTCTCGGATTTGGTGGGGGGGATTGAGTCGGTAACACTTTCGGATGATGAAGCCCGGCGGCGCGGGACGCAAAAAACCGTGCTTGAGCGCCGTTCGCCTCCGACCTTCACCGTGATGGTGGAGATGCTGGAGCGCGACCGTGTGGCCGTGCACCGCGACGTGGCTGCTGCCGTGGACGCAATTTTGCGCGGCTACCCCATTCCGCCCGAAGAGCGCTATTGGGACGATAAGGGCAAGATCCATTACATCAAAGCCACGCCTACCTCCGCCCCAACTGCTGCCCAGAGCCTGCGCCGCGGCAGCAATATGGAGAAGGCACCCTTCCAGCGCGACCGCAACCTGAACGAAAAGCGCGGCCCGCGGCGGGGCCAACCAGCAGACCGGGGCAGTGCGGCCTCCTATGGCGGGAATGGTTCCGGGGAGGCAGACGCCCGGCCTTTTTTCGCTGAAGGCGCCCCTTTTCAGGGCAGCGCGGACGAAGACTACTTTGGCGCAGAGATCGCGGCGGGTGAACAAATTAAAAACGTGTACGCCTATGGCGTCGCGCGCAACCGCCTGCTGCAGGTGATCCGCAACATGGGCGTGCCTGCCCGCATCGTGCGCACCCCTGAAGAGGCCGACCTTTTCGTGACCCAACGGCGCTATTACCGCGAACGGCTGCAGCCCGTGGTGGACGCTGAAGAACGGGGAATCCCGATCTTTGTGATCAAAAGCAGCAGCGGCGGGCAAATTGAGCAGTTCCTGGCTGACGCTTTTTCGATGCGCGGCCCTCGCCGGGGCAACCAGGAGGAGGCCATACGCCACGCGACCCTGGCCATAGACCTGATACAATCGGGAGAGAAGTATGTGAACCTGCCTCCCGCTGATGCGCAAACACGGCGCCTGCAACACGGCATGGCGCAAAAGGCTGAGTTGGTTTCACAATCCTATGGGAAGGAGCCCAACCGCTACGTGCGCATCTTTAGGGATTAGGCATGTTTATCAGTTTGGAAGGCCCTGAAGGTTCCGGTAAAACCAGCCAAATGCCCTTGCTTGCTGAATTTCTCAGCCAGCGGGGGTATTGTGTTATTTGCACCCGCGAGCCGGGCGGCACGCCCATCAGTGATCAAATCCGCGAGGTGCTGGTGAGCATGAAAAACCAGGACTTGCGGCCGCGGACAGAGATACTGCTCTTTTTAGCCAGCCGCGCGCAATTGGTTGATCAGCTGATCCGGCCGGCCCTGGCGGAAGGCAAAATTGTGATTTGTGACCGCTTTGGCGATAGCACCCTGGCCTACCAGGGTTACGGGCATGGTTTGCCCCTCGACCAGCTGCGCCAGATGCTGGCCTTTGCCACGGGCGGCCTTACGCCGGACCTGACCCTGTATTTGGACCTGGATGTTGAATGCGGCCTGAAACGCAAACAAGAAGCCCAGGATTGGAACCGCCTGGATGCCTACGCCCTGGATTTTCACCGGCGTGTGCGCCAGGGTTACCTCTGCCTGGCTGCCGAAGAACCTGAACGCTGGCGCGTGATCAATGCCAGCCAGGGGCGTGAGGCAGTTCAAACTGCGATGCGCCAGGCAGTCACCGAGAAATTAATGGAAAGCCAGGGCTGATCAAGCAGCCCTCTGAAAGGAAACCATGAAAAAGCTGTATTCAAGCCTGATTATTGTGCTCATCGCGGGCCTGCTCCTGGCGGCCTGTAAGGTTAATGCCCCCACACCGCCCCCCGCGACGCCCACGGAAAGCGCGGCTGCTCCAGCGGCGGATGAGACGCAAATGGTCGCTCCTGCCGAGGAAACGCCTGAGGCTGGCACGCCTTTGCCCACCATCGAACTGCCGCCAACGCCCACCCCGGATACGCGCCTCTTCGATGAAAACAATCGCATGATCTGCACGGTTTACGAACCCATGTTCCCGCCACTCACCCCTGAGGAAAAAGAGGCGATGGGCGATGTGGGCGAAGTGAATGAGAACGACCACGTCTGGGGCAAGCCGGATGCCGCTTTGACCATCCTGGAATACAGCGATTTTCAATGCCCGGCTTGTAAGGCCTTTTATGATGAATACGAGAAGCTGGCAGCCGCCTTCCCCGATGATGTGCGCCTGGCTTTCCGCAACTTCCCCCTGGTATCCATTCACCCCAACGCCACCATGGCTGCCCAGGCTGCCGAGGCGGCTGCCCTGCAGGGCAAGTACTGGGAGATGTACCACGTGCTTTTCTCCAAACAGAGCGATTGGGCCGGCCTGGAGGCTGAAGCTTTGATCACCTGGCTGGAAAAAGAAGCCGCGGACCTGGGCCTGGAGCCTAAATTCAATGAGGACCTGGTAAGCCAGGCGATCGTGGACAAGGTAAAGAACGAAACGGATGAAGCCGTTGCTGTGGGCCTGAACCAAACCCCCACGGTCTTTATCAACGGCCGCCATTGGCCCTATAACTGGGACTTAAGCACCATGACCATGGTGCTGAACGTGATCAAGGCTGAGGAAAAGCTTGAGACCGAGTGCCCGGCCTTTGAGATCGACCAAAATAAAAGCTACACCGCCACGATCAAGATGGATAAGGGCGAGATTGTGATGGAACTCTTCCCCAAGGAAGCCCCGCAGGCGGTCAACTCCTTTGTTTACCTGGCGCGCAAGGGCTTTTACGATGGCGTAACCTTCCACCGCGTGATGCACGACTTTGTTGCCCAGGCCGGCGACCCCAGCGGTACCGGCATCAGCGGCAGCGGCTTTGAATTCCGCGAGGAAGTTGTGGAAGGCTTGACCTTTGACAAGGAAGGCGTAGTGGGCGTGGCCAAGACCAATATGCCCAATAGCAGCGGCTCGCAGTTTTTCATCACTTACGGCCCAACCCCGCAGCTGGATGGCGGCTATACCATTTTTGGTCAGGTGATAAGCGGTATGGACGTGGTGAAACAGATCACCGAACGCGACCCGCAAACCAATCCGGATGCGCCTGAGGGCGATAAGATCATCACGATCACGATCGAAGAGAAATAATGCAGGATTTTCAGTACCCGAACGCGCCTGCCTACCCTGAACCGGCATATCCGCCGGTTCAGCCGCGCGCCAAAACCGATTGGCTGAGTATTGCCCAGCTGGTGTTCTCGGTGGGCAGTCTACTTTCCAGCCTGGCGATCGCCGCGCTGATGTTCTTTACGGACTTTATGCCGATGGACCCCCAACTTGGCGCGGTGAACAGCGGCCCGCTGATGCTGCTGGCCTATGCTTCCCTGGTGGTTGCGGCTTTGGCCTTGATTTCGGCGGTCTATGCCGTACGGCGGCTGATGGGCTGGCGTTCCCCTGGCCAGCCTGCCAAACGAAGTGTCTGGCTTTACGGTTTGCTGGCCTTGTGGCCCTTCCTGCTTGCGTGGGGCAGTTCCGTCAGCGCGTCCGGTGATTCCGGCGGGCTCTCAGCTCTGCTGGTGGTTTTGGGCCTGGCCGTGCCTACTTTTTGGCTGCTGCGCTATGGGTCCGGCGGCCTTTGGGGAGCTTACCCGCAGCGCGATTCAGGTTTGTTCACCTTTGGGGCGGGCTTCAGCCTGTATTTCATTATGTTCCTGGAACTGGTGGCGATTGCCCTCCTGCTGGTGGGGGTGGTGCTCGTGGCGCCAATGCTGCCCGGCTTACAGCAGATCCTGCAGGAGCTGGGGCGCATCTTTCAGGAAGGCCCGCAGGTGCTGGAAGACCCGCGCATCCTCGAGCGCCTCACCGGTATGCTCAATCAGCCGGGAATCATCGGCCTGCTGATCCTGGCGATCGGCTTGATCGCGCCGTTCCTGGAAGAGCTGTTCAAGCCGCTGGGCGTCTGGCTTTTGGCAGGGCGCAAGCCCAGTATTTCGCCGGCGCAGGGTTATGTGGCAGGGCTATTCAGCGGAGCAGCTTTTGGCCTGGTGGAAGGCATGCTTTACGGGATGCAGGTGATTGGCGCGGGTTCCGGCGAGTTGTTTTTGGGCTTTATGCTGGGCCGGGCTGCCGGATTGCTTTTGCACATCTTCCTCTCCGGCTTGAACGGTTGGGCGATTGCCAAGAGCTGGCAGGATAAACGCTGGGGGCGGATACTGGGCATGCTGGCCCTTACCACGCTCATCCATGGGGCCTGGAACAGCCTGGCGATTTTGAACGGATTAAACAACCTCGATTCCGAGGCGGTCTTCGACCTGAGCCACCCGATCAGCCTGTTGCCGATGGCGTTGATCTTGATCGGGATGCTGCTTGGTTTTCTGGTGTTTAGCAAGCGCGTGCAACGTGAGTTCCATGCGCCTGAAACGGTTTAAGCATGAGTGTTTCTGAGGCGAGCCAAATGCGCGTACGGGTGCCCAAAAAGGCCCTTTCCTGGCGCAAGTTCCTGCGCAGGGTGGTGAACGCCCTGGTGGACCTGCGGGTGGAAGGAAAGGAATACATCCCCGAGCAAGGCGCTTGCCTGGTGGCTACCAGCCACATCAGCCGACTGGACACCCCCTTCTTGATGTTTGCCACCACCCGTGACGACACGATTGGCATGGTGGCCGAGGATTACCAGCGCTTTCCGCTGTTTAAATGGATCCTGGATGGGATCAAGGTGATTTGGGTCAAACGCGGCGAGTACGACTTTGAGGCCTTCCGGGAAGCCGTGGACTACCTGAGGAAGGGCTGGCTGGTGGGCATTGCCCCGGAGGGCACCCGCTCGCCGGAGGGCGTATTGCTGGAAGGTAAACCCGGCGCTGCCTTGCTTGCCGAACGGGCCAAGGTGAAAGTGCTGCCGGCCAGCGTGAGCGGTTCCACGGCCATGCTGAGCCGTTGGTTCAAACTGCGCAAAATGCAGGTGCTGGTACGCTTTGGGGAGCCCTTTAACCTGCCTGCCCAAGACCAGGAAGAAGACAAAAAGAACTGGCTGCGGCGCGCCACCGACGAAGTGATGGCACGCATTGCCGTGCTTTTGCCTGCTGAACGCCGCGGTGCTTACACGGCCCACCCCCGGGTGAATGACCTGGCGGAGGAGCAAAAAGCAAAGGAGGCCCAAGGATGATCCCGATCCGTGATGAGATCAAGACCCGCATCGTGCCGGTTGTGAACTACGCGCTCATTGCCGCGAACGTACTGATGTTCCTGTACATGCTTAGCATGGGCAGCGGCGTGGAAGCCTGGGTGCAGCGCAATGCCCTGGTGCCGGTCAATATCAGTTCCGGGCTGGACCTGGGCGACCTGAAAGCGCTGTTGATGAGCATGTTCATGCATGCCGGTTGGATGCACCTGATTGGCAATATGCTTTACCTGTGGATATTTGGCGATAACATCGAGGAAAGCCTGGGCCATGTTGGCTATCTGGTTTTTTACCTCTTGGGTGGGGCGGCTGCAGCTCTGGCTCATATTCTCACTGCGCCTGGCTCGCAGGTGCCGGCGGTAGGGGCCAGCGGCGCTGTGGCGGCCGCCTTGGGGGCCTACCTGGTGCTCTACCCGCATAGCCGGGTGTACACCTTTATTCCCCTGGGTTTCTTTAGCCGGCTGACCTTGGTGCCGGCCATCGTGGTGCTGGGGCTGTGGTTCGTGCTGCAGCTCTTTAGCGGCGTTGCCAGCCTGGGCGCCAGCGATGGGGGCGGCGTGGCCTTTTGGGCGCATATCGGCGGTTTTGTTTTTGGCGTGCTGGTTGGGCTGCTCTTCAAAGGGCGGCGGCAAGTGGCCCCGGAGCGCCAGTGGTCCTAAATCCTCTGAAATCTTAAGAACCAGTTACACTGCCTTGCACTCCGCAGGGCAGTTTAGTTAAGATTCGCCTGTTCGTTTGATCAGAAATTCAAAGTAAATATAAGGAGATTTATATGGGTGAGCGTTTGGAGTTTTACCTCAGTTTTCCCGGGACCGCGGCCCAAGCTGCTGAACTTTACAGCAAGGTTTTTGGCCAGGAAATCGAGATGATGCGTTTTGGCGATTTTCCGCCCTCCGGGGATATGGGAAATGTGGACCCGGATTGGATCGGGCATGCCCAGCTGGTTTTTGAGAATGCCACCATGATGTTCTCCGATGACCCCAGCGGCCAGGCATCGCCGGCCAACAACTTCTCGGTCAGTTGGGCCACCACGGACGAGGCCAGGCTGCGCGAGGTTTGGCAGCGGTTTGTGGATGGCGGCGCGAAGGTGAGCGACGAACTTGCCCCCACTTTCTGGGCCAAGCTCTATGGCAACCTCACGGATCCCTTTGGGGTTTCCTGGCTGCTGATGTACAGCGACGATAATTTTGAGATGCCCGGATAACCGGACGAAGGGAGCCCGTGATGACGCAGATGCTTGCCAGCCCTTTGGACGTGCTGGCTGCTTATACGGCAGCCGTATCCGCGAGCGACCAGGAGGCTTTTTTGGGCCTGTATGCCGGGGATGCCCGTGTGTTCGATGCCTGGGAGGTCTGGGAATATCAGGGAAAGGATATCTGGCGAAAGACAGTGGCGTCCTGGTTCAATTGGGCCGGGGAGGACGGCGGGTATGACCGGCCGCGATTTGAAGAGGTGCAAGTATCCGCGGGGGAGACGCATGCCTTCATCAGCGCTATTGTGCATTACGACCATTTTGATGCCGAGGGCAAGCTGAGCCGCAGTGTGCGCAACCGGATGAGCCTGGGCCTGGTGCGCCAAGGTGAAGGCTGGTTGATCCAGCAGGAGCATACTTCCGTGCCCGGGAGCATGGACAAGTACGATGAATTGTTGGCGGAGCCCCCAGCCGCTTAAAGCAAACCGCCGGCCCAGGCCGGCGGTAACGATTAACCCCAGTTTGATCAGTAGTGAATGATATTATCGCGCACCTTGCCCCAGGCGAGGGCATCGGCGATCCCCTGGCTGACGGGCAGGTCTGCCTTCCAGCCGAGCAGCTTGAGGGCGCGGTCGGCATTGGCATAGGCGCCGGCTACGTCGCCCGGGCGCGGGCCTTCCTCTACTACGGGCACTGGCTTGCCAAAAACCTGTTCAAACGCGGCCACAAATTCCTTCACGGTAACGCCTTTTCCCGTGCCCAGGTTGATTACGGCGTAATCCGCATCCGTCTCGCGGCCACCCGCGATCACTTCATCAAACTTTTCCACCGCCAGCAGGTGCGCGCGGGCCAGGTCCCAAAGGTGGATGTAATCACGGATGCCGCTGCCATCGCGGGTGGGCCAATCCACACCGGTGAGGTGGAATTCCGGCTCTTTGCCCAAGGCAACCTGTACCAGCTTGCCGATGAGGTGGCTGGGGTACTGGATGTGCAGGCCGGTGCGCAGCTGCGGGTCGCCCCCAATGGGGTTGAAGTAGCGCAGGGCGATGCCCTTAAGGCCATAAGCCGCGCAAAAATCCTTGAGGATCATTTCCATCATGTACTTGGTGCGGCTGTAGGGGCTTTCCGGGTTGAGGGGGGAGCTCTCGGTGACCATGAAGTCTGGCCCGGCCACGCTGCCGTAAACCGCTGCGGATGAGCTGAAGACCACGCGGGGATACCCGCGCTCCGCCAGGTATTTGAAGAGCTCCATGCTCTTCACCACGTTTTCGGTGTAGTACTCGTAGGGTTTGGAAACGCTTTCCGGCACCACGATGAGCGCGGCGCAGTGGATGGTGGCAAAGATGTCCGGGTGTTCATCAAAGACCCTTTGGAGGGCTTGCCGGTCGGCGATATCGGCTTGGTAGAAGATGCGCCCTTGCACAAATTCCGGGCGGCCGGTTACCAGGGAGTCCAGAATTACAGGGGTGTGCCCCTGGTCCAAAAGCATTGAGGCGATGGTGCTGCCGATGTAACCTGCTCCGCCAGTGATGAGAACTTTCATTTACGCCAAGCTCCTTAGATTGTGTTCAGCCCGGTAGGGCAGTCAGTAGCCGGGTAATTCTACCAAATTTACATATCCAAAAAATGGCCTAGTCGCCAACGCCCCGGTTCGGGGCGGAAGCTGTACCTATGGGTAATACCGGTTTCAGCCAATGATAGAGATCGTAGGCATAAGTCAGGCCTGTGGCATTTGGATGCAGGGCTAACCACGCATTGGCGCCTTCCTGCGGAAATTCCAGCCTGATCACCGCTTCGAAGTCCTTTCGGTGCTCAAAACGCCAGCTGCTTAGCACTGTGTATCGAGACGCGCCCTGGGCTTGCCACCAGGCTCGCGCAAATTCTGCGTCTTCCTGCTGGCTTGGGCCGTAAAGGGAGGTAAGCAGGCCGGCAAACTCGCCCTGCTCCAGGTTGTTAGCAATAACGACCAAACTGCCGCCCGGTTTTAAGACGCGGGCCACCTCAGCAAGGCCTTTATCACAAGGGTTGTTCTCCATTGGAAAAAAGTAAGCGAAGCGCGCGTGGACGACATCGATACTCTCATCCTCCAAAGGTATATGTTCCGCTGAACCCCGCAGTACCTTCCCCGCGCCGCGCATTATGGCCAGGGGCAAGAGGTCTGGGTCGGGTTCAATCCCGTAAACCTGGGAAGCGTCCCGGTATTTTTCCAACCAGTACCCGGACCCACAACCCAGATCTACCAGCACTTTACCCTGCCAAGGGGCCAATGCCGCAAGTTTTGCCCAAAGCTTGCCTTCGGGGTCAAGTGCTTTATTCTCCAGTTCATAGACTTCGGGTGAAACCGCCTGGTTTCCTGACCTTACAAAGTCGTCCATCGTTCTCCCTTCGTGTATGGACTATCCGCTGTCCAAGACCAAATACAATACTATACCAAGGATAAATCGATTTCCGAACATCCTTTTTCCAGAGCCGGGTAACCCTAAGAAGGAGCGGCATGAGAATGGACATCAGGGATGCATTTCCAGGCTCCTGTGCAACGTTTTTGGCTCTCCAAGCGACTATTAAGCAAGAACCGGTCCTTAGGGAGATCTATGGAGACAAGCATCGAGACTAAAATGCAGGACCCCTTTGCCATAAACGCCCTGGTGGCGCGTGCTGCCGTCGACAAGCACGCTTTCACCCAGCTTTACAGGCATTACCTGCCGCGGATCTATGGCTATGTGCTCAGCCGGGTGGGCGATGAAGCCAGCGCCGAGGACATCTGCGGACAGGTCTTTTTGGCCCTGCTGCAGAAACTACCCCAATTGCGTGATCCTCAGCGCTTCAGCGCCTGGCTTTTCAGCATCGCGCGCAACAAGTGTATGGATCACTTTCGGACGCTCAAACGGGAGCAGGCCAGGAATGCCAGCCTGGGGCACCTTTTTGCGGAGGCCTCAGCGGAAACTGACGAGCTGGACGGGCTGGAAGCTGCCTTTCAGGCCTTGCCTGAACTGGAACAGGATATTTTACGTTTACGCTTCTTGGGGGATATGCGGCTCAAGGAGATCGCGGAGGTCTTGAAGCGCTCTGAGAGCTCGGTAAAAGCACGCTATTACCGCTGCCTTGAGAAACTGCAGCTCTGCATGAGCATGGAGGATGACCATGATGGAAATTAATACCCTTGAGGCGCAACTGCGCTCCAGGATTAACGTTTCGCAGCCGAAGGTTGCATTTCAAAACCGATTGGAAGCCCAGCTTGGGCAGGCCTGGGACGAGGCCGCTGAAGCGGAGGCAGTCCGCCCGAAACCTCGTTTGGCCTGGGCAGGATTGGCGGCATTATTGGTGCTGGGTATTCTGGTGCTGGCCGCCGGGCCGGCAGCAGTTTGGGCGCAGATCCGCGGGCTTTTGGGCTTTGTACCTGGCGTTGGGGTAGTGGACTCCAACGCGCCCCTGCGCGTGCTGGCAGAACCCGTGCGGGTGACGCGGGACGGCATCAGTCTGGAAGTTAATAGCGCCATGGTCAGCCCCGAAGTAAGTTACCTGGATTACCAGGTCTTTGGTGTGCCGGCTTCGGCGCTTGCCCCGGATGGTCAGGTGCAAACCTGTACACAGGAGGCTTATTTGCGCCTTCCGGATGGCAGCCGCCTGCAGCGCAGAGGCCCGGCCTGGCCCGGCCTCCCCAGTGATCTGACCACGGTGACCCTGGTGGTCCCCTGCCTGGAGGGCACCCGCGAAGGCACGGTGCCAGAGGGATGGGAGCTGAAACTGCGCCTGATCACCCCGGACGAAGCCCCTGTACAATTGCCCCTTCTGGAAGTCATCCGCGCCACACCCACCACAGGGCCAGCTGCCGAGGCGGCAACAGACGAAGCCAATCTGGCCAATCCGGGCTGGGCCTTTGAAGTGAGCACCGTGATCGAGACCCCGCGGGGCTACATTTTGGCTGGCCCGGGCCTGCAGGGCAACTTGAGTGACCGTATTGAGATCATGCATCCCGTCAGCGTGAAGGACGCACAAGGCCGGGCTGTTCCCGCCGCGCTGCCAGCGGAATTCCCAAAGCTGCACCAGAGCGGAGCCATCCCCAACCATGCCTGGGCCATCCAGTTTGCATCGGAGGGTCTGGCTATGCCGCTGGAACTGAGCGCCGCAGTCGAGACCCAAAGAATGCAGATGATCGCGGTGGAACCAGTGCAGATAAGCCTGGATATGGATTCAGCGATCGAAGATGGGCAGGAAAGAAACTTTGACCAGGCCTTCGAACTGGGCGGAACACCGTTTCGCCTGGTGAGCATCCGGGCGGCCGCAGATGGTTACCGCTTTACGCTGGAAGCCCCCGGTGATGTGATCGACCTCGATTTGGAGGTTGAGGGGCACCCGGCTATTGGGGCCGGCGGGGGCGGCAGCGGCGGCCCAGCTGAAGGGGAGAGACATCTCATTGAGCTGAACCGGGTTTATGCCACACGCCCGATGGAATTGCAGCTGCGCCTGGTTGTTTCAGGATATACGCTCATGTCGGCGGCTGAAACGCGGGTGCACACCTTGAGTTGGACGCCATCTGCGGCCCACGCGCCTTATCTGCAAGCTGTTAAGCCTGCTGGCAGCGTTTGCCTGAGCCCGGATGGGCTGCAAATGGCCCTGGACACGCCATTTGCTGGGGCGGGCTGGGCGTACTTCTCGCGCAACGAAGGCGGCTCGCTGCCCAACCTCTACCGGGTTGATCTGGCGACGGGCGGGCAGAAGCTCCTGGCGGTGAACGTGGCCTGGCCGGCCATCGCTGCCTCCGGAGAGGCCCTGGCTTATCCCGGCGAGACCAGCGTGAAAGCCCTCTGGCTGGAACACCCCATGCCCTACGATCTGTCGCAGCAGGCCTTGCAAGTCAAATGGTCCCCCGATGGCCGCCAGTTGGCAGCACTGAGCATGCAAAGCAATGTACAAGACCAGCGTTTGGGGCTGATTTCAACGGACCTTAACAGCAGTTCGTACACCCAATTGCTGGATACGGGCTACGCTTACATCGCCGGGTGGATGCCGGATGGCAAAAGCGTGATCTTCCTGACTGCCGCGCTTAACCTGAATGGCTGGAAGGTGCAGCGTTACGATCTTGAGAACAAAGCGAACGAAGAGTTGTTTACCATGAATACGGGCACGATCAAGTACCTGGACCCGGAGCTTTCACCCGATGGTGAGTGGTTGGCTTACCGGGCGCTGGACAGCAGCTCGGTGCGCGTCGTGCGCCTGGACGGCAGCGAGGACCATCTGCTCGCGGAAAGTTTGCACGCCGTGGAGCTCAGTTGGGCCAGCCCGGAGCTGCTGGCGCTCAGCCTGAGCGGCATGCCCGCTGGGATGGAGCGCACCGTGCTGGTAAACATCAATACCTGCGCGGTGCAAGCCCTGCCCGAGGAATATAGCGGTACGGTGGCGGGGATCAAAATCGAGTAAGCCTGGCCGCGGGGTGTTCAGCGCTGCCTGGCATTAAGGTTCCGGTGGAAAAAAAGCTGGCCCTTCATCAGGGCCAGCCTTATAGCTTATTTCATGGTAACTCAGGCGTTGCGTGCCTGGGCTTCGGCCTGGTACTTTTTGTAGGTCATGGTTTTCATGATCTCTGCGGCGATCGAAGGCAGGAAGATAAGCGGCAGGATCTCCAGCCAGTGCACCGGTTCGATAGGCAAAGTGCCGAAGATGTTCTGCAGGAAGGGCACGTAAACCACCAGAATAATCAGGGCCAGCGAGACCAGAACTGCCAGGTTCATATTCTTGTTGGTAAAGATGCCGATCTTGGTGAGCGGGTAGTACTCGCTGCGGGCGGTGTAGGCACGCAGGAGCTCGCTCATGGAAAGGGTCACAAAGGCATAAGTCTCGCTGAGGTGAACTGCCTCGGGCGCCGCGCCGCGCAATGCCCCGCCGCCCAGGAAGAAGGCGCCCAGGGTGGCGAGCGTGATGGCCACCGTCTGGACGATGATGCCGCGCATCATGTAACTATTGATAATTGGTTCGTCGGTTGGGCGGGGCGGGTGGTCCATGATGTCCGGGTCGCCTTTTTCGGAGCCCAGGGCCAGGGCCGGAGCGCCATCGGTCACCAGGTTCAGCCAGAGCAGCTGGATGGGCGAGAGCGGCGTATTCCAACCGAAGACCGTGGCCAGGAAGATGATCATGATCTCCGCCACGTTGCAGCTCACCAGGTAGTAAACGAA
>DHPL01000064.1:28908-32316 GCA_002407905.1 Anaerolineaceae bacterium UBA5365
TAGTTGTCATCGGTCAGCACCATATCTGCGGTTTCCTTGGCTACGTCGGTGCCGGTGATGCCCATCGCCACGCCGATATCGGCACGTTTGATGGCCGGAGCGTCGTTCACGCCGTCGCCGGTCATGGCCACAATCTCGCCATTGGCGCGCAGGGCGTCTACGATCTTCATCTTGTGTTCGGGGCTCACCCGGGCGTAAACGTCGGTGATCTTGACGATCTCCTGCATTTCCTCCGGAGTGCTGGTTTCAATATCGGCGCCGGTAAGCACCTGATGCCCGGCCTGGAGCAAGCCGATGTCTTCGGCGATGGCTTTGGCGGTGTTGGGGAAGTCGCCCGTAATCATCACCGAGCGGATGCCGGCACCCTGGGCTTCCTTGAGGGCGGGTTTCACTTCCGGCCGGCTGGGGTCGATCATACCGATCAGGCCGGCGAAAATCAGGTCTTTCTCCAGGTATTCAGGGGTGATCTCGGAGGGTTTATCCGGCACGGGGCGGTAGGCCACGCCCAGCACGCGCAGGGCTTGTTTGGTCATATTATCGTTGGCGTCCAAAACGGCCTGCCGCAGCTCGGGGGTGAGTTCGGTGACCGTGTTATCCATTTTTTGGAAGCCATTACACAGTTTGAGCACCAGGTCCGGGGCGCCTTTAACGTTCACCACGTACTTGTTGGCTTTTTCATCGGAATAGAAGGGGCTGATGTCCCCGCCGCCGGGTTTGACGATCTCGTGCACGGTGACCATGCGCTTACGCTCGCTATCAAAGGGGATCTCCTGCGCGCGGGGGTAGTTGGCGTTCAATTCCTTGGCGGGAGCGCCGGCCTTATGCGCGGCCACCAGGATGGAACCCTCGGTGGGGTCGCCGACCATACGGTAGGTCTTGCGGCCTTCGCTTTCGCCGGTGAGCTCCAGCTGGGCATCGTTATTCAGCGAGCCGACCCAAAGCGCGTTGCGCGCGCCCTGGTACTTGGTGAGGTCGATGACCTCTCCGTCAATCGAGAACTCGCCCACCGGTTCGTATCCGGCGCCGGAGATCTTAATGAACTGATTGTCCACCCAGAGGTCGGTGACGGTCATTTGGTTTTGGGTGAGGGTGCCGGTTTTATCGGTGCAGATGGTGGTAACTGAACCCAGGGTCTCAACAGAAGCCAGTTTGCGGATGAGCGCGTGGCGGTTGACCATTTCGCGCATGCCACCAGCCAGGCTGATGGTCACCACGGCGGGCAGGCCTTCAGGAACGGCGGCGATGGCCAGTGAAACTGCGATCATGAACAAAGCGATGATGTGGTCCCAGAACTCGCGGGAGCCGACCGCGGCCGTGCCTTCCAGCATGAAGCGGCCAACGCCGATCACAAAGACCAGCACACAAACCACCATGGCGGCGATGCCCAGGGTTTTGCCCAGCTGGTCCAGGCGTTTTTGCAGCGGGGTCTGCTCTTCTTCAACGGTTTGAAGCATCGTGGCGATCATACCGAGCTGCGTGTGCATGCCGGTACCGGTAACAATACCCTTGCCGCGGCCGTAGGTGACCGTGGTGCCCATAAAGGCCGAATTGTCGCGGTCGCCCAGGGGGATATCGGCCATCAGGTGGCCTTCGGCGGTCTTTTTGGCAGGTACCGATTCACCGGTGAGCGAAGCCTCTTCGATGCTCAGGTTCACCGCTTCCAGGAGGCGCAGGTCCGCGGGGATATGGTTGCCAGCCTCCACAAAAACGATGTCGCCCGGAACCAGTTGGCGGCCAGGCACGCTTTGGCGGTGCCCGTCGCGCAGCACCTGGGCTTCGGGCGCGGCCATTTTCTTGAGCGCGGCCAGAGAGGCCTCAGCGCGGGATTCCTGCACGATGCCCATCACGGCATTCAGGACCACGATGAGCAAAATGGCACCGGCTTCAACCCAATCGCCCAGGAGGGCGGAGATGACCGCGGCGCCAATGAGCAGCCAGATCACAAAGCTGTTGATCTGCGCCCAGAGCATTTGCAGGAAGGTTGTGCGCTTCTTTTCGGTTAATTCGTTGGGTCCGTGTTTTTCCAGGCGGGCGGCGGCTTCAGCGCTCGTAAGGCCGGTTTCCTGGGGCACTTCAAGCTGTTCCAGCACCTCGTGGGGTTCCAAGGCATGCCAGAAAACTTGCAGGCTTTCGCCTTGAGTGGTCTTGGGTTTTTCTTCGCTCATTCATGACTCCTTAATGGATAGAGAGTACTTCCCTAAGCAAAAAATTATAGCCGATTATTCGCCTTCTCCCTTTGCATAGCAAAGTTTTGCAGCCTGGAGACGAGTAAAAAAGCGGCTATGTTAAAATGCTGACATGCACTGGAACCTCTACGGGCACGACGCGGCTGTAACCCTGCTGCAGCAGCATACCTTGCCGGATGCCATGCGGCATGCCTACCTGATCACCGGGCCGCAGGGCGTGGGGCGGCGCAGCCTGGCATTGGCGTTTGCCAAGGCCCTAAACTGCCAGAACCCGCCAGGGCCGGGGCAGTTTTGCGGGGAGTGCCTGCCCTGCCGGCAGATCGAAGCCCAGGCCTTTGCCGACCTGACGATCATCGAGGCCGAGCCGGGCAAGGACCTGAAGATCGACCAGATCCGCAACATGCAGCAGAGCCTGGCGCTCAAGCCTTATCAATCGCGCTACCGGATCGTGCTGATTCTGGATTTCCAAAAAGCCACGCCATCGGCCAGCAATGCACTGCTGAAATCCCTGGAGGAGCCCCCAGCCCATGCCGTGATCATCCTCACTGCCGATGCCGCCGAGAGCCTGCTGGAGACCATAGTTTCCCGCTGCGAGCTCATCCGCCTGCGGCCAGCCAGCCTGGAAACCAGCCTGGAGGCCCTGCAGGGTTTGGGTTTAGGAGTGGAAGAAGCTGCCCGCCTGGCGCATCTTTCCGGCGGCCGCCTGGGCCTGGCGCGGCGTTTACAGGAAGACGACGGGCTGCTGGCAGAACGGATGGAGGCCCTGGACCACCTCTTTGAACTCTTGCCCCTGAAGCGGCGCGAGCGCCTGCAATGGAGCGAGGCGTATCTGCGCCAAAAAGCATCGCCGCGCGATCTGGTGGCGGCGCTTTTGCCCGTGTGGCTAACCTTTTGGCGGGATGTGCTCATCCAGGCTTCCGGCGCGGACCTGCCCCTGGTCAACCTGGACCAGGCCAAGGAGATCCGGGCGGTTGCCAGCCAGATGCAGGCAGATGAAATTCTGCCAATACTGCAAGCGCACGAGGCGGCTTTGGGGCAGGTGGAAGCTTACGTGAACCCGCGGCTCTTGCTGGAAAACCTGCTGCTGCAGGCGCCGCTGCTCAGGTTTTGATATTGCGTTTGAGACTGCAGAGGCCTTGGGTTTGGTGCCCCGTGCTCATCGGTTGAAACTGAACGGACTGAGGGATAAGATAGAGCAGTTCAAGGAGGAAGAATGCCTAAA
>DHPL01000026.1:0-129 GCA_002407905.1 Anaerolineaceae bacterium UBA5365
TACAAAACCGAGATCATCAACGGCTCTGAAACCGGCATTGGCGGCTATAAAGAGGTGACCTTCACCGTCAAAGGCCGCGGCGCATACAGCCGCTTCAAGTTCGAAAGCGGCGTCCACCGCGTGCAGCGC
>DHPL01000026.1:274-1388 GCA_002407905.1 Anaerolineaceae bacterium UBA5365
CGGCGTCCACCGCGTGCAGCGCGTTCCGGAAACTGAAAGCCAGGGCCGGATCCACACCTCCACCGTTACCGTGGCAGTCCTCGCGGAAGTGGACGATATTGAAATCAACATCCCGGAGTCAGACATCGAGATGGACGTTTACCGCAGCGCCGGTGCTGGCGGCCAGAACGTGCAAAAGAACATGACCGCGGTGCGCATCACCCACCTGCCCACAGGGATTGTTGTTGCCTGTCAGGACGAGCGCAGCCAGCTGCAAAACAAAGCCCGCGCGATGAGCGTGCTCCGCGCCCGCCTATTTGAACTGGAACAGGAAAAGCGCCAAAGCGAGCTGGACGCCACCCGCAGGTCCCAAATTGGCACCGGCGAACGTTCCGAGAAGATCCGCACCTACAATTACCCCCAAAGCCGGGTCACCGACCACCGCATCAACACGTCCAGTTTCAACCTGGCGGGTGTGATGGCGGGTACCGAGCTCGACTTTTTTATCAACGAACTTCAAATTGCCGACGAAGCCGAACGTTTGGCCAACTTCGAAACCAATGACTGAGCCCCTGGGGGCACTGCTTGGCGCGGCTGTCCCAAGACACTGCCCGGAACTGGAAAATCCCCATCAAAGTGCCCTCGCGCTGGTTGCCCATGTGTTGGGGAAGCCCAAGACCTGGGTTATTGCCCATAGCGATACCTACCTCACACCCGCTCAAACCCGGGAGATCGAAGCGCTGCTGGAGCGTCTCTGCGCCGGAGAACCCCTGGCTTACCTGACGGGAAAGCAGGCGTTTTTTGGCCTGGAATTCAAGGTGAACCCGGCTGTGCTCATCCCCCGACCGGAAACAGAGCTGCTGGTCGAATCTGGCCTTGCCTGGCTGGAGGAGCACCCCCAGGCACATCGTGCCCTGGATATCGGTACCGGCTCCGGGGCAATCGCCATTGCCCTGGCCTCTAAATGCCCGCGCCTGGAGGTTTTGGCCGCGGATATCTCAGACCAAGCCCTCGCCGTTGCCCAAGCGAACATCGCCCGGCACGATCTGCAAGCCCGGGTTAGCACTATCAAAAGCGACCTATGCCAGGCAATAGCGGGTCAGTTCGATCTGCTGACCGCCAACCTGCCTTACAT
>DHPL01000026.1:1668-15130 GCA_002407905.1 Anaerolineaceae bacterium UBA5365
GCCCTGGCAAATGCCGCATTTCCGCACGGTACAATTGATCTGCATCGCGACCTGGCCGGTCTGGACCGCCTGGTCAGCATCCAATTGACCGAATGATCATGCCCCGCGAGACTGAATTCCTTTCCATCCACGCCCCCAATGCCTTGAACCGCGCCGTCCAAATCGTTCAAGCTGGCGGCCTGATCATCTTCCCCACGGACACCCTTTATGGCATTGCCGCAAATCCCTTTGATCCGCAAGCACTGCACGCGCTGTACCTGGCCAAAGGCCGGCCTGAGAACAAGGCCATCCCGGTATTGCTGGCTGAACCCAGCCAGGCAAATGCATTCATCCAACCTCCATCAGCCAGGGTGAAAGCCCTGATGAATGCTTTCTGGCCCGGCGCGCTTACCCTGGTACTTTCCAAGGCGGGCGGCCTGCCCGAAGAACTGAGCCCCTACCCCACGCTGGCTCTGCGCGTTCCGGATCATCCTCTGGCGCAGACATTGCTCGCGCTTACCGGCCCCTTGGCGGTCACAAGCGCCAATCTCTCCGGTGGCGAGAACCCCCGCAGCGGCAGAGCGGTTTACGAGATTATGCGCGGTCGGGCAGATTTGGTGCTGGATGGCGGTGTGCTGGAAAGCGGCAAAGCTTCAACCATCGTGGATTGCAGCGGCCTGCAGCCAATCCTCTTGCGCGAAGGGCCCGTGGCCTTTGCTGAGATTCAGAAAGTGTGGGGGTCTGCATGAGCAAAATCTCAAACGCGTTTTTGGACTTGGAAGTGAATCCCCGCGCCGGCACCTTCAGCTTTAATCATGGCGAAAGCCCATTCCTGCACGCGCAGCAGTCTCAGTTCGGCCTCAGTTTCTGGCGCCAAAACCAGCGGATCGAGATCCCTGGGCATCAGCTGGACCTACTCGAGGTCCAGGAAGGCCTCATTGAACAAACAGCCAACGGACCCTTGGATTTCCTCCGCCTGGTCTACCGGGACGGTTCCGGCAGCCTGGATTTACAGGTGGAGTTTGGCCTCCTGCAGAATCACCCCCTGCTCCTGCAGCGCATGCGTTTGACCAACCTGGGCATCGCTCCCATGGAAGTGGAACGCCTGGTCCTGGCAGACTTTCTGCCGGGAAGCATCTCGCTGGCTGAGAAACTGCCAGTGGCATTCAGCTTTTACAATAACGGCTGGCAGTCCTGGTCCCCCAGCGGAGCCTACCTGGCCCACGAACGCCAGCAGCGCACCCGCCTGGGGCCGCTGGCTAACCCCATGATCACAAACCCGGGGACGCCGCTCACCAGGCGCACGGGACACTTTAGCTCGGACATGTTCGCCCTGCTCAGCGACCTGGGCAGCCGGCAAGCTTTGGTAGTGGGGTTTTTATCCCAAAAAGAACAGTTTGGCAGCCTGGAAGCAGACCTGAACGGCCAACCCAGCCTGCGTGTTTGGGCCAATGGCGACCGTGCCCAGTTGGAACCCGGCCAGAGTATGCAAACCGATTGGCTAAGCTATAGCTATGCTGAACTCCGCGGCGCCTTGCCCATGCGCAATTACCTCCTGGCGGTCAACCGCGAAAATGAGATCAAACTTCCCAGCAGTCCGCCGATCGGCTGGTGCTCCTGGTATTACTACTTCACCCAGATCGATGAGGCGATCATCCGCGAGAATCTGGCCCAGGTGAGCGCCTTGCGCGGCGACCTGCCTTTGGGGCTCCTGCAGATCGACGATGGTTACCAGGAAGATGTGGGTACCTGGCTCAGTTTCAACCCCGGATTCCCCCATGGCGTTCGTGCCCTGGCTGGCGAAATCAAAAGTGCAGGGCTGGAAGCAGGTATTTGGCTGGCCCCTTACATCCTCGAGGCGCGTTCCAAAATCAAGAAACAACACCCAGAGTGGTTGCTGCGCCAGCCCAACGGCCGCCTGGCCAATGCGGGCATCGGTTGGGGTAACTTGCTTTGCCACGCCCTGGACCTGACGAACCCCGAAGCGCTGGAGTACACCCGCGAAGTGGTTCACACCGCGGTCCATGACTGGGGCTTCAATTACCTCAAATTGGATTTTCTCTACGCCGCAGCAGTCAATTGCCGTTATCAGGACCCCAGTTTCACACGTGCTCAGGTGCTGCGCCGGGGCCTGGAGCTCGTCCGCGAGGCTGCCGGAGAGAGAGTCCAGCTCCTGGGCTGCGGCTGTCCGATCGGCTCAGCGCTCGGGCTGATGGACTTAATGCGCATCTCTGCTGATGTTGCCCCAGACTGGCACCCGCGCTTCCCGCCTTTTTCGCCCATTTTGCGCCAGGAGCCGAACATGCCTTCCGTGCGCAATGCCTTGCAGAACATCCTCACCCGCTCGGAGCTTGACCAGCACTGGTTCGGCAACGATCCGGACTGCCTGATGGTCCGGCCTGATTCACGCCTGAGCCTGCCGGAGGTGCAAACCCTGGCCTCGGCTATCGGCATCACAGGCGGAGCGATGCTGCTTTCGGACCGCTTGAGCAAACTTCCCAAGGACCGCCTGCGCCTGGCTCAGCAGTTCATGCCCGTTATTCCGGGCAACCCCCAGGTTATGGACCGCTTTGAGCGCCGGCTGCCCAGGCGCGTGCGCCACGATTTGGTGGACGCCCAAGGCGCTTTCAGTCTGGTCTGTCTGATCAACTGGGAGGACAGCCCGCAGGATCTTCGTTTCGACCCTGCCGAATTCGGTTTTGACCCCTCAAAGAAGTGGATCGGCCGGGAGTTCTGGAGCGGCGAATGGCTCCTGCTTGACGGCGCGCATACCTTCAAACAAGTCCCCGCGCACGGCTGCCGGTTGCTGACCCTGCGCCAACTCAACGTTGGTAGCCAGTACCTTGGAAGCGACCTGCACTTTTCCCAGGGATACGAACTGAAATCCTGGAACTGTGAAAGCGGCGAAATCGCGCTTACTTTGAACCTTGGCCACCGGATGCAGGGCGAGATTTACCTTAGGATGGAAAAACCGCCGGCTGCCATCGCGGCAGCTGAGCAAACACTCCGGGCGCGCCTGTTGCAAGAGAATATCTACGCCATTCAGGTTGAACTTGAAAACCGCTTGGAAATAAAAATCAAGTTCCGAAAAAGTTGGCTTTTAGGGGCTGCAACTCAGCCTCTCCGCAGGTCAGCGTGAAATCCCTTATTTTGTTCCAACTAAAAAGGCACCCGACGGGTGCCTTTTGATCATTTTCCAAGATTTGTATTAGGCCTTCTGCTCCGGCTGATGATTGGCATCCTCCGGCTTAGGCGCTGCCTCAACAGCCACCGGCTTGAAGGGTGGGTTTAGTTTGCGGGCCTGGCGCTTCTTGCGAATAGCCCGGACAATCAGCCAAACCACGATGGCCAGCGGAATCAGGAAGGGGAGGCAGGTGATCCCGAAGCGGATCAGAAAACTGCCCAGGTCCTGCAGCATGTAGATCAGGTCCTGAATGGCCTCTTTAGCGACGCCTTCGGGCTTCCAGCCGCCGATCTCGATCGGCTTCATTGAAGCTTCAGCCACGAACTCCACTACCAGCGCCGAGAGAGCCGCGCTCTCCTTCAGGTACTGCATGTGGCCTTTGGTCACTTCAATTTCTTCGCGGATGCGGGTCAGTTCCCGGAATATCTCCATCGTGTCTTCCACAACTTCAGTGCGTTCCAACAGGGTTTGCAGCTGCTTTTCAGCGGCTTCCAGGTTGCGCAGGCGCGATTCGCTGTCCACGTAATCCGAGGTCACGTCCTGACCGCTCAGGCTCTCGGAGATCACCCCGCTCCTGGCGTCCACCGCCATCGCTTTCACCTTATCCATCGCCTCGCGCAGCTTTTCTGCCGGCACCCGAATGGTGATCGTGGCGGAAGTGTAGGCTGTGCCATCGTAGAGCGTACTGGTGTAGGTGTTCGAGTCCACCACAAAGCCGCCCAGGCTTTGGGCCAACGCGGCAGTCGCGTTCATCGAAGATGCCGGGTCCGCTACAGAGACTTTAAGGTTGCCGTTTTGGATCACCATGCGCTCAACGCTCACGGTGCCATCTCCCAGCATCGGTGCTGGCGCAGGAGCCTGCGGGGCTATGGATTGTTCCGATGCCCCAACAGGGCCTCTTCCATAATCCGGTGCTACAGACCCTGGCGCTTCAGGGCGGGAGTTCATGGGGCTGCGGGAGGCGCAGGCCCCCAAGAGCAATAAAACTATCAGACTAAAGATCAAAAATCGGCGTAATTTCATCTCTTCTCCTCGCTAGATATTCTGCTTCTAAGACGTAAAGAAGCGGTTTTTGTTCCTGCGCTTTGAAAGAACTGCCTATATGCCTTGCCTCAGCCGGCGTGCGTGCCGCTCCGGGATGCCCAGGGCAACGATTTGCCTCTGGACTGCCGTGATATCGTACTTCACCCGCTGAAAAAGCCAGCTCTGCTCCTCATCGTCATAGATCACAAACGATGCCTGCGGATTGCGGTCTCTGGGTTGACCGACCGAACCGGGGTTAAGGATGAACCGCCGGGAATTCACAAAGCGGTCGCCTTGCCGCGGGAGCAGCACACTCGGCTGTAAAAAAGGCTCCTCGATGAATATGCAGGCAATGTGCGAGTGCCCCACCAGGCAAATTTGGCCTTCGTACTCACCAAAATTCGCCTGGGCGGTTACCGGGTTCATGATGTACTCCCAGATTGGGTTGCGCGGACTGCCATGAGCCATATTGACTCCGCTCACTTCCGCGAATTGGGGCAGGCTGCCCAGCCAGGCCAGGCCGTCCGCGTTTACATGCGCCTGCTGCACCTCTACCGCCCGGCGTGCTTCATCGTTGAAAGCATGCAAGTCAATCAGCCCCAGCAAGGCGGCATCATGGTTGCCCATAATGCAGGTGAGGTCCGGCAAGGCCTGCACCATTTCAATGCAGCGCTGGGGTTCCGGGCCGTAGCCCACAATATCGCCCAAGCAGAAAACGCGCTCACACTCACCCGCCGCGCGCAAAACCGCCTCGAGGGCGGCTGCGTTGGCATGAATATCAGAGATTAGCAGCGTACGCATTAAGGCATTTGGAAGTCGTAACGCAGCGTGCCCTCTTCAGGGCTGGTCAGGAGCGAACTGGTGCCAAAGATCGTGATCCAGGTATTACCCGGTTTAAGCGCGATGGGGTTTCCCGCCTTGTCAAAGAATTGCAGCGGAGCGTCCTGCGCGGTCGCTTTCCAGGTGATGTCCCAGGCCTTGCCGTCACGGAAAAGCAGCCCTTCCTGGCCTTCAGTATTGGTGTAAACATCAATATTGATCAGCGCTTCCTCGATCGGGGTATGCCTGGCTTTGATCAGGATCACATTGCTGGCAGTAATTTGCTCGTCCGTCAGTTTGTCCACCAGGGGCATCAGCTCCCAGGTAGGCGATTCCTGGTTATCGATCCAGCGCAAGTACTTGCCGCTTTCCGCGTCATATCGCCATTCGGCCTTGTTGTAGGCATTATAGAAAAACTGGGCGGTGGTCCCTTCCTCCCCGCCTTCAGGTACGGCGGTACTGAAAAGCATGCCGTCCAGATTGGGCGCGCCTTTATCTACCCCGCTGTTCTTGAAACTGGCCGTAATCGCCTCGCTGTCGGCGTATACGGTGGTCACCCAGCGGTGTCCGTCATCGCAGACACCCGGGCAAGTTCCTTCCATCATGAAGCGGTAGCCCACGTCGTTGATGATATTGGGGATGACCTTATAGCCATCGCCGCCGCTAAACGCCAGGATGGCGTTGTAGAGCTTGCCCAACTGGCCATCAATGCGCCGGACTGACCGCACGGGGTTGATGCTGTTGCTATCCTGCCCGTAATACAGCGCCGAGAAACGGTTGGAGCCGCCGCCGATCCAATAATCGAAAACGATGTCCGCGAAAGAAAGTCCGCTGTGCGGACGGCCAGTTGCCGGCCAGTTGGAAACCTTAACGATCACCGGCATTCGGTCCAGTTTGGCAGGGTCTTCAACTTTCAGGCCGGTGAGGGGGTTGATCCCTTCGGGCCAATCGCTGGGGCCATAACTGACCGTTTCCACAACCGGCGCAGGGGTTGCGCTGGGTTCGCCGGTGGGCACCGGGCTGGGTTCAGGCGTTGCGCTGGCCATGGGGGTCATCGCCGCGCCGGCGATCGCAGTCAGGGTTTGGGCAACCTGTGTTTTTTCGCTGTCGCTCAGTTCAAGAGCGGGCGGTGTAGGCATACAGGCAGCCAAACCAAGCGTGAATATCAGCAGAATAAGAAAGATCCGCGACCTTGTTTTCATGTTCACCTCGCTATAGGCGATTCTACCCTTATTTCAAATGGCCCCTTTTTGGCAAGCAGTTCAGGTGCCCAAAAGCTGGTTTAAACGGTTTACACCCACGTTGAAATAACGCGCCGCCGGGTGGTGTACGATGATCGCCGCGGTGCTTTGTTCCGGCACCAACTGGTAGGCGGATGTGAGCTTCATGCCCATGGCCTTTTCAGCAGGCAGGAGATTAAAGACCTTCTGGTGGTCTTCGATCTCCGGGATGGCCGGGTAGCCCCAGCTGTACCTTAGACCTTGCTCCTTGGCCAGGCCCAACTCCTGGCGGATATGCGTATGCAGGTAATCCGCGGTGGCCTCGGCCATTTGCACCGAAAAGCCGTGCAGGTAATAAGCATCGGTATAACGGTCCTGAGCTTCAAGTTTGGCAAAGCGCTCGGTGGCCTTGGGGCCAACCGTTACAACCTGCAGTGCCACAATGTCCATCACGCCGGATTCCACGGTGGTGAAGTAGTCCGCCAGGCTCAGGTTCTCCCCGCCCTGTTGGCGCGGGAAGGCAAAGCGTTCCAGAACCTCAGGCTTTCCGGATGCCAGGGTATCCGGGTTGTAAACCAGCAGTTCATCGCCCTGGGTTTGCGCCGGCCAATAGCCATAAATGCCCCGCGGCTGCAGCCAGCCTTCTTTTTGGGCTTCTTTCAGCATGGTTTCACGGCGCTCATCAAATTCCGCGCTCAGTTTGGTCCAGGCATCACCCCGGGTATTTTTGGCGCCCCAGCTCAGGCGGTAAAGTTCGTTCAGGTTCAAATGCGGCGCCACAGCCTGCAGCGGGATGTTTTCAACCACGCGCACGCCGTATCGTTCCACCTGCGGGATAAACTGTGCCGGTTCCAGCTTTTTATACGAGCTCGCTGAGCGGGCAATGCTTTTATCCGGCGCGTTCAATTCAAACTCGGCCTTCCGCCTTGTCTCAGCCAGCAATTCAGCCTTTTTAACCTCGTCTCCCAGCGCGTCCATCACACTCAGCCCTTCAAATGCGTCCTTACAATAAAAGACGCCGGGCTCATACCATTCGCCACCCTCGGTCCGCAGAATACGCCAGCCAAACCGCGGGTTGATGGCTGCCCCGCCCACCAGGATGGGGATAGTCTGCTTCCGCCGGGCCATTTCGTTCACGATCAGCGGCATTTGCTTGCTGGTAGAAACCAGCAAGGCTGAAAGCCCGATCGCGTCGGCTTTCTCCTCCTCAGCCTGGGCGATGATCGTCTCGGCTGGAACCTGTTTGCCCAGGTCCACCACCTCATAGCCGTTGTTGGAGAGAATGGTCTTCACCAAATTCTTGCCAATGTCGTGCACGTCGCCGTATACCGTCGCCAGCACCAATTTACCCTTGCTGGTCCCGGCTTTTTTCTCCAGGAAGTTTTCCAGGTAGGCCACGCTCTTTTTCATCACCTCCGCGCTCTGCAGCACAAAGGGTAGGATCAGTTCGCCCGCGCCGAATTTATCGCCCACTTCCTTCATGGCCGGCAAGAGCACATTGTTCAGGATATCCACAGCCTTCACGCCCTTCTTGATGCTGGGGTCCTCGTTCAGCAGCGCGTCAATGTCTTCCTCGACGCCTTGTTTCACCCGCCTTAAAATACGTTGGTGCAGGCGCTGAGCAGCGTCCATCCCCTCAAAGGGGTCAGCTTTCTGATCATCCGCGCTTTCGTCAACCCCATGCTCATCAAAGTAAGCGATCAGGTCGGTCAGCGCGTTCTCGTGCCGGTCGAAGATCAGGTCCTCCGCCAGCTTGCGCTCCTCTTCCGGGATCTCGGCATAGGGGCGCACGTGCGCCGGGTTGATGATCGCCATGTCCAGGCCGGCCAGGATGGCATGATACAAAAAGACCGAATTGAGCACCTTGCGGCTGGCCATCGAGAGCCCAAAACTCACATTGCTCACCCCGAGGGCGGTATGCACCCCGGGCATGGCAGCCTTGATCAGCCGCAGGCCTTCCAGGGTTTCCATCGCGCTGTCCTTAAATGCCGCGTCGCCGGTGGCGAGGGTGAAGGTGAGGTCATCAAAAACCAGGTCTTCGGGTTTCAGCCCAAACTCGTTGACGGCCAGGTTATAAATGCGCTGGGCGACCTCCAGCTTGCGCTGCGCAGTCTTCGCCATGCCGGCTTCATCGATCGTGAGGGCCAGGACGGCAGCACTGTACTGCTTGGCCAGGGCAAAGAGTTTGCGGCTCTTGGCCTCGCCAGCTTCCAGGTTGGTGCTGTTGATCAAACAACGTCCGGGCGCTGTTTTTAAGGCGGCTTCGATCACGTCCGGCTCGGTGCTATCGATGCTCAACGGAACCGGTACTTCCAGGCTCAGGCGTTTGACCAGCTTCTGCATGGATTCACGTTCTTCGCTGTTCTCCGTAACCGCTACGCTGATGTCCAGGCCGTGCGCGCCGCTTTCCACCTGGTCCCGGGCAATCTGCAGCATCCCGTCCATATCCTTGGCCAGCAGCAGTCGTTTGAAAGCCCGGCTGCCCTGGGCATTCAGCCGCTCCCCGATGATGAATGGCGCCGGCTCCTGCTCGATGGCCACCGCCTGGGTAGGCCCTGCCAGCCGCGCGGGGTTTCCGCCTGGCCGGGGCTCCGGTTTGATACCGGCTACGCCTTCCGCCAAAAGCCGGATATGCGCCGGCGTTGTCCCACAGCAACCCCCCACCACACGTACGCCGTATTTTTGGACGTAGTCTGTCATCAGGCCGGCAAATTCCGGGGCCTGCATCGGGTACACCGCCTCGCCGTTTACATTCATCGGCAGGCCGGCATTGGGAATGCAGCTCACCGGTAGTGTGGAGTGTTCGCCCAGAAATTCGATCGAGGCGCGCATGTGCTCCGGACCCGTGGAGCAGTTCATGCCCACCACGTCCACGCCCATGCCTTCCAGGATAGCCAGGGCCGCGTCAATTTCAGTGCCCAGCAGCATCTTGCCGTTGACATCCAGGGTAACCTGGGCCTGGATGGGCAAGGCGGTACCAGTTGCCGCAAAAGCCTGCTTGGCCCCTTCGATGGCCGCCTTCACCTCCAGAATGTCCTGGGAGGTTTCGATCAGGATCAGGTCCGCCCCGCCCAAAATCAGGCCGCGGGCTTGCTCCTCATAGAGCGCAACCAGTTCCTCATAACTGATGTCGCTCATCTGCGGGTCATCCGTAGAGATCAACTTGCCTGAGGGGCCCATCGCCCCGGCCACAAAGCGCGGTTTTTCAGGACTGCTGTATTCATCGGCCAGCCTGCGGGCAAGCTCAGCCGCCTTTTGGTTAAGTTCGATTACCCGGTCACCCAGGCCGTACTCCCCCAGGGTCAGCCGGTTGCCTCTGAATGTATCGGTCTCCAGCACATCGGCCCCGGCCTCCAAAAAGGAACGGTGCACCGCCTCAACGGTTTGCGGGCTGTTGAGCACCAACGCATCGTTGCATCCCACAAGCTTTTCCGAGCCAAAATGCTCAGCCGTCAGGTTCATCGCCTGCAGCGAGGTGCCCATCGCGCCATCGAAAACGATCACTCTTTGATCAAGTGCATCCAGGAAGGCGGTTTTTTTCGTTTCAGTGCTCATTTCAGCTCCGTAATTGGGTGATTTCAAGGCCCTTCTGCCTTAGGCGCGGGACGGAAAAAGTATAATCAATCGAGGGGGGCAGGTCAATTGAAGCCTTCTTCAAGCGCCAGCCCTTCTTGTTTCCCCTTTTGTATTCCCCGGGCCAAATGCTTTAGAATAGGGGGCATGGCCGAGTACAAGCTGGTGCGCGGGCACCACACCAACGACTATCTGGTTCACACTGCCGATGGCTGGCTGATGGTGGATAACGATTGGCCCGGCCGCTTCATCCAAACCGCCGGCGCGCTCAAACGGGCAGGCGTGCGCATGGCGGACGTGAAATACCTCTTTAATACCCATTACCATGTGGATCACGCCGGCCTGAGCCAGGAGCTCAAAAAGCAGGGGGCTACGCTGATCATCCTGGATACCCAGCTGCCGCACATCAAGGTGGACGAAACTTACTCCCGCGACCCCGGCATGGCTGCCTTCCAGCCGATCACCATGGAAAACGTGGTGGTCATCAGCGCCGCCGACAGCCGCAGCTACCTGAATAAGATCGGCCTGCGCGGCGAGATCTTATCCACGCCCGGCCATAGCCCGGATAGCGCTGCCCTCATCGTGGACGGCCTGGGGGCCTTCGTTGGCGATATGCCCCCCTTTGAATACCTGCCGATGTTCCGCAACGCCGAGCTGGATTCCAGCTGGCGCAATGTGCTCGCCCATGATCCGCCGATGATCTTCCCGGCCCACCCGGAGCCCTTCGTGCCGGACCTCACCCTAATGCCCCAGCCCGGATACTTAGACTGATGCTCCTCGATACCCACGCCCATTCCGATTTCTCGATGGATGCAAGCTATCCGCTTGAAACCATGCTTCAGGAAGCCCTACGCAAGGGCTTAAGTGTTTTCACCATCACGGATCACTTCGATCCGGATTACCCCAACCCTCTGGGGGAGGGCGAAATCTTCACCATGGATTCCGGCCCCTATCTGCAGGAGGTTTTGCGCCTCAAGGAGAAGTACAGGGGGCAGATCGAATTGCTCTTCGGGGTGGAGCTGGGCCTGCAGCCCCATGTGGCCGAGGAATTGCGGGCCTGGGTGCAGGGCTTACCCCTGGATTTCGTGATCGGCAGCTCGCACATCGTGGACGGGCGCGACCCCTACCTGCCGGGGTTCTTTGATGACCGCAGCGAACACGATGGCTACCGGGATTACTTCAGGACCTTCCTGCCGAATTTGGCAGTGTACAGCGATTTATCTGTCTACGGGCACCTGGATTACGTGGTGCGCTACGGCCCCAACAAAGATGCCGATTACCGCCCCCAGGACTTTTTTGAGATTTTGGAGCCATCCCTCGCGCGGATGATCGAACTGGGCATCGGTGTAGAGCTGAATACCGCCGGCTGGGCGAAGGGCTTGAACATGCCCCACCCGCACCCGGATATTTTGAAGCGCTACCGTGAGCTGGGCGGCGAGATCGTGACCATCGGCAGCGACGCGCACCTGCCCGAGCGCATTGCCTACGGCTTCGACCGCGCTAAAGACCTTCTGCGGGACCTGGGCTTCAGATACTTCACCTACTTCCGCGAGCGCAAGCCGGTTTTTCTGCCGCTCTGAATTTTGAGTCATTAATTGTCTTTTTCCATAACCTCCTTGCTCCGGCTCTAGTAGATTTTCCTAGTTCTCCAACGAGAACACTTTCACAAATTCCTCTAGCGTATAATTACGATTCAAAGGGAAAAGAAGGAAGGTGGTTAAGATGCGGAAATCGAAGATTTATTTTCTGGCTCTATTAGTCTTTTTCATCTTAAGCATCTCCTTTCAAACAACTGACTTCGCTTCTGCATCAAATAAAGCCCAAATTCCTGTAGATACAGAAATAGGAGAAAAGATATGGGTTGGAGGCTCAGACCCACGACCCGATACCTGGCTGAAACTTTTTAGGTCAGATGGGATCACAATAACCGCAGTGCCATCGGCGCCCGTCATCAAAGTTCCCACATCTCCTGATGTTAATGGCAGGTTCCTCGTATCGTGGCCAAATATCGAACAGGAAGATTCCGATGGGTATGATTACATTTTTCTCGTCCGTGAGACAAATGAAATCGGAGAAGAAGCAACACCTGCAGGTTACATTAAAACTGAATACAAAGATACGGTCACTAACACAGCCGCTACTACTGTAATCATCCGGAAACAATACGTAGGCGGCACCATGCCCCCAGTGTCCTTCCAAATTTTCCAAAAAATCGGTACTGGCACCCCTACACCTTTGCCGGATGGATATATTACTTTAAATGGCAATGAGCCCACACCCTGGGAAAAGCAGATCATTCTTCCAGCAGTAACGCAGACAACTCCCATTACTGCAATAACTTATACAGTAGTTGAAGGTACGAAAGTAGACACTACCTTCACCCCGGGTGCGCCACGTAATTACACTGGGAGCACCGCACATTGTCCTTTCAGTTACGACCCAACCAAAGAGGATTCTAACTGCTGGGTTTTTACGAATACCTATGTGCCACCTACACCCGTCCCCACGCAGGAGATTCCGCGGGTGGACTATACGGCTTACAAAGTATGGTCCGCTAATTCACCGGAAACCAAACCTACGATCACTTTCCAGCTTTACCGGGCTTTGGGAGCAGACGGTGTCTCACAGCCTTTGAGTGATCCCTCGGCTACCCAACATCTCCCTCCGGGTAAAACTCAAGTTACCTGGGAGGACCTCCCCGCCTCGAACTCCACCGGTACACAATATTTTTATTCATTCAGAGAATCCCCGGTGACCAACTATCTCCAGTCCTACTCGACGGATGGAAAAACGGTCACCAATACGTATCAACCGCCGAAGATCAGCATCACAGTCAACAAATATTGGACCGGTAACCAATATCCGCGTCCGACTATCCAGATCAAACTCTATCAAAACGGGAATGACACCAGCACCGTGACCCTCTCCAACACTACGTCATACACCTGGGGTAATCTGGACCAATACGACGCCAATGGAAATGCATACGTTTACACCGTAGACGAACCTAATGTGCCCACCGGGTACAGCAAGACCGTCAGCGGATATACCATCACCAACACCTACGTCGGGCCGGCGTACACCGGCGATGACCGCTCCGCGCGGACCTATGCCGCCATACTGTGCGCCTCCCTGCTGGGCATCGGTCTGCTCCTCTACTTCAATAAGCGCCGCGGGCAGGCGCAGCCCTAGCCATCATGCCCAAACCTGCTCCACGCTGGCGTCTGGACCGCCGTTTTAAAGCCCTGTTCCTGCTCCTCATAGTGGTCGCCATCATCGCTGCCGTCTTCTTGGCGCGGGAGGTCAACAAATACCGGGTTGGCTCCGGCCGCTATGAGGATATTGCCCAGGCGGTGCTGCCCTCGCGTGCCACGGACCTGCCCAGCCAGGCCTCGACCCCCATCCCGCCAACTGCCCCGCCTGCCCCAGGCCATACCGCCACCCCGGCGCCCACCCTCGGCCCCACCCTCAGCCCCCAGGAACTGGAACTGCGCCAGATCGAGGCCATCCTGCCCGTGGATTTCAACCGCCTGCACAGCATCAACCCCAACGCGGTCGGCTGGATCTACAACCAGGGCACTACCCTGGATTACCCCGTTGTTCAGGGCGACGACAACGAGTACTACCTCACCCACATGATCGATGGCACCCCCAACAAACTGGG
>DHPL01000026.1:15325-29125 GCA_002407905.1 Anaerolineaceae bacterium UBA5365
GGCCATAACATGGAAGATGGCAGCATGTTCACCTCGCTGGAGAAATACAAACAGCAAGCCTTCTTCGACCAGCACCCGCGCATTTACCTGCGCACACCCGGCGGCATCATGCGCCTGGAACTCTTCAGCGGGATGCTCATCCGCCCCGAAGAATTCGATGAATTCAAGCGCAATTTTGACTCCGCGGATGAAAAGCTGGCTGCCATCCGCGATTTCAAGGAACGCTCCACCTTCAAAACCACCCTCACGCCAGACCCCAGCGACCGCCTGCTCACCCTGGTCACCTGCGTTTACGATTTCCCCGGCGCGCGCTTTATCGTCATCGGCCGCCTGGTCCCCTTAAGCCTTTAAGCTATTTCGCTTGGGTATAATTGGCGCATGCGCAAATCTGCGTTGCCCTTTTCTCATTTTCTGCTCCCTACCTTCCTGCTGATCCTGATTGGCGGCGGGGGTTTGTATTACACCATTTTCAACGAATTGCCCACCTTAGGCCCGCGCTGGCTCTTCTTTTTCTTCATCGTTATCTTCGTATCCGGCGTCTTTTTGCCCTTCGCCTGGCTGATCAACGCCCGCTTCCCTTCCGACCCGCCGGTAGAGCCGGTGATCGTGGTCCGCGAGGCATTGTGGTTCGGCATCTTCATCGCGGTGATGGCCTGGATGCAATTGGGCCGCGTGCTCAACGTTCCTTTGGCCGTGATCTTGGGCGCCGCGTTTTTGCTCATCGAGGTCCTCCTCCGCATTTGGGAGCACAGCCGCTGGCAGCCCCGGGAAGAGCCCCTTGACTAAGCCCAAGCAAGCCGCCCCGACCGCCACCGGGCGCGCTCTGCGCGGCTTACCTTCCGTGGATAAACTGCTGAGCCTGCCCCAGGTCCAGGACCTGGTCCGCAAATTTGGCCGCCCCCTGGTATTGGGCACCCTTCAGGACAGCCTCGCGGCCTTACGCCGCGGGATCAGTGAAGCAGGCAGGTCATATGACCAAACGGCCTTCCTCGCTGAACTGGATGCCCGCTTGGAACGAACGACCACGCCTTCCCTCCTGCGGGTGATCAACGCCAGCGGCACGCTCCTGCACACCAATCTGGGACGCGCCCCGCTTTCTGCGGCTGCCCTGCAGGCAGCCTTCGAGACCGCGGGGTCCTACACCAACCTGGAATACGACCTGCAGGCCGGCAAACGCTCGCACCGCTACCTGCATGCCTCCGAGATCCTGCGGCAGCTCACCGGAGCCCAGGCCGCCCTCGTGGTCAACAATAACGCCGGAGCCTTGCTCCTGGCCCTCTCGGCCCTGGCCAAGGGCAAAAAGGTGGCCATCTCCCGGGCGGAACTGGTAGAGATCGGCGGCGGGTTCCGCATCCCGGATGTAATGCGCGCCTCCGGCGCCAAATTGCTGGAAGTAGGCACCACCAACCGCACCCGCCTGGCGGATTTTGAAGCCGCCATTGCCGATGGAGCCCAGGTATTGCTCGCGGCTCACGCCTCCAACTTCCGCATCATCGGCTTTACTGAATCCCCGCGCCTCGCGGACCTGGCCCAGCTCGCCCGCGCCAATGGCCTGCCCCTCCTGCACGATCTGGGCAGCGGCGCCCTGCTGGATACCGCCGTCTACGGCCTGCCCCACGAACCAACCGTTCAGGAAAGCCTGAAAGCCGGCGCCAGCCTGGTATGTTTCTCCGGGGATAAATTGCTGGGCGGCCCGCAAGCCGGCATCCTCCTGGGAGAGGCTGCGCTGGTTGCCAAATGCGCGCGCCACCCGCTGTACCGTGCGCTGCGGCCGGATAAAATCACCCTCGCCTTACTTTCCCAGACCCTCTTGCACTACCTGCGGGACGAAGCACCAAGCCAAATCCCTCTGCACCGCATGCTGGGCCGTGCCCCGGCGGATCTGGAAGCCCAGTCCAGGGACTGGCAAGCCCAATTGGGCCAGGGTTCCGTCGTCCAGGCCCAGGCGGCCATCGGGGGCGGGTCGCTGCCGGAAGAATATCTGCCCGGGCCGGTACTGGCGCTTAAAGTAAAACGGCCGGACCGCTTTCTGGCCTGCCTGCGCGGCCAAAAGCCCGCCATCATCGCCCGCATCAGCGAGGATTTGGTCATGATCGACCCCCGCACGGTCCAACCCGGCGAGGAAGCTGAACTCCTGGCCGGCCTGGCAGCCTGCCTGAAAACATATGAGGTAAAAGATGAAAACTGATCTGGATAATCTGCTTAAATCTGCCGGTTTTGACGCCATTTGGGTCAGCGGTCCGTCCACCCACAACCCGCCGATGGCCTACCTCTGCGGTACCGGGCAACTGACCCGCGCGGACCTCTTTGTCCGTCCCGGCCACAGGCCCGTGCTGGCGCATGGCGTGATGGAGCGTGAGGAGGCAGCCAAAAGCGGTTTTGACCTGATCACTTACGACGCAAGCCGCCAGCGGGAGCTCCTCAAGGAAAACCCGAACGACATCCTCACGGCCAGCGCCCTCTACTATAAAGAATTGTTGGAAGAAGCCGGCGTGAAACAGGGCCGCATTTTGGTCACGGGTGTCCGCGAGATCGGCGCTTTTCACAGCATGCTCAATAAGCTGGAGGAACTGATGCCCGGAGTGCAATTCGTCGGGGATGCTCAGGAAGCAGTGCTCTTGCAAGCCCGGGCCACCAAAAGCCCGGACGAGATCGAGCGTATCCGCCAGGTAGCCCAGGCCACGATGAAGGTCGTCCAGAATACCTGGGACCTCCTGGCCAACTCGGAGGTGAGCGGCCAAACCCTTGTCAAGGCTGATGGCAGCCCGCTGACCATCGGGGACGTCAAGGCCCAAATTGGTCTCTGGATGAGTGAAAACGGTCTGGAAGACCCGGACGGCTTTATCTTCGCCATCGGCAAGGATGCCGGCGTGCCGCATAACTCCGGCACCCCCAGCGACCCGATCGAGCTCGGCAAGACCATCGTCTACGACATCTTCCCCTGTGAAAAAGGCGGCGGCTACTTCTACGATTTCACCCGTACCTGGTGCGTCGGCTTTGCCCCGCCGGAGGTGCAGCAAGCCTACGACCTGGTGGACAGAGTGCATTTCGCGGTGCTTGAAGGCCTGGAGATGGGCAAAAATTTCAGCCATTCCCAAACCCTTACCTGTGAGCTCTTTGAAGCTGCCGGTCACAATACCATCCGCAAGGATAAGACCGCTGTGGAGGGTTACGTACACGGCCTGGGCCACGGCCTAGGTTTAAACGTTCATGAAAAACCGAGTTCAGGCAACCTCGATGACCCCAGCAACGAGCTTCAGCCCGGGCATGTTTTTACCATCGAACCTGGACTATACTATCCAGAGAGCAAGGGTTGGGGCATCCGTATTGAAGACAGTTATTTCATGCACCCCGACGGCAGCGTTGAACGCTTTGTTGACTTTCCGCACCAATTGGTGATCCCTTTAAAGAGCCAGGCCTGAACCCCAGGGAGGTGGCATGAAAAAGAAAAATTTACGCGTACTGGGCATTGAATCCAGTTGTGACGAAACCGCGGCCGCCATTGTGGAAGATGGCCGCCTGATCCTCTCATCAGTAGTGGCCAGCCAGGTGGACCTGCATGCCCAGTTTGGCGGCGTATACCCGGAACTAGCCTCGCGTGAGCACGTTAAAGCGATCTATCCGGTCGTTCAGCAGGCCTTGCAAAACGCGCACCTGCGCGTTGCGGACCTGGATGCCGTAGCCGTGACCCGTGGGCCCGGCCTTGCCGGCAGCCTGGTGGTAGGCGTGAACATGGCCAAAGGCCTGGCCATGGCCGCCGGATTGCCGCTTTATGGCGTCAATCACCTCGAGGGCCACATCTATAGCGCCTGGCTGCGGGCGGAAGGCCAGGAGGCTGAGCCGGAACCCAAATTCCCCCTGATCGCCTTACTGGTATCCGGCGGGCATAGCGAACTGATACTGATGCGCGGACACCTCCAGTACGAACGCCTGGGCGGCACCGTGGACGACGCAGCCGGCGAGGCCTTCGATAAAGTTGCCCGGCTTTTGGACCTGCCCTATCCTGGCGGCCCTTCGGTGCAGAAAGCCGCCGAAGGCGGCAACCCCCACGCCTTTAACTTCCCCCGCGCCAAGCTGAACGAGCCCTGGAACTTCTCCTTCAGCGGTCTCAAGACCGCCGTTTTGCGCGTGGTTGAGGAACTGAAGGCCCAGGGCCGTCCCATTCCAGTGGCAGATCTGGCTGCCTCTTTCCAGGCGACCGTGGTCACCACACTCTACGAGAAGGCCATCGCGGCAGCCCACTCCTACAAAGCCAAAGACATCATCGTTGCCGGAGGGGTCTCGGCCAATTCAGCCCTGCGGGAGGCCTTCCTGAAACAGGATGAGTTTAAGGTCTTCATCCCGCAATTAACCTACTGTACGGATAACGCTGCCATGATCGCCGGGGCCGGCTTCTGGCATTTGGATGCCGGGCAGGCAGGCGACCTGGGCTTCGATGTTCAGCCCACATGGCCGCTCAGCGCGCCGGCAAAAGCCGAGCCGGCTTGATGCCCAAAAACACATTTTGATTACGAGGTCTTTTTTTCTATAATAGACATTAGCCCAATTATTCTGCGGAGGGCTATTGGAAACGGAAGAGACACCAAAGGAAAAGGGGCAGATTTTACCTGCCGCATCCTTGTATAGCACCGGACAGAGCTATCAGATCTGCCGCCGCAGCCCGGGACCGCGCTTGCGCTATGGGCACCCCTGCCCGTTTTGCCACGCCAATGAGGTGGACTACGATAGTACCCTCACCCTCTACTGCAAAAAGTGCGGCAAGGTGCAATCCGGGTCATTTACCTGATAATAAAAACATTCTCCGGCCAGGTTGGCCGGAAAGGAGAAAAGTGGACGCGAGAGTAAAACTGATCGATGGGATGCATTTTGAGGCCAGCGCCAGTTCTGGTCACACGGTGGACCTGGATAGTTCCGAAGCTGTTGGCGGCAGAAACCTCGGATTCCGCCCGACAGAATTGATTGCCATGGGCACTGCCGGCTGTACTTCCATGGATGTCATCTCCATCCTGCGCAAGAAAAAAGTGGACCTGCGCGACTTTGAAGTGCGCGTGCACGTTGAAAGCAATACCGATGGCCACCCCAAGGTATTCACCAGCATGCACTTCGAGTACGTGGTCACCGGCAAAGATATCGTCCGCGCGGACGTGGAAAGAGCGGTTGAGCTTTCTGAAACCAAGTATTGCCAGGGCATCGCGATGATGCGCAAGACCGCCGAGATCAGCAGCGAAATCACCATCATCGAGGTTTGAGTATTAGCAATAAGCCAGCGGTGCGAGCTGGCTTTGCTTATCTTCCAACAAAACAGAACAGCGCCTGAATCTTAAGGCGCTGTTTTCATGCAAAAAGGTTGAGCTTAAGCAGGCTCAGGACCTGGGCTTGGTTCGGCCGCTGCCTGGGCATCCTGGCTTTCATCATGGTCCGGCAGGAGTGAGTCGGCGTTACGCACGTTGGGGTTCAGCCAGCCGTAAATGCCAACGGTCATACCCAGGATGCCGCAAATCAATGCCAGGGCCGACATACCGCTTCCGGCTCCGCTGCCCACGATGGGAGTAAAGACTTGGTTGATCAAACTGCCGGCATGTGCCATTCCCGGCTCAAAAACCTTGTCCGCCAGCGGGCCAGCCACCGCCGCTGCGATTGGCGAGACCATCATGGCGATCAAGCGCCTCACCGAAAAAACCCGCCCCTGGAGTGAAGGCGGTACCTTGCTTTGCCATAAGGACTGGTTGCCATTGTTGGCCAGGGGCATGAAAAACATATCCAGGAAGGAGGCAGCCAGCCAAAGGGGCGCGCTACGGGCGAGGCCGAACAAAACTCCGCCAAAAAAGCCAAAAGAGGTCCAGCCCAGCGTAACCATCAGCGATTTGCGGCGCATTCCGCCCCAGGCGGCCATCGCCATGCCGCCCAGCAGCCCTCCAATCGCTGAAGCGCTCTGAATCGTGCCTAAAAGGGTAAGGTTGTTATCCGTGCGGCTTAAGATCAGCGGGGTGGCAAATGCGCCGCGAACCCCCATGAAGAGGTTCACCAGCATAAAGCCGATCTGCAGGTGCAGAAGCGGCTTGCGTTGGAAAACAAACTTGAAGCCGTACGCCAGTTCAGAAAAGAAAGAGCCTTTTTGGTCTTCCTTTAGTTCTGCCCTGTTTACCGGGGGCACCTTGGTCAGGAAAAGCAGGAAGAGCGCCAGGCTGAGGGTGCTCAGGTCAATCACCAGAATCCAGCGGAGACCGATGAGTGGGTAGAGCGCCGCTGCGAGAATGGGGGCAAAGATCTGCGAGCCCGATTCAGCCATGGAAACCAGGGCATTGGCACGCGTGTACTGTTCCTTGGGCAGCATGGTGGACATGGCCGCGCTGTAAGCCGGCCACTGGAAGGCCTGACCCAGGCCATTGATGATGGCGGCGATGTAAATGTTCCAGATCTCCAGCCGACCGTTGAGGAACATCACAAGCAGGAAGAAGGTGGCGATTCCCGCCGCGATGTCGCTGATGGCCATCACGATCTTGCGCGGCAAACGGTCCACCCAGACCCCGGCAAAGGGGCTCATCACCATCATGGGCAGCATAAAGTAAAAGCCCACCATCGCCAGGGGTGTGGCCTTGCCGGTCATCTCCCAGGCCCAAATGCCCAGGGCAAAGCCGCTGATCGAGGACCCAACGATCGAAAAGACCTGGCCGGTCCAAAGGCGCAAAAAGTTGCGCATCGGGTTTGAGATCCGCTTTTCAGTTCCTGTGCTCATAGCAATGGGCTATTCTAATGCCAAGCGGGCAAAAAAGCGGAGCCGGAGTACAAATTGGTGAACCTCCAAGTCTGGTAGAATTCGCCAAAAGAGACCGATGATGCGCCAAGGCCCTGCCAGAACCCTTCTCACCTTCCTCATGATTGCCATGCTCATCGCCGGATGCAAACCGGGCAACGAAGCCCCTGCTCTCACCGCGACCCAACCTCAAGCCTCAGCAGAAACTTTGCCCCCGCCCATGGTGCATCTGGCCACCCAATCGCCAACTTCCCCGGAGTCTCAGCCAACGCCCAACCCCTCTCCAGCGCCGGCGGCCGGCATACAGCCAGCGCCCGGTCCGCGCACGCATTACGAGCTGCAAGTCAGTATGGACTACTACTCGCGGTACGCGAACGTTGTCCAAAAAATAAGCTACACAAATACCACTGGCAGCGAGATGAGCCAAATTCCGCTGCATGTTCCTCCGCTTTATTTCCCCGGGGCGTTTAACCTCGGCAGCCTTTCCACCCAGCCCGCCAGCACTTACCGCCAGCAGGAACAAACCATCTGGCTGGACCTCGCCAGCCCCTTAAGCAGGGACGCGCTATTGGAGATCGACGTTGTTTTTCGCCTGGTGATGCCCAACCAGGCGGCCACTTTTGGCGCCACAGATCAGCAGACCAATCTGGTGAACTGGTACCCCTACATTCCTGCGTACCTGGCTGAAAAAGGCTTCATCATGCACGCCCCGGTCTACGATAATACGAAGCAGGTCTACGTTGGCGAGTACATCGTTAACGACCTCGCTGACTTCGATGTGAGCCTCAGCCTGAGCAACCGCCCGGAACTCATCGAAGTCGCCGCCAGCGCCGAAGCGCAAGGCGAACCCAAATCCGGGAAATATCGTTACCATTTGGAAGCCGCGCGGGGCTTTGCCTTCTCCATCAGCGACTCTTACTTCATCCACGAAGTTCAGGAAGGCGCCTACACGATCCGCTCCTATAGTTTCATCAATCACGAGAACGCCGGCACCGGCGAGGCCATCCTGCCCATTGCCGCCCAGGCAATGAGGCTGTTTGAAGATCTGCTCTACCCCTATCAGCGTGACCTGATCAGCATTGTGGTTGCGGATTACCTGCATAATATGGAAATGGATGGCATGGTAATGCTCTCTTATGGGGTGTTCGACTTTTTTGACCAGACCCCCAAGAACAACCTCACCATTCTCACCCCGCACGAACTTTCGCACCAATGGTTCTACAGCGTGGTTGGGAATGACCAGGCCCTGGAGCCCTGGCTGGACGAATCGATCGCTACTTATTCAGAACTGCTGTATTACGAACGCTACCACCCGGATCTCGTCAGCTGGTGGTGGGACCAGCGCGTGGATGTGCATAACCCATCCGGCTACGTGAACCCCAGCACCGAAAATTCCGGCGGCTACGATGCCTACCGCAACGGCGTTTACCTCCAAGGCGCGCGCTTTCTACAGGAACTCAGAGGCGCGATGGGTGATGCAGATTTCTTTGCCGCGTTGAAGGATTACGCCTCCGCCATGGCCTGGAAGATGGGCACCCGTGCCGATTTTGAGGCTAGCTTTGCCCGCCACAGCAGCACTGACCTTGCGCCAATCTACGCCAAATACTTCATCCCCTAACTTGACAGCCTGAAGCAAACACCATTATCATGCCTCCTTGGAGCAAATATGAGCCAGGAACCTTTAGATGATTTAAATGATGCCGGCCCTGAAAATCAGGAGCCGTCTGCCAGCCCAGACGCCGCAAAAGCCGCGGAACCAGTTTCCGCGGAAGCCCTGCCTACCGCCCAGGAAGCGCCTGTTGTGAACGAAGGCATTGAAACGTACATCCCGCCCCAAAAACCGATCTACACCGAGCCGGGTTTCCTTTTGGCCATGCTGCTCATCCTGGCAGCGCTGGCGCTGATCGTTTTTTGGGCAGTAAGCGGCAAACCGGCCGCTCCAGCGCCAACCCCTACGGCAGAGCTCACGCTGGGCAGCCCGGCGATTCAGTACGCCACGCCGATGCAGCCCTTTGAGCCCACCGAAACACCCCTGCCGACCGAGACGCCCATTCCCACGCCTGAAACCCGCGCGGATGTGATCCGCTACACCATTCAGGATGGCGACACGATCTATAGCATCGCTGAGAAGTTCAACCTGGACCCCAACACGATCCTATGGTCCAACCGGTATCAATTAGGTGAAGACTTAACCTACTACACCACTGGTACTGAACTCTACATTCTGCCGGTGGATGGTGTTTACCACATGTGGCAGGCTGGCGAAGGCTTGAACGGTGTGGCCTCGGCATACAACGTTAGCCCGGACGACATTATCGATTACCCGCTCAATAAGCTGGACCGCGCCAGATTGGGCGATCTGGGCAACCCAAATATCCCGGTAGGCACCATGCTGATCGTCCCGGACGGTACCCGTTCCGAGGGACTCGAAGGCGAGTACATCCAGACGCGCGCGGCAAGAAAGATGCTCGATTCGCTGCCGGTAGGCATGCCGGAACAATATCCCAGCCCCCGGTCTGAGATCATTGCCTATCAGGTCAAGGAAGCCGATTCCATTTTCTCGATCGCTGAAGCCTTTGGGATTAAACCCGAGACCATCCTCTGGGCCAACCGCTACCTCATCGGTGATACACCCGATGGCATCTATCCCGGCCAAAAACTGATCATCCTGCCCGTGGATGGCGTTTACCACGCCTGGGCACGCGGCGAAGGTCTGAACGGTGTTTCCCGTTTTTACAACGTAGAGCCCGCCTCGATTCTGGAATACCCGCTGAATCATCTTTCGCTGGCCCTGGTGGGCGACCTGGCCAACCCGAACATTAAGCCTGGCACGATGCTGGTTGTGCCTGGCGGTACGCGCCCGGCAGCCATCTGGGCAATGACGGTTTCTCCCGGCAACGACGGTGTTGGGGAGCACCCCAATGTGTCTTACCTGGGCACGCATGCCTGTAACAGTACAGCCTGGGCCGTAGGCACCGGCAATTGGGCCTACCCTACTACCGAGCATTGGCTCAGCGGCTACGATTACACCCCGCCCACCCACAGCGGTGTAGACTGGGCCGGACGCATGGGCTACTCTATTTTTGCCGCCGACTCCGGAGTGGTGATCTACTCCGGCTGGTCCAACCGCGGTTATGGCAACACCATCGTGATCGACCACGGTAATGGCTACCTCACCCTCTACTCCCACATGATGGATAACAGCATGGTGCCTTGCGGCATTGCCGTCACGGCAGGTCAGCTGATCGCCTCGATGGGTTCCACCGGCCAGAGCACCGGCCCGCATCTGCACTTCGAAGTGATGTATAACGGCGGCCATCTCGATCCGCACAAGCTTTACGTGATTGAAACGCGGTAGTACACCCGCAAGCCACGCAACAGAAAAGAAAGGGCTTAGCCGCCCTCTCGTGTTATTTTTATCATCAGAACTTGAAAAATCTACTCAGCCGCGACCATCGACCCAGAGTCAGACTTTACGCTGGCGGTGCGCAACTCGTCGCCCCGCACCAGGGTGCCCAGGTAAGCCCGGCTGCCTTCCACCGGCGTCCAGCCAGCCAGATCGAAGGGCAGATAGCCCGCGGCGGGCATCCATTGCCCGTTGAACTTGCGCGCGATGTGAATGTGCGTGCCTGTCGCCATCCCGCCCTCGCAGGATGGGTGCCCCAAGGGGTCGCCCTGCTTCACGCGCGTGCCTACTTTGATTCGGTCCGCCGTGGCAACGTGCAGGTAGAGGATGTTCCATCCCGTCCGCTCGTTTCCATCGCCATCCAGGTCCAGGATCACAATGCCATCGTCCACACGGGCCACGATCCCATCCGCGACGGCGGTGGTGTATTGCTCGGTGGGCACACAGCCAGCCTCATTCATCGGCGGAGCAAAATCAATTGCCGCCCAGGGCTTCAGCCGTCCCCAGCCGGTATGGGGGCCGCCGGTATAAGCCCAGGTGGTACCCCTTTGGAAGGGCAAGATGAACGCCGGCTGGTGCAAACTTCCCGGTATCACCGTTGTGTCCCGCTCCCAGGGGTCTCCGAAGAGCTGCCGAAAAGTGGCCGCAAAACCATCGGGGCCAACAGCTCGCAGATAGGCATCGCCTTCCAAAAAACGGGCAAAATAGGTCTGTAAAGCCACGCTCGCAGCGTTCTGCCAGGGGTCGATGTTCTCCAGCTCCCCATTCAGATGCTCAATGCTGCTCAGTTCGCCGTTGGCATACCGGTAGAAGCCGTCGTTCAGCAGATCACCCACATAATAAAGCTGCAGGTACACGCCCCGATACTGGTTCACCCAGCCCAGGAAAGCGTTTTCCGCGCCGGGCTGGCGTACCGGGTTTGTGATCGCGCCGGTTTGATATTCGATCAAAGCCAGGAAAAGTTTGGGGCTCAGGCTGTAGTTCTGGGCAAGCCACATGATCAGGTCGCTGGCCGTTCGGTGCTTATCCTGGATGTAGGTCTCGTATGTTTTGAACCATCCCGTGCTGGATTGGAGGAAGGCAGGCAAGTCGAAGTCGTTCAGGTCGGGCCCGTACACAAAAGCGGCGTCCGGGATGATCTGGTATTGCGGCCCCCACAGCGGTTCGTAATAGATGGGCATCTTCATTGGGAATCCGGGAGGCATGGTGGTGGCGTCTTCCGGTATCTGGGGGTTAGCCAGCCTGATCTCAGCCACCGAAGAACCAAACCGGGACGAAAGCAGCTCCAGCGTATCGCCGGATTGGGCAATGTAATCCACCTGGGTTCCCGGGGCGTAGACCGGCCTGGGGGTAAAGGGTGTGGAGGTAGGCAGAACCTGCGTTGGGGCAGCCGTGGCTGCCGTTTCAGGCACGATGTAACTTGGGCTCTTGTGTGTACAACCGTTCAGCAGCAGCAAAAGGCCCAGAAAACCAAGGGCTGCCCGGTAAAAGACATTCTTACTCATAAATTTCCCTTATCAGGGTAAATGTCTTTATACCACAGGCGCCAGAACTCATTTTTCGCGGGAAATATGCGCTTCCTGCGCTCCAAAGAGATTCGCCGTGATCACCTGATCGCCGCGCACCAGCCAGCCCTTGTAGTCAAAGCGGCCGGCCCGGGCTTCCCAGCCTTGCAGGTCAAAGGCCAGGGGGCCTTCCGCCGGCACCCATTCGCCGTTGTATTTGCGGGCCATATGCAGATGCGTCCCCGTGGACGATCCGCCCTCACAGCTGGGGTGTCCGATCCGCTGCCCCTGTTCCAGCCAGGTTCCCACCGGTACCCGGTCCGTGGTGGCGATGTGCAGGTAGATCAAATTCCAGCCCGTCTCTTCCAGCCCGTCCCCATCCAGGTCTACGACCACCGCGCCATTTTCCGAACGGACTACCAGTCCGGCGGCGCTGGCAACAACCCAGGCGTTATTCGCCAGGCAGCCGGTGGCCGCGCTGGGCGGGGCAAAGTCGATGGCAGCCAAAACCTGTGCTGCTCCCCATGCGGCATGCGGCCCGCCGGTATAGCTCCAGGTCACGCCGGGTTCAAAGGGCAGAATCAACTCCGGTTGTAAAACCGCAGGGGTGAACAAGGGTTCAAATTCCTGGGCGATCAGCCAGGCATTCCCAAACATCGCATTGTAGGTTTCAACAAAAGCATGTTCACCATACAACCGCAAGTACCAGTCGTCGAAATTAAACTTCTGGGCAAAGTAGTACATCATCCCGACGCTGCCGCAATTCAGCTCAGCGGCCAGGCGCAAACTGCGTCCGTCCGGGAAGGTCAGCGCTACAACAGTACCTTCCCGCCAGCCATAGTAACCGCTTTCGATGACGCCCGCAGCCATGACCAACTGTTTATACAGACCCACCTTGCCTTCCTGGATGAAGCCCAGAGGATAGCTGCGCGCTTCCTCGCTGGCTGGCTGGCCAAAGACCCAATTGCTTTCATATTCCAAAAGCGCCAGGAGCAAGCGGGGATGGATGGCAAATTCTTTGGCCACGATCGCAACGATCTCTGCCCCGGTCTTCATCCCATTGGCGTATAAAGGCTCCTGGTAGCTCGCCAGATAACCGCCGGCGCTGGCTACGTAGGCCTCCAGGTCAAAGCCAACCGCGGATGGCGAGTTGGCGACCTCTGAATCGGGGAAGATCTTGGTGCCTGGGCTGGTCTCACCCAATTTATTTGGGATCAGCAAGAGCTGCCCAGCCGGAATGAAGCCTTTGGCCGGTATCTCACCGGTACTGCGAATCTCGCTGGCATCCACCCCATACCGTACAGCCAGCACGCCAAGGCTGTCTCCGCTCTGGGCGTAGTAAGAGATCGGTGCGTCTACAACGTAGGCGATTGGCCTGGCTTCCAATGGCAGTTCAGCTATATTCGGAAGGGCATCAGTTTCTCCGGCAGCAGGAGCATTATTTGCGGCAGGGTTGGGCTCCTGGCCTTGCATTCCCAAAACGGCGCGGGCATCCAAAACCGGGCCGTCAAGCGCTTCAGGCTTCTGCGCGGGTTCAGGCAGGGCCTGTGCTGCAGCCTCTGAGGATTCCGCCGGTTCAGCGGCTGCCTCAGGCTCGGCTTGGTTGTTCGGTTCGGCATCTTGCGCTGCGGATGCAGCGGCTAAAACGGGCGGAGGTGTTTCCGCGCGGGCTTCCTGGTTGGCTTGCACACGCCCAAGGAAATAGATCCCGCTAACCATGGCCAAGACTGCCATCAGCAAATTGCGCATAAAGCGCTGCCGGCGTTCCTGGTGCTGCCGGAGTAGTTTATCTTGTCTGGATTCCGATCTGGTTAATCTCGGAACGACCATTATAGGCTTCGACTGAATTGCCATCTTTCACCAAATACCCGTCATAAACTGTGCCGGTGCCTTCCGCGACCCAACCATCCATCGTGAATGGGATCGAGCCGCCCGCCTCTATCCATATGCCGTTGTAACGGCGGGCGATGTGGAAGTGCGTCCCGCTTGAAACGCCGCCCTCGCAAGAGGGATAACCTATCAAATCGCCCGGTTCCACGCGCGTGCCGGCTGGCACACGCCCTTCCGTAGCGATATGCATATACAAAATTGTCCAGCCGGTCTGCTCCGAACCGTCGCCATCCAGGTCGATCACC
>DHPL01000026.1:29215-30597 GCA_002407905.1 Anaerolineaceae bacterium UBA5365
CGTCGCCATCCAGGTCGATCACCACCTGGGCATTCCCGGAGCGCACAATCTCCCCCGCTGCCATTGCCGTGACCGGTTCCCGACTCTCAAAACAGCCTAATTCCTCTCCGGAAGGCGCGAAATCCAGGGAAGCATAGGGCGAACCTGTGCCCCAGCCCCAATGGGGGCCGCCGGTAAAGTACCAGGTATCTCCCGGGGCAAAGGGCAGCTGCAGCGTGGGCTGGGAGAGTCCCTCAGGCAAGAGCGGCTCCTGTGTAAAGGCGAATGGGTCGCCAAACAGCGTGCGGTAGGTCTGGATAAAACCGCCCTCGCTAACCGCGTTGAACCAGGGGTCCCGGTTGCGCAGGAGGCCCAGCAAGTATTGCACCCCAGCCGTGCCGGCATTGATCGTTGGGTCGATGCGGATCACATTGCTATCGGCCAGCGTCCATACAGCCAGGGCACGGTAACCCCAAAGCGTAAATCCGCGGGTGAGTTCATTCGCCGCCCAGCTGAGCTGCTTATACAAACCCTCCCGGTTGCTGTCTGGCCAGCGCATGGGGAACCTGAGCGTCGCTTCGGCAGGGTTGGCCTGGGTGAGCCAGCCGCTCTGGAATTCCAGAACGGCCAAAAGCAGGCGCGGATTGACCGAAAAATCATCCGCCACCCGCTGAACGATCTGCGCGCCGGTCAGTTTGCTGCCATCTTCCAGTTCTTCACTGTAGGCATTCAGGTAGGCGTTGAATTGCTGGATCACGGCCCGTGTATCAAAACCCTTGACTGCCGGACCGTAGTACACCTCGCTGTCAGGGATCAGTTTGAAGGCTGGGCCAGGCTCATTAGCGGTGGCAGGCGGGATGATCAGCTTGTCATTCGGATTGAGCAGATCCGGGTTTTTGAGTTCGTTGGCATCCACGATCTGCTTCACGCTGACCTGGTTGTTCAAAGCGATCCGCGCCAGGGTGTCCCCGGATCGCACGGTATATTCATAGGCCTCGGAGCGCAATTCCGGCAATGCGGCTGGCTGGTTGGGCGTGGGCTGCGGACCTTGCGGCGCCAGGGTGAAGGTAGCCCCCAAAGTTGGTGTGGGCGATGCGTTCACCGGCGCAGGCGTCCCCACTGTACCGGCTCTGCTGGCGAAGGTGGATATCGCGGAACCATTGCCCGGGAGCGGGCCGGACTGCGAGCCAGCCGGGATCTTCCAGGGGTCGTAATTCAGCATCGGTCGGTAGCAGGCAGCCAACACCAGGCTCATTCCGGTGCAGAGCAAAAGCGCCGATATTTTGCCTAAAAATTGCCTCTTACCGTGCTGTGTTTTCATCAGGTGTTAAAGGTACAGGTTTTGTGCCAGCGCTTCCGCGACGCCGCCCTGCACCTTGCCCGAATCCTCGGCCAACCATTTG
>DHPL01000026.1:30833-55495 GCA_002407905.1 Anaerolineaceae bacterium UBA5365
AGAGTTCAAATCTCTCCTTCGGCATAAAACAAGCTCAGTGAGCTTGTTTTTGTTTAAGCTTTCCGTTACGCGCCGTCCTTTGGTATAAGAGTTGCACAAATATGGGCATGAAAAGCGCGCTAGACCGAGTTAAGGCCAGCCGGTGGGCCAACCGCCGCCTGCTCTTGATCCTTGTGATCATTGTGCTCGTTTTTCTAATGATGGACTTCAACAACCGCATGAGCACCATGCTGCGCCTGGACAAGCAGGAAAAGGCCCTCCAGACCAAGATGGTCCAGCTGCAGGAAACATACACCGCTTTGGAAGCCAGGATGGAATACGCCCAGAGCGATAAAGCCCTGGAGGAATGGGCCCGGGAGGATGCACACCTGGTAAAGCCCGGCGACGAACCGCTCATCCTCATCCCCGAGCCTGGTCCGCAGCTTACCCCCACCCCAATGCCCACCCAATATGCTCCTCAGCTGCAAACCTGGGAAGTGTGGCGCGAACTTTTCTTTGGCCAGCAATAAATCTGGAATTCGCCGCCGCTCAGTCCGGCATCCGGTTCCGCAGAGTTTCAGCGTATAATCTCAAGGCTATGGATATTGCCGAACTGACCGCGCGCATGCACGCCCTGGTGGAGAGCAAGGGCTGGTACGCCCCGGATTCACCCAAGGCCCAAACGCCTAAGAACCTGGCCATTTCGCTCTGCCTGGAAGCCGCGGAAGTGCTGGAGCATTTTCAGTGGCATGAAACCGCCGACCAGGCTGCACTAGCCGGAGAGCTGGCCGATGTAACCCTATACCTCCTGCAATTGGCAGCCGTGAGCGGGATCGACCTGGAAGCAGCGGTGCTGGATAAACTGGCCGCGAATTCCCTGCGCAGCTGGCCTGAACACCGCACCGGAGGCACAGCATGATCGTAGCTGTATTTGGTTCAGCCGGCCCCCGTGAAGGATCCTCGGACTATACCCAAGCCTATGAATTAGGCTTCGCCCTAGGCCGCCAGGGCCACACCGTGATGACCGGCGGCTATTTTGGAGTGATGCAAGCCGCGGCTCAAGGCGCGCTGGATGGCGGCGGTAAGACCATCGGGGTCACCTGCGCGGATATTGACAGCTGGCGGCCTACGGGGCCAAACCCCTTCATCCAGGACCATCGCAGCACACCCAACCTGAATTCCCGGCTGGAAGTGCTCGTCCGCGAGGCGGATGCTTTTTTCGCCCTTCCCGGCGGAATTGGCACCATGGGCGAGATCATCCTGGCCCTGAATCTCATGGCGGTCAGCTCCATGCCAGTGAAGCCGCTGATAGCCATCGGCAACGCTTGGCAGAAGACCTTCGAGGCCTTCTTTAATGCCTGCGCGCCCCAAATTGCAAGTAAGGATAAAGCACTGCTGGTTTGCGCTCCGGATGTACCGCAAGCCCTGGCAGAATTCTCAAAAATGATTAATCGAGGTTAAGTATGGACGAAATGAAATTGCCCACCCGCGCTGAGAACTACAACGAATGGTACAACCAGCTGGTCTTGCGTGCCGAACTGGCCGATTACGCCCCTGTGCGCGGCTGCATGGTCGTGCGCCCTTACGGTTGGGCTATTTGGGAGAACATTCAAAAAGCGCTGGACGCGCGCTTCAAGGCCACCGGGCACGTCAATGCTGCCTTTCCGCTGCTCATCCCCCAGTCTTTCATGACCAAAGAAAAAGAACACGTCGAGGGCTTTGCCCCCGAACTTGCCGTGGTTACCCATGGTGGCGGCGTGGAATTGGAGGAGCCTCTGGTGGTCCGACCAACTTCGGAAACGGTGATTGGCACGATGTACGCCAAGTGGATCCAGAGTTACCGTGACCTGCCCGTGCTCATCAACCAATGGGCCAATGTGGTGCGCTGGGAAATGCGCACCAAACTCTTCCTGCGCACGCTGGAATTTTATTGGCAGGAAGGCCATACCGCCCATGCCACCCAAGCCGAAGCCGTTGAAGAAACAGAGCGCATGCTCAATGTATATGCGGACTTCGCGAAGAACGAAGCTGCCGTTCCAGTCTTGCCCGGTCAAAAGAGCGAAACCGAGAAATTTGCCGGGGCGGTCTCTACTTATTCGATCGAAGCCATGATGGGCGACACCAAGGCGCTCCAGGCCGGCACGTCCCATTTTTTGGGCCAGAATTTTGCCAAAGCCTTCGACATCAAGTTCCTGGACGAGAATAACACCTTGCAGCACTGCTGGACGACCAGTTGGGGCCTGTCCACCCGCTTTATCGGCGCGATGATCATGACCCATGGCGATGATCAGGGCCTTATCCTGCCGCCCAATTTGGCGCCTTACCAGGTAGTGCTGGTGCCCATTTACCGCAAGGACACTGAAAAAGGACCCGTGATGGAAACCATCACCCGCCTTCAGGCTGGATTGGAAGCGCTGCAAATTCGCACCAAACTGGACGACCGCGAGGAAGTGACCCCCGGTTTCAAATTCAACGACTGGGAGATGCGCGGCGTTCCTCTGCGTCTTGAAATTGGCCCGAAAGACGTTGAAAAAGGCAGCATCGCCCTCGCCCGCAGGGATATTCCTGGCCGTGATGGCAAGCAATTCCTGCCGGCTGCCGGCTACGAACAGGCCATCCCTGAGCTGCTCAGCGAGATACAAGCTGCCCTGCTGGGTAAGGCCACCCAATTCCGCGATGATCACATCTTTGAAGTGGATAACTACGCAGACTTCAAGGACGTGGTTGAGAACAAGGGTTGGGTCAAGGCATGGTGGCACGATGACCGCCAGAATGAAGCCAAAATCAAGGAAGATACCAGGGCAACTCTGCGTAATTATGTGCCGAACGTTGAAGGCGAAGGCGTTTGCTTCCTCACCGGTAAGAAGACCAATAAGATCGCCTACTTTGCCAAGGGGTATTAAGCCAGGCAGCACAAGCCTATGCAAAAACCAGCCCAGTCGCCTGGACCGCACCAAATAAGTAAGCTGCCGATCTGGGCGATATACCTGCTGATTGCCGGTCTGGCCGGGCTTTTATTGTCTTTCAAAGTCCCGGCGCTCAACGCTCCGGACGAGGCTTACCACTTTCAGCGCGCCTTCTCGCTTTCGGAGTTGGTCCTGCTGCCAAATGAAACCACAACTTTGCCCAGGGCAGTCCTTGAGTTTCCGGCTCAGCAAAAATTAAACGCTCAGGACCGCCTCCCGCACGCTTTTTATCAGTTGAATTCCTCTCCGCTGATGTACCTTCCGCAATTTCTGGGGGTATCCGCGGCACGTTTATTCACGAATAACATCAGTTTGATCTTCACCGTTGGCAGGCTCAGTAATCTGTTTTTTTGGCTGGGTATCACCAGCCTTGCCATCAAGCTGATTCCTACGCTCAAGCTTAGCCTGGCAGGTTTTTTGCTGCTGCCGATGGCGCTCTTTCTGGCAGCAACCTACTCCTACGATTCAATTTCGAACAGCCTGGCCATCCTCATCTTTGCCCTCATTTTGCATCACCGCTTCAATCCGGATAGCGTCCTCAAAACCCGGGATTATCTGGTGCTTGGTCTGCTTTTCTTCCTCATTGGCCAGACCGGCAAAACCAATCTGCTTCCGGCCCTGCTGCTCGTGATCGTACCAACTGAACGTTTCGGAACGAAGCAAAAAAAGATTCTTGCCGTACTCGGGTTTCTGGCAATTACCTGGGTTTCCATGGCGTCCTGGCAATGGATCGTCGAGCAGCAGCTCGGCCGCCAGATGGTCCTGCACAATCCGCACAACCTGGACCCTATCGTTCAGATCAAGGCCATCCTCGCTAAACCCTGGAGCGTCATCAGCATAATTTGGACCTCCATCCGGATGAATTACCTCTATTATTTCCAAACTCTGGTCGGCGTATTCGGCCGCCTGAGCCAGTACCTGCCGGCATGGTTTTACTGGCTTTGGGCTCTGGGGTTCATGCTCCTGGTCGCGGGAGACTCGCTGTACCCTAACAGAATAGGTCCCTGGGAACGGGTGCTGAGCCTTCTCATTGGCATAGCTAGCGTTGCCATGGTTTTTATCGCGCTCTATATTCTCTACACGCCTTTACAGGAAGCCTGGGCATGGGGAGTTCAGGGACGGTATTTCATCCCTCTGATACCGCTTTTCATCTTAGCCGTCGCGCGCCAGCATGCCCCTACCCGGCTTAGCCGCAGCGTAGCTTACCTTGGTTTTGGTCTGCTTTGCGCCTGTTTAGGTCTGAATCTGCTCCACTTTCTCTAGAGGAGGCATCGTCCCGGCAGGCCTTGGCTTGTTATAATTCTGAATGACCATGCAGCCTGAAACCAGCATCGCCGTCATCATCCCCGCATACAAAGCCCAGGGAACCCTGCGCGCCGTGGTAGAAGCGATACCGCCCACCATTCGGCACATCATCATTGTGGACGATAAAAGCCCGGACGAAACCTGGGCGCTCATCCAAAACCTGGCTGCCTCAGACCCAAGGGTAGTAGCCCTGCAGAACGAGGTCAATTTAGGCGTTGGCGGGGCAATGAAAACAGGTTTTCAAGAAGCCCTGCGCCAGGGGGCAGACATCGCGGTCAAGATCGATAGCGACGGGCAGATGGACCCTGCCTACCTTCCGGCATTAATCCAGCCGATTCTGGAAGGCAAAGCCGAGTATTGCAAGGGTAACCGATTTCTGGATAGCACGCCGCTCAGGCAAATGCCGGCCATCCGGCGCGCCGGCAATCTGGCGTTATCCTTCCTCACCAAACTCGCCTCAGGTTATTGGCAGATCTTCGATCCAACCAATGGGTACACCGCCATTAGCGCAGCCGCCCTCGCCAACTTGAACTTTGATGAACTGGAAGATCGCTATTTCTTTGAAACGAGCATGCTCTGCGAGCTCTATTACCAGCGTGCCCGCGTAAAAGACGTTGCGATTCCCGCCAAGTATGGCAGCGAAAAAAGCTCACTCTCGGTGCCGTATTCCATTTTGGAATTTTCGGTAAAACTTCTAGGCCGCTTCTTCACCCGCATCGGACGCGCCTACTATCTAAGGGATTTCACGGCAGTATCGCTTTTACTTTTTGCCGGTCTTTTATCGGTCGGGTTTGGAGCGGTCTGGGGCGCCTTTCACTGGATCGCCTCGATCCGCACGGGTGTTGCCGCCTCAACCGGCACGGTGATGATTGCTGTTTTGCCATTGATCATGGGCTTTCAGATGCTGCTTCAAGCCTTGGTACTGGACATCCAAAACAGCCCAGGCGGAAGACCAGAACACTAAGATGCCCGCCATCGATCTCACCCGGCTGGATCGGCAGATTTCAGCGCTCACGGATAGTTTTGGCGAACCTCAGGCTTTCCGCCGCAGCTTGCATGAACTGCTTTCCAGCTACCACCTCTACGCGCGTAAAGTGAGTAAGGAAAATATGCGTAAAAGCTTTATGCGTCACTATGAGCTGCCCCCCCAGGTGGTCCGGCAGGTCGAACTGGGCCTGAAGCCTGCGGTGCTTCAGCGTCCGGAAGAAAGTTTGGCGCTGATTGACGCTCTGTGGGAAGATGAGTATTACGAATCCCGGGACCTGGCGGCATTTATGCTGGGCCAACTGCCATTGGAATACACCCCCGCGGCCGAAAACCGGATTACAACCTGGCTAAGCCAGCCTCTGGACCGAGCGCTCCAGGCCGCGGTGCTTGAAAAAGCCCCGTCCTCCTTGCGCTCACAGGCAAAAGAACAGTGGGAAGCGCTCCTTGGAAAACTGCTGGATTCCAATTCCTTTCACCTGCAGCAGTCAGGCTTGCTGGCCCTGGATTACGACCTCCCCGCCCGACCGCTTTCCAGTTTTGTCAGCATTTACAAACTCCTGCGGCCATTCTTTAAGCAGCATGATCCGCGGATATTAAGCGCCTTGCAGGATATCGTTGGGCACCTGGCGCGGCGCAACCCCTCCGAAACAATCTACTTTCTCAAACAGGTGCTCGCGGAAAGCGACACCCACGCCATTGAGCACATCATGCGCCGCTACCTGCCCTTTTTTACCCCTAAAGACGCAGAATCGCTGCGGGAAGCCATTGGCAACCACGCGCGGCGCAAACTGGAATAGCAAACAAACTCAGTTAGGGTAATTCAAAGACTTTAAGGTTGTCGAAGGCGATGCTCACGTAAGGTTCGGTGTACGAGCCCACCACAAAGCCGATGTCTCCATGCGTGTATTCCGCGTCTTTAACCTTGGCGAGCAATTTCCCATTGGCGAACAAAGCCAGGTAGTCGCTTCCGCATTCAGCCCTCAGTTTATTGGTGGCGTTCCCCTTATTGATCGCGTCGCTCAGTTCAAACCACTCCCCGCTTAGACGCGATATCGTGCCTTCGTTTTTCTTTTGGATCATGTAAGCGCCATCGCTGCTGATTAGCAGCATGTAAAAATGATTGAGATCCCGATATTTGCACACCACGCCAAAGCTATTGTCTTCACTGCCATCCACTTTTGAAGCGTCCACTTCAATGGCAACATTCCCAAAATCCTGATGGGCGATGCTCCACTGGTCCCGGTTGACCTCGTTGAGCGTGATGCGGTAAGCGCCTTGCGAATAGACCGTACCTGCGGTAGGGCTTTTATGGGTATCCCAACCCGATTCCAGATTCGAAAAGTCGTCCTGGTACAGTAATTTCGGGCCGCAGCCCGTTAAAACCACTGCAAGCAGCATTGAAATGAATACTTTACTGAGTATTTGGCGCATAAGACCTCGGTTCTGGTGTGCCCAAATTATACTGTGCATCAAAAGAGCCGGTCTTGACGGACCGGCTCTTCTTACTCAAATCCAGTTTAGCGGAACAAATGGAAGGCAGCGATGATCGGGGCAAAGAGCGAACTCACCAGGCTCATTACTGTGATCAGCGTGTTCAGCGAAGGGCCAGCTGTATCCTTGAAGGGGTCGCCAACCGTGTCACCCACTACCGCGGCTTTATGGGCCTCAGAACCAGGGCCGCCAAACTTGCCGGTTTCAATGAACTTCTTGGCATTATCCCAAAGGCCGCCGGCATTGCTCATCAAGAGCGCGAAGATCACGCCGGTGAAGATGGCGCCGCCAAGAAAGCCGCCCAACGCTTCTGGCCCGAATACAAAGCCTACAATGAGGGGCAGACCCACCGCCAGGAAGGCAGGAAGTACCAGGGAGCTCAAGGCACCCTGGGCCGCCATGCTCACACACTTGGCATAATCCGGCAGGGATGTTCCCGCCAGAATGCCAGGATCGGCTTTAAATTGGCCGCGAATTTCCTCAATCATGTCAAAGGCGTTGTGGGTCACCGCCAGCATCGTCAAGGCGCTGAAAAGCGGCGGGGTCATCGCTCCCAGGAACACGCCTGCCACCACCAGGGGATCGCGCAGGCTGATCTGGATATCCACACCGTAAACAGCCATCACCTCGGCAAAAGCAGCAAACAAAGCCAGTACTGTCAGCGCCGCAGCCGAGATCGAGAACCCTTTGGTGATCGCCTTGGCGGTATTGCCCGCCGAGTCAAGCACATCGGCGCGGTCGATCACTTCCTGCCCCATCCCCGCCATCTCGGCGATGCCCCGCGCGTTGTCCACGATTGGGCCATAAGCATCTGCGCTAACGATCATTCCGCTGATCGCCAGCATGCCCACCGCGGCAATACCAATTCCGTAGATTCCGGGCAAACCGTTCGCTTCAGAGACGAAGTAGGCAACCAAAGTGGCGATAACAATTCCAAGCACGGAAGGCACTATCGAGATCAGACCGTAGGAATAACCGGTGATGATCGTGATCGCGGAGCCGGATGTGGAAACCCGGCTGGTTTCCTGAACAGGTTTAAAGTTGTCGTTGGTGAAGTAATCTGAGGTGAAGCCGATCACGATGCCTGCCACAATGCCCGCAATGCCCGACCACACCACGCCCCAATTCAATTCAGGCGAGAAGGCTTTGAGCAGCAGGATCATGCCGGCAAAGATCACACAGGTGATGATTGTTCCCCGGTTCAGAGCAGCCCCGGGTTCTCCCCCCTCTTTCACGCGCACGAATTGGATGCCGATCAAGGAGGCAAATGTACCCAATGTGCATAAGATCAAAGGCAGAACGGTGTATAGCACCGGGTCCAGCACACCCTGCAGACTGAAGCTGGCGCCTAAAAGCATCACAGCGACAGCCGAAGCCACGTAGCTGTCAAAGATGTCCGCGCCCATGCCGGCCACATCGCCAACGTTGTCACCCACGTTATCGGCCACAACGGCCGGGTTGCGGGGATCATCTTCCGGGATGCCTACTTCCACCTTACCCACCAGGTCAGCAGCGATGTCAGCCGTTTTGGTGTAGATGCCGCCGCCGGCTTTGGCCAGCAGGGCCAGGGTGCTGGCGCCAAAACTGAAGCCCAGGACTGCCTGGGCGTCTCCGATAAGCAGGTAAATAATGCTCATACCCAGCACAGCCAAACCAACCATGGCCAGACCTAACACCGCGCCGGCATAAAAGGAAAGCCTAAAAGCGCTCGAAAGACTGTGTCTGGCGGCCGTTGCTGTACGGACGTTGGCGTGCACAGCCACGTTCATGCCCAAAAAGCCTGCCAGCGCCGAGCAAAGCGCGCCAAATACAAAACAAATCGCCATGATCAAGCCCAGCGGTAAGCTGGAATGAAAAGTTGCTTCCGGTGTGAGCGAGGCAGAATCGATGCTGAATACGATCCCGATCACTACGGCAATGCTGAGCGCCAGGATGCCCAGGGCTGTGTAGAGGCGCTTGAGGTATGCCTTGGCACCGGCCTGGATCCAGGCTGCCACTTCCTGCGCCTTGGCTGTACCGGGGTCTTGCTTAAGTACCCAGAAATATAGGTACAGCGCAACCGCCACCGAAATGATGCCCCCAATGATGCCTACATATAACCAGGTATTGAAATGCTCCATGATAACTCCTTCAAATTGACAGGCAGGTTTGACCACCTGGTTGCCCAGGCAGCCTGCCTAGATGCTTAGATCACATGTTTGCAGAGCGGAACCAGCGGTAATTCTCGCTGCGCAATTCCTGCATGCTGGGCATGGGGAAGTATTTCAGGCCATTGCCATTGCCCACAAAAAAACCGTTCTTGATGGTGCGATATTGCACCACTGGCGATGAGATGCGGTCAACCATCTTGGTCGAAATGTACTTGGTCTTTACTTCGCTGAGGCACTGACGCAGATGATCGCTGTTGCCGTAAGGCAGGTGGTCACTGATGCCCATCACAGGGTCAAATGCAAGTTCGCCCAACTGCAATTCGGTAAAACAGATCGCGGGAACCGTGATCAGCGAGGTGGGGTTCTTGACGATCAGATCGTAAAAACCCACCGGGTCCAGCCGGCTGACCACCAGAGGGCTAACCGGTACGATCTCCTGGTAGAGATGCAGGCCTTCAGCATCGTGCTCGCCGGGATGATATTCGCCCGAATCGAGCGCCAGGCTGCGTCCGTCCATGGTAACCAGGTATAGTTTCTTCAGCGCGTCCATATCCATGTGTTCGAGCACCCGGTATACCGAGACGTAAATGGAGGCTTTGGGGCTCCCATCCTCGTGAGGTTTGCAGCGTGCCAGTGCGTCTTCCATTCTGAAGAAGGGATGCCTGAAGTTGAGGTCTACCTCGAAGAACATCGCCTGACCGCGGGATTTTTTCTCCGAGCCAACCGCGTAATAGAACCCAAATTCTTCCGGGTCCAACTGGGAAACGATCAGAGCTTCGGGTAAAAGAGAGAGATATAAATGAGTTGCCATAAATTCTCCTTGCTTGGATTAGAGGTAAGGCTAAAATTTCGCCCTATTTTCCGCCACTATAATTGTAAGCCCAAATTAAGAGCCTAGGCCAATTTGTGCAATATTTCTCAAATTGTCTCGAAACTGAAAAGAAATTTCCTACGGCAGCGGCTAATCAGTGCTCGGCCTACCAGGAAGGGTCAAGTTTCTGAACTGGCCCACCCCGGTTGAGAAACAAATATTATTTTTCAAAAACTCGGGAGGCTAGCGGACCCTTTTGAAATAACACAGGCCGTTGGCTTCGGTACTGAGCGTGTAACCCGTGTATTCCTGCCCGCAGGTATCGCTCAGAATATAGTCGGGTTCGTATTCATTTAAGGTATACCGCTGCATCAATGGTGAAGCACGCATATTTTGGATCTGCACCCGGTCATTCGGTTTGCGGGTTAGAGCCCAGATGGGATACTCATGGTGCTCCAGGCCCATGTCCACGCCGATGACCGTTGAGGCACCGGTCGCATTTAGTTCTGCGGCAAGCGATGTAAACACGGGGTCCGCGCCCGGGTCAGTCACGAAATAAAGCTCATCCCGGTTGGCTCTGCTGATCGGCAGATCGCTGGTAAGGCCAGGCATGACGAAAACCGGCCGCTCGTAGACCAATAAGGCCCAGGGCCAGGCAAAAAACACCAGCACAGCAGCGATGATCGTTCCCCAGCGCGGTTTCTTATCATCCAGCCAGCCCAGCATGTAGCCAATGATCGGCGCACCGATCATATAAAAGAGCAGGTGCAAGCGGCTGCCATCGGGCTGCCATTTGAAAAAGAGCAAGAAGAAGATCACACTCAGGCCCAATAAGCCCAGGTATGCCAGCAGCTGCTGCCCCTGCTTCTTGATCAATACGCCTGCAACCAGAGCGATGGAGCAAGCCGAGAAAAGCAGGAAATGCAGCGGATTGCCAGAAGTCATTTCCGAGGTGTTCAGCGGCGGCACCATAAAGCTGCCTTCGGTGATCCGCGGATCGCTTACATCCATTTGCATCTTCTCGTGCAAGGCAACGATCCGCTGGTAGATCCAGTAATTGGCCCGGGTAAAGGGCAGGTCCGCGTGCAGCGAATTGTTGCGCACCAAATTCGAAGCAAATACCTTGGGGCCGGTTACCGTATTAAGATCACGAATGTAAGCCTCGTACTGGTAAAACATCCGAAAGGTCTGCAGGTTGCGGTAGAAGAAGCCCCCGGCGATCACAAACAAGATCAGTACGCCGGCAGCGGTGCGCTGCACCAGTTTGCCAAAACCAAATTGGCGTGCCTGCAATATCAAAAAATAAATGGCAAAAGGCACGAGGATGATCAAGGAGATCGGTTTGGTTACGAAAGCCAGCCCAGCTGCCAACCCCGCCAGCAAGAGGTTGAAGGTGTGATTAGGGTCCTTATCAAAGAAAAAGACGATGAGCACATAGGAAACCACCCAAAGGGTGGATAGCATATCGTCCAGGCTGCCGCTGGAAAGTGCCAGCGCGATAGGCAGCGTGGCGGCAAAAATGGCAGCCAGCCGCTGGCCGGCCTGATTGGCCTTGAAAAAGCCCGCGATGGCCATCACGGCCTGAATACAGGCCAGCCAGGCCCCCCAGGCAATGAAATTCGACCAGCGGTCGGAGCCAGCCAGGAGGTAAAAATTCAATAGCGCGATACCCTGCCCAGGCGGGGCGGAGTTAAGATTCTCATTCAGGGTGGCAAAGTGGGCCAGGCTCTGGTTCTGAGCCCAATACGCCACCCGGGTCATTCCAAAACTCATTGCCTCCTGTGAGTTTGGCGGAGCGATAAACCCGATCACCAGCGTAGTGATCGTGAGCGCCAGCACCAAAACATCCAGAACTGCAACTCTTTTGCCTTTGCCCCTGTAAATGATCGGCAGTCGCAATACATGCTTGCGCTTAAGCCAAACAAAGATCCAAATCGCCCCGCCAAGCACCATGGCACCCCACGCCAGGGCAAGGCTCAGGCGCGTAACCGCTCTAAAAAGGCTGAGGAGCTCGGTGACCACCACCATATAGGCCCCCCAGATGATCACCGCCTGAATGAAGGATGCCCGCCAAAGCGGCTCCCGCCGGGTATTGCCGGAATATATCCATAAAAGCAAAAAAGCTAGGAGCGGCAGGGCAACAAGCATGATAATCAATCGCGCTTACAAGGCGCTCTCGGTCAGGCCCTCAAAGAAATCGGCAGCAATGCTCGCGCTGCTTTCTTTTTCATCTACGCGCAATTTTCTTGCCAAGGCGGGATGCACTTCCTGCACCTTTTCCGCCATCCCCCGCCCCACCCTGCGGATGGAGAAATGAGCGTTCTCACTGCAGCGCAACTTGATGAAGTGGAAGAGCTCGCGCAGGTTTGCCTGGCAAAGTACCCGCCGGTTAAAGGCATTGGGGATCAGGTACGAACCCAGTTGGGGCATCGAGGCCTCAACCTTCACAAAAGCTTCCGCGGCACTGCGCATGGCCTGCCGGTACGGCGCTTCGAAACCTGCTTCCAAGATGGCTTTGGGCAGGGTATAGCCCAAATCCGGCCCCAATTGCTGCACAGTTTGGCTCATCATCCGGTGGCGTTTGAATTCAAAGTAGGCGCCCTGGTCCATCACCAGGTCAAAAGCGTAGTTGCTGTACTCCAATTCACGCAAAGGCACGTCAAACTCGCCAACGCCATCAAAAAGCAGGTCCACGAGCGCCTGGCGGGCATTTTCATCCATATTGGCTACCTGGTCCAGACAAACCTGGTAAGAATCATCCCCAAACCGGTAGAGCACGGCAGCCAGAATTTCATTTTCGCCATCCGGGTCATACTTGCTCAGCCGGCACCACTCCTCGTTGGGCAGGGTGTCGATCCGGCTGGAGAAGGCCCGGCTGCGCTCGCGCAAACCCTCCAGGTGAGCGATGGGCTGGGCGTATTTCACCAGGGTTGGCAGTTCCTGTGTTGCAACTGCCTTTACCTCTTCACCGATCTGGCGCACTTCTGCCAACTCGCTGCTGAGCATCTTTTTGATGGCGTACTCCAGCACGCGCGCGTTCATCGTTACGCCCACATTCGCCATCGAAGCAGCCGGCAGAATGAAACGGGCTACATCCACAGCCTTGACCCGCGCTCGGTTGGCCCAGGCGCGTTCGCTCTCCCCTTCAAGACGTGGCGTGTTCGCCTCGCTCCAGGGCTTTAATACCTCCAGAGCTTCAGCGTAAGTTCCAAAAAGCATGTCCAGCGTTTGGCAGTACTCGCCTTCTAAGGGGCTTCCTTTGAGCTCAGGCGGCACCACGTAGGCTTTGGGGTCCCATTCCTGATAGCGGGTTGATTTTTCCGTGTACGAAGCCAGACGGTTGCCCTCGATGGTCTCGATTGCCAGCCGGGAAACATTCTCCAGCGCCAGGTGCAGCACGGCATGTTCGGCAACGCTGCTATGCCCATAGCCGACGATCCATTTTTCGCTGAACTTGGAGGATTTCTCGGCATCCAACTGCGCGGCGATCTCATCAAAAGGTTCCGGCGAGCGCGATGTTTTGGCAAAAGTTACAGCGATGGTCTCGGCGCTTAATTGGCTGGGGCTCAGGCGGTATATCCTACGGTCGTGGGGCATGCGCTAGTTCCTCCCGGGCGTCTATGGCATCTTGTTTGATCTGAACGATCATCGCTTCGATCGTCTCAAATTTCTTTTCATCGCGCAAAAAGTGGATGAACTCAACACACAGTTCCTCGCCGTAGATGTTACCATCGAAGTCCAGGATCCAAGTCTCCACATTGGGTTTGCCGTCGTTTTCTACCGTGGGACGCACTCCCACGCTGGTTACCCCCATGTAGCGCTTGCCATGCAAACTAGCCCAGGTAGCGTAAACCCCAAATTTTGGCAGGAGTTTGCTTGCTTCCACTATCTGGTTCGCGGTTGGAAAGCCCAGGCGGCTGCCGAGGTGCTTGCCTTCCCTCACGCGGGAATGCACAGCGTAGGGATGCCCCAGGAAGCCAAGCGCCTTCTCCATCTCCCCGTTTTGGACTGCCCGGCGCGCCAGGCCTGAACTCACGCGCTCCCCATCCACGCTAAGGTCCGGGAATTGTACAAAGGCGATCGCCTGGGAATCGCACAGGGCTTTCAGCGTATCCGCGCTTCCTTCACGGTCACGCCCCAAAGCGAAATCCTGGCCCACGATCAAGCCCTTCAATTCCAGGTGCTGAGTCAACAGAGCCAGAAAAGCCCGGGCATCCAGCCTGGCAAGTTCCCAGGTAAACGGAAGTTTGATAATCGCGTCCGGCTCCAGGCGCTTTAGCCTGTAAAGCTTTTCCGCGTAGGTATCCAGAAGGAAGTTTTGTGTTTCCGGGTTAAAGAGCAGGCGTGGATGCGGCTGAAAACTCATCACCACGGCTTCCGCGCCGTCTTGGGCTGCCAATTCTATTAACTGTCCAATCAATGCCTGGTGTCCAAGGTGCACACCATCAAAATTCCCGATGGTCAGCCACACAGGGCCTATGCGTCCCTCAGGCCAATCTTCATAAACACGCGTCTTCATGCCAGGCTGATCGTTAGTCACAAACCGCAATGCAATGGCCAGCGATATTACTGGAAGAACACTTTGCGGGGCTGCCATTCCTGGGTGGCCGCATCATATTCCAAAAGCGCAACCAATTCAGCATCCAGGCTGACTGCCCGGGCCCACTTGCCTTCTTCCTGGGGCGAATCCGCAGGGATGCGATGACCGTGGCGGATCTCTTCAACGAGCGCCTCATCCAGCTCTACGGTGTACCAGTCGGCCAGGGCCTCGGCGGCGGGGATGATGTACCTATACCAATCCCCCTGGGCAAATGCTTCCTGCAGACGGCGCAGGGGCACTGCGTCGCGCAGACCAAAGCGGCCGTTCTTGGTGCGCCGCAGGCCGGTGAGGGTAGCCCCGCATCCTAATTTTTCGCCCAGGTCATTGGCCAGCGAGCGAATGTAGGTGCCGGATGAACATTGGATATCGATCACCAGTTCAGGTGCATCCCAATCCAGCAGTTCAATTTCGCTCACCGTGATCATCCGCGGCTCCAGGTCCACTTCCTCGCCCTTGCGCGCCAGTTCATAGGCCCGTTTACCGTTTACTTTTATCGCGGAATAAGCTGGCGGTTTTTGTTCAAACTCGCCTACAAATCCGTTCAATGCCTCTTCCAGCTCTTCATAACTAATTTCAACTGGCGCGCGGCGGGTTACGGTGCCTTCCAAATCATAGGTATCGGTACTTACACCCAGTTCGATCACCGCCTGGTAACGTTTGTCCGAAGCGCTCACATACTCGCTCAGGCGCACTGCCGGCCCAATCAATACAACCAAAACGCCGGAGGCACGCGGGTCCAGGGTGCCGGTATGGCCCACCCGCCGGATGCGGGTCCCATTCCGGATCGCCTGCACTACGTCATGCGACGTGATGCCCACTGGCTTATCCACCACCAGTACACCGGAAATATTAGCAGCGATGGGCTTGTTGTTCTCTTCGTGATAGTCCACTTTACTCACCTGTATCTCATGCCAGATTCATTGATCAATTTAAAGGTTTCTGGCAAAACCACTTGCATCACGCCGGTCAAGCTGCCTTCGAGCTCCGCCCCAGCCGCCGCGGCATGGCCGCCGCCGCCAAATTTAAACGCGATTTTTGAAACATCAACGCCTTCGATGGAGCGCCAGCTAATCTTCACCCGCCCGCTTTCCTGCTCTACGAAAACCATCGTAACCACCGCGTCCGAGACGGAAGATAGAATATTGACCAGATCGGCATCATCATTATTAAAATACCCCGCCTGGATACGGTCATCCAAATTCAGGCTGGTCCATAGCAAGCCTTCCCGCAGGTTCAGGCGTTTGAGCGCCTGGCCCCAGTAACGAACATCGGCGGCCGTCCGGGTGACCAGGGTTTGATGGTAGGCTAGGTGCAGGTCCGCGCCTTTGTCTATCAGGTCGGCGGCCACGCGCAGGCAATTCGGGCCCACGTTCGAAGTTCTAAAACCCAGCGTGTCGGCCAGGATGCCGGTCAGAAGGGCATTCGCAACAGCAGCAGTGATGTTCAGTCCCCATTCAGGCAAGCGCTCGGCAAGAATCAGCGCCGTTGCTTCGGCGTCCTCAAGTACCAGATTAATACGCCCAAAATTGAGATTGGTCTTGTGGTGGTCCACAACTAGATTCGGCACACGGCCCTGAAGCACTTCTCCGGTGCGCCGCTGGTCGCTGCAATCAACCACAACCAGGCAGTCCGCGCCAGCCGGAACTTCTTTTCTCACCCGATCTGCGCCTTCAAGGTAGCTGTATTTCTCGTCTACATCGTCTTCGAGCACTGTGGTAACCCGCTTGCCCGCATCCTCCAGCGCGAGTGCCAGACCTAACAAAGAACCGATGGCGTCCCCATCCGGCCGGATGTGCGAAACAATGGCTACATGTTTGGCTTTGGCAAAAAGTTCCCTGATCTTCAGGTCGATATCACTCATCGCTTTCCTCACTTGCTTCGGCATCCTCCGCCTCAGCATCCTTAGGGTCTTCTTCATCGGCCATCGCAGGGTAGATGCTGCCGTCTTCCATGGGGATATCCCCCCGGATCTGGGCCAGAAGCGTGTCGATGCGGTCAGCGCGTTCCGGCGTTGGGTCCCAAAAGAAGCGCAGTTTGGGCATCAGGCGCAAGTCGATCTCGCCGGAGATCTCATACTTCAAAAACCCGCGGGCATGGTTCAAGCCAGCCAGAACTTCTTTTTCCCTGGCCTGGCCGCCTGGCGCCGAAACGTAGATGTTCGCGTAATCCAGCTCCCGGTCAACCTTCACGTCAGTGACGGTTACATCACTGAGCCGCGGATCTTCCATTTTGGTCAACAGCACCATCGCCAGCACTTCCTTGAAGCGGTCGTTGATGCGTTTCATTCTTAAGTTCGAGGGCATGAAACCTCCCGGCGTTTAGCCGCCAAATTTCTCCATGGTGAAGCATTCGATTACGTCGCCCACTTCAAAATCCTCGTAATTACGCAGGGTTATACCGCATTCCATCCCCTCGCGGACCTCGCGCACGTCATCTTTCTCACGCTTGATGTTGGTTACATCGGTGACTACCAGTTCCTTGCCGTCCCGCAGAACACGAGCCTGCGCATTCCGCCTGATCTCACCGCTGGCAACGCGGCAGCCTGCCGCTGTACCGCCTTTGGATACCTTGAAAACGGCCAGCACATTAGCCTTGCCCAAAAGCTTCTCAACCATTTCCGGTTCCAACAGACCTTTAAGCGCTTTTTCCACATCCTCGATCAGCCGGTAGATGATCTTATACAGGCGGATTGAAACGCCTTCAGCCTCGGCCTGGCTGCGCGCGGTCTTCTCAACATCCACATCGAAGCCCAGAATGATGGCGTCGCTGGCTGCGGCCAACATTACATCGCTTTCGGTCACGCTGCCGGGTTCGGCATGCAGAATCTTCACGCGAATATCTTTTTCTTTCTTGCTCAGGTCTTCCAGCTCGTTCATGATGGGTTCAAGGCTGCCTTGCACGTCGGCCTTCAGGATCAGGCGCAATTCGCGTGCTTCACCAGCCTTCACCCGGCTGAAGAGCTCTTCGAGGGTGGCCCGGCGTGTACTGCGTTTAGCCTCGCGGGCCGCTTTTCGCTCGGCCACGATGCTGCGTGCCTCGCGTTCGTTTGGCACCGATTGGAAGAGGTCGCCGGCTTCCGGCAGGGCGCTAAGGCCCATCACTTTAACCGGGGTACTGGGCGAAGCCTTGCTTACACGCTTGCCGCGCTGATCGAACATGGCTTTGATCTTGCCAGAGCCTTCGCCCGCGACGATCACATCGCCCACTTTCAAGGTCCCGTTTTGCACCAAGAGCGTGGCCATTGGGCCGGTGGTTTTATCCAGTTTGGCTTCCACCACGGTCCCGATAGTACGGCCCTTGGGGTTGGCTTTGATGGTCAGGTTATCAGCTACCAGGGTAATCGTTTCCAGCAGGTCGTCCAAGCCTTTGCGCATTTTGGCGCTCACGGGCACCACAAAGGTATCGCCTTCCCATTCGTCGGGCTGCAGGCCAATATCGGCCAATTGAGTTTTGACCTTATCCAGATTGGCGTCCGGGCGGTCAATTTTATTCAGTGCGACAACGATGGGTACCTGGGCGGCCTTGGCATGGTTGGCAGCCTCGCGGGTTTGGGGCTGAACGCCGTCATCCGCGGCCACCACCAGCACCACGATGTCCGCTCCCTGGGCACCGCGGGCGCGCATCGAAGAGAAGGCTGCGTGGCCTGGCGTATCCAAAAAGGTTACCAGGCGCTCTTTGTGCATCACCTGATAAGCGCCGATATGCTGGGTGATGCCGCCAGCCTCTCCGCCGGCCACATCGGTATGCCGGATGGCATCCAGAAGCGTTGTCTTTCCATGGTCCACATGCCCTAGGATGGTCACAACAGGCGGGCGGTCTACCAAATCCTTGGGGTCTTCGTCTGCCAGTACCTGCCGCCACAGAGGCAGTTCGCCCAATTCCTCTACAACTTCTTCTTCCTGCTCCATTTGGGGGTCAAAACCCAGTTCGGCGGCAACAACCGAAGCCGTATCGTAGTCCACCTGCTGATTGATGCTGGCCATTACCCCATTGGCCATCAAAATCTTGATCACCTGTACGGGGCTGCTATTCAATTGGCCAGCTAAATCACGAACGGTCAGGCTGTAAGGGAGTTGAATTGTTTTCGTTTCATTGCCCATGCAATCCTCGTTTCTCCTTGAGCATGAGCAAGGCGGTCATTAAATCAGATCCGCGCCCTCATGCGATCCTTCGGTTGGGGGCTGAGCCTCGGTTTTAGCCTCGGGCTCAGCCGGCAACTGATCCATATACTTTGTTAAGTGTTCCAGGTCGCCTGCGCTCAAACTGGTGCGCAGCGCGGCCGCCAAATTGCCCTTGAGTGCCTTGGTCCAGCAAGAGCGCTGGTCATGCAAGTAAGCCCCGCGCCCGTTCAGCTTCATGCTGGGGTCCACCAGCACACCTTCCGGGCTGCGCACGATGCGGATGAGATTACGCTTGGCAAGCACCTCGCGGCATCCCACGCATGTGCGTTGGGGTACATGCTTTGGCTTAAAGCTTTTTTTTGCGGCCACCTTTAACTATCGCTGTTTTGCGACCTACCATTCATCCCAACTGTCATCGTCGCGGCCATGCCGTCTAACGATGTCAGTGTCCTTATCCGGGTCGTACTCCACAGTATAACCCTTTTTCTTCTTGGCAGCCTTCTTGCCCTTGCGTGCTCCTGCGCTGAAAGCCTGCTCTTCTTCCTCGTCCTGTTCGCGGGTATCGCTGGCCCGGCGCACGGATTCCATGCGGAAGAGTTCTTCAAAGCTCTTCTCTTCCACCGGCTCCGGTTCTTCCTCAACCACTGCCTCTTCAAGTACGGCTACAGGTTCCGGCTCAGCCATCACTGGCTCAACTTCAACTGCAGGTAACTCTTCTGCCACGGTTTCAACAACAGCTTCAGGCCCGATTGTGGGCGCAGTCTCCTCAACGGGTTCCGGTGTTTCCTCAACTGCTTCCGGTTCCGGCTCTTGGATCGCCGGGAACTCATACTCGTCAATCAAGACCTGCAGCTCTTCATGGGCTTTGGGGCCAATGCCGTTGTAGGCGAGCAATGCATCCGGGTCCAGCTTTGTGGTCAGGATCAGATCGCCAAAACTTTCCAGGCCATTTTCCTGCAAAATCACCGCCAGGTGTTCGCGAAGTTCAGGCATATCCACCAGGGGCATTTCAAAAGCCCGGGCGTCGATGCTCTCGCGTACGGCCTTCACGCGGGCTGCTTCAGCATCCTCGATAGCCTTGCGGTCGGCTTCGCCGCGTTTTTCAACGCGGTCAACAAAGCGTGCCAGCGTGGCGCTATCGTCCAGGGAGAGCGTCCGCCCTTCTTCCTTCATGCCCAAAAGCGTTTGCACGCGGGCCATGTTTTCAGCTTCGTTCGCCGCCATTTCAGCCAGGCTGCTGTCTTCACGCAGTTTGACCAGGGCATGGCCAGCGGCCTCAGTAACGCTCATAATGTCAATGCGCCAGCCGGTCAGCTTGGCAGCCAGACGGGCATTCTGCCCTTCCCGGCCGATAGCCAGGCTTAATTGGTCTTCCGGGACCACCACGGTGGCAGTTTTATTGTCGCCGGCGCCATGGTTCAGATAAACGCCGCTCACCCGCGCCGGGCTGATGGCCTTGCTGATGTAAACCGCGGCGTCCGGGCTCCACTCGATCACATCGATCTTCTCATCGTGCAACTCGCGCACGATAGCCTGGATGCGCACACCCCGCTGGCCCACGCAGGCGCCTACCGGGTCAATGCCCATTTGCGTGGCGCTCACGGCCACTTTGGCACGCTGGCCTGGCTCGCGGGCGATGCTGCGAATCTCAACGATGCCATGATAGATCTCGGGCACTTCATTTTCCAGCAGGCGGCGCAGGAAATTCCGGTGCGCCCGGCTGAGTAAGATTTGCAGGCCCTTGGGGCTATCCTTAACTTCGTAAACATAGGCGCGGATGCGGTCATGCACTCTAAAGCGTTCGGAAGGAATCATGTCCTTGCGCAGCATGGTGCCTTCGGCCTTGAGGTCCAGCCCAATCGTCGCCTGGCGGCTATTAACCGCCTGCACGATGCCGCTGATAATCTCACCAACCTGCTTTCCGAAGAACTCGAATTGGGAAGCTTTTTCTGCGTCGCGGATCTTCTGCTGAATGCCCTGGCGCGCGGTTTGCGCGGCGATGCGGCCGAAGTTCTCGGGGGTGCTATCCACCATCACCAGGTCGCCCAGCTCGCAGTTGGGGTCCACCTTGCGGGCTTCTTCCAGCAATACTTCGGTTCGCGGGTCGAAGATATCGTCCGTTACCTCTTTTTCGGCAAAGACTTTTACGCTGCCCTTTTCAAGGTCGATCTCCACCCTTACATCCTGGGCTGTACTGGCTCCCACGCTCTTGCGATAGGCTGAAACCATGGCGGCTTCAATGGCGCCCATGATCGTCTCACGCGGGAGGCCCTTTTCTTCCAGGACTTCGTTGAAGGCTAAGGCAAATTCACTTTTCATTTCTTTCTTACTCCACCTTTTGCGGCTGTGGCTTTTCAAACAAAAAAGTGGACCTGCCGCCCACTTTTCAAATTGAAAAGTATTCGTTTCTTACGGGCTGTATCTTAGCATACGGACGAGAAATATGCAAGTAACTGAATGGGTCCAACACCGTGAGACCCTGGGGGTCAGTGATGGTTACTTCCAATATTAATGGCTTGAAAAAGAATGCCACTTTCCGTCTGTTCTGTATCTGCCACCGATTGGAATTCTTCACGCTGCATGAATCTCCATTTCATCGCTTAAGTTATAATATGTGCAGGATATTAAACAATCCTTAATATTCTGAGTTTCGTTGCGCCAGGCGGGTTAAAGTCCAATCGTAATTTTTCGGAACATATGCAATTGAATAAGTACATGATCTAGAAAAGGCGGGAAGAAATCATGAAAAAAACTGCGCGAATTTGCATTGTGATCATTACTTTGGCAGTACTTTCTTCGGCTTGTATGCCTACACCAACGGTGGATACCAAAAGCGTTGAGCTCGCTTCCACCGCGGTGATGGAGACCGCAATAGCGGTCGTAAAGCAAACAAAGGAATCCGAGGTAAGTGAAGCGGCGCCAACACCCACAACGGCGGCAACGGTTGAACCTACAGCTGTGGTACCCACCGTCACACCGATCCCTACCAAAACTCCCCTTCCCACAGCCCAGCCAACAGCAACCGAAGTACCTACTCCGGCCGTTCCATGTAATAAAGCGTCCTTCGTCAAAGACGTTAGCATTCCAGACGGTCAGGAAATGAAACCCGAAGAAAGCTTTATTAAAACATGGCGGATCACGAATGCCGGAAGCTGTACCTGGACTTCAGCCTACCAGCTGGTTTATTCGAATGGGGAGAGAATGTCCGCACCGGCAAGTGTCAATATTACCGGCAATATTCAGCCTGGCGCCTCAATGGACGTCTCTGTTCAATTGATCAGCCCCAAAGCGGATGGATCCTATACCGCGTACTTCCTCCTGAAAGCTGCCGATGGGACGATTTTTGGGGTGGGTAATAATAACAATCCACTCAGTGCAGTGATCAAAGTTAAGAAACCAAAGGTTCGAGAACCTCTCCCAACGCCTAGGCCTGAAAAAGCCTGTGAAGTGCATGACAACACGATTGAGAATATGTCGGTGGATGGCCGCTTTGACGTGGTAGCAACGCTTAATAATACGGGGTCAAAAACCTGGTCAGCTGACTTTGTCTTATCTCCAACGGTTGGAAGGGATTATCTTGAAGACACTTTCTATGGCATTCCAAGCGCAATTAAGACTGGCCAGGAGTTTTCCATCCGGATAGAAGGGTATGATCCAGACCTGGGGCAGCGAGGCATCAGAATCGTCTGGGAGCTCAAGGACCCGAATGCAAATTGGGAAACTTATTGTCAATTTGAAACCCTGTACGACTAGCAGCTTCAGGTTATAGTCTTCCTTGTCCAAAGCATTTGGTTTTCGGCTGGTTGACTGCCGGAGCACAACCCATTTCTGAACCGAGCTGCCTGACAGCTCGGTTAGTTTTCTTAATCCAAGCCTCCGAGAATACTGGCTGGGGCGATGACAGCCGTTCCAAGCTACATTTACCCTTCATCCCCCTGTATAATTCTAAAAGTTGCAAGGAGGCTCTCTTGACAAAAGATAAGCTATGGTGGAAAAACGGGATCATTTACCAAATTTACCCGCGGTCCTTCCAGGATAGCAATGCCGATGGCATTGGGGACTTGCAAGGCATCATCACCCGCCTGCCCTACCTGCAGGACCTTGGCGTGGACGCGATATGGCTCTCGCCCATTTATCCCTCCCCGAACGTGGATTTTGGCTACGATGTAGCCAACTACGAAGACATCAGCCCCCAATACGGCACCATGGCCGATTTCGACACCTTGGTGGCCGAAGCGCATAAGCGCGGCCTGCGCGTGATCCTGGACCTGGTTTACAACCACAGCTCTGACCGGCATCCCTGGTTCATCGAATCGCAGAAATCCAGAAACAACCCCTATCACGACTGGTACATCTGGCGCGACCCAGCCCCAGGCGGCAAGGCGCCGAACAACTGGCTTTCCACATTTGGCGGCAGCGCCTGGCGATACAACCCAAAACGCGGTCAATACTATTACCATATGTTCACCCCGGAACAGCCCGACCTCAACTGGCGCAACCCCGCGATGCGCGCGGCGCTCCTGGGCAATATGCGCTTTTGGCTGGAGCGCGGCGTGGATGGGTTTCGGCTGGACGTCTTCAATAACTTCTTTAAGGATCCTGAATTCAGGGACAATCCCAGCTACAAAAACCTGGGCTTGCGGCCCTTTGATTGGCAGGACCACCGCTACGATACAGCCCATCAGGACATGTACCCCCTGCTCAGGGAGATGCGCTCCCTGCTGGATGAATACCCCGAGCGTTACGCCGTTGGCGAGACCTTCCTCTCCGACCCGGCAATTGCCCGTACTTACATCGGGGCGGACCTTTTTCACGCTGGCTTCAACTTTAACTACACGCGTACACCCTGGAATGCCCGTGCCTTCGGCAACGCCATCCAATATTGGGATGCCCTCCATGGCGATGGCGCCTGGCCCAATTGGGTACTCAATAACCACGATGTCCCCCGCAGCGCCACCCGCTACCAGGCCGACGATGCTGACCGCAAGCTCAAACTATTGATCAGCATGCACCTCACCCTGCGGGGAACGCCATTTCTGTATTATGGCGAAGAAATCGGCATGCGCGACATAAAAGTGACCCGGGGCCAGATCCAGGACCCTGTTGGCAGGCGCTACTGGCCGTTTTACAAAGGGCGTGATGGCTGCCGCAGCCCGATGCAATGGAACGCTGAGGCCTATGCCGGCTTCAGCACCCGCCGGACCTGGTTGAAAGTCAACCCGGATTATCCTCAGCGCAACCTGGCGGCCCAGAAACGCGATCCCAATTCGCTGTACCACTTCTATAAAGCCCTGATCGCCCTACGCAAGCTTCACCCGGCGCTGAATAGCGGCCAAATGCGCTTGCTGGACCAGGAAAACCCGCACCTTTTGGTATATGAACGCGAGGCTGAGGATGAAAAACTGCTCGTGGCGCTTAACTTTTCCATTCGTCCTCAGAGCCTGACTATCCCCGAGGCCTACTCCCGGCTGCTTTTTCCAGCGGATAAACAGGAAATCGTGCTCGATGCACAAGGCCATCTATTGACCCTTCCGGGCTGGGAGGCCGCGATCCTCGCGGTTTAAGCATGCCCCAAACGCAGCGCGCCTGGCAGCAGATGGAAGCACCCTTCGTTCAAGGTGGGACCCAAACCGCTTCAGAACCGCTTGCAGACCTGCCGCTCGGACGTTATTTCCCACCCTACTTGCCCAGCCGGGCGAGTGCCTGGCTCAACCGCTACAGCGCTGCCGGGACCTGGGTGCTGGACCCCTTTGGTCTGGACCCCTATTCCTCATTGGACCTTGCCCAGGCAGGCTACCGGGTTGCCGTTGCCAGCAACAACCCGATTGCAGCTTTTATCCTGGAGATGCTCACAACAACCCAGCCAGCCGAGTGGGACGAAGCTTTGCTCCTACTCAGCAACCTTAAAACCACAAGCGGAATACGTCTGGAAGATTATCTGGAGTCCTTCTACCTCATCCCCTGCCCCAATCCGGAATGCGGCATCGGCGGCACACACAGCCAGGCACGCGTTGAGCGCATCGTCCACGATGACGAGCCCGGGGAACCCCTGCTCATCAAATACAAGTGCCCGCAGTGTAAGCAAGAGGGCGAACTTGCCATTGAAGAAGGCGAGCCCAGCCCCCTGCCCGCTTATCCTTCTTTGGCGCTCTACCGCGCCCGCGCGATGGAACTTGTGGTTCCGCCGCAGGACCCTTTACGCTCGCTCATCGAAGATGTGCTGAAATACTATGATCCCCGGCCCCTGGTCTT
>DHPL01000026.1:55689-63337 GCA_002407905.1 Anaerolineaceae bacterium UBA5365
CGCAGCCTGATGCGCGCCATTTTCCTGCTTGCGGCAGATCGCGTGAATGTGCTTTGGGCCTACCCGCTGGGGCGCAATCGCCCCCGCCAACTGATGCGCCCGCCTGCCCATGAGGAACTCAACCTTTGGCAGGCTGTACAGGATGCTGTGAAGTCCTGGAAAAGCGCATGCCGGCCGGTCAATCTGCGCTCCTGGCCGGACCTGGTTCCCCAAACAGGGGGCATCAGCCTCTTTCGGGGACGCTTGCGCGAGTGGCAGCCGCCGCTGGATCCGCGCCAGATCAGTGCCGTGCACAGCGTTTTGCCCCGCCGTAATCAGGCCTTCTGGAACCTCAGCGCGCTTTGGGCTGGCTGGCTTTGGGGCAGCGAGGCCCTCGAGCCGATGCGCAATGCCCTACTGCGCCAGCGGTATGACTGGACCTGGCACACCGTCGCCCTCCAGAAGGTATTGGGTAACCTGCCGCGCATGATTCTTCCCAGCACCCCCATCCTGCTCCAGATCCCTGAGGTAGAACCGCGCTTCCTGTTGGCCGGCACCTTAGGCGCGCAGGAAGGCGGGTTGCAATTGCAGGCTTACGCCCTTAGCGGCGATGACAGCACCTTGCAGACCGTTTGGCGCGTTGAAGACCCCGCCCACCTCCGGGCGCCTGCCCGGCCCCTATTCAGCACCGCGCGGGATCTTGCCCGGGAATATCTGACAGAACTTGGAGAACCTTCCAGCTACACGATGCTCTTCACCCAGGTGCTATTAGGCGCCCAAAGCCTGGACCTACTGCATGGCCAGCCCAAAAAACAACCCAATGGGACCTTGCCGGAGCTTGAAGCCGAGCTGAATGAGGTACTGGCTGATACTACCTTCTTTACCCGCTTTTATCCCAATATCACGGCCGATAGCGGCCTTTACTGGCTCAAGGACCCGCCGGCATATTACCAGCCTATGGCTGACCGGGTTGAGATCGCGTTGCGGGAAGCCTTTTATGGCCACGAGAGCCTGAGCCATGCCGAAGTGCTTGCCGCCTTACATGAGCAATCCCCCGGGCTGCAAACCCCGGATGATGCCCTGCTGGATGAATTGCTGGCCGCGTACGCCAAAGCCGATTATGAGGGCGGTTTGCGCTGGCACCTGCGCGGATCCGAAGCGGCAGCCAGCCGCAGCGCCGATCTGCGCGAAATGCGGGCCTTGTTGGAAAGTTTTGCCAATACCCTGCAATATCGTCGGGAATTAAGCGCCGAAGCGGTCACCTGGCGCGATGAAGAAGGCAACACCCTGTATACCTTTTTCCCGATCACCACTGCGATCGTCGCCCCCTTGCTGCTTAAACATGCTCATTTGCCGGGCAAGAAAGTGGTCGCCATCCCTGGCTCCAAAACCAGCCTCCTCGGGTTTAAACTTAAGCGCGACCCAAACCTGGGCAGCCTGGTTGGCCCGGACTGGCAATTCATGCGCTTTCGGCAGCTGCGCGCCTTAAAAGAAAACCCCTTGCTCAGCCGCGAGCTCTTTTTATCTCAGGTCAGCAACATGTCCCCGAACGACCCGACTGAACAAATGGCCTTGTTCTAGCGGTGTGTGTTTCGGGAACAGGTGACGTCAGAGTCGCCTGTTTCTAAACCACCTTGGAATTGAGTTTAAAGGGCCGAGCCGCTTTCGCGGCTCGGTTAGATACGATTCTCACCCAATGATCGGTGTTTCGAGCGTGGGTGTCGGCTCCTCGGGGATAGGTGAAGGAACGGGGGTATCAGTTGGCAGGGGCGGAATAGTTGGCGTCGCCGTCGGCAAGGGAGTCGGCTCCAGGGTGGGTGTGGCCGTGGGGGTCGGGGTTGGAGTAGGCGTGGGCAGGTCCACCGACATTGTATAAGTTTTTTCCACCCGGGTGTCAATCGTACTGCGCAAAACAACCTTGAAGGTGATCACGCTGGCATCGATCTCACGCATATCCCATTCAAACAGTTCTTGGGGTGTCTCCGCTGGGTTGGAACGGTAATCGAAGAGCAGATGCCACTCCTGGGGGTCGTTGCCTTCGCCCCATTCAATGCGGTAATCCTGAAAATGAGCCGTAGCCGTCACCGAGCCCATAATCTTAAACAGATTCTCCCTGATCACGCCGCCGTTGTTGATGTTCACCATATTGATCACCGGCCGCGGGTCGTCAGCGCGGCATGCCCGCTCGGGGATGAAGATCAGCTGGTCGCCAAAACCATTGCGTGCCGCCCAGTTTTGGCCGGCTTCCGTATTTTCGATCCAGCGTTTAGCATCCGGATCCTTCACGTTCAGCACCACGTGATCCGTTGTAAACTCCGCGCAGTCAGGCGAGGCTCCCAGGCCTGTCCAGCCATCGATCGGCATCCTCACCCAAAGGTCTTCATTCGCCGGCAGCGGGCCCTGGTCGCTGGCAAAGATCTCCTGCCGTTGTGCTGGGCAGAATTCCGAGGGTTCCGTACCGCTGACAGCGCAGATCGTCCGTGTGATCACATCATCCGGCTTCGCGAAACTGCTCGCTTGTCCTCCGCGCGTCAGCCTGATCCCATCGGTCATCACTTTAGCCCAAATCGGCGCAGCGCCATCCACGCCGGTAGTATTCACCATCGGGCTGTAGTCGGCGTTGCCTACCCAAACACCAACAACAAGGTCCGGGGTGTAGCCAACCGTCCAGTTATCCCGGAAATCGTTGGTCGTCCCTGTTTTTACCGCTGCTTCAAAGGGCAGATTGAGCACTGAATTAACGCCAAACATCGGCGCACGGGCATTGCGGTCCGCCATGATGTCGCTGATCAGGTAGGCATGTGCGGGCCTCACTACCTGCGCCCCTGCCTCAGGCTGATTAGCCCAAATCTCCTTGCCGGTATGGTCCACGATGCGGGTGATGGCGATAGGGATCTTGTAGCGCCCCTGGTCCGCAAAAACAGCGAAGGCATTCGTGAGCTGCATCAGGCTTACTTCGCCGCCGCCCAAGGTCAATGAAAGCCCGTAATCCGGCCGGTTGAGGCTGGTGATTCCCAGGCGCCTTGCAAAGGGGATAAAGCCGCCCGGTTCGTCGTAAATGCCAATATAAGACAAAGCCTTTACAGCAGGGATGTTGTAGGAATTCGCCAGGGAATCGCGCACGGTCACCGGACCCCTAAAGCGTCCGTCGTAGTTAACCGGTTCGTAGATCGGTCCGGGGTCATCGGCCTTCCCGGAAGGTGTAAAGCTGGAAGGTACATCCCAGATCAGGCTCGCCGGCGTCCAGTTTTGTTCGAAGGCCGCCACGTAAGTCAGCGGTTTGATCGCGCTGCCTGGCTGGCGGGTGTCGGTCAGCGCCATATTCACCTGTCCGCTAATCGCCGCGTTATTAAAATCTGCCGAGCCAACCATGGCCAGTACCTCACGGCTCTGGGGTTCCATCACAACCACGGCCCCGTTGGTGGCGTTTTTGCCTGTCATTTGGGCCAGCTGATCCGAAACTGCAGCCTGGGCCATATCCTGGATGGCCGGGTCCAGCGTAGTTTGAACTGTAAAACCGCTGCGGTAGATTGTCTCCGGCTCAAATTGAGCCTCAAGCAGCGACTGTATGAAAACCACCCAATGCGGATAGCGCATTTCGAAGAGCTTGGGGGTGAATTCGTAGGCGGCCAGGTCTTCCATGGCAGCCAGCGCCCTTACGGGGTCCACGCAAACTTTTTCCAGACCTTCACCGATGTCAATACAGTTCTTCTCGGTGCTGAGTTCGTACATCAGCACCAGAACGGTCTTGGTGCGCGCCATTGTGGCATCGCGGTTGGTGTAAATGTTATAAATCGCAGGCGATTGCGGCAAACCCGCCAAAAAGGCCGACTGCCAAAGGTTAAGGTCCTGCGCGCGGGTGTCAAAATAGGTTTCCGAGGCTGCCTCGATGCCATAGGAAAGATTGCCGTAGAAAACCTCATTGAGGTAGAGTTCCAGCACTTCTTCCTTGGTGTAGCGCCGGGTGATTTCTGCCGCTAGAATGATCTCCGAGGCCTTGCGTTCGTAGGATTGCACAAAGCGCTCTTCCGGCAGCAGGATCATGCGCGCCAATTGCTGGGTGATGGTGGACGCGCCGGAAACAATGCCCCCTGAGCGATAGTTGGCATATAGCGCGCGGGCGAGCGCCACCAGATCGAAGCCGGGGTGGTTGTAATACTCCTTATCCTCCGTGGCGATGGTTGCCGCGATGATATACGGCGACATGCGCTCCAGCGGAACATAAGTGCGTTTGCCGGCATTGGGGTCCACGATCTCGTAGAGTAGACCGCCGTTGCGGTCCAGGATGCGTGTGGTTTCGAATTGAGATGCCCGTGCGCGCAGCTGGTCCACATCCGGCAGCTGTCTGGCGATCTGCAAATACTTATACAGGGCAAAACCCACCACAGCCATCGCGATCAATCCGGTGATGATGACTGCCGCGATGAAGATCCGCTGGCAGCCCCGGCCTCTAACCTTTGCTTTCCCTGCCGGTGGCGGTGGATTGCTGCTCACGGCGCCGACCAGGTTGGGCTGGGTTTTCTCGGTGGCAGAGGAGGTAAGGAACGGTTGCGTGTCCTGCCGGGCCTCACCGCTGGGCGTGAAAGCCACTGGGGTCAAAGTGGTGGCATCACGATCCGATTCGGTTACGGGCTCTAGGCCGGATTCAGGTTCAATACGCGGCAATCCGGGGGGTATCTCGCTGGGAGGGATGGTCAATGCTGAAGTTGAGTACAGAACTTCCGGTTCCTCGAGCGGTGCAGCAGGGGCCTGAGCCTGGCTTTCATCCGGCTGAAAACCACTCAATTCTCCAAACCAGGGTGCATCGGCTTTTCTGGGGCCGGTTTCGGCTTCTGCGCCTGCATCCAGGTTTTCAATTGGTATATCTGCCGGAGGCGCCGCTTCTTCAGGTATTTCCGCGGCAGTCTCAGACTTCCGGGGTTCCAGGCTTTCGGCCTCCTCCAACTCATGGCTTTCCAGGCTTTCCACGCCCATCGCGCGCATCAAGGCTGCGCTTAACCCGGCATCGGGGTCCAACTGTGAAGCCTCCGCTAATTCAGCAAGGTCATCCGGGTCGTAATACACTGCCGGGGGAGCCTCGTCCGCAGGCAGGTTTTCCTGGCCATCAACTGGATCAGGCTTCTGCATATTTTCTGGCGCGTCCATGCCGAATGCCTGGCCGTATCCCTCCAGAACATCCTCGTTGGCATCCCCAGCAGGCAGATCATCCGGCTGAATTTTGTTATTGGATTTAGGCGTTTCAATTTCATTCGTATCCATACTTAGATTTTAGCATCTTTGACCAGGGGCTCATTACAGGTACACAATGCTAAAATCAAAGGATGCTTACCGGTCCGTTCTTGATCGATGACTCTGTTCCGCTCAGTATCGCCGCAGATTACCGTTTCGGAAATTCTCACCCGCAAATCGATGCCGTCTGGCAATTGCACCTTAAGGCCGATGAACCCCTTTGGCTGGGCAGCTCTCTGGGGCTCCAAGCCCAAAGCCTGCGGATTTTTCCCAGTTTCATCCTCCAAAATCAGCGCCTGGCATTATTCAGCTCATTTTTTTCCAGCCCCCGCCTGGACCTGATCCTGAGCAATTACCTGCGTCTTAGTTTCGCCCTCAATCCAGGTCTTGCGGTAACGCTTGAGGCCTGGGCTGCGAACAGCAACCGCCTGCTGGGCCGGGTTGAACTGGTGAATGAGAACAGCCAAAGCGCTGAGTTGGAATTGGACCTGAATGCCGATCTGGTGCCTTTAAGCGGGGCAGCGGGCATGAGCCCTGTGATGCACAAGTTCCACTCGCTGCTGAAAGGCGAGACCGGCAGCTTGGCCCTGGCGCTTGGCATGGAAGGCCCTGCCAGGCCGATGTTCAGCCCCCTGCCGGCCCTCTCCTGGAAGGCAAGCGTGCCTGCCCGGTCAAAACTGGCGCTTCAATGGCGTTTGGTGGTCGACTCCGATATGAGCGCCGCGCTTGCTGGTGCTGCCGAGGCTTACCCGGATAATTTCTCTGCCGAAGTCGCGCGAATGCTCAACCGCAACCGCATGGACCAGGTGACCATCACCGAAGCGGAACCGGGTTGGATGGAGGTCTTTGCAGGCTCGCAAATGCTGGCCAGCCAGTTAATTCACCCTGCTACGCCCGAACCAGAAGCCAAAACGCAGGTCCTTCCCAAGCGCAATCCAAATACCAGCTTCCCGCAGCAATCCTTGCCGCTGCCGGGCTTGCGCAGGCAGGCACCATTGCCCGCTTTGCTCCTGCGGCAGGTGCTTTTGGGCTTGCCGATCGGCCAGGCGGACCAGGCGCAGGCCTTGTTTGCGAACCATCTGGAGGGCTTGAGCGCCCAGGGCACGGGCAGCGCCGACCTGCCCTTCCCCTGCCTGGCCCAGCTCGCCTGGCAGCTTTTCGCCCGCAGGCAGGAACGGCCTTTTCTCGAGGCAGTCTACCCCGTGCTTAAGGACTTGACCCTGGCTTGGTTCGACCAGGTGAATGACCGTGACGCCGATGGTCTCCCGGAATGGCAGAACCTTGCTCAAACCGCCCTCAACCATCAACAGGGGCTCGACCTGATGGACCCTGCCAACCAGGCCGCCGATATCACCAAAACCGAGAGCAGCGCCCTTGCCGCCCTGCTTCTGGAAGAATTAAGCGCCTTGGATGCCATGGCGCAATACCTGAACGACCAAACTACGGCCCAAATTGTGAGAGGCCTCAGCGAACGCAGCAGACTCGCCCTGGACCACCAGCGGGATGGCGGCGTCTTTGGCACGTGGGACCGCGATTCCCACCAAAGAAGCAAGGGCGAATTGCTTTACCGCGGCCCAGCACAAAGTGTAAACGGGCCGATCTACAATCTAAGAATTCCCCAGCGTTTACACCTTCAGATCATACCCGGCGGAATCCCGCGCAAGCCGCTCTCCATCACGCTCACTGGGCAGGATGCGGCCGGCAAACCGCAGCAGGAGGCTCTGGGTGCCGGCCAGATTTCCTGGCTGCCAGGCTACTTTTTTGCCAGCACGCAATTGATTTACCGGCGGGTCGAAAGCCTGGTGATCGAAGGGGATAATGCTGAATTATTGCTTTACACGCCCGGAACGGATGGCTACAGCATCGCGGACCTCTGCGACTGGAGTGATGTGCTGGCCAGTCAGCCCTGGGTGACTGCTGCATTGGAAGCATTGGCCGGGGAAACGCCCTATGGGCTACCCGAGCTGCTCATGCCCGGCACAGGCTTTACTGGCAATAACAGCAACAATCAGCTCTGGACCAGCCTGCTGATCAGCAGGCTGACGCAAATTGGCGAACGCCAGCTCGCATTTAGGCTCCTGCAAGCCTGGGTAAGTGCCGCGGTCAAAACACTGAAAACCGAGCACGCTTTTTTTGAGGCTGCCGACGTAAAAACCGGCCGGCCGCAGGGCAATCGCTCCGCGGCGGCTGGCATTATTCCCATCGAACTTCTGCTGCAATTGGCTGGCGTGCAATTCCTGAGCGGCGAGAGGGTACAAATTGGCGGGGAAAACCCCTTCCCCTGGCCCATCGGTTTGCGTTACCGCGGCATTTCGGTCAAGCGAGATGGAAAAAACACTCGAATCACCTTCCCAAATGGGGAACTTCAGCACCATTTTGGTTCTGTGAAGCGCATTTTCCAGGCCAAGCCTAATTTGGAAAAACCTGAGTCAAGTCCCGA
>DHPL01000026.1:63541-73535 GCA_002407905.1 Anaerolineaceae bacterium UBA5365
GGGGTTTGTCTTGCTGTACTCGCGCAGGGCCCAGCCGATCGCCTTGTTGATGAAAAATTCATTGCTGCCCAGATTATTTAATATCGTTTCCGCCAGCAATTCCTGGTCTGTGCGATCTTTGTGTTTGAGTTGGTGCTCAATCGCCGTGCGGCGTACCCAAAAGTTATCATCCTTGCTCCAGGCACGCACGATTGCTTTCGTCTCCGGAGACCTCAACGTGATAGTGCCCACCAGGTGTGTGATTGAATCGATGCTGTCCCACCAACTTTTTTCTACAACCAGCGATTTAAGTTGATCCAGGTGTTCCGGGCGTAATAACGAGGCGTTGCGCTCCAGGTAGGCCAGCGCCAAATACTGCATCTCCCGTTCTGGAGCTGCCCAGGCTTGGCTCACAAAATTCCAGTCGATTGCTTGGTTCTTTTTGTGCTTTGGAAGACGCTGCCGGGCAAACATTTTGCGCTGAGGGGATGGAACACCAAAAAACGAGAACTTGTCGCGCATGTACGCGCGCATCTGGCTTGCCTTTTCAGCATCCCCCACGGCTGCCAGTTCTGCCCGTAGTTCTGCAGCATTTAACGCCGCCGCCTGGACGGCTGCAGCCATCTCAGCTGGTTTTTTGGCCATAGGTCTTATACCGCTCCAGCACATTGGCCATCTCTGCGTCATCGATGATCACGGGCTGGCCAATGCTGCGCGTGCGCCATAATAATTCGGCCACAAATTCCAGCTCCTCCGCCAATGAGAATGCCTTGGCCAAACTGACGCCTGTGGTGAGCAAACCATGGTTGGCCAGTAGCACGGCATTGCAGTTGCCCATCGCCAGCGCTGCTTCCTGCGCCAATTCCTGGGTTCCAAATGTGGCGTATTCAGCGCAGGGCACACTGGCCGCGCCGGAGGCCGCGATACCATAGTGCACTGCTACCAGCGGCTCATGCATGCAGCTAAAAACGGTGCAATATGTGGAATGCGCGTGCAACACAGCCCGGGCGTCTGGCTTGGCCTGATAAATTCCCAGATGCAAAGCCCACTCGGAGGAGGGCTTGCGCGAACCTTCCAGCACTTTCCCGTCTGCTCCGCGCATCAGCACGATGTCCTCTGGAAGCGTATCTGCGTAGGCCATCCCGCTGGGCGTGATCAGCATTTCGTCCTGCTCGGGCAGGTAAATACTCAAGTTCCCGCTGGTGCCTGTGCTCAGGCCAGCCTGGCTCATCCGTTTACCGTATTCAACGATCTCTTCTCTCAGTTCAGGGTATCGCATTCATCCTCCTGGGCGAAATTCTACCCTATGGCCGTTTGGATTGCCTGATCAAGTGAGGGGAAGACATTAAAGAACCAGAGGCGCCATGAGGCGCCCCCGGACATTCGAGATCTGGTCTACAGCAGGCCCAAATACTTCAGAATCTCGCGTAATTCGTCCTTTTCCTTGACAGTCAGGCTTTCCAAGGGTGTCCGCATCCGGCCGCCGCGCAAACCCATCATGTTCATGGCGTCTTTAGCTGCGCCAAAGCGGATGTTACCCTCGCCGTAAATTGAGCCGCCCGGCTTCATCAGCGTGCCGGTATCCCGGCGGGCTGCGGTGCAGCGGCCGAGGAAGGCGTAGTAGGGTTCCATACGGTCAAGCCAGTAACGCATCGTGTCAAAATCGTATTCAACGGCAGCTTTGTACATACCCATCGGGAATTCCGGGTAGAAGTTGCCGAAGGGGCTGGCCATGCCGTCCGCGCCCCAGGGGAACTGGTACGCAAACCACTGTTCGCCAAAACCGCTGTAAAGCGAAACACCAGTTTCCTTGACCATCTTTGCCATGGCGTTGAAGAGCATGAGATGGGGGGTGTTTTCCTTGATGCCGGCGATCTTCTCACCGATTTCCGTGATGATGCGCTTCATCAGCGGGGGTTTGATCCAGGAGGAGGTGAAGCCAGGATTATTGTAGACAACAATGCCGATATTGATCGCGTCCGCCAACTGCTTAAAGTGATCGAACATACCATCTTCAAAGGGGATGAAGTAGTAGGGCAAAATCACTTGGGCGCCGTCCGCGCCGACTGATTCGGCGTATTGGGTCATCTTGATCGTGCTGTAGGCATCTGCCCGGCCGGTTCCGGCAACAACTACCTTGCGGCCAGCAACGGTCTCAACGGAGGTTCTGATCACATTTTTCAGCTCTTCGTCGTTCAAATGCACGAATTCCCCATTGCTCCCGGTAGGCGTGAGCACACAGGTATCGAAATCTTTGGTTTTCTCCAGCATGAACTCGATATTTACTTTCAGACCTTCGTAATCTACTTCCTGGTCCTCAGTAAAAGGCGTGGTAACCATAAAGTTGACGCCGCCTTTTTTCAGGTGGGTCCTTAATTCGGTTGGTGTTAACATTCTCGCTCCTTCATTAAGTTTTTCTTTTTCGATTTTTTCCGCAATAAACTTCTAAATTTGACCGCTTGCCAACGGAAAGTTAAAAATTGACCACTTTCGTCGCTGCCAGGATGTAGTAAATAATCGAAACCGCGCTGACCACCAGGGCGATCATCGCGATGCGGCCGCCTTCGCTCTTATGCCGACGGATCAGTACCAGGGTAAAGATCGAGAGCCCCAGGCCGAGCAGGGCAAGCAGAAGAACCGGGTAAAAAGCAGAGAATACCGCTACCAGTAAGGCAGCGATTGCCACTGATTTTGTGGGTAGTTTCTCCTGATTAGGGTTTTGCTCTTCTCTGCTTTTCATCCGTTCGCTCCCTGAAAACCTTAGCCTGTACACAGCCAGGCAGTTTTCCTGCCTGGCTGTTCATTCGCAATTCTTAGTCCTTGTAGACCTTCTTGATCACCTCACCCCAGCGGTGCATCCCTTCCATCAGCACTTCGGTCGGCGCGGCTAGGTTGATGCGTTCAAAGCCGGAGCCTTCTGTGCCAAAGAGGTAGCCCTCATCGGTGAAGATCTCGGCTTTGTTGACATTCATATCCTCAAGCTCTTCATCATTCATCCCTAAGGGTCTGAAATCGATCCACTGCAGGTATGTGCCTTCGATCAATGGGCAGCTGAGTTTGGGGAAGTTCTCATTGAAGTACTTCTTGACCTCTTTTTGATTATGGTCCAGAAGCAAGAGCAGCTCCTCAAGCCACCCCTCGCACTGGTTGTAGGCGGTCTCACAGGCTTTGTAGCCCAAAGGCCCCACACTCCCGCCGCGGGCACTCTGCCAGGCATCCTGATATTGCTTGCGCAGCTCAGGGTTGGGGATCATGATGTTGGATGTGCCCATGCCGGCCAGGTTAAAGGTTTTGGAGGGCGCAGTGCAGATAACAGAAAGATCGGCCATGTCCGGGCAGGCATTCAGGAATACCGTGTGCTTGTAACCCGGCATAATCAGATCGTGCCAGATTTCATCCGCAACCACGATCAGGTTGTGCTTTTTGGCAATCGCTCCAACCTTCTTTAATTCTTCTTCGGTCCACACCCGCCCTACCGGGTTGTGCGGGCTGCAGAAGATCAGCATTTTATTGTTGGGGTCCGCGGCTGCCTTTTCGAAGCCTTCGTAGTCAATGGTGTAGTAAAGGTCCTTCTCAATCATAGGAACATTCACTTCCACCGCTTTATTGCCCTTGATCGCGTTCATAAAGGGGTAGTACACCGGCTTGAATATGATCACACCGTCGCCCGGCTGGGTGTAAGCGCGCACTGCAGTAAATAAGGCAGCCACAATACCTGGTGTGTTCACAATCCACTGGGGGTCTACATCCCAATTATGGCGGCGTTTCATCCAGCTGGTAACTGCCTCGTGAAAGCTTTGGTTGGCTATGGTATAGCCTAGGATGCATTCATCTAAATAAGCCTTGATTCCGGCGAGAATCTCAGGGGCGTTCTTCAGTTCCATATCTGCCACTGAGAACGGCACTACCCCGGGTGTCACATCGGGCTTCAGGTTTTTCATCTTCAGCCACTTCGAGGCGCCTTGTCCCCGGCGGTCGACCTTGGTCGTAAAATCGTATTTCATCTTGAACTCCTAGCCCGGTTTTCTACCGGGCAAATGGTTATAACCGCGCTTAAAAAACGGCGCGCAGCAAATAAAAATAGGCAAAGATCACCACGATAAATGGGATCATCAGTGGAATGGTCTTTTTGACTAACGAGGCAAATGAGGTTTTGTAGGCCTCCGTTACAATGCCCAGGCATACATGGGTGGGTGAGATCTGCATGGCGATGTAGCTCAAACTCATCAACAGGATCAAAAGTGCCAACCCCCCATCCGGAATTGCGGAAAAGGCCAGCGGAACAACAATGGCGATCATCGCCTGGGTGCCTGCGATCAGCGTTCCTACGAACATCAGGATCGCGAACACCATCTCAACCGGGATCGGCAAGCCCGTAAAGTAACTGGGCAAACGTTCGATCATGCCGGAGAAGGCCAGTGCTTCCCTGAATACCATCGCGGCGATCACGATGAAGGTCATGCGCTTTTCAAAGGCAGACTTGAAAAAGGGCGTGATCTCTTTGAAGCTAAATTTCTCCACAAAAAAGTACAGGATGATCACCGGGATCAGCGCCAATACCACTGGCATCGAAAAACTGACGATCAACACAACAGCCAGTAAGATCGGCCAAATACCTCGCAGGAAATTAATCAGGTCTTGCCTGCGGTCGCTCGAAGGCGGCAGGCCGGTGTCGCTGGGCACTTTACGTACATAGATAAAGTAACCCAGTGCGAAGAGGATCACTACAACGGGCAGCATCGCCAAAACGAAACTGGAAATACTGACCCCGGAAAGTTGAATCGCCAACATCACAGAAGCATACGTGGGCAGAAAAGACTCGGAAATGTGCCGGTAGTAACTGGTAATCACGGTGGTCTCTTCAACCGGCAAGCTGTCACCTACGGCCTTATCCACGATCGGCTTGGCGATCAGCACCGCGCCGGGTGAAGGGAGGAACCCGATCAAAAAAGGAATCACCATCGCGTTCACCCGCCGGCTCTGGAAAAGATTGCTCACAGCGATCTCAGCCATGGTAAGGCGGTCACGTTTTTCCAGCATTCGCTGCAGGAAGGTAATTGCATAGAATGCCAGCACCAGGAGGATGGTAGAGCGGCTGAAGATGCCCCTGGTCAGAATACCCCCCACTTCCTGAATGGGGATGCGATAGAGCAGAATCACCGCCAGGATCGCCAACCCCAAGGAGATATACAGCGGCTTGCGCAGCAGCATCACCGCGATGAGGATGACAAATATTATCCCGAGATTGATGATGTCCATAGAGTAGTCAAAGTCCTTCTTTTTTTCAAAATGGTCGCAAGCGAAGGCTTGCGACCACTAGAGTTTAAGCGTTCAGGAATTCAGTCGCAAATTTGGCTGCCGCAGTAACGCCAACCTTCAAGGCTTCTTCATCCAAGTCAAAGCGTATATTATGGTGTTCTGCCCCGCTGCCAAGTTCCGCGTTGCCCATGCCCACAAATGCAAACAGGCTCTGGAAGTAATCCTGATAGAAGCGGAAAGGTTCTGAAGCAAACCATTCGTGGCCAGAAACTAGCGCACCAGGCAAAATGCTATCTACACCAGCCCTGGCGATTTCAGAAAGTTTTGCATCATTGATCACCGGTCCGCCGTTCACTTTATGCCGGGGTCCGTACTTGATGGTGCAATTGTTAATTCCCGCAATCGCGTCGCTGATCTTGGTGATCACTCCAAGGGCTTTGGTTCCTTCCTCCAGGTCAAAGAAACGGCAGGTTCCGCCTACTTCAACCGATTCCGGAATGATATTGCTGGCGGTGCCGCCAACTACTTTGGTTACGGCCAAAGTAACGGTTTTGGTGACGTCCAGTTGGTTCACCCAGGCTGAGGGGTAAGCATTGACCATTTGTGCCACAGCAAAAATGGGGTTCACACTCTGGTCTGGCCGGGATGCATGGCCGCTTTTACCAGTGACCACAAAATCCATCACCGCGCTGCCAGCCATGCGCGGTCCGGCATCTACACACACGGTTCCTGTTGGCATAAATGAGGTGAGATGGGTGCCATAAACGGCATCTGGCTGATGTTTTCGCAGTTCTGCGATCATCTGATGAATGCCCAGCCCCTTTTCCTCGCCTTCTTCAAAAGCGAATAGGATCTTGCCCGAAAGCTGGTCCTTCAAGCTCATCAATACTTGAATCACAGCTAATTGCATGGCCATGTGTCCGTCATGTCCGCAGCCATGAAAAGCCCCGGAGCGTGATGATACACAGTTTTTGGGACCTTTCAGGTTATCGGGGCCTTCATCCATTGGTAACGCATCGATGTCGGCACGGAGCACAAGGGTCTTGCCTGGCTTGCCAGTATCAAATACGGCGATAAACCCAGTACCCGAAACAGGTATGACGGGCAAACCAAAGCGTTCCATTTCTTCTTTCAGTAACCGGGAGGTTTCAATCTCCTCACCCGATACTTCCGGGTTTACATGGAAGTAGCGCCTTTTTTCAACCATATAAGGGTAGAGTTCCTCAACCTTGGCGAGGATCGTCTCGTTGAGTGTCATGTGGCTCCTTTCAATAAAAGCTGGGCCTCACGAAGAGGCCCATGCTCTCTACTACATCATTGCGTCGTAACCACTCAGGGTGATGAAGTAAACGACAGCGAATGAAACAACGATCATAAACAGAACAAAGGGCAGCACCCACTTGAGCCATTTCTGGTAAGGGATGTCTGCAGCAGCCAGTGAACCGATCATCCAGGCCAAAACGGGGGAAACCAGGTTGGTCCAGGCATCGCCGTACTGGAAGGCCATCACGCCAATTTGGCGGGAGAAGCCGAGCAGGTCGATAACAGGTTTCAAAACTGGAACCAGCATGGCTGCTTTGGCGTTGGCCGAGGGGATGAGCGGGTCCATAATGGCGATGACAATGGTGATGCCAACAGCCGCCCAACCACGGTTGACGCTCATCAGCGGGGTGGTGAGCGTATTTACGATGGTGGAGAGGATGTTACCGTTGGACAGGACCAGGGAGAAAACACCAGCCAGACCGATGATGAAGCCGATGAAACCGTTCCCCTGGATACCGCGGGCATAGGTCGTTGCCAACTTTTGACCGTTCATCTTGGCAAGCAGGCCAACCGCAATCGCTGTAAAGAAGTATACGGCAGCCATGATGGGATAGACGCTGCCTCCCTGACCAGAAAGGTTGTACCAAACGATCACAATATACTGGCCGAAGAAAAGCAACATGATGAGTGCTGTCCTCCAGTTGAGGGTGGTGGGTTTGATCAGGGCAGCTTCCTGGGCTTTGATTTCTTCATCAGAGAAAACGGGGCGCCAGCCTTCGGCGTACATGATGGACTTGGTGGGGTCCTTGCGGATCTTGTTCACATAGTGCATCAAATACACATAGCCGAAGATGCCAAAGATATTCATGAAAATGAAGCGAGTGATGAACCCTGAATAGATCGGCACATCAAAAAGGCCTTGGGTTGCCACTTGCTTAGTCGGGCCGGCACCAAAGCCAACCAAACACGCGTAGGTGGTAACACCCACAGCGACCACCGGGTCAAGCTTGAGTTTTTTGGCCAGCAGGATGCCAATTGGCACCATGGCCACCATGCCATCGTTGCCGCCAAAACCTCCCAGGTAAACCATCAGCCAGTACAAGATCGTAACAAGGACAACTACGCCCTTATCTTTAAGCTTGAAGGTTGCCCAGTTAAGGAAATCGTCTACAGCGTTCGATTCCAGGAAAACCCTGATCGTTCCGCCAGCAACCATGATGATAAAGATGATGTTGGAGGCATTACGCAAGCCGTCCATGATGTACATTAAGGCATTCCAGGGCGATTGAGGCGACTGTTTGTCGAGCAAATGGAATGTGCCCGGAATCGCATTCTTTTTCTCGTCCAGCTCAAAGGCGCCGGCGGGAATGATATAAGTTAAGAGACAGCCCAAGAGAATAACACCCACCATCATCCACAAAAGATGAGGCATCTTAAATTGTTTTTTCTTTGGGGCTTCTGGAGCGGGTGGTTGAACGACGACCTCGGGTTTCACAGCAGGTTCAACCGGTTTTTCTTGCTTGCTTTCTTCCATTTCGCATTCTCCATTAATAGTTGTGACTAAATCTAGAAAGTCTATTAATTACAAATCCTGCGTTATTCTTCGGGGAATTTCACCCCGAAGGAGAGATTGTTAAGCTCAATCGCTTGCCCCCTTTGCGGGTTCTCATCAATTAATTGCTTAACCGTCTCTCAATTCTATTGAGGGCTTGTCTTAAAGTACCTCCTTTCACTCCTACAATGGGAATAACGCCGCTTAATGACGGGAACCCTGGAGCAGAAATTAAGCTTTGTTCCCTACGGATATCATGTCTTTTTCGGGAGTATTTCAGCATTTTTCCCATTGTTGTCAGGTATTCCCTTGAACAATTCTGTTTGGTCTTATCTCACTTCTTAAAATGGTCGATGATCTGATTTGCGTTGGTCATCGCGATTTTGTTTAGCGCTTCCTTGGTAAAACCGGCAATATGCCCGGTGAGGATCACCTGGTCGCAATCCAAAAGTTCCTGGCGAACATTGGGTTCATTCTCAAATACATCTAAAGCCGCACCAGCCACCTTACCGCTTTTGATTGCTTCCACCAGGTCCAACTCGTTCACAATCCCGCCCCGGGCCACATTGAGGATGTAAACACCGTCCTTCATCAGTTCAATTGTTTCTCTTCGAATCAAGTGGTGCGTCTCAGGCAAGAGAGGCGCATGCAAGGTAATGAAATCGCCCTCACGCAGCGCGGTCTCAAGGTCTACATATTGCACATCCAGGTCTTTGCGGGGCATGGCATCGTAGGCGATGATCTTCATGCCAAGGCACTTGGCCCGTTGGGCCACTTGCTGGCCGATTGCGCCGTAACCGATCACTGCAAGCGTTTTTCCGCTCAGTTCCACCCCAAAATACCGCCCCCAAACTTTGTTGCGTATATCGCGGTCCGATCGCACAAAGCCCCGGGTCACAGCTACAAGCAATCCGATGGTTAGTTCCGCCACAGCGCTGGCGTTCGCTCCGGCGGCGCTTCGCACGGCGATGCCGCGGCGGCTGGTTGCTTCCTGGTCGATGTTGTCCAGCCCGGCACCCGTCTTGACCACCATCTCTACGTTTGGCAGCAGGTCCAACACGTAATCATTGATCGGTTCCACAGCACAAACGATGGCCACCACAGCGTCACGCTGTGCCTGGGACCAGGTTTCGTAAGTTTTCAGGCTGTTATCGCGCACCAGTTTTAAGCCAGCCGCTTCCATCATCTTCAAAGGCTCGTCCGTGAACTTGCAGTACGATGCTGAGCAGATCAAAACAGTCTTTTCCATCAACTCTCCTATCCCGCCACGACTTCGTTGCTCAAGGTGCCGATCCCCTCAGCGATCACTTCGAATACATCGCCAGGTTTCAGCCATTCCTGTTCTTCCTTGGGCATCCAATGCACAACACCGGAGGGCGTTCCCGTGAGGATCACATCGCCAGGCTCAAGCGTGCAGAGGTCGGAACAGAAACTAACCAGGTCCTCAACACTGAAAATCATGTCGTTGGTATTTGTGTCCTGCCTGATTTCGCCGTTCAATTTGCCGATCATATGGATCTCATTGCCATCCAGCTCGTCCTTGGTCACCAGACAGGGACCTAAAGGGCAGTAGGTGTCGCAGGTTTTGCCCATGCCCCACTGGTTATAGGAAAGGTATTGCAGGTCACGGGAAGACACGTCGTTGGCTAATGTATAGCCAAAAACGTGATCCATGGCTTCTTCCTTGGGGATGTATGCCCCGCGCTTGCCGATCACAATAGCCATTTCGGCCTCGTAATCATTTTCTTTCGAGCGTCTATTAAGGATGATCTTGCCTTTATGCCCAACCAAGCTGTTCTTAAATTTGGCAAAAACCACAGGATACTCCGGAATCGGCCTGGGAGTAGTCGATTCAAGTACGTGCTTGCGGTAATTCAAGCCAACACCCAGGATCTTTTCCGGGTTGCTGACTACAGGAGCGTATTCAATTTCTGCTAAATC
>DHPL01000026.1:73715-81444 GCA_002407905.1 Anaerolineaceae bacterium UBA5365
TTAAGCAAGGCTTCCATCGTTCCAGGTAAATCCGCGTTGTTCAGCCTTTGCAGGTCCAGCACACCGCTATCCAATTGCACACCTAACCGCGGTTCATTATTGGAATAGAAACTCAGAAACTTCATTTGCACTCCTATTAATTTAGCAGCCTTACTATTTAGATGCTTAATTGTCTTATAACGTGAAGTATATCCCAAACTTGGTATTTGTGAAATACTAAAGAGTCTTAAAATTTGCGTTAAAGTCCGTTTAACCTAAATTGGTCCACTTTGGCGCAGTCTCGCAACAAGAATAAAAAAAATTGAATCACTTTGGGCTGATTAAAACAATAAAGCTGGCCTTTCAGCCAGCTTTTACCTTTAATGTTTCGTTTATTACGCTTCAGGCTCTTTTGCCAATTCGTCACAAACCGAGAGCCCCGGTTCCTCCATCGCGTCCAGCACGGTCTGGTCCGGCGCGTAATAGGCTTCTTCCAAACCTTCTGACTTATCGTCCAAGGGTTTTTCCACGATCACGCCAAGGTTTTGGGCGGTCTCTAAAGGCTCGTTGATCATCTCGATGCCGTCGCTGAAACCGGCGCCGTAATCGCTGGCCTGGAACTCACTCAAACGCCGCGGGTCAAACTCTTCTTCCATTGCAACGCCAACCTGGTTGGTAACCTTGTCAGGCAGGTCCACCAGTATGGCAATGTGGCCTTTGGCCATGCGATCTTCGTAGTTGGCGATGGCCTTCTCGGTTTCGCAGCATTCTACTGCCAGGTTCGCATCCGATGTTCGGTATTGGCGGATATCGCCTTCTAAATTGCCCTTGGTTGCAACCAGAATCTGGTCGCGGTGATAGCCCTTGGCAAGCAGTTCCAATACTGCGTCGTTCGCTTCATCACATTTGGGGTACATTCCGTAGATTTTTCTCATTTCATGTCCTTTCGTCTTCTTAAGTAATCGGTTTAAATCCGATGTCATTGGTTTATTAGTACTTAAATAGTAAAGTTTCAAAACTAGGATTGCAAATTATTGTCCAATGCTCGTAGGAGGCCTGCTGGGCAGGTTGTTTTTGATGTGGAAATGAAAAAGCTTGGACGGATACCCGACCGCTGATCTACTTAACCTATAATTACAAGTGTCGTCTGATCAGTAAAGGAGAGAACCATGAAAATTTGTCCCGCCTGTAAAACTGAGAACCTCGATTCAGCCATGTTTTGCCTTCATTGCGGCGAGCGCCTGCCAGATGAAACCGTTGACCAACCCGATGCCGCCTACCCTGAAGAGGAAAAGGATCATCCTGCCGACCCGAACACAAATCCCAGCCACCCACCCGCCATCCTCCCCACGAGCGAAGGCCGACCCGTAGTTGTGCCGTCCCTGGAAGAGCAGGTGCCACCTCAGACGGTCGCGGAAGCCGCCCGCGAAGAACCGCTTCCTGAAGAACTAGTTGAGGAGGAAATACCGGCGGAGGATGACCCCGAGGCACTCAAGGCGGATGGTCCCCGCTGTCTAGAACGCACGATGGAAGAGGCTGAGGAGTACCGCAAGGATATGCAAGCCCAAAACCCGCTGCCTCCGCTTTAGCAGATACAAGCAGAGCGGCCTATCGGCCGCTCTGCTTCACCTAATACTAAACGATAACCTCTACACAAGTCTATTAGGGTAGTTGAAGGAAGAATTTATCTCCAAACAATGGGTCATAGACTAAAGATAGGCCGCCTTCTCCGATGCCTACCATGAAAGGAATATAGCCAGATACGGTTGCCCCGCCATAAAAATCTGTGGCTTCCAATTCACCCTCTACGCCGGTAACAAACTCGGGGTCATATTCAATTCCTTTATCTCCAATAAGCTTATTGTTCATATCTGGAAATATCGAGCACTTTTCGTCACTCGTTTTTTTACAAGTGACTTGCAGTTTTACTAACATGTATTCCATCTCAGGCTTAGGGTCTGAATTGAAAGAATTTCCTGCTTTTACTGCCTCATTGGCTGGCCTCACGACCTCCATGACCATAAAAGCCATGTCATCCGCAACTACTTCCGAACCCACGGGAGCAGGATTACTCCGTGCCGTGCCAACTTGGGGGCCCGCTGTTGTGGGTGACGCCGGCTGTGAAACTGAACTGTTTGATGGTGTATTAACTTGGGGCGTGCTTGAGGACCCGCATGCGATTGTTACAATAACAAGTACAGATAATACAGCTAGCAAAGGTTTATTCATTTCCCTCATTAATCCTTTCTGTTGCTTCTGAAACAATGGATGGCCTGTATTGCCGATACAAGTTGAGTAATTATGTGATTTTTTCACATTTTGCACCTCAGCTAACCAAGAAAATCTAGGAGTTATCTCCCACTCATTTGAGCGCCAATGATGCCAATCACCATTAAGAATAGGATGATTGCGGCTATGATTGATACCGCTTTCCAGTTAATCCAACTCTCATCTTTATCGATCTCATCGTATGCATAATCACGTGTGTGTCCATGTTCATCAGTGATAGTAATACCGTAGCCTGAGTCATAAATGAGAGCGGATTTGTCTTGTTCAAAAATCCAGTAAAGCAAGCCTGGCACGATGCCCAATAAAAACAAAACGCCAAATAGGAGGCAAGAAAACCTTTTCGGCCTGACCATTTGCGCTTGGTTTGGAGTCTCGGACAGTAGTCTGTAACCCTTTTGAGCATACTTTGCAATCATGTATTGAACAGCACTAAATGACATACTCCTCCATCTTTTGCTGTTTTATCGGAACTTTCACTATCCTAGGATTTCGTAAACTCAAAAATCCCCTAAGAATTGAAACAAAATTTAAGAATTTACGTTCATCAATTCCTCTGACATATTAGCACATGACTGTCAGGGTGTGAAGACAGAAAAAGTTACCATTATGGAAAGGCAGAACGAAAGACTTGTTTTATTCACTTTTCAGCAGGTAACTGGAGGGGAGGGGTTTTTTGCTGAGTCCATTGCTCATGCCAGTGCTATTTAATCAAAATTTCCTCGCGAACTAGTCGTCCAACGAGGAAAAAAGAACTTCTATGAGCGCGCAGAGGATCGAACTCTGAACCAATGGCTTAAAAGGCCACTGCTCTACCATTGAGCTACGCGCCCGCGAGCGCCAATTTTAGCACGCCCCCTATACAGCGTCAACAGCAAATTCCCGTTGGCAATAAGCCAGCCTCATTCGGCCGGCCGAATGAGGGCCTGCTAAGTATTAGGTGCCTGCCGCTGGGAATGTTATCATTATTCCAGCGAGGTCAGCATGCACAAAAAAAAGCAACCCTACGGCCTTTGGCCCTCCCCTATTACGCCCGAGCGCATCGGCAGCGGCATCCGCCTGGAAGACGTTCTATTCTCGCCGGATGGGAAGAACCTGATCTGGCTGCAAAGCCAAGGCGGCGTGCCCGCCATCTACGTTCAATCCGGCCCTAATGCCCCCTCCGAGGTCGCAACAGGCCTTAAACCCCGGGGCGGAATCAGCTATGGCGGCGGGGAACTGGGCGCAAGCAAAACCGGCATCTACATCGCTGAGGCCAGCGGCCGGCTCTACTTCAAACCTTTTGGTCCTGGTTTGCCGCAGGCACTCACCCCGGAATTCGGCGCCCTCGCCTCGCCCACTCCCAGCCCGGACGGAAACTGGCTGCTTTTCCTGCACACCTACGAAGGCCGCGACCTCCTCGCCCTTGCCCCAAGCGATGGCAAGGCCTGGCCGCGCGTCCTGGCGCAAGGAGCGGATTTTTACTACCAGCCCGCATGGCATCCCTCCGGTGAAAAAATCGCCTGGATGGAGTGGGACCACCCCAATATGCCCTGGGATGGCAGCCGCCTTCAATTGGCCCGCTTCGATGCCGCCAACCAAACGCTGACAGAAATCCAAACTTTGGATGGCAGCCAGGAGATTGCTGTCGCGCAGCCCCTCTTCTCCCCCGATGGACGCTACCTGGCCTGGCTGGCTAACCGGGAGGAGTTTGATCAGATCGTCGTCCTTAATCTGCAGACTGGCGATCGGCGAATCCTGCTGGATGGCTCTTCGCTTCTCTCACCCGCCTGGGTGCCGGGGCAGCGCGACCTGGCCTGGCAGCCCGATTCCGCTGGCCTCCTCGCCATTCAGACTGTCGCGGGACGGCAAGAATTGGTGCAGGTAAACCTGGACGGAACCAGCAAAGTATTGCCCACACCTGGCTTTGGCGTACTGCGTCAACTCAGCGTATCTGCCCGGGGCGAAATTGCAGTCATCGCCGAAGCGCCGGATCAGCCCCCTTGCATATTGGTGGGGGACGGACAGAACTGGCGCGTTGCCGCCCGCAGCGGCGCCCAGCTTTTTGACCCGGCGGATATCGCCGAGGCCCAGCCTGTGTCCTGGCGTTCATCTGATGGCGTTGAAGTGCACGCCTACTATTACGCGCCGGCCAACAGCCGTTTCACCGCGGATGGCGCGCCTCCGATGCTGGTTCACATCCACGGCGGCCCCACCAGCCAGGAACTGCCGGGGTACCGCCTGGGCTACCAGTTTTACACCAGCCGGGGATACGCGGCTTTGGTTGTGAACTACCGCGGCAGCACCGGTTACGGGCGCAGCTACCGTAACGCTTTGCGCGGGAATTGGGGCAATCTGGACACCCAGGATGCCATCGAGGGCGCCCAGGCAATGGTGGACCGCGGTCTGGCAGATCCCGCCAAACTTATCATCGAAGGCAGCAGCGCTGGCGGCTACACAGTACTGAACGCCCTCACACGCAGGCCTGGTTTCTTTAAGGCTGGTATTTGCCTCTACGGCGTCTCAAACCTCTTTCTGCTGGATATGGATACGCATAAATTCGAAGCGCATTACACCAGTTCCCTGGTTGGGCAGCTGCCCGAGGCAGCTGAGAAATACCACGCCTGGTCGCCGGTATTTCACGCCGATAAAATCCGGGACGCGATGGCTGTCTTTCAGGGCAGCGAGGATAAAGTGGTCCCGCCCAGCCAAAGTGAAGCCATCGTGGAGAAATTGCGCGCCAACCGAATTGCGCACATCTACAAACTCTACGAGGGCGAGGGACATGGCTTTAGAAAGACCGAGACCCTCATCGATTTCTACCAAAGCGTGGAGCGCTTCCTGCTGCAACACGTGATATTTGCGCCATAAGCAGAAAGGCCATTATGAAAGCCCGAGATAAAGACCGTTTTGAGATCCGCGCCTCAGACCGCACCCGCCTTTTTGTGCGCACCTGGGGCGAGCCCTCCACCGCCAGCGCCGCCATTGTCCTGGTGCATGGACTGGGGGAGCATATCGGCCGTTACGAACAGCTTGCCAGGCGCTTCACCGAACGCGGCTTTTTCTTGCTGGCCTTCGACCAGCGCGGGCATGGCCGCAGCAAAGGCAAAAGGGGGCACATCCCCTCCACGCGCCAGTTAATGGCCGATATTCGCCAGGCGCTGCTGCTTGCCGCCTCCTATAACCCGGCCTTGCCGCTATTCCTCTATGGCCATAGCATGGGCGCCCTGGAAGTGCTGTACTACGCCCTAAAAGAACAGCCGGATTTAGCTGGTGTCATTGCCACCAGCCCGCCCCTGGACGATTCAGTCACCAGCAGCGGCCAGGAAACGCTCACCCGGCTGCTGAACCCGGTGTTACCGCGGGTCACGGTGAGCAACGGGATCAAACAATGGGCTCTCTCCCGAGATCCGGCCGTAGCAGCAGCCTATCAAAAAGATAAGCTGGTACACAATAAAGTCTCTGTACGCCTGGGGAATTTCCTCATCGCTGGACGCAGATACGTCATGGAACACGCCGGGGGGTGGCAGCTGCCGCTCTACCTGGCGCATGGCACCGCCGATGAGGTCTGCCCCATCCGCGGCAGCGACCTTTTCTTCCAGAATGCCTCTGGGCCGATCAAATACATGCGCTGGGATGGCCTGTATCACGAGACCCACAACGAGCCGGAAAGGGCGCGAGTCATCGGTACCATGCTGGATTGGATCGAAAAACAGATTTAAGCCCCCCTCTTGGTATAAGGAAACGCCTGGGTAAAAAAACACCCAGGCGTTTCTTGTTTATTGGCGCCTTTAGGCGCATCTAAGGTCAGTTGAGCGCTGCTACCGCTTTGGCTGCATCGAGCACCTGGTTCAGATCGTGGGATCTCAGGTGAAATTCCAGACCGTTCTGCTGCCATTGCACAGTGTAGCCCATCAGGGGGTCGTTATCCCAGGTTCTCTTGTCCGAGTTCCAGCCGCCCTGGTATTGCACGCCTTCCACACCCTCAGCCAACTTTACCGGGACGAACTGATCGGTACCCACCAAGGTGGCATCCTTAGGCGTCATGGGAAGAACTACGCTAAAACCTACCTTTCCCCAAAAACCGCTGATCCCTTCATGCATCCCTAAACCGGGTGCGTAGTATTCCACAGTTCCATTCCGCAGAGCACCCACGTTAGCGATTTCAGCAGGCAAGCTAAGATCCTGCTTGAAAGCCTGCAATGCTTGATCCAGCGAGAGGCGCTGAGGGTTGACGATGTTTGGGTTTCCGTAGTCCGGCAAGCGCGGTTCCACCACAAAGTTCACACCGGCAACATTCCGGAAGTACTGCAGCACGGCAGCCCGCACGGCTGGCACCGCGGCAAATGTGCTGGCTGCCAGAACCACCAATACAAGCAAACTGGCCAGCACCGGTTTTAAATTAGGGTGCAGGCGCTCCGGCATCGGTTCGGCCTGGGCACATGCAAAACGCTGTGCCAGGCGTGCCTTCTGATTTGCGTCTATACCATCATAGAGTTCATGCATCAATTTATCTTCCATCGTGATCTCCTTCATCCTTGCGCAACCGGGCCAGCGTGCGCTGCAGAATCGTACCTACATTGCTTTCACTCAAACCCAGAATGCGTCCAATTTGGCGATGGCTCAAACCTGCGCCGTAACTCAGGGCCAAAACCTGCCGTTCGCGATCCGGCAAACTTTGGACTGCCCGGCGCAGCCTGCTTTTTAGCTCTTCTTCCTCCGCCAGCCGTTCAAGGGCGGGCTGTGGATCCCCCAGGCTTTCATTCAGCGCTTCCTCACGGCTGTGTTTGCGCAGACTGCGGTAGTGTTCCAGCAAGACCTTGCGCGCGATACCAAAAAGCCAGGTGGCCGCGCCAGCCTGCTCGCGCCGGTAGCGCCTGCGCAGGCGCCAGGCACGCTCCAGGGTGGTAGCACTTAGCTCTTCGGCCGCAATGGGGTCGCCCAGGGTGTACACAAAATACTTGTACAGAGCCGGCAGGCGGTCCTGGAAGATCTTCTCCCAATCCAGCGGTTCAGAAGCGGTACGAAAAAAGGGTAAGCTCAGGGCAGGTTTTTCCATCTCACTTATATATTGACGCATCAGCGGCTTTTATCACACAGCTCTGGAAATCGAACTGTTCTTAAGGAGCATACGATTGATTTTAGTGCAGTCATAACCAGGCCTTAAAGTCTGATTATTCTTTACTCGGTATGATTTATACACAGGAGGTTCCATGCCTGAACCAAAGGATGAGAAAGATTCAAAGGGAAGTCAAATCTCGAACGGCCTGATATTTGGCATGCTGATCGGCACTGCCATCGGCGTGGCCACGGATAATCTGGCCTTGTGGATCGGCCTCGGGATGGCATTGGGGGTTGCCTTCGCCGCGGTCTTTAGCCAGGTAAAAAAGGAATAACTCTCCCCCACGGAGGGTTGTCATATAAAAAAAGGCCGGCAATTGCTTGCCAGCCATCCGAGCGGAGAAGGCGGGATTCGAACCCGCGA
>DHPL01000026.1:81618-91815 GCA_002407905.1 Anaerolineaceae bacterium UBA5365
CTAGACCAACTATGCGACCTCTCCAAGCGACAGGCCGCTATTATATCAGAAAGCGCTGCTGTAAACCCAGAACGCCTTCAGGTCAAATGCCAGGTCGTTTCCCTCAGCTCGCCAGGTAATCCTTCAGTTTCCCCAGCGCGTCCACCGGGGTGGGGTCCACCCCATAATCCAGGGCCAGGTAGTAAGAAAGGTAATCTCCAAATTGCACCAGGCTCCACATTTGGGCCAGGCGGCTAACGCCCTTACCCCAAACCGAATCCACCCCCATCCCAGCCATCATACAGGCCTGTTGGCTGTATTCCAGGCGTTTGGCATTCTGTGGGTGGTCGCTGCCAGCGCGTAAGAAGAGCGCAAAGCTGTTTTCAAGCAAGGCCTCGGGCCTTTCCAGACCCGCCAGGGTATTATGGTTCATCTCCGGCAAGCCTTCAAAACAGGCAACGGCCTTAGCCAGTTCATTGATCTGGGTTTTCCAGCGCCGGGCCACAACTTCGTTCTGTCCGGCGGCAAACACCGCGATATTGCGTTCCAATAATTGCCCCGCCAAGCGGCGGGCAGGGTTTTGCGCCAATTCGCTGCTGGCAGTTATTCCCGGCTTTTCCTGCCTGAGCACGCTGATCGCGTCAGCGATGTCCTCGTCCAGTCCTTCAACCTTCTTCAGGCGGTGCATCAGCGCGGCCAGCATGCCGAAAGTTAAAGGCATGGCGGTGCGCGGCTGACCTTTGTGCTCGAATGTCCACAGGGGTTTACCCAGCGCTTCAGCCCGGGCTTTCAATTTACCGCCGGTGGTCAGCGCCAGCACAGTGCAGCCAGCTTCCACACCCGCCTCAAAGGCTGAAAGCACTTCTTCAGTATTTCCGCTGTGTGAGGAGCAGATCACCAATACATAACTGCTATGCGCAAAATTGGGCAGGTCATAATCCCGATGGGACACAACGGGAAGGTTCAGGCGGTCCCGCAGGCTGTAAACCAGCATATCCCCCGCGATCGCGCTCCCGCCCATTCCGGCAATGACCACCGCGTGGATCGGCCAGCGCGTGTAAAAAGGCAATTCCATGCCCAGCTTCCAGCCTTTTTCCAGGTCATCGGCCATCCGGTCGATGTAACCCAGCATATCCTCGGGGTCACGCGGGTCAGTCGTCATTCATGCTCCTTGATTAGTTGATTGGTGTAGCGTCTGGAGGTAATTCCTCCACCACGCGAATATTAACCCAAAAGGGCGAATCCGCCCATGTTCCAACACCAAATAAGTTCCCCTCGCCATCCATCAGCATCCAGTTGCTCTGGTACTCACCCGGCTCCATCGGCGCTGTAAACTGCACCTTCAGGTCCACCGCTTGTCCAGGCTGTACTTCGCCCCCAAAAAGCTGCTCCTGGTAGGCGTCCATGCTGTTCTGCGAGTAGAAAACCAGTTTATACAGCCGGTTCCAGGTGCAGGTGCCGCTATTGACCAGGCGCCAAACCTTCTCGAATTTTTGGCCAGGCAAAAGCAGGCTCCCATCCGGGATGGTGATATCGAAGGGCTGACCGGTACTGGCCGCGTTGCAAACCCCAACAGGTGTCAGCGTGACCAGGCCGCTGAGGTCCAGGGTTGGCGTGCGCACGATTGTGGGAATGCTGGTGGGAATGGCGGTAGGGGCCGGCGGCAGGGCAGGTGTAAAGCTGGGTTCACCGCCCGAAACCAGGGGCAAATGCGCCTGATTTAGGGCACTCTGGGTTAATGCTGCCTCCTGGGTTGTGATTACAATCGCCGTTTGCAAAGCATGCAAGGCAATTTGGGTCGCTTCCAGGCTAAGCTCACCGCTGGGCCGAACCCAGGGTGTGCCGCAGGATCCCAAGACCATCAGAATTACTAGCCCCAGGACACAGGTCCTCAATAAGCGCTGCCTCATGCCAGAAATTGTACCCGATGCCCGTTTTCCCAAGGCATGTGCCTGGCGCGCCGCAGATAGGCTGCCCTAAAACCCTGCCTCAGTGCAACTTGCCAGCCTAGGCCCTTGCAAGTATAGTTTAAGGATAATTTCCAGCCCCGGAGGCTCAATGCTTTCTCACCAAGATGCGGTGGACCAAGAACCGCGCCCTACCAGCCCCCTCGACCGACCAGTCTTTCCCTGGTGGCCAGCGCTTACACTTTACCGCCTGCTTGTCGTCATCATCCTGCTGCTCACCGTCGTCAGCCGATTTTACGATCTCGGCGCGCGCACCATGAGCCACGACGAAGTCAACCACGTGGTCCCCGCACACTCATTTAGCAATTACGTTTACGACCCCGTGACGCACGGTCCCTTTCAATTCCACGCGATTGCGTTTTCTTACTTTGTCTTCGGCGAATCCGATTTTTCAGCCCGGGTCCCTGCTGCCCTATTCGGAGTGGCTGTGGTTGCCTTTACCCTATTTGCCTGGCGGCGCTACATGGGCCGCGTGGGCTCTTTGATCGCCTCGGTTCTCTTTCTGATTTCGCCGTATATCCTCTTTTACAGCCGCTACACGCGCAACGAGATCTTTATCGTTTTCTGGGGGCTGGTGATGCTTTGGCTTTTCCTGCGTTATCTGGAAGATGGCCAGGATAAATGGCTCTACTGGCTAACTTTCATCACCGCCATGCACTATACAGACAAGGCCACTGCCTATATTTTCACCGCCGAAGCCATGCTTTTTCTGCTGGTGCTTACTGTGCGCGAGGTTCTGGCCTGGGATTGGAAAGTTGCCCGTGCCAAAGCATTGACAGCCGCGCTTTTCCCCTTTGCTGCTCTAAGTCTTGGCGCGGCAATCATCCTCTATATGGTCAAAATCAGCCTGACCCCGGCATTGATCAGCCTGCCCGCCGGCCAGCCTGCCCCGGACCCCGCTCATATCTGGGCCACCAATCTGCCGCTGATGGCCGCGGCCGGAATCTTCGCCCTCCTGGGTCTGGCCATCCTGGTCCTGATTCTGCGTGATCACGGCCTGGCCCGCCTGCGCCGCAGCCGCGCCTTTAACCTGCTGGTCTTTCAGGCATTGCTGGTGCTGCCTTTACTGACTGCCATTCCCCTTATCGCGCTCAAACTTTACAACCACGATAACCCGCTTGCCAGTCAAACCTTGCTGGCCTCTTCGGTCACATTCGTCATCCTTACCGCCCTGGCGATGCTGCTGGGTATGCTTTGGAACAAAAAAGTTTGGCCGCGCGCGGCCGCGCTGTTTTGGGCGGTCTTTGTGCTCTTTTACTCCACCTTTTTTATGCATGGCGAAGGCTTCTTTAAAGGAATCGTCGGCGCGCTGGCCTATTGGATGAGCCAGCAGGACGTGGTGCGGGGCACCCAGCCGCTCTACTACTATGCTTTTTTGCAGGTGCCCATGTACGAATACCTGCCTGCCCTTGGCGTGGTAGCGGCCATCCTTATCGGCGTGCGCCAGCGCCTCTTTAGCGTCCGGCCTGGCTTTGCCTTTGTTTCAGCTTCCCGTCCCTCTGCTGCCTCCAAAGCACCCGAACCCGGTGTGGACGAGGAAATAGAGCTCCTCGCGGAAAGGCCTGAAACGGCCGCTGAAACGAAGGGCCTCGCGCTTGATTCAGAGAATATTTCAGCCCCAGCCGAACCCAACGCCGACGCCGAAAAAGAAACAACGGAGCCCAAAGAAACGCCTGCCTGGTACACGCGCTTCTTCCAAAATGCGCCGAAAACAGACCCCCTGCCCACTGGTCTGCCCATCCTGGCCCTCCTGGTCTACTGGTCGCTGATGAGTCTGCTGGCCTTTACCATCGCCGGCGAACGCATGCCCTGGCTCACCACGCATATCACCATGCCCATGATTCTCACCAGCGGGTACGCGCTCGGCTATCTGGTCAGTCAGAACCAATGGAAATCCCTCCGCGAACGCCAGCCTGCGCTCGTGATCACAGCCGGTCTGGTGTTTTTCGCAGCCCTCGTTGCCCTGATCACTTCAGTCACCAGCGCCACTCCGCCCTTGCAGGGCAAGGAGCTGCCCCAGCTGCAGGCCACCAGCCAGTTCCTCATGGCTGCCTTTGGGGTGGGGGCAAGCGCCTTCGCGCTATGGCATTTCCTCAAGGGATGGAAGGGGATGCAGATTCTCAAGCTGGGCACCCTGGTTTTCTTTGCGCTTATCAGCCTCCAAACAGCCCGTACTGCCTGGCGGGCTGCCTACATCAATTACGATAACGCCAAAGAATTCCTGGTCTACGCCCACTCCACGCGGGATATGAAGGACGTGCTGGAACAGGTCGAAACAATTTCCAAACGCCTGTACGGCGACCTTTCGATCAAGTTTGCCTACGACGATAACGCCCGTTACCCCTTCTGGTGGTACGCCCGGGATTTCCCCAATTCCCGGCTTTTCGCCAGCGACATCACCCGCGACCTGCGCGATTACCCCGTAATTCTGGTTGGTACATCCAACTTCGATAAGATCCGCCCTGTGGTCCAGGACCAGTACTATGAATACACCTACCACCGCATGTGGTGGCCCACAGAGGTGTACCGCAACCAAACCCTGGGCACCGTGTGGCGGGCCCTCACGAATAAACAGATGCGCAGCGCGCTCTGGACCGTGTGGTTCGACCGCGATTACAGCAAGTATGCTGCTGCTGCCGGCCGCAGCGACCTCACCCTGGCAACCTGGTCGCCCAGCGATCTGGCCAAATTCTTCGTGCGCAAGGATATTGCCGCCCAAATTTGGGAGTACGGCATTCCAGCCCAGGTCAGCGAGCCCAAACCCGACCCCTACGCCGCCAGAACGATCAGTCTGGACCCGGAACGGGTGATCAACCTGGCTGGCAACACACCGTTCAACGCCCCGCGGGGCATGGCAACCGCCCCGGACGGCAGCCTTTATCTGGCCGATTCACGCAATCACCGCATTGTGCACCTGGATTCAACAGGGAAATTCATCCAGGCCTGGGGCAGCTTTGGCGATGCCGCCAGCGCCGGCGGAATGTTCAACGAACCCTGGGGCCTGGCAGTGGCTGGGGACGGCAGTGTTTTCGTGGCGGATACCTGGAACCACCGTATCCAGGCCTTTGATGCCAATGGCTCCTTCCTGCGCATGTGGAGCAGCTTCGATACCGGCCTGGGAACCCTGGATGGCTTCTGGGGCCCGCGGGATATCGCCATTGGGCCGGACGGCAACGTCTACGTGACGGATACCGGCAAGCAGCGGGTGGTGATCTTCACGCCAGAGGGGCAATACGTGAATCAGTTCGGCGGCCGCGGCATGGAAACGGGCAAACTGGACGAGCCGGTTGGCCTGGCGATCGCTGGCGATGGCACCGTCTACATCGCCGATACCTGGAACAAGCGCGTCCAGGCCTTTGAGAAGCTGGCCGATGGCAGCTACCGCAGCAAGCTCGCCTGGGAAGTGCAAGCCTGGACCAGCGAATCCCTGGATAACAAACCCTACATCGCCCTGGATACGGCGCAGAATGTTTACATCACCGATCCGGATTACGGGCGCATCCTGCGCTTTGATCAGGATGGCAATTTCCGCCAGTTATGGGGCGGTTTTGATAACAACTACGCGATGGGCGTGATCAGCGGTGTAACGGTTGGGAAGGATGGCCTGGTTTGGGTGACGGACGCGTCCAGCAACCTGCTCCTCGGGTTCCAGCCGCCGGAACCGCCGGCAGTACCCCTTGGAAACCCGCCAACTGTACCTGAATTGCCGCTGGTCCTGCCAACGGTCGTTCCGTAGTCGGTCGGCTTGCCAAGGCTGGAACGCTTTTAGGCTGCCCTGCGGCTCCCTGCTTCGATCAGCCGCTCATGGAGTTCCTTAAGCGCAGAGGCAGGCAATTTCTCCACTTGGCGGTCATAGCTCAGGTAGCCGTTGATCTCGCTTTCCACATCGGTGGTTTGGGTATAGATGGCCGCGGCCAGGCCTTTTGGGATCAATGGCAGCACCTGCCGGATGAGCAGGCGTTCATAGGCCTGCCATAATTGCTCCGGGGTTTTCACCACCTTATAACCAAAGACCTTCTCCGTCCACACGTGGCCGGGAGTCTTGAGGCTGTATCCTCCAAACTCGGTGACCGCCAAGATGCGGTCATCCGGCTGCCGGGCGGACAGCGGTTTGATGTACACGTGTCGGCTCTGGAAATCCCCGCCGCCCTGGTCAAACCAACCGCTGGCATGGTCCACCAGGCGGCTGGGGTCCAACTGTTTCACCCAATCAGCCACTTTGATTGCCTCGAATTGCCCCCAACTTTCATTAAAAGGCACCCAAACCGCCAGGCTGGGCACGTTGCGCAGCAGCTCCACCATCCCCAGCAGCTCTTCCAAAAAGGCCTGCCGGTTTTCACTCTCCCAACGGCCGTAGCGGCGTAAACCGCTGCGGTCATTACGGTGCAAGCCCGTAAACATGGTGATCAATGCCATCGCGTCCGGATACTTAAAGCCGCCGTTGGGCATATCCTGCCAAACGATCAGGCCCAGGCGGTCGCAGGCCGCGTACCAGCGCAGGGGCTCAATTTTGACATGCTTGCGCACCATGTTACAGCCGATCGCCTTGGTGTATTCCAGGTCGTAAACCAGGGCCTCCTCGCTGGGCGGAGTCAGCAAACTCTCCGGCCAATAGCCCTGGTCCAATGGACCGTAAAGGAAGAGCGGCTCGCCGTTGAGCGTAAAGCGCCAAAACCCATCTTCATCCCGGGCTTTGCCAAAAGTGCGCATGGCAAAGTAGGATTTCACGCGGTCAACAATTTCGCCATCTTTTAGCAAACAAATTTCAAGGTCATACAGCGTCGGTGAATCCGGGCTCCAGAGCATTGGGTTGGGGATCTGCAAGCGGAGACCTTCCGCAACAGCAGCTTCACCCATTGCCACCTGCACGCCATCCAGGCTCGCAAGCGCCTGCCAGCGCAGGCCATCCGCCTGCGATTGCCCGCGCACGTCCACGCTTAAGTTTAGTGAACCCTCCGGCAGGTCCGGGTCCAGCACAACGGAGGCAAGGTAGTATTGCGGTACCTGCTCCATCCACACCGTCTGCCAAATCCCGGATGTGGCTGTGTACCAGATCCCACCGGGTTTGAGAACCTGCTTGCCGCGCTGCTGCCGGCCGCTATCGCTGGGGTCCTGAACTGCCAGGGCCAATTCATTTTCTCCATCCCGTACCAGGCTGCTGATCTCAAAACTGAAGGGCAGGTACCCGCCGCTATGGCTGCCGAGCAGTTGGCCGTTCAGCCAAACCTGGCAGGCGTGATCTACTGCGCCAAAGTGTAAAAGCATGCGGGCATCCGGCAGCGCGTCTAAAACAAAACTGCGGCGGTACCAGAGTATTTCACCACGCAGTAAGGGCCGCTGCACACCTGAAAGCGCGCTTTCAACACAAAATGGCACCAGGATTTTCCCGTCATACACGCCTGGCGCCTCGCCCCCCTCCGGCCGGATCGCGTAATCCCAATAACCATTCAGGTTGGTCCAGCCTTCCCGCACAAACTGGGGGCGGGGATATTCAGGCAAGGGCAGGGGTTGGGCCGGGGGAAAAGGGCTGCTCAATCTCGTCATCGTTCTTCGTCTCCTTGTACGCGCTGGCTGGCTCCCTCCGGCTTCAAAAGCAAGGTTGGTATCAGCGCCAGCAGGCTGAGGGCCGCGGAAACCTGGAAGATGATCGGCACAGGGATGAAGCCAGCCTCCCCGCTAAGCGTAGCCGGGATGCCAAAACGCCGGATCAGTGCCGATCCGATCGCCGGGCCGATCACCATCGGGATCAAAATCCAGAATATCATCCGAAAGCCCAGGAATTTCCCGCGTGCGTCTGCAGGCAGTAGTTCCTTCATCCAGGCGACTGAGGCAATCGAGACCGCCACGTAAAAGCCCTGCCAGAGGATGCCGGCTAGCGCCAGCGGCAGGATGCCCCGCATGAAGGAAAGCAAGGCCGCCCCCAGCGCAGACACCACGATGGCCAAAAAGAGCAGCGCTTTTTTATTCCAGCGGTCCGCGAGGATGCCAAAGGGAATCGCCAGCGCGCCGGACACAACCATGATCGCCCCGCCAATGATGGCAAACTGGCCTTTGCTGACCCCGATGTAATTCTCGAGGTAAATGATCAGGTAGGGAAAAGCAACATTCATCCCGATCGCAGCCAGCATGATCACCAGGAAAAGCGTGAACAGCTGGCGGTGCTCATTCAGGTATGCCAGCTTGAAAAACGCTTCCTTCTTAGCGCTGGTAACTGGGGTTTCAGCGTTTGGGCTTGTTTCGCGAACCTGCGTTCCGGCCAGCAGCCCAACCAGCATCACAATGCCCCCCAAGGCATAGAAAAAGACAAAATAACCCAGTTTCTCGATCAGCAGACCAGCAGCCGTCATCGATAGGATTTGGGCAATAAAGAGGCTTAAATTAAGCACGCCCTCCACTTTGCCCCGCTCGCCGGAGGGGGTTAGGTCCGCCGTCCAGGCATTGAAAGCGGCATCGTTTGCGGTGGACCCAAAAAAGGTCATGACGCAGTCGAAGAGCACCACCAGAATGACCGCCAACTGGGCAGTTTTGGCCCAGGCAGCCATGGGAAAGATGATCGTCATCAGACCCCAAAAGAAGTACCCTGCTACGATGAAAGGCTTGCGCCTGCCCCAGCGGCTGCGGGTACGATCGCTGAGGTTACCGATGAAAAGGGTGGTCAGGGTGGCCACAATTGCGCTGGCCGCCACCATAAAGGCGATCGGCCGCGGGTCTTTGGTAATCGTGTCAAAGATGAAGGTGTTGAACCAGGTGTTTTCCACAGCCCAGGCAATTTGGCCGGTCACAGCCAGTGCGGCGATCACCATCCAGGTCTTGCGGTCAATTGGGCTGGGGTTTGGGGTATTTTGCATCTGTTGCGCCAATCTGCTTGATTAAGGTGGGTCTATTCTAAACTGCTTTACCCAGGCGGGAAGCCCGGAAACAGTACGGGCCATGTTGGACTCTGTATCTCCAGGATTTCGCTGCCCGGAAACAAAGCCGATGGCACGCGCCTGACCTCTGAAGAAGGAAGCTATGCTGCTCGCCCCCTGGAATCAAAAAGGCTGATATTGCTATCAGCCTTTGTTTATTCATCGTTGTTTTTTATGCAGATTGGGCGGCCTGAACCACCTTGCCGAAGGCATTCGCGTCACGCACGGCCAGATCGGCCAGCATCTTGCGGTTCAGCACAACATTGCTGCGGCGCATCTGCGCGATCAGCTTGCTGTAGGTGGTGCCATTCAGGCGGGCTGCCGCATTGATACGCACGATCCACAGGCGGCGCAAGTCGCGTTTGCGGTTGCGGCGGTCGCCGTAGGCGTACCACTGAGCCTTCAAAAAGGTTTCGTTGGCGCGGCGGAACAGTTTACTGCGTGTACCCATGTAACCGCGATTGCGGTCAATTAACCGTTGATGACGGCGGCGGCGGTACGGTCCACTCTTTACTCTTGCCATAATTACTCCTTTGCGGTCCCCAGGGCGTCAGGCTTGGCCTCGTTGTTAACACCCAGCAGCCACACTAATCCGGAACGACAGGACAGTCCTTAGTCCTTCTTGCTCATATAGGGGCACAAACGCTTGATATGCCGGTTGAGGCCGGATGATCTCACCACAATGGTCTCGGCCAGCAAATACTTGGTGCGCTTGGACGTATTGCGGCGCAAGTGGCCTTTGCCGATCTTGGTCCGCACGACCAGGCCGCTGCCTGTGGTTCGGAAGCGTTTGGACGTAGCCTTATGAGTTTTGATCTTGTATTTACCAACTGGTTTCTTACGTGCCACGATCAAACTCCTCTGTAGAAAATCCAACGGCTGCAAACGTACTCAGCCGTTGGTCGTTAACCAAATAACTAGTATACCAGAAAAACTACAGCGTCAAGTATCTATTTTGCTGCCGGCGCGGCTTCCTTTGCCGGCTGGGCCTGGCTGCTCCCACCCCTATCTTTCTTGGGGGTCAGCATCATGGACATACTGCGGCCTTCCAGGTTGGGGGCCTGTTCAATGTCCGCCACGTCGCTAAGCTCTTCCGCGATCTCGCGCAGGTCTTCCAATGCCAACTCAGGATAGGTGATCTCGCGTCCTCTAAAGCGGACGGTCACACGCACCTTCATCCCATTCAGCAGCCAGCCACGGGCATCCTTCACTTTAAAGCCGCGATGATGGTCCCCGGTTTTAGGGCGCAAACGAATCTCTTTGATCTCGATTTTGGTTTGGGCCTTACGGGCTTCGCGTTCCTTTTTCTCTTTCTCGTAAAGGAACTTGCTGTAGTTGATGAT
>DHPL01000026.1:91948-96001 GCA_002407905.1 Anaerolineaceae bacterium UBA5365
GGGAGGGTCGGCGTTGGGGGCGATTTCTACCAGGTCCAGGCCAGCGGCGTCGGCGCGCTGCTGTGCTTCGGCAATGGTAACGATGCCAACGTTTTCCCCATTTTCATCTACAAGGCGTACGCGCTCTGCGCGGATGCGTTCATTTACACGATGTTCTGCTCGATTACTAATCTTTTATCTCCTCTTGTTTAATGACGTACTGAATAGAAGTTCTGTTGCCAAAACCGATATTTAATATACCACAACCCTTCGTTCAAACCTGATTAAAGTGAGCAAATGCAAGCCTTACGGGGTGAGGTCGATCAGTTTGCCCTGCATGATCCACCTGGAGTCTGCCAGGCTGTAATCGCAAGTGATCAGGCTGACATAGCGGTCAGTTTCAAAGAGTTTGACCGGGCTTACAAAGCGCGATCGGGCCAGGGAGCTGGCAATGAATTGATTGCGCTGAGCCGGGCTCTCGAAATGCTGGTAAAGCGAGGTGATATCGTGCGTCTCCGCAACGTATCCGGCAAAGAAATCCACCCGGTACACTTTTCCGGGAATGAAGATGTAAATGGAGGGATGCGCGTCGAAAAACTCCTGGGTGTGGTAGCGCTCCAGCGAGGCGAACATTGAGTCGTCGCGCATGTTGTGGCCGTAGAGCACAGTGGTGTCATCGCTGAAATCTGCCTGATTGCGGTAGTCCATGAAAATGGATCCCAGTTTGTTAACGGTGCCATCGGGCAAGTGATTGAGATAGTAATCGTTATCCTTACCCAGGAGAATCGGGTAATTGATGGGTAGATGGTCGCTGTAGATCCAACCGACGATCTCAGGATTGATAGCCTGAAGTTTCTCAAAATCGATTCGGATGGTAGAGCGGATCCGCCACAGGTCGATCTGGTCCGCGGTAAGCGTAGGCACAGGCGTTGGATGATAGCCCCCGCGCGCGCTGGGGTCCGGCGTAGCCGTTGGCTGGGCTGTTGGCGGCACAAAGGGACGCGCAAGCATCTGCTTGTCCACCTGTACGGCTCCGCCTGCGATGCTGGCGTAAGCCCGGTTGCCCTGCCAATAGGGCAACATCTCCCAAACAAAGAGCCCCGCGAAAATCGCCGCGGCCAAAATCGCGATGCTTCCGATAATGCTGTAAATTCGGCCCTTTTTCCTGGGCCTGGGTGTAACCGGTGCTTCAGTCATATCTGATTATCTTTCTACCGTATTTAAGCTGAAAATGCAAAGCGAACCGGAGCCTGGGAGGGGTTGCCAGGCTCCGGTTTGAGGAAATTGGTTTAGCCTTCTTGCTCCCGTTTGCGCCAGGCAACTACGCCCAGGCCCAGGAAGCTAAGTGTTAATCCGGCGTAGAGCAGTGCATTGCTGAGATCCCCGGTTTTGGGTATTTCGATGGGATTCTTGGGCACTCCCCAGGTGTTGGTCACGGTAAGACCAACCACGCTCTTTACATAGCCGGTGGGGACGGAAACTTCATCAACATAGTACTCGTAAGCCTTACCTGAGGCGTCCGTTACCGGCAGTTGGCCCCACGAATAGGTGGTTGTACCGTTTTCGAGGGTGACCGCGCTGCCATAAGGCTGGCCGTTTTGGTAAAGCTGGAGCTGGATGGTGGGTTTGATGGCATTGCCGCCAACCCAAACCTTGGTGCCAACCACTTCCATGAAGGGGCTGGAATAGGTATTGGTGACGATCATGCCAGTTTCAGACTTCGTGTAATTGCTGGGCGTCCAATCGTTGCCGTTGGCGTCCACTTCCTTGACGAAGTACGAGTAGGTTTGACCGCTGCCATTGGTAAGCGGCAGGTGGGCATAAGTTACTTGCCAGGGCGCGACCTCGCATTGGTCGGTGCAGCCGCTATCGGCTACGCCGTCCAGCTTCACAGGATTGTAAAGCGGGACGCTTGTACCGCCCACGGTCTGGTAAAGCTGGAACCAGACTGCCGGGTGATTGGCGCCGCCGCTCCAAACCTTGAATGCTGGGGTGGCGTCTGCCTTGGTTTGAGGTATGTAGGTGTTGATCACGATCAGCCCTTGTTCGTCCTTATTGTAGGTGGGCGGCTCGTAATCATTACCCGCTGAATCGGTTTCGATGACAAAGAAGGTGTAGAAGTACCCATCGATGGTGGACATTTCCAGGTTATCCCATTCCGCGTTCACGTCTGGGAAGCGCAGCAGCTGCGGCTCCAAACCTGGAACTATCTCTTTATGGGCCAGACCATCTTTATCGGTCCAGGAGCGCCAGAGCTGGAACCAGACATCCGGCCTTGTGGTGGGGTCGCCGCCTTCCCAGATCTTAAGGGCAGACGGTTTGCCGTTCATGGGGACCTGATAGGTATTGGTGACAGTAAGGTCCTTCACATCATCGGCGATGTAGTTGATCGGGGCTCCGGGAACGAAGCTGCCGTTTTCCATCGTGCCTTCGATCACGTAGTAAGTGTATTGGTAGCCTTCCGCCGAAGAATCGGGCATGTTCTGCCAGGTGACTGTCTCATTAGGCGCGCCGGTGACCAGCAAGATCTCGGCTCCAGGGGCTACCTCGTCTACCGGACCATCAACCGTGGTGTACATACGGTACAACTGGAAGTAAACATCCGGCCTGGGTTCGCCACCATTTACCCAAATCTTCTTCGCAGAAATCGGGATCAACTCAGCCTCGTAAGGATTGGTAACCTTGAGCGTGGGTACTTCCGCGCCATCGATCCTAACTGGGGTCGAGGGATCGTAAATTGGGGCACCAAAGTGATCGAGTACGGTGACTTCGTTGATGAAATAGACGTAGGGGTCACCGGCCAAAGTAGTAGCTGGCTGGTTGGTGAAAATGTATTGCCAGGCAGGCGATTCCGTGCCGTACAGCGTGATCTCACCAGCCTTGGTGGCATTATCACCCCACTGCCGCCAAAGTTCGATGGTTACAGGTTGTTTCAGGTCCTCAAGCAAGTTCCCGGGGCTCCAGAGTTTCTGAACCGGAACACTGACATTCTTAACCTGGTAGGTGTTGGTGACAGTCAGTTCATCGGCACTATAGGTAGCAAGATACTCCCCATACAGGCCATTGTTCGCCACCGGACTGCCATTGTAGAGCTCCCGAATGGTGTACTTGTACTCATTGATCCCATCAAGTTTGTACCTGGGCAGGCCAGTGATGGTGTAGGTGAAGTTGGTCGATGTCCCGCTTGAGGGATTGATCACGAGCCCGTATTTGCTGGAATCCACCAGGATATTGTCCTGATATACATTCAGCGTCGGTGCTACATGATCTGATTCTTTACCATTGACCCAGACTTTGTATGCCGTGATTTGGGTGGTCGGGCTCGCGTAGGTGTTGGTAACCGTGAGCTCATCTTCGGAGTAGCTGGCAGTGTAGTTGGTCTGGAAGGGGTCGCCTTCCTCAATCACTGTGGTCCCATCTAGTTCCCGAATGGTGTATTCATACTCGGTGGTCCCATCCAGTTTGTACCTGGGCAGGCCAGTGATGGTGTAGGTAAAGGTATGTGTGGTTTCGTTCTCCGCACTCGGGCTGATCGTGTAATCGTCTGGATCTACCAGGATATTGTCCTGATATACATTCAGCTCCGGCGCTACATGATCTGATTCTTTACCATTGACCCACACTTTGTATGCCGTGATTTGGGTGGTCGGGCTTGTGTAGCTGTTGGTAACCGTCAGTTCGTCAGTGCTATAACTAGCCGTGTAATTGGTCTGGAAGGGGTCGCCTTCCTCGATCACTGTGTTTCCGTCCTTCTCGCGGATCGTGTACACATGGGGCGTGGTGCCATCCGGTTTGTACTGAGGGACACCCGTGATTGTGTAGGTAAAAGTGGTCGAAGGACCAGTCTCTGGGATTACGCTGATGTTGTATCCGGAGGTCATCAAAATGCCATCCTGGTATACACTCAGCGTCACCGGGTTGTGGTCAACACTCGGCCCGTTCAACCATACCTTGTAGGCCTTCACTTCAGTGTTCGGGCTCCGGTAGGTGTTGGTAACCGTCAGTTCATCGGCACTGTAAGTAGCCACATACTGCCCGTACAGGCCGTTATTCGCCACCGGGCTGCCATTGTAG
>DHPL01000067.1:0-129 GCA_002407905.1 Anaerolineaceae bacterium UBA5365
GGTGAGGCCGATGATCCCAACGGCAGTTGTGGCCAGGAGCGGCCCGAAGGAGTAGCCAAACTCCCCGCCGATCATCCAAAAGCTCATCCCCCGGCCGATGCGCCTGCCCGAGAAATGCGAACCCACGCC
>DHPL01000067.1:322-594 GCA_002407905.1 Anaerolineaceae bacterium UBA5365
GGCACGATGCCAACGGAGGTCATGATCAGCCCGGTGATCGCCGGGGCAAAAACGATCAGCACGCGCAAGTTCACGCGGTCCGCCAAAAAACCGATCACCGGCTGTAAGACCGCCGGAATGGTATAAACCAGGCTTAGCACCCCGGCCAAGGTATTGGTCAGGCTGAACTTCTCGATCAAAAGCGGCAAAAGCGCCGGCAGGAAGCCTGAATAGGTATCGTGCATGGCATGCGCCCCGGTGACCAGGGCAATGCCCTTGCCATCGTATTCTTC
>DHPL01000067.1:739-11485 GCA_002407905.1 Anaerolineaceae bacterium UBA5365
GCGTTATCAACCGCTACTTGAGCGGCAGGGATATCGCTTGCTTGCATCAGTTCATCAAATTCTTGTTCCATTTTTCCAGTCCCGCGCCCTATTCTACACGCCAGCTGCCCTAACTTCATGAAATTGGTCAAGGTTTCACTCAAAAGATTAAATTTTTCTTAGAAAGACCGCGGAATCCCACGGAGCCCAAGATTTTCTATTGCCACGCTGCCGGGGAATCTGGGATAATCCTGGCGAGAGGTGAAACATGTTTGACGGTAAATTTAATAGCAATCAATCCAAAGAACGTAAGCCCTTCAATCTGAACCGCAGTTGGCTGGGTATTGCCGGCTTGGTTCTCTTGGCGGCAGTCATAGTCCTGGCATCCATCTTCGTGGTTCCCGCCGGTAATGTTGGCGTGGTCACGCGTTTTGGCGCCGTGAGCCGCCAGGCCAATCCGGGCATGAATCTGCGCATCCCCTTCGCCGAAGGCGTTGTGCTGATGAACGTGCGTACCCAAAAAGATGAAGTGCCGGCAACCGCCATGAGCAAGAATTTGCAGGTAGTCACCAGCGCCATCGCGGTGAACTACCACCTGGATGCCACCAAGGCGCTTCAGGTATTCCAGGATATCGGCCCCAACTACGCCGATATCATCGTAGCCCCTGCCATCCAGAACACCTTCAAAGCCGTGACCGCCCGCTTCACCGCCGAAGAACTGATCACTGACCGGGATGTGGTGCGCATGGAAGCCGAAGACGAATTGGCCAAGCAGCTTTCGGGCTACAACATCATCGTGGAGAACTTCAACATCGTCAACTTTGATTTCTCCTCCGAGTATCAGGCCGCCATCGAATCCAAACAGGTAGCCCAGCAGCAGGTTGAAACTTCCAAGCAGAAACTTGCCCAGGCTGAGATCGACGCTCAGGCTGTGGTTGCTGCAGCCCAGGGCCAAGCCGATGCCCAAAAAGCCCTGCGCGATACCGGGGCGCTGACTCAGGAATATCTGAACTACCTTTTCCTGACCAAATGGAATGGCACGCTGCCGCAGGTGATGGGCGGCGCCACCCCGATGATCGACGTTTCACAGTATCTACCCGGCGCGGACACCCCCTAAACACCGCGCGAACTTATGAACCAGGCGGTAACCGCCTGGTTCTTTTTGTTTCAAGCCCCCATCGGCCTTATAATGGAGCGCATCTCATAAAGGAGGAGGCAACGATGAAGATCGCACTGACTGGCATCAAACCTACCGGTAACATCCACATTGGCAACTATTTTGGTGCCATCCGGCCCGCGCTTGCATTAACAGACAAGTACCTGGGCCTGTATTTCGTCGCAGATATGCACGCGTTAAATTCACATCCAACGCGCAAAGAACTGCAAAGCATGATTTATGAGGTCGCCGCCTCCTGGATTGCATCTGGCCTGGATACGGATAAGGCCATCTTCTTCAAGCAATCTGATGTTCCGGAGATCCCGGAGCTTACTACGATCCTCGCCGCGGTCACCCCGAAGGGGCTGATGAACCGCGCCCATGCCTACAAGGCCATGCTGGATAAAAACGCCGAGGCCGGACGCGACCCGGACGACGGGGTGAACATGGGTTTATACACCTACCCCATCTTGATGGCTGCGGATATTCTGCTTTACAACAGCGACGTTGTCCCCGTTGGTGAAGACCAGCGCCAACACGTTGAAATTGCCCGGGACATCGCCATGAACCTCAACCGCATCTACGGCAAAGCACTTAAAGTGCCTGAACCGGAGATCTCCCCGGATGTGGGCGAAATCCCCGGCATCGATGGACGCAAGATGAGCAAGAGCTACGAAAACACCCTGCCCCTCTTCGCCCCTGAGGTCGCCCTGCGCAAACAGATCATGCGCATCGTCACCGATAGCCGCCGGCCGGAGGAACCCAAAGACCCCGAAACCTGTAATCTCTTCAAGATCTTCAGGCATGTGGGCAGTGCGGAAAGGGTCCAGGAGGTGCGCCAGGCGTATCTGGATGGCGGCCTGGCCTACGGTGTGCTAAAGCAGGAACTCTATGAAACCATGCTCGCCCGCTTCGCGCCGGTGCGGGAAAAGTTTTTTGGGCTCATGGCCGACACTTCCCAGGTGGATAAGGTTCTGGACGCCGGCGCCCAAAAGGCCCGTGAGATTGGGCAGCCAGTCCTTGCCAGGGTTCGTAAAGCAGTTGGTTTGGATTAGAGCAGATGCAAGCTGACGCCGCGCCTAGCCCCGATGTGATCGACCTTTCGCCAGAAGAGCGCAACGAGCAAAGTGCCAGGGCGATGAGCCTGGCCTTGGGCGCCAACATCATTCTGGCCTTGCTCAAAACCATTTTTGGCATCGTGGGGCACTCCGCGGCATTACTGGCCGATGGCATCAACTCGACTTCAGATGTTGTTTACAACATCGTGGTCGCTCTCTTCGTTAAGCGGGCACGCAAACCCGCCGATGACGAACATCCGTACGGGCACACTCAACTGGAGACGATCGGGGCGGTAGTAGTGGGAGCCTTTGTGGTGACCACAGCGCTCACCATTTTTTGGAACGCGGTAGATAGCCTGTTCAAATTCTTCAGCCACGAGACTGAAGGCCAGCCGGTGTCACCGATCACCCTATACATCGCCCTCTTCACGGTGGCCTTAAAAATCGGGCTTTGGATCTACACCGCCAAAGTTGGAGAGCGCACGCGCAACCAGGCGATTATGGCCCTGGGCCAGGATCACCGTAACGATATCATCTCAGCGGCAGCCGTTGTGGTTGGCATCATCCTCAGCCGCATGGGTTATACCTGGGTGGACCCGCTTGCCGGAGCCCTGGTTGCCTTTGTGATCCTGCGGACTGGCCTGAGTATTCTGAGTGAATCCACTGATGACCTAATGGACACAGTGCCAGGCAAGAAACTGCGCGCCACCATCGAAGGAATTGTGAAAAACGTGGGGGGCGTGATCGCCATCGACGAGGTAAAAGCACATCGTTTTGGCCCTTATTTGGTGATCAATATCGCCATTTTCGTGGACGGGAAGATAACGGTAGATGCCGGCGACGCGATCGCCGATGAAGTCGAAAAGCAGTTGAAGGCCCAGATGTATTACATCCGCGCAGTACATGTTCACTTTCATTCAAAAACACATTGATATAAGGCTGTGATTCCCTCGTCTGAAATGGTATCATTCTGACGGGGATTATCGTAAATTGGAGGAGTAAATGAATAATTTTAGGTATTACAACCCTACTGAGGTCATTTTTGGGAAAGGGACAATTGCCCGCCTGAGCGATCTGGTACCCAAAAAGACCAAGGTAATGATGCTGTATGGCGGCGGATCCATTAAAACCAATGGTGTCTACAACCAGGTGATGAGCGCTTTAAAGAAACACGATGTGATCGAATTCGGCGGCATTGAAGCCAACCCGGACTACGCCACGCTTAAAAAGGCGATCAAGGTCGTCAAAAAGGAAGGCGTTGAATTCCTTCTGGCAGTTGGCGGCGGTTCAGTGATCGATGGTACCAAGTTCGTCTCCCTGGCCAGCAAGTACAAGGGCGACAGCCCCTGGGACATCCTTACCAAGGGTGCCGCTAGCCAGATCACATCCGCCATTCCGCTGGGCGATGTGCTCACCCTGCCGGCCACTGGCAGCGAGTTTAACTCCAACAGTGTGATCAGCCGCCGGGCAAAGCGCCAAAAATTCTCTTTTGCCAGCGACCTGGTTTTCCCGAAATTCTCAATCCTCGACCCGGAGACCACCTATACCCTGCCGGTAAAGCAAGTGCGCAATGGGATCGTGGACGCCTACATGCACGTGATCGAACAGTACCTTACCTATCCCATCGGTGCGATTGTGCAGGACCGCCAGGCCGAAGCCTTGCTGCTGAGCCTGATCGAGATTGCCCCCACCGCGATGAAGACCGACCCCTGCGATTACACTGGCCGTGCCAACTTTATGTGGGCCGCCAGCCTGGCGCTGAACTCGCTCATCGGCCGCGGCGTACCGCAGGACTGGGCAACCCATGGCGTTGGTCACGAGCTCACCGCTCTGTATGGCCTGGACCACGCTGAAACCTTGGCAGTAATCCTGCCCTGGCTGCTGCGTCACAAGATCGACCAAAAGCGCGAGAAGCTTGTTCAATACGGCGAACGAGTGTTTGGCATCAAAACGGGCAAAGTTGAAGACCGCGCTGAGAAAGCCATCGTGGCCACGGAAGAGTTCTTCAACTCTCTGGGCATGCCCACCACCCTGACCGCCCATGGTGTGGATCCCGATGAAGCAGCGGAAGAAGTGAAAACCCGCCTGAATAAGATCGACTTTAAACGCGGTGAATATAAGGACGTGACCGGCGATGCCGCCTTCGCGATCCTGAAGATGAGCCGCTAATCAAAACCTACGCAAGCCAAAGGCCCTACGGGGCCTTTTTGATTCTCTGTTTAAAAGCATATAATTTGACCAGTCATGAACGGTTGGCACAAGGGAGGTGGAACCAGTGCAAAGAAAAGCAAAATTCCTGAGATTATTCCTGATCACCTCATTGTTTGCCCTGACGCTTAGCCTGGTTGGAACTAATACAGCCCTCGGGCAAACACCGCCTCAAACCACCTATCTTCCGCTCGTGATGCATAACTGTGGAGGATTGATCAGTTTGGAATACCCCAGTGATAAATCGGTCCTGGATAGCATCCTGCCTGAATTCAAATGGCAGATAAACGCTCCACCTAATGTCATGGTGAACATTCAGGTCGCGCGTGACCCTGGTTTCCCGCAGGATAATCTCACCAAGAATTTACTGACCACCGTTAGTATCACAGAGCATCGTTTCTCAGTAAACCTCGCTACAGACACCACCTACTACTGGCGTGCTTCGATCCTCTGCAGCAACCAACCGATGATCACTACACCAGTTTGGTCCTTCACCACGCCAGCCACAGTTACCAAACCAGCTCCGCCAAGCCTGACCAGTCCAGCCAATAACAGCATCGTCAGCAATGAATTGGAGGACTTTAAGTGGGAGGCTGTTGCCGGCGCTACTGGTTACTTCCTGACCCTAAAGAATATCAACACGAATACCACCGGCTTTATTGAGTCGACGCTGCCTATAGTTACCCTCAAGCTAACCCCTGGTGATTATCAATGGTCCGTCAAAGCCTACAATGCTGAAGCAGCTGGTGACCCATCCCCCACCTGGAGCTTTTCCACGGCGTCAACCCTTACCAGGCAGGCACCCATGGCCGGCTTAAACGGTCAAAGCTATGTCGAGGAAGACGGCCAACGTATCTATTTTCTTGAACAGAAATAATCCCAGGCCTTAGCCGCGGATAGGAAACTAGTATTCAGTTTACGAACTGGGCTTTTTGAATTTAAGCAGCTGTTTCAGCATTGCCAGAGCAAGCTTTCCGCTCATCAGCAGGTAATACCCCCAATTGAATAAGAAGAACCTGCTCTTCGCGTAATGTTTGCGGTAGAAAGTAAAGTACGAGCGGTGCCACTCGTAGATTTGTTTATAGGGCTGGTCCTGTGACCCGCCCTCGCCGGCAAAGTGGTAGACGGAGCTGATCGGCAGGTACATAACCTTAAAACCCGCCTGGCGTGCCCGCAGGCAGATATCGCTATCTTCCTGGTAGGCAAAGAAGGCCTCGTCAAAGCCGCCGGTTGCCTGGTAGGCCGCGCGGGAAATAAACATGCACGACCCTGAGACGGCATCCACCTCCGCGATTTCATCCTCTTTTAGCCAGGGCATGCGGTATGCGTTTAAAGCCTGGCTGCGCTTGAATAAACTGCCAAGCTTCAAATGGTAGCCAATTACCGCCAAGGGCTTGGGCTCACCCATCCGGCTTTGCACCTGCAGGCTTCCATCCCGGTTGAGTATTTTGGGAATGCAAATCCCCACATTCGGGTGCTCCCGCAGGTATTGCACCTGTGGCGTGAATGCATCTTCCTTTAGCAGGGTGTCCGAGTTAAGCGCGAGCAGATAGTCGCCCTGTGCCGCGGCGAACGCGAGGTTCATGGGCTTGGTAAATCCCTGGTTTCCTTCCAATCGGATCAGCCGCACCTGCGGCCAGGCCTCCGCCAGCCACTCCGCCGTGCCATCGCTGGAGCCAATGTCCACCACGATGATTTCGTAATCCAATTTTGGCGGGTGCGCCGGGATCGAATCCAGGCATTGGGCCAAAAAGTTCCGGGCGTTCCGCGTAGGGATGCAGATCGAAAGGTCCATCACTCATCCATGCCGGGCTGGTAGGTTTCCAGGTCCATCATCGGGTCTTCGCGCTTGCGGTTCACCGCGTGGTAATTGATCGCGTTCACCAGGTGCGCACCAAAAAAGAGGATGAAGCTGGTGAGGTAGATCCAGAACATCAAAGCCATGATCGAGCCCAGGGAGCCGTAGACCAGGGTGTAATTAGCAAAACCGGAGCCCAATGCCCAGGTGAGCGAGCGGGTGGCCAGCTCCCAGAAAATGGCGGCTACCACCGCCCCAATAATGCGCGCCTGCGGTTTTACGGAAACGTAACGCGGCAGCCAGGTGTAAACACCCCAGAAGAGTAAAAACTTGATCACCAGCGGCAAAGCCCAGGCGATCCAGCCCCAGGCTGGGGTTTCAGTGAGCGGCTTGCCTCCGATACTCAGGTCCAGCCAGGGGATCAGGCTGAAGAGCGTGTTCACGAAGAGCGAGAGCACAAAGAGCAGAAATAAAAGCAGGATCATGGCAATGGCCATCACCCGGGTCTGCAGGAAGCCGGGCTTACGCTCTTGTGGGAATGCCCTGTTGACATTGATGATCACCTTGTCAAACACATTTGAGGCCGACCAAACCAAGGACACCAGGGCCAGCAGTGTAGCCGCGCCCCTGGCAGCCAGCACATCGTTGAAGAGCTGGTTGATCGTGGCGGCGGAAACCGGGATGAACGAAGTAACCGCCTCCAGTAAGGTGGCTTTCACAACATCCTGCTCAAGGAAGAATGAGGCGATGGTCACGATCACCAGAAGAATCGGGAAAATCGAGAACATGGCATAGTAGCCAAGGCCCGCCGAAGCTTCCGCCCCGCGGGCAATCGTAAAGTTGTTGACCGCGTGGCGCACAACGCCTAAAAGCCCGCCGGTGCTGCGATTGACGGAGAGGTAAAGCCGCTGAGCCCGCTGACGATACTTCGCCTTTTGCTCGTCGCTGGGCTTGGTTTTGGCATATAGGTTCTGCCACCAGTTCATAGGCCAAATTATAAGGCCTTAAGCAAGCCGCTTTGAAGCCCCAGCCTGGGGGAACCTACCGCTCGTGGAATACGTATAATTAGCCCTGCGGAGGTACTATGGATTTTGAGCTCATTGCGGCATATTACCAAGCCAGGGGCATAGCTTTCCCAGGTCAGAAGAGCGCCTTGCTCTTTTTCCTTTCCGAGGTAGGCGAGCTGGCTCAGGCCTACGAAAGGCTTCGCCCGGTGGATTTGGATGAAGAAGAGGTACAACTACTTCAGGATTTCGCTGCCCTTGGCGCCAAGGCCGATCAAATCGTCAGCCGTATCCCCGGATGGATCCGTAACAATGACCGCAGCAAGCAGGAAAACATCCGTTTTGAAGTTGCGGATTGCGAGATGATGCTGAATGTATTCATGCATTGTTATGCGGGTACAAGCGCGGAGGCCGCCCTGCGTGAGAAGATGCAGCTTAAACTTGGCTATCCCATCGAAGAAGCCATGCAGGCAGGCAATCAATAATGATCGAGAAGATTGAACGCAAACGCGTTTGGCTTTTTTTGGCCATCAGTTTCGGCCTCGCCTGGGCAGCGGCCCTCGCCATTTACCTTACTGGCGGCATCACCGCAAGCCCGCCACTGCTTCCGGGGTCACAAGTAACCCTTGCAGTGGTGCTGATGGCTGGCGTGATCATGATGGCACCCACGGTTGCCAACATCCTCACCCGCCTGATCACCCGGGAGGGGAAAGAAAGTTTGTACTTGCGCCCGGGTACCCGCCCCAAGCCCGCGCTTTACTGGCTGGCGGCCTGGTTCGTAACCGCCCTTCTAATTCTGGCCGGAGCGGCACTCTTTTTCTGGCTCTTTCCGCCCTATTTCGATTCTGATTTCACCACCATCAAAACCCTCCTGGAGCAGCAGGCCCAGGCCCAGGGCGTGCCCGCCCCGGCGGTGGATCCCTGGTTTGTAGTGGCTAGCAGCGTTGTGCAGGCTCTGCTTCTGGCGCCAGTCCTGAATGCGCTTTTTACCTACGGCGAGGAATTTGGCTGGCGGGGTTACCTGCTGCCCAAACTGCTGCCCCTGGGAAACCGCAGAGCAGTCTTGCTCAGCGGAGTCATCTGGGGGCTCTGGCACGCCCCATTGATCGCCATGGGGCACAACTATGGTACGGATTACCTGGAATACCCCTGGTTGGGAATCCTGATGATGATCGTATTTTGCGTCGGTTTCGGAACTTACCTCGCCTGGCTCACCCTCAAGGAAGGCAGCATCTGGCCGGCGGTGATCGCTCATGCCGTGATGAATGCTTTGGCTGGCATTTCAGGCTTGGTGCTCGCGGCAAAAGTGGATCCGGTGATGGGCCCAATGCCGGTCAACCTGATTGGCGGCACACCATTCCTGCTGCTCACGCTCTTTTTCCTGATGATCCCGGAAGCCCTCAGCGAGGCACGGAACAAGCCACGTTGGCAACCTATACCAATCGACGCTCCGGAAGATGGCCCAACCAGCCAGGATGCTTAAATCAGGGCTGCTTTTCCAGAACAAAGCTTACGATTTGCTGATCGGCAGGCACCGTTTTCTCATAAACGGGGTAGGGCTGCACGTCCTGAACGCTCAACCGGTATGCCCCAAAGTTTAGCGTCTGCTCCTCTTTAGGACCTGCGCCAAAGCGCAGCTCAACAGCCTGCTTACCATTGGAATCTTCTAATTCAAGGCTTAGCGTTGCCCAGCCGGCATGCACGCACAGGACACCCTCCGGGCAGCGGCTATCATTCACCGCAACCAGCTTTAAGCTCAATTGATCCTCCAGCACCGCCGTGTTCATCCCCTCAACTGGGCGCAGTTCAAAACTTTGCCCCGGCTGGATTTTTACCGGACCCTCCTGCTTCACCAGGCAAGCAGCAGTGAGCGCTAAAAACCATAAACCGATGAGTGCAATAAATATCCTTTTCATGGGAACTCCCTTAGCATGGTTTTAAGACGCCTCAGCCTGGCTCCAGGTTCCGCCTCGATGACCGCAAAGCTGATTTGCAAAAAGGTTTAGGGAATTCCGGGGCCGTAGAGGTGCCAGTGCATATGCGGCGTAACGCCATCGCTTCCGGCATTCACCCGCAGGTAAAAACCCGGCCCGTCCAGGTTAAATTCCTTGGCTAATACTTGCACGGCGGTCAGGATAGAAACCAATAAAGCACCATCCAGCGCTTCGGGAGCGAGCAGCGAGCCAATGTGGGCCTTGGGAATGATCACGATGTGCAATTTCTCGGTAGGTAGCGGCCTGGGATGGTGAAAAGCGAGCACACGCTCATCTTCCCAGAGCTTGTCCACGCTCAGTTTTCCGCTGAGCACTTCCTCGCAGTACCAATCCGGGCGGGGTGTCATCGGATCAGTGGTTTTCGTGCAGGGGTTTGAATCCTTCGCCCAGCACCTCGTTCGCCTGACCGATCACCATAAAGGCATCCGGGTCAACATCGTGGACGATGGTTTTCAGCCGGGGCACTTCCGGCGCGGTCAGCACCACATAAACGATCGGGCGGTCTTTCTGAGTATAGCCCCCCCGGCCTGGGAGGATCGTCACGCCGCGTTCCAGTTCGTCGAAGATTGCCTGGGTCACCTGTTCCGTCTCATCGCTGATAATCATGGCCGCGCGCACGATGTTCGAGCCCTCGGCCATACGGTCCGCCGCGACGCCGGAGAGAAAGATCATGATCAGGCCGTAGAGCGCCCGTTCCCAACCAAAAAAGAAACCGGCAACAATGACTGCCAGGGAATCCGTGATCATGTACGACATGGAGATTGAAACCCCAAAACGCCGGTTGAGGATGCGGCTGAGGATATCCGTGCCGCCGCTGGTGCCGCGCCCAAGGTAAACGATGCCCAGCCCAATGCCCAAAAGAATACCCCCGTAAAGCGTGTTCAGCACTACATCATGGGTAAGCGGTTCAACGCCGGTGGTGGCAATAATCAGGTCTGTGAAAACAGCAAATGCGATCAGGCTGATGATCGTGCGCAAGGCAAAGCGCGGGCCGCCCAAATACCGCCAGCCCAAAATGAAGAGCGGAACATTGCCCAGCAGCACCACCAGACCGATGGGCCAGCCCAGGGTATAGTACAAAATTTGGGCAAAGCCGCTGATGCCGCCGCTAACCAGGTTAGCCGGCACCAAGAAGAGGCGCATGGCCAGGGCCTGCACCAAAGCGCCCAGGCTGATGATCAGAAAATCCCGCAGCGATCGCCACGAGAAATCCAACTGGGAGAAAAATTCTTTCACCTTTTGCTGCATCGGCCCTCCAATTTGACCGCTGCGATTATAGCCGAGTTGCTCCCTAAAGGGCAGGGGGAACGGGGCTTTCCCTCGTTCGAATGGGAAAAATACATGGTTGAGAACGCGGCGGAGGCAAGCGGAAACCTAGGCAGCATGCCTCTCCCATTCTGCATGGCCCGCTAAAAACCAGAGCCTATTTACCGATGATCGGAAGGTATTGGCACTTACTCGTGCTGCAGTTTGGCGGCATTGGGGAGGAGCGTGCGTCCAGAACCGCCACCACGCTATCAATCACGTTGCAGTCAATGTTCATCGAAAC
>DHPL01000067.1:11767-13446 GCA_002407905.1 Anaerolineaceae bacterium UBA5365
TGATGGTGGCCGCGCCGGAATTATTCAGGTTATAGCCGGTAGCGTACAAACCGGAGGTTACATTTTTCTGGTTAAGCCGCGTGGTCCAACCACGCATGAATGCCTGGACCGCTGCCGTACAGGCAGTATTCGGCACATAGGACTCCAGGTCGTAATACACCACGCTTCCGGTCCCGTCCGGCATCAGCAGGCCCAGTTCCGCCATGCGCGTAATGGCCGCGTTCGCGTTCTGCACCCCTTGCTGATAGGCGGTATCCGGGTCGTAATCCATCTTTACCCGGTAACCGGTGCAAGGCGCCTGCGGACCGACCCAGGTAGGAATAAACTTCCAGCCCTGGGCGTAAAGCTTGCCGATGGCGTCCCGCTCGGGGTGCCGGCCGGCACAACCCGCCATATCGCCGCCGATATACAGATTGACCGCCCAGTAGGGGCTGCTGCGCATCCAGGTTTGCATCCTCTCCACGCTTTGGAAGTAGCACAGGTCAAAGCCTTGCTCTTGGAGGATGGCCCGATTGTTCCCGATGTAGGTGATCTTAGCCGGGGCGCCGCGCAGGCTTTCGGTTTTAAGTTCATCCAGGCTTTTAGCCTGCGGTTCGGGGGCTGAATAAATAGTTTTTACCTGTAAATCTGCACTGACTGCTGGCAGCTTGAGCATTTGCCAGCCCTGGCCTGCGTCCTGCGAAGCCAGCAGGATCTTTTGGCTCTGGCAGACCTTCTGCACGCCTTCCGCGGTTTCCACAAAATCGCAGTTGCCTGCCTGAAAACTAGCCCAGGCATTGGTTGGGTCGCCCAAACTCAGATCCGTCAGAGTGTATTCCTGGGGTGTAAAGGCAGCCGTGCTGAGGTTTGGATCCTTCTGAACGGGCAATTCCCCTAACCCGTCTTGCCAGCGCACAATGCCGCCATCCGAGGCCACAGCAAAATGTTCCTCACCCAAGCCGGCCATCGGTAAAGTTTTTTGTTCACTCACCTGTGCCTGGCTCCAGGCGCCGCCGGCTTCAGGGCTGCGGTAGAAATTGCTGGCCACCTGCTCGATCCCGGAATAGACCCTGGCCGAGATCCAGCCCTGCCCATCCGGGTTAAATTGGGGCAGACTGAGTTGAACGCTTTGGCCCTCTGCCAAAGCCTCCGCGGCTAAATTGAGCACCTGCCAGCTCTCGCCGCCATCGCTGGTAGCCGATATGGCGGAATGAGAGGGATTATCCAGTTGATAGCCCAGCAGCGGGCTAACAAACACAAACGGTTCGCCGGAAGGGGCATTAAGGTGCTTCCAGTTCAAACCCCCATCTCGGGTGGAGAAGAGGTAGCCCAGGCTGAAGTTGGTGCCTGCCTGCAACCTAAAGAGGACAAACCCGTTTTCCGGGTCCAGCCACTGCATTTGAATCGTCTCAACCGGATTCGGATGCGGCTGGGGTACCAGGACGCTTAAATTAAGCGCCCGTTCCGTCCAATTGAGGCCGGTATCGTGCGTCTGATAGAAGGTATAAACCAACTCTTCTTTGTCCGCTTCGTTACAGAAGAGATAACCATCCCGGGAGTTGGCAAATTCGATTCCGCTCAGGTTGCAGCGGGCTGAACTTTGGGGAGTGATGTTAGCCCAGGTTCCGCCGTTGTCCCCCGTCCAATAGAGTTTGCCGCCAGTGAGCAGCCAGCCCTTATTGGGCTCCACGAGCTGAAAA
>DHPL01000067.1:13664-14476 GCA_002407905.1 Anaerolineaceae bacterium UBA5365
CTGGGAGGGTACAGGCAACGGCGTCTCAGCCGGCTTTTCAGCTGCCTGCATATTCAGAGAAAGCAGCAAGCCCAAACTGAACCCGATGAGGATCAGGGGCAGCAGCCATTTTAATTTGATCTCGGACATAGTTCCCTCCGGAACGCGAAGACGCGGGGATGCGTCGAGCGCCGCGCTTTTCAAACCGCGCAATGACTGCGTTGCAATAACTGTTCCGGATCTTCCCATGAGGCTCAATAGTATGACGTTTTCAGATGGGCATTGTTCCCACCTTTTCAAGATTTTTCGCTTGACTCTGAACATATGTTCTGTTATGATTTTCAAAACGGAGAAAGGGAAGAAGATGGCACGCAAACGCAACGGCTTGAGCCCAAGGCATAAAAAGATCCTCGATTTCCTCCAGCGCCAGCAAGAGGAAAAGGGCTACCCGCCCTCGATCCGCGAAATTGGCAATGAAACCCAAATCAGTTCAACCTCGGTGGTGAATTACTATCTCAATCAGCTGGAAGAAATGGGCTACATCGAGCGCGGCAGCAACATCAGCCGCGGAATCAACCTCCTTAAAACCTACGGCAACCGCGCCCTGGCTGGCGCCAGGCAGATGACTGAACAACTGATGGACCTGATCACCATCCCCCTGGTAGGCAACATCGTCGCCGGCGAACCCATGCCCGTTCCGGCATCGGATTTTGGCCTCTATGACCCGGATTCCGGGGTGGAGATCGCCCGCAGCCTTCTGCCGATGAAGGAAGACACTAACCAGCTTTATGCCTTGCGCGTTCATGGCGATTCGATGATCGACGCGATGGTCA
>DHPL01000067.1:14570-15646 GCA_002407905.1 Anaerolineaceae bacterium UBA5365
ATTCGATGATCGACGCGATGGTCAGCGATGGTGACATCGTGGTGATGCGCAAGGTGCAGGAAGCACGCAATGGGGAAATGGTGGCCATCTGGCTGCGCGATAAGGAAGAGACCACGCTCAAGTATTTCTACCTGGAAAACGGGCGGGTGCGCCTGCAGCCAGCCAACCCATCCATGCAGCCGATCATCATCAACGACCCCCGCACCGTTGAAGTGCAAGGCAAGGTGGTACTGGTGATCCGCCAGCTGGAAACAGCATAATTAGAACCTGAAGCTGCAAGGTCAGGCAGATTTTGCCTGACCTTTTTGATTTTATAAAAGCTTTTCCTCTTACAATTAAAGCAGAAGGACAGTAAACTTACCTCACTATCCTGTAATTACAATTTATGGAGCTCACAGCATGGAGAAGTTCAGATCCCGTGATAATACTCAGATCGCATTTGATGTAACGGGCGAAGGCCCGGCGCTGATCATCATTGACGGCGCGCTGGCTTGCCGCTCCCAGGGCAATTCGCAAGAACTGATCGACCTTTTGGCCGCAGACTTCGCGGTATACGGCTTTGACCGGCGCGGAACCGGACAAAGCGGGGATAGCCGCAGTTACAGTGTGGTCAAGGAGGTGGGCGATATTGCCAAGCTCATCGAGATTGCCGGCGGACAGGCCTTTTTATACGGGCACTCTTCCGGTGCGATCCTGGCTCTGGAAGCCGCATTAAAGCTTGGCCCTAAGGTGCCGCGCCTGGTAGTGTACGAGCCCCCATTGAATGACGACGAAGATGCCCGTGCCAACTGGGCGGCCTACCGCAAGGATCTCGAAACCCTAAGCGCCTCCCGCAACCCCGATGCCATCCTGGTGCGTTTTATGCGCGCCACCGGAATGAGCGAAGAAGCCATCGAAACCAGCAAGGCCACCCCTCAATGGGCTACCCTGCGAAAGATGAGCAAAAGCCTCACCTATAACGCTGAATTGTTCGGCAGCGATGGCAGTATCCCGCTGGAGCGCTATTCGCAGGTTGAGGCGCGCTCGCTTTTTTTGGGTGGGGAAGAAAGCTGGGAATATATGTGCGATACCGCCAC
>DHPL01000067.1:15843-20620 GCA_002407905.1 Anaerolineaceae bacterium UBA5365
CCCACAACCCCAGGGCCAGTGTGCTTGCCCCGATCATCCGTGAGTTCTTATTGGAAAGCGTTTCCATTTTGGACTAAATTTGCAAAGTCTACAATTGAGAAAAGAAGCGGTTCCTAAACGATGAACGGCTTCTTTCTATTTGTCTCCCGGCATTCCTGCAAAGCAGTTGGCAGATGCGGGCAGGTTGATGTGCCGAAGGATTTGATCTCCAGCCGCAGGCGCCTGCCTGCCAAGCTATTCCTTTTAAGTCCCAAGTTCTGTCCGGGGAGGCAGTTCTTTTCTTTTAGACCAAAATATTACTGCGGTTACCAGAATAGCCAGAGCCAGGACCGCGCCGAACTCGGTAAGTAAGTACGGGCTGATTTTAGTATTCAGGATCAAAGGGTCAATATCGTTCAGGAGCGAATTGTGGACCGTATGGAAGATCACGGCGGTCCATAAACTGCCGGATTTGATATAGAGCCAATTAATGATCGTGTTCGCCCCCAGGATCGCGATCGTGAACCAAAACAGGGCGTAAACAAGCGGCGTCGCGCCGTTGTTGTAATTACCCATCAGCAGCAAAGGATAATGAAACAATGCCCAAACAATGCCAGTGATCAGCGAAGCTTTACCAAAGCCATGGATCTTATATAAATTGTTCAACAAGAATCCCCGCCAACCGATCTCCTCCCCCAACACTTGAAATACCACGCCTGTCAGCCCCAGGGTAGGGATCATGAGCAGGCCTTTAAAACCAAGGTCTTGCACCTTATGCATATCCAACTGGGCTAACCCCAGGGCGAGCACCAAACCGTACGCAGCTCCGATGTAGAGCATTGGAACGATGTAACTCAAAAGCTGGAGTTTGGTGTTCTTCCATTTCCAAGCAAAACCCCGGATGTTTTTCTCATAGATCAGGTTTACGACGAGGCCGATGATCGCTGGCGAGAAGATGAGCACTGCAGCGTATGGGAGGTTCTCTTCAATTTTGCCGCCGTTGCGGATGATCAGGAAGTTAAATATCGCCGCGATCACAGCCAAGATTACTAAAAATGTGCTTACTTTTTTCTTGGTTATATTTTGGTTATTAGTCACCTGGTCTCCTCCGTTTGATTGAATTAGCTGCCAGGCGGCGGTTTTGATTTACGGGATAAATTCTCACCTAAGACACCTGCAACTATTTGATATCTTTTGTGAGTTTATCAAGAACTCTTGTCTTATTTGGTTCAATATATTTAATTATTTCTTACGAAGCTGCCAATTTGAAAGAAACACTTTCAAGTGTGCGAATCTGCACGATCCCCTAAGTTAAATCAAAGAACCGCCTAAACAGGCGGCTCATTGACTGTTTTTCTGCTAAAGACTAGGCCAGAACAACTTCGGCGCCGGCGGCTTCCAGCTTGGCCTTGGCGTCGTTGGCAACGTCCTTGCCCACGGCTTCCAGAACCTTGGAATCGGCAGCTTCGGCCATGTTCTTGGCTTCAACCAAACCCAGGGAAGTGAGCTGGCGGATAACTTTGATGACTTCGATCTTCTTGGGGCCGGTGGCCTTGATCACAACGTCAAACTCGGTCTTTTCTTCCACTTCTTCAGCGGGGGCTGCGGCGGCAGCGGGGCCAGCGGCAACGGCCACGGGAGCGGCGGCGCTAACGCCCCACTTCTCTTCCAGGGCCTTAACCAGTTCGGCAGCTTCCAAAACAGAGAGCTTGCTCAGTTCTTCAACGATCTTATCTAATTCAGCCATTTTATTAACTCCTAAATCTCTTTCTTTTGCTTGCCATCATCCATCATGATGGCCTCATTGATCAAGCAGCGCTGGGCTGCTTTTCCGAATTGGCTCGGATGACGGCGGCCAAACCACGGGCGGGTTCGGCTAAAGTACGAACTAGCTGGCTCATGGGTGCCAAAATGGTTCCCAGGAGAGTTGCGCGCATCACGGGCAAAGTAGGCAGGTCTGCCAGGGCGGTTACCTGCTTGACGGTCAGGCTATTCTTATCCAGATAGCCACCGCGAACAGCAAAGGTTTGGTTGCCCTTCAATACCTCGCTCAGCGCTTTGGCAACGGAGGGTGCGTCTTCAAAAGCAAAGACCACCACATTGTTGTTCTCCCAGAATTTCGGGTCGTATTGGTAGCCCTTCTCTTCAAGCACTCGGGTAAAGAGGCGGTTTTTCACCACATGCAGGCGCCCATCTTCATCACGCAGGCGCGCGCGGGCAGCGTTCACATCGGGCATGCGCATCTTGTTATAGGAGAGCACAAATACACCCTTGCTTTTATCCAGCCACTCACCGTATTGTTCAACGATCAGTTCCTTATGTTTTCTCGAAAAAGCCACTCGTTTCTTCCTCCTTCCGATCAAAATAAAAAAGTCTCTCCGTTTTCCAACCGAAGAGACTTAAAGCAAGCAAGCTATTGTTTGCGTTAACTCTCCACCTCGGCGGGATATTAAGCCGTAACGGCACCAGCTGTCTTAAGTGAAGTTCACTTTATTCAATTGTGCTGCCCGAGTATACCATAGCTGCGGGCAAGATTCTTACGCGGTTTCTGGCTCCATGGCCAATGCCGCGTTGGCATCAACTTTTACGCCGGGACCCATCGTGGAGGCGACGGTGACCTTCTTGATGAAGGTACCCTTCGCGCCGGAGGGGCGGGCTTTGCGCACGGCAGCCATCAGGGCAGCCATGTTTTCCTGCAGGGATTCCACGGGGAAGGAAACCTTGCCCAGCGGAACGTGGATGTTGGCGGTTTTGTCCAGGCGGAATTCCACCCGGCCGGCCTTGGCGGTCTCGATGGCTTTGGCAATATCGCCGGGCTGAACCACGGTGCCAGCCTTGGGGTTGGGCATCAGGTTGCGCGGGCCTAACACACGGCCCAGGCGGCCTACCTTACCCATCATATCCATGGTGCCAACGGCCACATCAAAATCGGTATAGCCGCCAGCAACGCGGTTGATTTCTTCGTCGGTCTCGGCAACAAAGTCAGCCCCGGCGGCACGGGCAGCGGTGGCTGCTTCGCCCTGGGCGAAAACCAGCACGCGCACAGCCTTACCCAAACCCTTGGGTAAAACCACTACGTCACGGATCTGCTGATCTGCCTGGCGCGGGTCCAGGCCAGTGCGCATATGAACTTCGACGGTCTCGTCAAATTTGGCGTATGCGGCATCCTTGACTAATTGCAAGGCTTCAAGCGGTGAATAGACCTTCTCCAGGTCCACCTTTTTTTCTGCGTTTACAAAATTTTTGCCATGTTTGGGCATGCTATCTCCTTGTGGTCATCGCGGGCATGTGAGCCCTCCCACTAATCTGCTATTTCTCGACGGTGATGCCCATATTGCGGGCGGTGCCTTCAAGCTGCTTGATGGCAGCGTCCATGTCGTTGGCGTTCATGTCGTTGTACTTAACTTCAGCGATCTCTTTGAGCTGAGCGCGGGTAACCTTGCCCACTTTTTCAGTGTGCGGGGTGGCCGAACCTTTTTCAACACCAGCAGCCTTCTTGATCATCACGGCAGCAGGGGGCGATTTAAGGTCAAACTTAAAGGAACCATCCGCGAAAACAGTGATCTCGGCGGGGATAATCTCGCCCGGGCGATTGGCTGTGCGCGCGTTGTAGTCCTTGCAGAAGGCCATGATGTTCACGCCATGCGGCGCCAAAGCGGGGCCGATGGGCGGCGCAGGGTTAGCCTTACCGGCTTGAATCTGCAGTTTTACGATTGCTTTTACTTTCTTTGCCACTTTCTAATCTCCTCTGTGGTCCCAACGGGCGGCAAGCCCTCCCACGTTTTTCCGGCAGAGCCGGTTAAGCTTTTTCCACCTGCAGGAAATCGAGTTCCACAGGGGTTTCGCGGCCGAAGAAGTTCACCATAACGCGAATCTTCGAACGTTCCATATTAATCTCATCCACGGTGCCCCTAAAGTCATTAAAGGGCCCATCGATGATGCGTACGCGATCGCCGGTTTTGTAGCTCACCTTATAAGTTGGCGCCTCATCTTCCATGCGGCGCAGGATGGCGGCCACTTCTTCGGGGCGCAGGGGGGTGGGCTCGTCGCCCATGCCCACAAAACCGGTTACACCCGGGGTATTGCGCACAACGAACCAGGATTCTTCTTCCAGGATCATGTTCACCAGCACGTAGCCTGGGAAAACATGGCGCTCGACCGTGCGGCGTTTGCCGTCGCGTACTTCAATTTCTTCCTGAGTCGGGATGACCACGTCGAAGATCTTGTCCTTCATTGCCATGGTCTCAATGCGCTGTTCCAGGTTCTTGCGTACCTTGTTTTCATAGCCCGAATAACAGTGGATCACAAACCACTGGCGGTTATCGCTTGCTTGAGCCTCAGCCGGCAGGGCATCAGAACCCGCCTGGACGGTCTCGTCCGCGGTTTCGGCAGCTTCTGCAGCGGCGTCTTCAATTCTTTGTTCGTTTTCCATATCGGCCATTATCAAGGCCTTTCTCTACTATGCCCGGAAGAGCAAACCGATCAACTGGCTAAATACAAAATCCATCAAACCTAAGATCAGGGACATTAGGAAGGTAACGATCAGCACAATGCGGGTCAGCGCCAGTGCCTCGGGCATGGTTGGCCAACTAACCTTACGCAGCTCGCCAACGGTTTCACGCCAGAAGCGTTTCAGGCGATCGATGATGCTGGGTTTGTCCTTTTTAGCCATTTTTGTCTCCCGATTTTTGACAGTGCAACGCCGTAAGCGTTTACGGCGTTGCCATTAACAGGACAGGTAGGAATCGAACCCACAACCCCCGCTTTTGGAGAGCGGTGCTCTGCCAATTGAGCTACT
>DHPL01000067.1:20742-21085 GCA_002407905.1 Anaerolineaceae bacterium UBA5365
GGTGCTCTGCCAATTGAGCTACTGTCCTAAGCGTGTTCCGCTAGCGGAACTACTTCACCTCACGGTGCAACTGATGTGAGCGGCAGCGTTTGCAGTATTTCTGCATTTCCAGGCGCCCAGGGTCGTTACGGCGGTTTTTCTCCGTCGTGTAATTGCGTTCTTTGCACTCAGTGCATGCCAGGTGGATCACCGGGCGGATGTCTTTCTTTTTTGACGCCATAATCTTTTAAACATGGCTGCCCTTTAGGAGGGCAGCCATGCATCCTCCATCTAAAAAACTAACCGATGATCTTGGTGATCCTGCCAGCGCCCACGGTGAGGCCGCCTTCGCGGATAGCGAATT
>DHPL01000067.1:21213-22561 GCA_002407905.1 Anaerolineaceae bacterium UBA5365
TTCGCGGATAGCGAATTCGGAACCTTGCTCGATAGCCACTTTCTGGATCAGCTTGACTTTCAGACCATTCACGTTGTCGCCGGGCAGAACCATCTCTACGCCTTCGGGCAGGGTAACGTCGCCGGTGACATCGGTGGTGTGAATGTAGAACTGCGGGCGATAGCCGGTGAAGAACGCGCTGTGACGGCCGCCTTCTTCCTTGCGCAGGATGTAGACCGAGCATTCAAACTCGGTGTTGGGGGTGATGGAACCGGGCTTGGCCAGAACCATACCGCGTTCAACCTGGGTGCGATCGATACCGCGCAGCAAGATACCAGCGTTATCGCCAGCCAAACCCTGGTCCAGCAGTTTGTGGAACATTTCGATGCCGGTGGCAACGGTGCTCAGGGGCTTGTCCATCAGGCCAACGATTTCAACGGGGTCGTTGAGCTTGATCATACCGCGCTCGATACGGCCGGTAACCACGGTACCGCGGCCTTTGATGCTGAAGACGTCTTCAATGGGCATCATGAAGGGCTTGTCGGTCTCGCGGACGGGATCCTGGAAGTAATCGTCCACGGCGTCCATCAATTGCACGATCGGCTGGTAAACAGGATCGTTGGGGTCGGTGGAAGTGGATTCCAGGGCCTGTTTGGCAGAACCGCGGATGATCGGTACATCATCGCCAGGGAAGTTGTTGTTGGAGAGCAGCTCGCGAATTTCCATCTCAACCAGCTCGAGCAGTTCGGGGTCATTCATTTGGTCGATCTTGTTCAGGAAGACCAGAATGGCGGGAACTTCAACCTGGTGGGCCAAGAGCACGTGCTCGTGGGTTTGGGGCATCGCACCATCGGGGGCGCTGACGACCAAAATGGCGCCGTCAACCTGGGCCGCACCGGTGATCATGTTCTTGATGTAGTCACGGTGACCAGGCATGTCCACATGGGCATAGTGGCGCTTGGCAGTTGTGTATTCAACATGGGTGATGTTGATTGTGATACCGCGGGCTTTTTCCTCGGGGGCGTTATCGATGGTATCGTACGCGCGGTACTCACCGAAACCGCGGAGTGCCTGCACCTTGGTGATGGCAGCGGTCAGGGTGGTTTTGCCATGGTCAATATGACCCATGGTACCAATGTTCATATGGGGCTTTGAACGGTCAAACTTTTGTTTCGCCATGCTTGTTCTCCTTAACAGCGATCTTTCTATTCTTTTCTTTTACTCGGCAAAAGCCCACATTGGGATTTGAACCCAAGACCCCGGTCTTACCAAGACCGTGCTCTACCATCTGAGCTATGTGGGCAGCCGTACCGCAAACCGCAGCAGCGGTTTGAGTGGATGGTGAAGGATTCGAACCTCCGAAGGCTTC
>DHPL01000067.1:22687-25257 GCA_002407905.1 Anaerolineaceae bacterium UBA5365
GTGAAGGATTCGAACCTCCGAAGGCTTCTGCCATCTGATTTACAGTCAGACCCCGTTGGCCACTTGGGTAACCATCCATTTTCCTTGGGCGCAGGTTTACCCGCTGGAGATGATGGCCGATCTCTCGGTCACCATCGCGAACAGATAATGCCTAGCCGACGATGGGAATCGAACCCATAACCTACCACTTACAAGGCGGTTGCTCTACCATTGAGCTACGCCGGCGCCCTTGGATATTCGTTTTTTAAACTGCTATTTCCTGCTTGATGCAGATTGATAAGTATACTAAAACCTGCACGCTTGCGCAAGACTTCCTATTTCACCAGTCTTAACAGCAAGGGCTGAGTTTATCAGGATTGCACCGGAGAGTCAAGGTAAAAAACGCCCAGTTTCTCGGGTAAAAACGCCTTGCCTGCCCCGTATTCCAGCGAGGGTCTAAACGTCTTCCAAAATGGTGCGGGCGGTCATATCGTCGGTGACCAGCATGTTCACATATCCGCCGCGCAAGGCGCCGATGATCGGTTCCACTTTGTTGGGTCCGCCGGCGATTCCCAATCGGGCCGGGATGCGCATCAGTTGATCCAAGGAGATACCGATGAGGCGGGCAGTGTAGTCCAGCGAGCTCGGCTTGCCGTCAATATTAAAGAAGTGGCCGCAAACGTCCCCCACCGTGCCTTCGTCAGTCAGCTGGCGCAGGTCGTCCTCAGTGGCGTAACCGCTGAGGTAGAAGGACGACTCAGCCTTGGCGGTTGTGCCAATGCCCAGAACCGCCACGGTTGAACGCCCGCCGTAGTCCAGGGTCTCGCGGATGCTGGGGTCGCGCTTGAGGATGTCGGCTACTTCCTTGGTCTCCAGCATAAATGGGGCGTTCAGGTAAACCCCTAAACCGCCCACTTTGTTGACCAGGTATTGCAGGTGATGGTGCGCGTCGAACTCCAAAAGCCGCCCGGAGAGGGACCCCAGCAGCTGCACAACGGTCACATCCGGTGTCAGGCGTTCCAACTCGATGGCTTCGATGGTTTTTGAAACCGCCGAACCCCAGGATGTCCCGATCACCACGCCTGGTATCAGGTAGCGCTGCAAAATCTTGGCTGCCGCCCCGGCAACCGTGGGCACAAGTTCCATTTGGTTGTCTACGCTAACTACAACAGCTTCCTTGAGGTCAAATGCTTCCTGAAGCCCTTCAGCCAATTGCGCGTCTCGCCGCAGCGGGTGCACAACGTTGATATTGACGATTCCGCTCGCCCGGGCCTCCGCCAGGAGGTGCGAGATCATCGAACGCGTCACGCCAACTTTGGCCGCGATCTCACTTTGGTGCATGTCATCGATGTAGTACATCTGGGCAATTCTCGCCAGGTACTCCGCGCGCTCAATTCCTTTTCTGCGTGGTGCCATTCCAATCCCTCGTTGCTTTCGCGAATTTAGTTTAATTGACGCTTGTACCAAAAATGATAGTCTGCAGATTGACATTCGTCAATAGAAACTAACAATAATGGCCTATTCGTGCCAAGCGTGAATTTACAATCCAAGCGAAAGGTATGCGGTGTTGCTAATGAGTTGTTCAGTTATGGGATCAAGGCCCGTAAGGTGATGGGCGCAATTTGCCTTCCAGCAACTCCAAGCGCGTTGCCTCAATGAAGCGCAGCTTGCCCATGGTGAGCACATCGGGGTTTACCCGGGTGAGGTTTAACCCGGTACCGCTGGCAGGCGGCGGATTGCCGGCGAATAGCGCGTCCAAGATCGGTGTAAGGTCCGGCTCATCCTCTGAAGCCAGCACAGCCACCCAATTCAGCGCGTCTGAGAGGCCCGCCTGCCCTTCAACGCCGATCAGTTGGATGTTTTTGCTCGTCAGGTAATTAACCAGCTCCGGGCTGGAGACCTCTGGCTGGATGTAGACAGAATTCACAAATTGGGCCAGCAGTTCATCCGCCGCGCTCTGATAGTTCGCCGCGCTGCTCATCCCCGCGGATTTTGGATAAAAAGTTACCGGTGCGAAACGGCTGTTGCAGAGGCCGCAGTAGAACTGCGTTCCCACCGTAAATGCTTCCTGAATCCGTTTTCCGGCGGGGTCATCGGCCTGGTAGAGCACGCCGGTCCGGAAATCATCGCTGACCAAGCCCAGGGTATAGCCTGCCAAAAAAGCAATCTGCTCGCTAGTAGCCTGGGTGCCGGAAGCTGCGTAATAAAGGTTCGGCGCATTGCCGCTTAGCGGCCGCAGGCTCAGGAACTGTGTCTGGGCCGCGCCTTCAGCCATACTTAAAGTTTGCCCGGCAGGCGCCAGGCTGACGACCACCTTGACCGTACTGCCCAACTGCGGTGAGCTCAGGTTATCAGCCTGCAAAAAACGCATACCATGCGAGTTGGCATACTCCTGCAGCGCGGCAGCCTGAGCGCTCACCAGGGCGGGGTCGCTGCCGGTAGGGGCCCAAAGCAATAGTTCCGCGGCTAGCGGAGCGCCCGGGCTGGGCTGGGTTTGGGCGGGAGGCAGGGCGCTTTGGGCTGGCTCGGTGGGCAAAGTGCCCGGGCCAGGTGCCTGAGGCGTGACCGGCAAGTCCGGCCCGTGTGCTTCC
>DHPL01000067.1:25347-25695 GCA_002407905.1 Anaerolineaceae bacterium UBA5365
TGCCTGAGGCGTGACCGGCAGGTCCGGCCCGTGCGCTTCCAGGGTTTGGGCCACGTAAGTTTCAATGTTGGCGGGTGGAACTGTTGCGATTGCCGCGGGCTGCTGATTGCAGGCAGCCAGCAGAAAAACCAGTAGAACCAAAATACTGATCAGATTGCGCTTTTGCATGGGCATTATTTTACCGTAAGCCTCGAGCATGGTCCTCAAGTCCCATGCCAAGCCTTAGACAGGTCCTGGCCAATGAGATAACAGAGCCTATTCGGGCAGGCATGCAAGCATTGTTTTCCGCCCAGAGATTTCCCTCAGGTATAATCTTGAATACCCTTTAAGCGGATAAAAAATGAGCCT
>DHPL01000067.1:25982-31643 GCA_002407905.1 Anaerolineaceae bacterium UBA5365
GACCTGGATTATTTCGTCGGCCTGCTGCTCAGCGCGCTGGCACTCTACCTGGCCATCGTCCTGAATCAGCCCCTGATTCTTTTCGTCGCGGCCATCAGCGCGCCCTTCCTCAAGCCACTGGCTGGCCTTGGGGCTGCCGCGGTGCTGCCCTCTGTCACGCATTTCCTGCTTTCACTCCTGGGTTTGGCGGTTAGTTTTGGTGTCTATCTGATGAGCGGCTGGTTGGCCGGCCTAACTCAAAGCCAAAGCCTTTCGCATCCCAGCCTGCCGCACACCCATTTGCTGCGTTCCACCTGGCTGGAATGGGCTACGCTGCTCGCCGCGGCTGTTTTGGTCGGCTACTTCTTCGCCCGTCTGGAAGAACGCTACCGCCTGGCATCCGCCGGCCTGGCCTATCTGATCTTCCTGCCTGTGGGTCTCACAGGTTACCTGATGCAGGTCATGCCGGATCAAACCTGGATGGCAGCCCTGATCATCGTTTTGGCGCGTCTTTCCGCCGCCGCCTTTGGCATCCTGGCAGGCATTTGGCTGGCGGGCATTGCCCCGCGAAAAAGCAGCGGGATGGCTATCACGGTCATTCTGGCCCTGCTCCTGGCGGCCTCAGCCGGTGTGTATGCCGGCTCCCGTTTCTCGCTGATCGCGCTGGACCCTCTGCCTACCGAAGCCAGTCCCCCGCCCCCCACGCCTGAACTGCCGGCAGCTTACGCCAGCAGCACCGCCATGCCCAGCAAGACCAGTTCCGGACCAACAAGCACACCACGCCCAACCCTGCCCAGCGCTACGCCCACCCCCGCACCGATTCCAGCAATCGTGCGATCGCCGGACGGCATCATCGTTCGCGCGCAGCCTGGCAGTCAATCCGAGGTGATCACCTACCTTAATAATGCGGATGAAGTTGAAATGCTGGGCGAAAGTGAGTTGATTGGCAGCACTGTCTGGCAGAAAATCCAAACTGCTGATGGAAAAACTGGGTGGGTCCTAGCCCGGCTCCTGGCCACGCCGGTGCCTCCAAAACCCTGATCAGGTCTCGATTAAATCCAAATTATCAATGGGAACCGTGAGTTCCTGCCCATCCGCGGTACGCACAATTGCCGGCATCAGTTCCAAGCCAGAGGCAAACCGCAGCGGCAACTGGGGTAATTCCACCACTTCCGCCAAAATCCCGCTGTAGGGTCTGCCGCTTAACCGCACTTTGCTGCCAGGCCTTAATGCCCGTACCAGGGTAAACGCGGGCTGGCTCTGGCCGCCGCTCACGGCTTGGATCAATTCCGGATGTTTTCCTGAACCTCCATCCGGCGAAGCGGCCATCAGGTAAACCGGCACGGACGGGTTAGCCAGCATAGCCCTGACCAGTTCCAGGCTAATCGAATCCAGGTTCAAATCACCAAAACCCGCCAGGCTGATCACCGCGATCGGCAACTGGCGCAGGTAGTCCAGGTGTTCCGGGAGGATCGAAGGAAACACCAAACCAGCTGCCCCGCCTTCCACAACCCGGCGAATGCCTTTCAAACTGGGCAAAACTTCAAAGTAAACCAGCTTTTCGTCCACCGAGATCGGACTGGAATCTGTCCAGGCAACCAAGGTGCCCTTGGCGTTCCTGCCATTGCCCCACAAGCCTTGCAAGAGGCTGGCATGCATGGCTATCACCGCACCGCGCCCGGGGATCAGTTCCACGACCTCACCCGGGAATGGCGCCAGGGCCTGCAGCTTGCGTTCACCAAGCGCCAGGGTCACCTTGCCATCGCGGATCGAAACCACGCGTCCGGCAGCCGGCGCCCGGAATATCCGCGCGACCAGGCCGGGTTTCTCCGCAATCAGGTCCCCTGCTTCTACACTTTCGCCAACCAGACGGGCCAGGTATTTATCTGCTTCAGCGGGATGGATCCTAAAGCTGTTCACCAGGTCGAACACCTGGAAGCACTCCGGCAGACTGATTTCCGCTACCGCCTGGCCTTCTTCAACCTGGTCGCCAATACCAACCAATACCTGGCCGCTGTAATCCAGGCGCACAGGCCAAAGAACCTGTTCATGGCGTTTGGCAATCAAGGCACGCATCTAGGCTCCCAGCTCCCAAAGCCATTCCTGGCGTTTCTCGGTAATTGCCCGGGCATCGCCAGGCAAACGTAAAGGCCTGCCGCGCGCGTCCACGATCACACCCAGGTTTCCGCCGCTCACCCGCAGCCATCCCCCCAGCCCCGGTTGGCCCATACCCACATCGGCCTGCGATTGAGGCGCGAGGTAGAGGCGACCTGGCGCTTCGGGGCTGATCTCGATGCGCCTTAATGCGCCGGGTTTAACTTCAATTTGTTCACGCAGATGGCCTTCGCCCTGGTCCACTTCCAGTTTCAGCAGACTGCGCCCGGGGAATGCAGCGCCGGTAACGTTTACAACCGTCCCCAGGTTCTCAAAGATGCCGGCATCCAGCATTTGTGCCGCCAGCATTGGTTCCTCCGCCGCCAACCCGCCCAGGGCATAAAGCAGACCTTCCTGGTCCAATACGATGGTCGTAATGCCATGCGGGCGGATGCCGTCCAGGGCCATCAGCATGGTTTCTGCCTGGGAAGGGATGCCATCCAGGCTTTCGCCGCTGAGGATGATCGGTTCGTAGGCCCCAACCAAACCTTCCCTTGCCTGATACTCAAAATCCGGGATTGCTGTGGCGGCTGCCTGCAGGGCCTGCATGATCCTCAGCCGCTGCCAGGCCAGATCCAGGGCCATATCCTGCACCGTGGCGGGTTTCAACCCGGGATGAACGATCTGGTCGAGCATATACAGCGCTGCCTCATTTTGCTCCACGGCCAGGGCCGATTGCTTAACAAGGTCACGGGCAAACTCAGTTTTTGGCCGACCGGGCAGTTTAAGGCCCATGTAATGGCCATGTCTTGCCGCCGCCAGGCTGATCTCCTCTGAGCCCAGGTCCAGATTGAGCACGCCTTTGCCGGCTGGGTTGATCGCCTCGATCAGGCGCAATATGCGCGCGCCAGCCATCTGCGCCGGCAGGGTTTTAACCCCTAATCGCTTCTCCAGAGCCGCCAGGCCAGGAAGCTGGGCCTGCATCAGGCGCTGGTAAGCCCCGCTTAAGGCTTGCCAGCCAGCCAGCAGGTCCTCCCGATCGATCTCAGGCTGGATATTCGGCCCAATGTGGAAGTTCGCGCCGATATCAAGCTCCTTAGCGGCAAAAAGGCCCAGAGCTTCGTTGCCCAGGAATACCACCTGGGGATGGACAACCCTGGGCTGCGTGCTGCAGAGAATGCGCAAATTCTCGATCGCCGCGCGCAGGGGCCGGCTGGCCCCATCGTTCGTGCCCCCCGCGATCAAAAAGAGGTCCGCATCAGTTTGCAGGAGGGCCATCAGCTGCGCGGTGGCGTTGAGGTCATCCTGGCTGGAGAGTTCCAGCACAACCTCCAGTCCCAGCATCCCTGACAGCCGGCGTAAGGCATCCAGGGAGTAGGTTGGCGATACGGCCAGGAGCACTGTTCGCAGCGGGCGGCCAATTCCCAGGGTAAGCGCCGCTTTGCGCACACCCTGGGCTTCATCGTAGGGCCGCAGGATCAGGTTCCGCTCCGTGTCCAGCAGTTTATGCCCACTCTCCAACTCCAGGCGCTGGAGCAAAGCCACAACCCTAGAATCAAGGTCTTCACCGGCCTGGGCAGACTCCATCTCTGTAGCCTGGCTTACGCCAGCCAAGATGCCGAATTGCCCGTTCTGGTTATCGAAGAGCCAGGCTCGCGTAGACAGCGGCTGGATATTGATGCTGAGCAAGGCCTGGTATTCCATGGCTTACCTCGCGAAAAGCAGGCCGAAAAAGTCCCGCAGCCAGCTCAAACGGGAGATCAGGGCTATGAGGGCGGTCGCGTAGATGCCCACGAAGAGCGCTGCGAAGGTGATCCCCAGAAAAACCTGACCAATGGTAGAAACGCCCTCGATCAAATTGGACCGGGTTAGAACACCATTTCGCGACCTTTGATGATGGTGGAAGACAAAAAGTACACTGATCAAACCCAGCAAGCCCAAGAGCGCTTCCAGCAATCTGAACCAGGCGTTGGTACCATCTCCGATCAAGGCCGTCTGGTCAAAAGGCTGCAGGGCTGCCAGGAGCTGCGGCGCCAGGGTGCCGCGCAAGACCCCCAATAGCGAGACCGCCGCCACCACGCCAACCAGGAAGGCCAATGGCAGTTTTGCCCATTGCTGCCGCCGTGGAACCAGAATCGCCAGCAGAAAAACTGAGAGCAGCAAGGGCGCCAGGCTGAGGTAAAAAGCAGCTGTCCCGGGTTTGCCGAGAGGCAGGATCAGGTAGGGCAGGATAACCTTGGTGAGGATCAACGCGGCAGCGTAACCGCTGCTCACGCCTGCCAGCAGGTAAAGCGCGGTGCGGAAAAAGAGGTTGTCGCCCAGAAGGTATGAGAAAACCGCCAGGGTGAGCAAGAAGCCCAGCAAACCCAAAACCAGATCCAGGCCGGTCATCCGCGGATCCCTCCAAAATGGCGCTTATTGAGGTCGGCTTCGAACTTAGTGATCACGCCCAGCAGCAGAAAGATGATCATCGCCAAAAAGCCCAGCTCAAAGGCGCGCCGGCTGCTGCCCGCTTCCTGGCCTGCGCGCAAGGTCTCGGCAGTTCCCAGGCCGCCCAACTGCCCGCTCTCGTAAAAGGGCATCAGCAGGGGTTCCTCCTGCATCGTTGTCAGCGCCAGGATCGTCCCCGTGGGCAAGGCAGGGCCAATTTGCCCCAACCAGGCTTGGGCATTCTCGGCCGAGTCGGTTACAAGCAGGATGGCGGCATACGCTTTCAGGTCCTTCTGCAGCGGGTTAGCACCTGCGCCTTCGGCCCGCTCCAGCAGGTCGGTCTCACCAAAGTTGATGGCCATGCGCAGCAGGTTCAGGGTGCCGCCAGGGATAAAACTGACCGGAGCTTCGTCAGGAAGGCCTGCCGCCTGAGCAAGCGCTTTTCCCAGCCAGAGCCCGTTCATTTGGGCACTCGCCAGTTCGATCTGGCTCGGGTTGATTTCTTCCAGTGCAGCGGCAGCCAAGGGCTGAAGCTCCGGTTCCGTTGCCGCCTGATAATCAATGACGACCAAAAGGGTTTGGCCCCTCCCCAGCTCCTTGAGCCGGGTGCTGATCGCCAAAGCCTGGGGCGGCAAGTCTGCATCCGTTGGCGATCCAGGCGGAATGAATAAGAGCGCAAGCACTAGCGCCGCCAAAAGCAGCAAGCCCAAAAGGCCGCGCCAACTGCTTTCCCCGGTCGGAGCCTGCGGGGGACGGGCCTTGGCAGCCTTACCTTCCTGGGCTACCAGGTCCCGCAGCAGTTCCGCGCGTTCACGCTGGCTGCGCAGCAGCATCAGGTCCGGCTCCGGAGTGGATGGAGGGGGCTGCGACGGTTCAGCCCGCGAATCGCCCAGGTCCGGTTCAGCAGGTTCCGCCTGAATGCCTGATGGTTCCAACGATTCAACTGCAGGCTCATCCGGGGAATAGCCATCAGCTTCCGCCTCTAATTTCTGATCTTCCCCGGCCTCCTCTGCGGCCTCCATAACTTTCAAGTCCCCATCGCTTGCGGAGACCAAACCGGTATTCTGAGGGGCGGGGTCGGGTTGTGTCTGAACGTCCTGCTCGGGTGCATCATCCTGCCCGAGGCCGCCCCCGGCTTCCAGTTCATCCTGAGGATCA
>DHPL01000067.1:31817-34000 GCA_002407905.1 Anaerolineaceae bacterium UBA5365
CCCCCTGCTCTGTGCCGTCTTCATCAGGTTCAGACGGGAAACCCAAGGCTTCCTGGCGCAGGGCTTCAAGTTCTTCATCGCTCCAGTGCTCCCGGCTGCCGTTCGCGGCCGCCTCGCCGGCTTCCAAAGCCTGCAAGGCCTCTTCTTCCGGGGTGACTTGCAGGTCACGCACGCGTTTAAGCCAATTGGGGGTCCCATCCTGCCGCGGGGGAAGCGCGCTCTTACGCGCGGCCTCAGCCCGCTCACGGGCGGCTTCCTGTTCCTGTTTCCAAGCCTCAAACTGGGAAGCGCCGTCGTCCGCAACCTCGGGGTCGGGACTGCCGGCGTAAATCCCCCTTACATCATCTTCCTGGGCTGCCCGTTCGCGAATGCGTTTGAGCCAGGCAGGGGCTTCAGCAGCATCTTCCTCAGGCTCGTCACCATGCTCCAGGTAGCCCTCCAGGATATCCCCATCCAATGGGGCATCCGGGTCGATCTCGTAGGGCGGCAGCGGGGCAACGTTCAGGTTTTCGGGATTACCGGTTTCCGCATTTTCCTGGCCAAGGCCTTCCAAATCAAAGGAATCCAAATCGTGCCCGCAGTAGACACAGCGGGTGGCCTGTGCCAAATTTTCGCGGCGGCAGTTCGGGCAGCGCACCATTTCATCCGGCATCTCAGTCACCATATGGCCTCTCGATGCCAAAAATTACCCGCAAACCAAGGAACACCAAACCCAGGCCTATCCCGATTAACAAGCCCCGCGCCCCTACCAGCGGAAGCCTCCGCAGGAAGGCGATCACGCCAGCCAAGGTTGGGTTATCTATCCCTTGCAGGAAGCCCAAACCTAAGATCAGGAAAATTAAGGCGAATACCGCGAAGCTGATGCTCAGCGGGGACCAGCCCCGCAGCCGAAAGAGCTTAAAGGCGGCGCCTGCCATTACCAGGGCCAGAAGCCCCAGCAGGCTCGTCTCCAGCGGCCGGATGATGCCTCCGATCCAGCGCAGGTATTGGTCATTCTCGACGCCCAGGATCAAACCGCCGGCCAGGCTGGCCCCAAAGGAACCCAGCAGCACCAAACTGTAAATGATCCCCTTTTGTGAGCTGCCGATCTTGCGCAGGTGGGTCAGCATCAGTAAGACCATGGCCGCCAAAAGCCCGGCCGCCCCAAGGATGATCACCCAGCGTAAAACGACCCCCAGGTATGGTCCGAGCTGCCACTGAAATATCACCGCCAGGATCACAAAAGCAGCGGACACTCCGGCAAGGGCAGGGGCCAGCCAGCGTTTCATGGCAGCACCCCGGTCAATTTAAGCACCGCGGCTGCCAATAGCCCCAGCGCGATCAGCATGCGCAGCAGATCTTGTGCATCCACAGCGGCCTTAGCCCCGGCACTCTCCGCGAGCGTGGTCTGCAGGGCGTCCTCCCCCAGGGAGAACATATCCGCGGCCAGGAATGCGGCTGCTTGTCCGCTGAGGCTGGAGGAGGAACTGATGCTGATCACGCGCTCCTGCGATGCCAGATCCAGCGCGAGCAAAGCCGCGGGGCCGGTATGGCCGGCCAGTACAATGGCTTCATTCTTCGCGTTTCGCAGTTCAGGCAGAAAACCGGCGATGCCCGCCCAAGGCGAAGGCCCGCTCCAACCAGCCATCTCCGGCCGGAAAAGCTCTGGGGCGATCGCCTGTTCGTAGAAACCCTGAGTGACCATTTGGCTGATGAGCGCCAGGCCGGCATCGCCAGCCAAACTTTGGGCTGCATGGTCGTAAAACAGCGCGCGCCGGGCAGCCAGGCCCTGCATGGCCAGCCCGCTGGCACCGGCCAAATCCGGGTAAGCACCGGTAAAACCATTTCCTAAGTAAAAGTTGAGACGCGTGCCGCGCTCGGCGGCCTGGTGCATCAGCGTATCAGCCGCCAGGGCGGCTTCGGGCATACGCGGGGCTGCAGTTCGGGACTTCCGGCGGGTTATAAACGTGAACAGGTATGCCAGGGCCGCCAGTAAAAACAGGCCTCCGGCCAGAGCGTCAGTCTGGTTGATCTGCCACATCAAAACACCCGCTTGGGTCTTCGTAAAGCACCGGATGAGCCCCAGCCGCATTGAAATCAAAGTGCCCAAAAAGCACGATTCTCATGCCAAAAAGTATAGCATAGCGCTCAAGCTTAGCTGTTTTTTAGGATATGAAAGCGCCCGCGAATCGCGGGCGCTTGGT
>DHPL01000067.1:34123-41672 GCA_002407905.1 Anaerolineaceae bacterium UBA5365
CGCGGGCGCTTGGGATCTAAAACGAAGGCTTTACTGGTGGATGCCCATGCCTCCGGCAGCCTCAGCGGCCTCCATGATCACCTCCGAGAGTGTGGGGTGGGCATGGATGTTGGCGGCCACTTCGTGCACCGTGAGCTCATTCGCCTGGGCCAGCGTGAGCTCCGGCAAGAGCTCGGATGCTTCCGGACCAACGATCGAGGCGCCTAAAATCTCGCCGTATTTCGCATCGGTGATTACTTTGGCATAGCCTGCGTACTCGTTCAAGCCAAGTGCCTTGCCGTTTGCCTGGAAGAGGAACTTACCTACCTTGATCTCCTGCCCGGTTTCCCGCGCCTGAGCCTCGGTATAGCCAAACGAGGCGATTTGCGGGCTGCTGTAGGTGGCCCGGGGGATCATGCGATAGTCGATAGGCTTGGTTTCCTCACCCGCGATCGCTGCCGCGCATACCAGGCCCATAGCCGAAGCAGTGTGCGCCAGGAGCAATTTCCCGGTCACATCGCCGATGGCCCAGAGGCCTTTGACATTCGTTGCCATACGGTCGTCAACCTGAACGAAACCGCGGCGGTCCATCTCCACACCCAGTTCTTCCAGGCCCAGATCCTTGGAATTCGGCCTGAAGCCGACGGCAATCAGGGTGATATCGGCCGCGAGTTTTTCCTCCCCGCCTTCGCCCTCCAGCAGCACTTCGGTGCCGGTTTCGGTCTTGGTAACGCTCTTTACCTTGCTGCCCGCGTGCACTTTCACGCCACGCTTGGCAAAAGCCTTCTGCAGCTCGTTGGCCGCTTCGTCATCTTCCGTGGGCATGAGGTGGGGCAGCATTTCAACGATGTGCACTTCCACGCCGTATGCGCTCCACACGGTGGCAAACTCACAGCCAATCGCGCCGCCGCCAATGATTACCGCGCTGGCCGGCAGATTTTCAAGCATGATCGCCTGGCTGTACTCCAGCACTTTCTCGCCATCCGGTTCCATGCCGGGAATGATCATCGGTTGGGCGCCCGTAGCCAGGATGACGTCCGCGGCTTCCACTTCCTCTGTGCCGCCATCGTTCAGTTCCACGCTCAGCTTGCCGGGAGCGGTGAACTTGGCCGAGCCCATGATCACTTCGATGTTGTTCTTGCGCATCAGGAAACCGATGCCTTTAACCAGGCGTTGGCTCACCTGGCGGCTGCGTTTGAAGGCCGCGCCAAAGTCCACACTCAAACCCTCCGCGCTGATGCCGTATTCAGCGGCGTGTTTTTGCATCAGGTTAACCAGTTCAGCGTTGCGTAAAAGCGCCTTGGATGGAATGCAGCCCACGTTCAGGCACACACCGCCCATCCATTTTTTCTCGATAATGGCCACTTTCTTGCCTAATTGGGATGCCCGTATGGCTGCCACATACCCCCCCGGCCCGGCGCCAATCACTACCACATCAAATTGCTTCATGCACGACCTCCGCGTTTTCTTTTTATTATAGGACGAAAAATTTGCTTTGCTGCTTAAGAATATGCACAAATGCGGATATATACACAAAGGAGAGCAGCAATGCTGCTCTCCCAGGCAAATCGGACGCGTTAATTTCTAACGGCTGATCGTTATCACGGTGCCATTGCTGTCACCGTCCGGGTCAGTGTTTGCCGCCGGGTCATATGTGAATCCGGCAGCGCTCAGGTTGGTCACGCTGAAAGTCACGGAATACAAATTGGTCTTAAGCGAGGCTGTACTCAGGCTGCATGCACCGCTTGTATCCGTAACACACGTGGCCGCCGCAGTATAGGCGCCGCTCCAGGCCGCGCTGACGGTCGCGCCGCTTACTGGGTTTCCGCCGCCATCCTTAACCTGCACCTTCACGGTTGCCGTCCAGCGATTGCGCACCAGCGCGTAGGACCCATCCAGGTCTGCTACAGAGAGTGTGCCGCCGCTTGGCGGTTCCACCGGCGTACCTCCCAAAAAGTCCAGCGCAGCCTTGGCCTGTACCAGGCCATAGCCATAGGCGTTATCCTTGCCCGCAACGCCCAGGTCCTCAGCTGTTGCCGTGAGGGCTGCCCGGATCTCAGCATTGGTCTTTGTTGGCGCCGCGCCCCAAACCAGGGCTGCTACCGCGCTGACATGCGGGGTAGCCATGGAGGTGCCATCATAGTATTCATAATTGCTGATCGGCTGAATCAGCTCTGAATACAGGGAGGCTACGGACCCCATTTTGTTGGCCGCCAGGTAGCTGCCATCTTCCATGCTCATACTCACAGCCACGATCGCGGAAGTGTTGCCGGTCCCCAGAGTGCCCAGGAAGTTGCCCGGCTCGTTGTTGTAGATTACTGCTGCCGCCCCGCCGCTGGTCTCAACGTTCTTAACCTTGTCATAGAAGGAGACGGTTCCGCGTTGGCAAAGTACCACTTTGCCCGCCCAGGCGCCGGTGGTATCGCAGATGCCGCCGTCCACCAACGCACCGGATGCCGCACCACGCGCTGAGAATTCAACGTGGTTCACACTGTAATCCACGCCATCCACCGCAAAGGTGTTGTAATCCAAATATGGAACTGTGCTCAGTACTGCAACCCCGGGGGCGGCCAGTTCAACCTGGTTATTTTGCTGAGAAAAATCGGCAACCACTTTGTTTTCATCGATTGCCGCCACAGAAACCACCGATGAATATGAAGCCGGGTAGGAGTACGCGGTATTCCCGTCGTTCCCTGCCGCCGCGATACTCAGAACGCCCTGAGCATACAGCGAGTCGAAGCCGCGCTGTTCAGTCCGGCTGCTGGTGGTACCGCCCAGGCTCATACTGATGATATTGGCACCCGCAGACGCGCAACGGTTAGCTGCGTCCAGAAGCGTAGAGGCGTACGCCCAGGAACCATCATTGCCAAAAACGCGGACGATGTAAAGATTTACGGTGCCTGGTGTTACGCCAATAACGCCCAGGCTGTTGTTCACCGCGGCGATAGTACCGGCAACATGGGTGCCGTGGCCTAAGCCATCTTCAAGGTATCCGCCGCTGATGGTGGTGTACCCGCCGACCACGCTGGTAGCCTGCAGGTCTTCATGCGCCTGGTACATGCCGCTATCGATGATGCAAACCAAACGATTGGAGCCGGTTGGAGCACCAGCATCTACAACCTGATCGCGGTTCAAATCCCAGATATCGCGGGCCTGTACCATGTCCACGCCGTAAGGCACAACCTGGGTTGGCAAGCTCATGGCTTTTTCCGACTTCAGGATGCTGATCGGATAGCGCGGCGCATCTTCTTCGATGTACACCAAATTGGGGTTATTACGCAAACCGTTAAGCGCTTGGGCAGGCACCGATATCGCGATCGTATTCAAAGAATCAAATTCATAATGCAGTTCGCCTCCCGCGCGCATCACGGCATCCAGCGCCTGCCCTTTTTGGCCAGGCACGAATTCAACCATCAGTCTTAACTTGGCATTTGGCGCTTGAGCTGCCGCGGGCACAGCCGACATCAGGCCCAACAATAGAACAAGAGTGAGTACGAAACTTAGGTAACGACCAAAACTTTTCATGAGTGCTCCTGTGTGAAGATGGGAATTTCATATTAAGACGAAAAAATGCGGGAAAGGATACGCTGTTTCGTTGAATTATGTAAGTTTGCGAATTGGAGAATTAAATTATTCGAAGATGAAGCGCAGGTCAGTAGCGATCAGGTAAGCGTAGCTGCCTTCCGGGAATTTCCAGCTGAGTTGATAGTTCCGCGGGAGCTGCAATCCATTCTGGGGAACATAGTCCGATACGGTCAGAGTCCATGGGGTTGGTTCCCATCGCCCGGCCCGCTTCGTTTCCTGCCCATCCTGGCTGAAAAAACCGCTCAGCAAACCGTCCGCGTTGAATTCGAAAACCCCGCTTACCTTCAGCGCGCCATCGCTCAAACTCGCCCGCAAGTGCTGGGGGTCGATGGCCTCCCAGACGATCCTGCCCGAAAGCGCTGCCTGGGGCAGCCAGATGCTATCGGCCAGCCAACCCACCAACTGTGATCTGGAGGCGGATAATCCTGACTCGCCCCCGGTTTGAAAGTAGCGCCCTAAAACTTCCTTTTTCTCGCCATTCAAAGCCCGGTAAGCCTCCAGGGTCTCAAAGGTGGCCAATGCCAGATTGCCCTGGCCATAGGCAAAACGAAGCGGCTGATCTGCCCAGAGATCCTGCTGCCATTCCAGCTTGATGTAAGGGCGGCTGAATGCGGGGGTGTATTCCACCTGGCCAAATTGCATCTGGAGATGCTTGGCCATCGGCCGGTCCAAATAACCAATCTGCCGGTAAAAAACCCGCAGAGGCTCAGGCAATGTGGCTAAAAGTGCTTCGCTGAGGACTGCCTGACTCTCCGGGGTCTGCAGCACTTGCTCATAGACCTGACGCAAGTAATCGCCTTCCAATTTCGAAGGCAGCAGGTTGGAAGCCAGCGCCAGGCTGGCTGCCAGAATCGTAAAAAGCAGGATGCTGCTGATGATGGAACGGATGAAACGCATGCAAAGCCTTCCGTTCTGCCCCAAGGCAGAACTTGTGCAAAAAGAGCATGCAAGTTCCAAGCCAAACACTGCCTGGGGGCTTGCCTTAGCGGGGCTTAGTTCAGCTTTCTGGCTTCCGGGCAATCATGAAAAAGCGCTCTTCAGTCCCGGCTACCGCGCCAGTCTCGTAGAGTTCTTCACGCAGGTTCAGTAAGCGTTCAAAATTCGCTTCCACGGAAAAACCGACGAATTCCCAGGGAGCCGCCTTGGCAAAATAAACCAGGGCGCCCAGGTCGTAGAAAAGGATTTTTCCGCGGCAACTCGCGCTATCCAAAACTTCCAGGCCTGCCGCCTGGGCTGCTTCCAGGGCATGCGGCAGGTCGTGATCGGGATATTCAGACTGGTAGGAGCCACGCAGCTTCTGTACCAGGTCGGCATCGTTGTATCCTCCCACTTGCTGGGTAATGAAGCTCCCGCCGGGTATAAGCACCCGGTTTACCTCAGTCAGATCATAGGATTCATGGCGGTTGATCACGAGGTCAAAAGAGCCGCTGGGGAAATTGAGCTGGTCGCTTTCATCCACTGGCATTACCGTGATGCCCAGCGGAGCCAGGCTGCGGTAACACAGCTCCAGGTTAGGCGGATAAGCCTCCGTCACGGAGCACAAACGGGGCTCATGCCCCAGGCTCAGTAAAAACTCGCCCCCGCCGGTCCCCATATCCAGGAGGCGGGTATTTGCGCCCAGATGCTCAAGCACGATTTGCCGGTAGTTCCAGGGTTCCTGTTCTGAATGCCAGCGGCCCTCCAAATACGAGAAGTCCCAGCCTTCAAAGCCTTGAGCTTCCTCACTGATTAACCACGCCCTGAGCTCTTCCGGGCTGTAGTTCAGCTCCCGCAGGGCAATCCTGGAAAGTTTCGGCTTCGGTCTAGAAGATGTTGCTGCCAAGCCCGTGCTCGTGGCGCCAATCCGGCGCGAAGCCTACCCGGCTCCAATACTCATGCAGTTTGCGCACCAAGCCATCCTCGTATTCAAAAAAGGAAACAGCACGGTAAAGCCCTTCGGCCTTGGTGTTCCTGGCGTTGATGATGCTGATGACGCTCCCCTCGCATGCCAGCAGGCGTTCGATCTCTACATGCCAGGCGCCCCCAAAATCCTGATACACGCGCGCCAGTTCCAGGGGGTCGAATTTCTCGTTGCTGTTATGCCAGTAGATTGTGGCGTTGGGATTGAAGTATTGCGGCAGGCGCTGGTAGAGCTGCATGTTGATGTCCTGCCAGTAGTCCAGAACGTTCTGCTTGAAATCCATCGCGCTTCCTCCTTGCCGCGTTCTCAGTAATTACAGGTCTTTTGGATTATTTTACCCAGCAAATGAATGCCTGTCTCAAACTGGACAAGCTTCGCGGGGATGTCCCCCGCTTAATTCGGTTCATACCACTCAGGATCACGCAAAGAAATCGTGCTTTTTAATATCAATCAAGTCCTGCCCAGCAAATCTGAAACGGACCAGCCAGGGCATTTTTTCCTTGATCGCCAGGAAATCATCCGCGTTAAATTCCGGCTCAAAATACCGGATCAGGACGCTCATCGCCGTACCATGCGAACCGATCACAACGCTTTTGCCAGGGTATACCTGCAGCAAACGCCGCATCACCCCCAGGCCGCGCGTTTGGACACCCAGCAAGCTTTCTTCCCGCCCCTCCCGGCCTTCAAAATTAGCCCAGAGCCTGCGAACCATGCCCTCCACATCAGGCGTCCAGCCATTGTTTTCCCGCTCGCGTAGGTCCGGGTGCAGATGCACCGCCATGTCCCGGCTCGCTGCCAGCGGCTCAACAGTAAGCCTGGCACGCAGGTAAGGGCTGGACCAGAATGCGTCCAAATCGATATCCTGGAAATAGGCCCGAATCAAGACCCGATCCGCCATTCCCTTGGCGGTAAGGCCGCGATTGAGCTCGTCATGGTTGCCCGTGTCCGACTGGCAATGGCGCAGATAATATAGGCTGGTGGTATTGCCGGCCATCCCGCCTTTAGAGCCCTTGGTCCTCAACAAACTTATAAAAAGCTTTTTCTTCCGCCTGGTCAGCAGCTGAGATCGTGCCCACGGGTGCCGCGTAAACCATGAATTCTTCCTGTCCATCCAATTCAAAAAGCTTGTCGCAGAATTCCTGGTCGTAGGCAGCAATGGCACAGGTTCCCAGGCCCAGGGCAGCGCAAGCCAGATAAAGGTTCTGGGCCACATGCCCCGCATCGATCAAGACCACCCGGTGCGCGCTAATTCCATAACGCCACTCTGCCCGGTAGGCCACGCAGCTCCAGTAAAAGATCACATCCGCCTTGGCTGCCCAGCTTTGCCCGCTTAGGCTGGCGCTGATGGTACCTTTAGGCTCTTCCACCGGCCCCAGGAATTCCAGCTGATGCCCCATCGGCAGATAATGATACAAACCTGCCTCCAGGCCTTCTACCCGGTTGACGACCAGGTAAGTTTCAAACGCGTGCCGGCCGCCCCCCGAAGGCACCGTGCGTAAGGTAGCGTAAGATTTCCCGCGGATATCCCGGATGCCCTGGCTGGCCCAGAGCAGGAAGGAAAGATTCAGGAGGGAAATGCCGCCCTGACTGTAATAGCGCGAACTTTTGCGCTGGCGCATCAGGGTATAGGCGTCCTTGGGCATGCTCAGGCTTTCGAAGTCCCGCGGCAGGTCAATGGGGGCTTGCCCCGGGCGCATGGGCGCCTTCACCAGAGGCGGCTGCGGGCGCTTGAGGTTTTGGTCGGACTCATAGGCCTTGTAAACCTCGTCGCTATAGTAACGCCAGGCTTTCATGAATTGGCGTCCATTTTGGGTATACGCCTTTTGTTCTTCAGGATCCAGCATCGTTCACCTCCGGAGTATTGATGTGGGTTAATCTTAATCGCAGGACTGCCGCTTGTGTCATTCTTGGTCAGCCAAGCGCCGCTTGGAGGATTTCCGGCAGCTCGTCCACCTTTAGATTCTCCTGCCTAAGGGGTATGAGGTTGCGGACGAATCTAAAACCAGAGCGCGCGAGCGCTTCCAGGCTCTCATTGCCCTCCGGTTTTTCCTGATGCAGCGCCATCTGGCTCAACGCTCTCACCAG
>DHPL01000067.1:41892-54960 GCA_002407905.1 Anaerolineaceae bacterium UBA5365
GTTTCAGGACTGCCAGCCCGTATTTGGGATGCAATCTGCTCCCGATGCAGTTCAAGACAGAAGTGCAAAACCTCGTGCAATAGGCTGCCCCTCCGAATCTGTGTAGCGATCACGGTCAGCGCACCGCGCTCGCGCACCTGGTCCATCAGTTGCCAGGCTTGCAGGGGGTTTTGAAGAAACCGAAGGTCCAGACCGCGTGGTTTACCGCTTAAAAACCCCGCGATCAGGCTTTGCTCTGCCTGCAGAGCAACCTGAGTACCTTCGGTGTTCAGGTCAAGGTATGTCTCCACCGCTCTCAGCGCAGCTCTCACGGCAGGAATGGCCCCGAGTTCGGCCAGCCGCCGCGGAAGCGCTTCAACCCACGCCAGGAATTCAGTATCGCGCCAACTGCCGTGGGCATTAATCGCCGCCTCGCTGGCCAGATAGGCTTCCATGTCGATGCCGGCAAGGTCCTCGGCGCAGAAATAAGCCGCTGCGCTCAAGGCGGATGCTCCCGGCCACCAGGGGTTGAGCTCCGAAAGGCCGGTTCGTGTCTGGTGGAAGTACGCCGCTAAACCTTCGGTTCCTGGCGAACCCTTAACACCTAGGATCGCCGGGACCAAAGCGGGGACTGGCTGCCACAATTCGTAGCCGGCAAGGTGGAGCCCCAGCCAATTAAGCCAAACGCGCCGCTGGGCATCCCGCGGCGCGTTTGTGATCGAAAAAAGTGGTTCCTGCTTAGTCGGTTTCATTTGGGTAGTACTTTGCCATCGCGGCAGTTAAGCCGAGTTTGTTAAAGTCATACCACATTTGAATCTGGTTTTCGTCATAAAGGCCTAAAGCACGCAGCATCTCGCGGCCAAATTCCACCGGGCTCTGCCCATTGGCAGTAACAATGAGCCCATCCCGGACCGCGTCCTGGTTCTTGTAATTTTTGGCGTTGTTGTAGGCATCACCCGCGGCTTCCTGCAGGGATCGCAGGAAATTGCTGGTGTGATTTACCAGGTTCAGAAAACCGTGCATGCCCAGGAAGACAGTGGCATCGCAGATTGCGCCAACCGGCACTTTGAGCCGCAGCGCCTTGGCCACCAGCTCTGCAACCGGGGCGGTCTCAGGCCGGCGCCATGTATTCCCGCCAATTAGAACCAATCCGCTGAATGTTTCCGGTACAGTATCCAGGGTGTAATCGGCCTTAACCGTAAAACCGCCGATCGAACGCGGGTATTCGCTCATCACGCCTACAGTCTTTACCTCATGCGTTTGGCCGGCACCTTCTTCAGCGTCATTCAGATTGGCCGCCAGGTAAGCGCCTTCCCAATCGGCAAACTGGTCAACAAGTACGAAGAGTATCGTTTTCTTATCCATTCTTACCTCCATTCAAACCGCCCAATAAAAGCGGATTAGACAGTTGTAAACTTAGTACAACCATCAACCATTTTATACCACATTTCCTGGCATGGATTCCAAGCTCTGTATTCAGCACAATCGTGCAGCCCGCTTGCCCTTCCTTGAGGGGGCGATTAAACTAAGTTTGCCGCTGAACCGGAATAATGCGGCCCTCGGAGGATGCATGCCCAAGATCTTGTACCTGTTGGATGGCCACGCCATCGCCTACCGCACCTATTTCGCCCTCACTTCGGGCGGTTCCACCCGCTGGGCAACCAGCAGCGGCGAGCCGACCGCCGGCGTTTACGGTTTCGCGGCCATGCTCCTGCGCATTCTGGAACAAGAAGAACCGGATTATCTGGCCGTTGCCTTCGATACCGGCCGCACATTCCGGCATGATCTCTACGAACCATATAAAGGCACGCGCGCCAAAATGCCCGACGACCTGCGGGCCCAGCTTAACCGCATGCGCGAGCTGGTGGATGCTTTCAACATCCCCCGCCTGGAACTTGAGAACTACGAGGCCGACGACGTGATTGGCAGCCTTGCCATTTGGGCCGCGGAAAAAGAGGGCCTGGGGGTCAAGATCGTCACCGGCGACCGCGACCTCCTGCAGTTGGTGACCGACCGCATCGTGGTGGCCTTGCCCAGCAAAACCGGCAACAGCAACGATGATTACTTCCCCGAAGATGTCAAAAAGCGCATGGGCGTGATGCCGGACCAGGTGGTGGATTACAAAGCCCTGGTGGGCGATGTATCCGATAATATCCCCGGGGTACGCGGCATTGGCGATAAAACCGCGATCAGCCTCATCGAGACCTACCAAAACCTGGATAACGTCTACGCCCACCTGGACCAGATCACCGGGCGGGCCGGCAAAGCCCTGAGCGAAGGGCGCGATATGGCCTACCTCAGCCAGGACCTTGCCCGCATCCGCACTGATTTGGACGTCAAGCTGGACCTGGACCAGGCACGCAGCGTCTGTTTCCAGCCGGAGGCGGTGGAAGAGCTCTTCCGCACCCTGGAGTTCCGTACCCTCACGCAGCGTTTGCAGGCACTGGTAAAGCGCTTGCAGCCCAACCTGGGCGACCGGCCGGTTCAGTCCTCGCTTTTCGCGGAGGCCGCGGAAATTAGCGCCCCGCCGGCGCTCATCGTCCCGACTGAAGGGAGCGGCAGCTTTGAAACCGTCATCGTGGACGACCCGCAGAAACTCAAAGCCGCGATTCAGGAGATCGGGCAGCCTGCCCTTTTGGCCTTCGATACCGAGACAACCAGCGTGGACCCGCTTCAGGCCGACCTGGTGGGCATCTCCCTGGCGGCTATGCCGGATAAAGGCTATTACTTCCCGGTGGCTCACCGCGAAGGCCAGAACCTCGATCTCAAGCAAGTGCAGAGCAGCCTGGGCCCCCTATTCGGGGACCCCAAAATCAAAAAAGCTGCCCATAACGCCAAGTTTGATTTACTGGTCCTGCGCCAACATGGTATGGATGTGGACCCCATCTCCTTCGATTCGATGATCGCCGAATGGCTTTGCAATCCAGACTCGCGCATGCTGGGTTTGAAGTCTCTGGCCTGGATCAAACTCAACGAAGAAATGACCCGTATCGAAGACCTGATCGGCACCGGGAAGAACCAAAAATCCATGGACCAGGTAACTATCGCGGCAGTAGCCCCTTATGCCGCCGCCGACGCGGTAATGACCTTGCGCCTTACCGGTCCGCTGCAGGAATCACTGCAAGAACACAACGCGGGAAAACTTTTCGCGGACCTGGAAATGCGCCTGATCCCGGTACTGGCAAAAATGGAAGAAAATGGCATCCTCCTGGATGAGACCCTTTTTGAGGTTTTTGGCAAGGAGCTGGAGGAGCACATCGCCAAGCTGGAAACCCAAATTTTCCATTTGGCCGGGGAAGAGTTCAACATTGGCTCGCCCAGCCAGCTGGCCGATATCCTCTACAAAAAGCTCAACCTGGTCCCGCCCGGCGGGTCGCGCAAAACTTCCACCGGCAAATTGAGCACCGCCGCCGGTGTGCTGGAGGAAATGCGCAGGGACAACCCCATTGTGGACCTGATTTTGCAATACCGTGAGCTGACCAAGCTCAAGAGCACATATGTGGACGCCCTGCCCCTGCAGGTGAACCCGCGCGATGGCCGGGTGCATACTTCCTTTAACCAGGTGGGAACAGTCACGGGACGGATTGCCAGCCAGAACCCCAACCTGCAAAACATACCTACACGCACCGAGATCGGCCGGCGTGTGCGCCAGGGCTTCATCGCTCCGCCAGGCAGCCGCCTGCTGGCTGTGGATTATAGCCAGGTTGAGCTGCGCATCATGGCCCACATCGCCCAGGATAAAGCGATGATGGATGCCTTCCATAAAGGCCAGGACATCCACGCGACGACCGCCGCTGCGATCTTTGACGTGCCACTAGAACAGGTAAGCAAAGCCCAGCGCCGGCATGCCAAAGCGATCAACTTTGGCCTGATTTACGGCATGAGCCCCTTCGGCCTGACCCGCACAACGGACCTCACCCTGGCGGAAGCCGAGAATTTTGTAGCGGAATACTTTAAGGAATTCCCCGGCGTGAAAGCCTGGCTGGACCGCACCCGCGTGGAGGCCGCCCAGCAAGGCTACGTTGAGACCCTGCTTGGCCGCCGGCGTTACTTCCCCAACCTGAAGGCCGGTACCAATTACATGATGCGTCAGCGCGAAGAGCGGGAAGCGATAAACGCCCCTATCCAGGGCACCGCTGCCGACATCATGAAGCTGGCGATGCTGGCCCTGCCGCCAGCTTTGGAAAAGGCCGGATTGAAAGCCAAAATGCTGCTCCAGGTACACGATGAACTGATCTTCGAGGTACCGGAAGACGAGGTGGCTGCAACCATCCCTTTGGTACGCCAAGCCATGGAAGGCGCTTATCAACTCTCGGTGCCGCTGTTAACAGAGGCCCGGGTTGGCCAAAACTGGGGCGAACTGGAGACGGTGGACGAGGGCTTCATTCCTCCGGCAGAGATGGTGGATTAGCTCGCCCAAAGCCCGGGCAGGCTGGAAAATCAAACCCAATTATTCCCGGGGCGTGGGGAATAACTCGGGTATAATCCACGCACGTTTTCGGAGAGATGCCAGAGCGGTTGAATGGGACGGTCTCGAAAACCGTTGAGGTCCTCGTGGCCTCCGTGGGTTCGAATCCCACTCTCTCCGCCTTTTTATTTAATGCTCTCCTTTGCAAGCTGGTCCAGTGAAGCCGGCTATAACTGTTTTTATTCCTCCAAGCTTTCCATTTCCTACTTAATCCCCTGCATGCATAAGCCCCCCGCAGGCAATTCAAAAAACCGCAAATTATAATTTCCGGAGAGAGGAATGAAATTACTCCTACGTTGCTGTATCTCTGAGTTCTCACCAGATCCTCGCAGATAATCCTGCCACTTTTGAAAGGTTGGTGGAGACTATGAATGACGAACACCACGATCAAGATCATACCCCGAATAACGCGGAGAAAAGGGGTCACAATCATACCCAGCATCCTCACACAGAACACCAAGGCGCCGCAGAATCCAGTTTGAACGCCCCTGACAAATCAACCCATGAGCACAACCGCCAATCTGCTGCGCCTCACCACAGCAAGCATACTGACCATGCGGTCCACACAAGACATGACGATGAGTCCGGTGAAGAGGAGCGCGTATCACATCCATCTCATGTAGCTCACACAGGCCACACAATGGATGCCAGCCAGGAAGCGCATGCTGGCCACGGTTCTCATACGGATCATAGCGGTCATGAAACGCTCTTCAGAAAACGCTTCTGGGTATCACTTTTACTCTCGATCCCTGTGCTGCTCTACAGCGGAATGTTGCAGCAAATGCTGGGCTTTAGTATGCCCAGCTTCCCAGGCAGCCAGTTCATCGAACCGGTTTTCGCCGTGATCGTTTTCTTCTATGGCGGCATTCCCTTCCTGGAGATGGCTCTGCCCGAGCTTCGCCGGCGCCAACCCGGCATGATGACCTTGATCTCCCTGGCGATCATCGTTGCCCTGATCTATTCATTGGCAGCCCTCTTCCTTCCTGGCCAGATGCCCTTTTTCTGGGAACTGGTAACGCTGATCGATATCATGCTCCTGGGCCACTGGATCGAGATGCGCAGCATCCGCCAGGCCTCCGGCGCCCTGGACGAGCTGGCGAAATTGTTGCCGGACGAGGCAGAACGAATTCCCCCCAGCGGCGAAGTGGAAATTGTAGCGGTAGCTGACCTTCAGGTTGGCGACCTGGTGCTGGTGAGACCTGGTACCAGCATTCCCGCTGATGGCGAAGTGGCCGAAGGAGAATCTGCAGTAGACGAATCGATGATCACCGGGGAATCCAAGCCGGTTGAAAAGACCACCGGGTCTAAGGTGGTTGCCGGCACGGTCAACGGCGATGGTTCCTTGCGCGTCCGCATTACAGCGACCGACGAATCCACTGCCTTGGCTGGCATTATGCGCATGGTAGCAGAAGCCCAGGCCTCAAAGAGCCAAACCCAATTACTCGCTGATAAGGCAGCGGGTTGGCTTTTTTACATCGCGCTCGGCTCCGCCTTGATCACCGGGATACTCTGGACGATAGCACAGGGTTTCAACGTTGAGGTCATCGAACGGATAGCAACTGTGCTTGTGATCGCTTGTCCGCACGCTTTGGGTCTGGCCATTCCCCTTGTAATTGCGATCACGACCGCAACAGGCGCCAAAAACGGCATCCTGGTACGCAACCGTTTGGCCTTGGAGGATGCTCGGAAGGTAAACATTGTCATCTTTGACAAGACGGGCACCCTAACCCGCGGTGATTTTCGGGTAACTGATATCCGTGTGACCGCTGGTTGGGAGGAAGACCATGCGCTCGCTCTTGCTGCAGCTGTGGAAGGCGACAGCGAACACTCGATCGCCCGTGGAATCCGCGAGAGCGCCAGAGAAAAAGTGCTGGAGCTTCCCAGAATTGAAGGTTTTGAGGCGATCAAAGGCAGGGGTGTAAAGGCAAGTTGGGAAGGCAAAACGGTACACATCGGCGGCCCGCGCATGCTGGAGATCTTGGGCATCGAACTGCCGGCAGATGTCGCTGAATTTGAAGCCTCTGCCAGCGCGGAAGGCCAAACCGTGATCAACCTCGTTGTTGATGATCAGCTGGCAGCAGGCTTTGCTCTGGGCGATACGTTGCGACCTGAGAGCAAACAGGCGGTAAAGAAATTAAAGGATATGGGCATTGAAGTAGCGCTGCTTACCGGGGACAGTACGCCAGTGGCAGCGAGCGTAGCCAGCCACTTGGGCCTAACGCACTACTTTGCTGAAGTGCTGCCGGAACACAAAGATGAAAAGGTCAGCCAATTGCAGGCGGAGGGTAAATACGTTGCGATGGTTGGCGATGGTGTGAATGATGCCCCTGCTCTTGCCCGCGCGGATTTAGGTATCGCGATTGGCTCCGGAACGGATGTGGCTGTTCAATCAGCCGATGTGATCCTGATCGACTCAAACCCCATGGATGTTGTTGGCGTAATCGAGCTCAGTAAGGCCTCTTACCGCAAGATGGTCCAGAACCTGATTTGGGCCACGGCCTATAACCTCGTGGCGATCCCCTTGGCTGCCGGAGCACTCTCAGGTTGGGGTTTAGTGCTCTCGCCAGCAGCCGGAGCCTTGCTCATGTCGCTCTCCACAGTCATTGTGGCGATCAACGCTCAGTTACTTCGCCGCACTCGTTTGAGCAATTAGAAGGTTAACAAGATCTTTTTTTCTGTAAAGTTGGCGTAGATTCAGCTGATCAAGTTTAGTTTCTCCTGGGAGTCTTCGGAATTACAGGATTAGTTATAATCACTCCGAGATCTGCAGCGAGGGACCATGACCGACTATTACCGCCATCCATCCGCCATTGTTGAAACCGAGCATGTTGGCCCAAAGACCCGGGTTTGGGCCTTTGCCCACATCCTCCCTGGCGCCGCTATTGGTGAGGATTGCAACATTTGCGATCACACCTACATCGAGAACGATGTGCGCCTGGGCGACCGGGTGACCGTAAAGAGCGGAGTGCAGCTTTGGGACGGAATCACGGTTGAAAATGATGTCTTTATCGGCCCGAATGCCACCTTCGACAACGACCCCTTCCCCCGGTCCAAGCAATACCCCGAAACGTTTACGCGTACAACTTTGCGCGAGGGTTGCAGCATTGGCGCGAATGCCACAATCCTGCCTGGCGTTACCATCGGACAGCACGCCATGATCGGGGTTGGCTGTGTGATCACTGAGGATGTACCGCCTTACGCGGTCGTGGAAGGCAACCCGGCGCGGATCACGGGCTATGTGGATAGCAAGGACCCGAGTTCGATCGAGATGGCCGATCCTGTCCCTGCCAGCCAGCTGCCTAAGATGAAAATCGAGGGCGTGGAGCTGATCGAACTGCCCACGCATAAGGATCTGGCCGGCTCGCTTACTTTCGGAGAGCTGGGGCAGCATTTGCCCTTTGCCCCGCAGCGCTATTTCACCGTTTACGATGTGCCCAGCCGTGAGGTGCGCGGAGGGCACGCACACCGCTGCTGCCACCAGTTTCTGATCTGCATCAACGGCAGCGTGGCTGTGGTGGTGGATGACGGCCGGCGCCGGCAGGAGATCGAGCTGGACCGCCCGGACCTGGGCATACACGTCCCGCCGATGATCTGGGCCACGGAGTACAAATACAGCCCCGACGCCGTATTACTGGTTTTAGCCAGCGAAAGCTACGACGCCTGCGACTACATCCGTAACTACGACGATTACCTCAAAGCTCTAAACGAATAGTTGATAGCCCTGTTCTGGTAACAAAAAAGGCTCACCAACCGATGAGCCTCTTCGAAATATTTTTTCATGTCTAGTTTTCACTGCCTTCAATGGGCTGCACCATTTGGTCCAGGATCATTTCCATCGCCATAGTGTGCGGGCAAATTTTATGGTTTGTAAAATAATCGCAGGTACATTCCCAAATGCCGTCTGCGTACTTAACATGATGATCGTGGTTTGCTCCCTTAAAATCGGCTGTGAACGATTGAAAAGCAATGCGGTCGCGTTCTTCTGTGTATCGTTTGGCTTTTTCTATCTTTCCGTACATTCCGCTATCCATCGCTTGGCTCCTTGTGCTCGATTGATTCTTCCTTAAACAAAACACACGCCCATTAATGCCTTGGCGAGTGCTTCGCACGCGTTTTTTCGCAGGGAAAGGATGTGCTTCTTTCCACGTATCAGGCTAACCTTTCCATGCCCTGATTATAGCCCAGCGAACTACAAGGGTCAACCAAAACGCCGTATAAAGGCTTATAATCCACGCGTCCTACAGGAGCCCAAATGCCCGAGAAAACCGAATTACATTTGATCGCGGACCGCGTCCAGAGCATTGCCCAGGCCGGACTGACCTACACGCAGAACAGTTTCGACCTGGAGCGGTATCGCGAGCTGCAAGACCTGGCAGCCCGCCTATACAGCCTGGGTACCGGGGCTGAAAGCCAGCACTTCACGAACCTGCTTTTGCCTGAAAAAGGCTACGCCACCCCCAAAGTGGACGTCCGCTGTGTTGTACTGCGTGAGGGCAAGATGCTTTTCGTGCGGGAGGTGGTGGACGGCGGTTGGTCCTTGCCTGGCGGTTGGGTGGACATTAATGATGCTCCCCACCAGGCTGCCGAGCGCGAGGTTTGGGAGGAAAGCGGTTTCCAGGTGAAGGCTACCAAACTCCTGGCCCTTCTGGACCACCGCAAGCACGGCTTTACCCCATACTTCTTCCATATCTACAAGCTTTTCTTCCTGTGTGAGATGCAAGGCGGAGTGGCCACACCCAGTTTTGAAACGACCGAGGTTGGTTTTTTCGGCCCGGATGAGATTCCGCCGCTTTCTTTGGCACGCATGACCCCACAGGTCGTCCAAATGATGTTCGAACTGGCATCCCAGCCGGACGCCCCTACCCTATTCGATTAGGCCATGCTGAACCATTATTCTCGGAGTTATTCTTCATGATCGGCCTAGACCTCGGTGTGCTACTGGCGCTATTGGCCGCTTTTTGCTGGGTGTTCTCCGGTATTGCCATCGAGCGTTACACCAAAAATCACAGTGCCCTGATCGTTAATTTCCTGCGCATTGCCATTGCCCTGGTGATCATGGCCGTGTTTCTGGCCATCCGGGGCGTCCATCCGCTTGCCCTGGATGCCCGTCCGCAGGCTTGGCTTTGGCTGTCGCTCTCGGGCATCGTCGGCTTTGTGCTGGGGGATTACTTTCTCTTCTCTTCCTACCAGGAGGTTGGCGCACGTATTGGTCTACTGATGATCAGCCTGTCCACCATCTTTGTGGGCATCATTTCTTTTTTCTTATTCGATGAGGTTCTCAGCCTGCGCAGCCTGCTTGGTATCGGCCTCACACTCATTGGTGTGCTTTTGGTGGTTCTGATGCGCGCTCCGGAAAAAGGCGTGCAGTGGCGTTTCTCCCCCAAGGGCATCGCCTACGGCCTGCTGGCTGCGATCGGCCAGGCAGTTGGCCTCGTGCTGAGCAAATTGGGCATGGGCAGCAGCGACCCATTCACGGCCACCCAAATCCGCCTGATTGCCGCTACCATCGCTTTCATCCTCGTGATCCTCTTCACCCGCCGGGTTCCAGCGGTCAAAGTCGCATTAAGGGAACGCCAGTCCCTCGCTACGATAATCTTCACCGCCTTTGTAGGAACCTTTCTGGGTGTTACGCTCTCCCTCGCGGCAGTGCAAAACACACAAACCGCGGTGGCTTCGGCCATCCTTTCGATCATGCCGGTACTGGTCATCCCAGTCAACTGGCTGCTTTTTAAAGAAAAAATCCAGGCGGCAGAACTGCTTGGAACCGTAGTGACCGTGGTAGGGGTGCTGGTACTCAGCTTTTGATATTTTTCTCGAAAATCAATCCGTCCTCACCCCCGTAGTAGTACCTTTCCCACACACCGTTCTGCTGGTAGCCCAATTTACGGTATAAAGCGATCGCCGCAGAATTACTCCTGCGCGTGGTAAGTTTCACGGTAGGCTGCCCCATTGCCTGCTCAAGCGCCAGCATCAGCCGTGTTCCCAGCCCCTTGCCGCGCCACTGCGGGTGCACCGCAATCGTGGCAATCCACCCGGCATGCTCATGGGATTTGATCTCTCCGGCGGCAAAGGCGATCAGTTGCCCGGCGTGCTGCACCTTGTAGCGCACAAAATTTCCGCCCACGAGTACGTAAGCCAAATCGATCCCCGGCCAGGCATCCTCCCGGCTGAAGCAAAGTTTCTCAAAGGCTGAAAGGGCGCTAAAATCGCGCAAACCGGCTTTACAGATGGGGAATTCGGTCTCGTCCAATCAGGCCTCTCCGCCGGCTTCCTGCAGGGTCCAGGCCAGGTCTTCCCACTCTTCCATCAGCGGCGCCAGGTCCACTTGCAGATTGCGATATTCCTCAGCAATGCGGGCTACAACGGCAGGATTGGCAGGCGGATTAGCCAGTTGGCGTTCGCAAACGCCAATTTCTTTCTCCAGCTCATGGATGCGGCCCTCCAGCGCGTCGATTTTCTTTTGGAGCTGCTGGCGCTGGTTGCGGCTCAAATACCGCCGCGGCTGGGCCCTGGGCACAGCTTCGGCCGCGCTTTTAACTTGCTCGGTTTTGGCCGGCTCTCGGGCAGGCTGGCTGGGTTCGTCCTGGGCTGCTTGCAGAAGCTGGCCGTTTTTATAAGCTTTGTATTCTGAGTACGAACCCTTAAAGACTTGCAGCTCTTCCTTCTCTGGGTTCAGTTCCCAAATCTGGGTTGCCAGTGCATCGATCAGGTAACGGTCGTGGCTCACCAAAATGATCGTCCCGGGATATTCGGCCATCACCTTTTGCAGCACTTCCTGGGTTGCCAGGTCCAGGTGGTTGGTTGGCTCATCCAGGAGGAGCAAGTTGGTGTCTTCCAGGCTAAGTTTTGCCAGGGCCAAACGCCCGCGCTCGCCCCCAGAAAGGGTCGCCACTGGGTTAAAAACATCATCGCCCCTAAAACCAAACTTACCCAGGTAATTCCGTACTTCCGCCGGCAAGAGCCTGGGCGCCACAGTGTTGATCTCCTGCATCAGGTCGTTTTGGGGGTTTAAACCCTCATGCGCCTGGGCAAAATAGCCCACTTTCAGGCTGGCGCCAAGCTCCACCCGCCCGCTAAACGGTGGTGTCTGTTCCAGGATCGTTTTCAGGAAGGTGGTTTTTCCGGCGCCATTGGGCCCAATGATGGCAACGCATTCGGTGCGTTCCAAAACCAGGTCCGGCGAACGAAAAAGCGGGCGTCCTTCATCCGCGTAACCCACCTCCAGGTCGTAAGTACGCAAAACCAGGTTGCCGCTGCGGCCAGCCAGGCCTAAACGCAAGTGCATCGGGCGCTGTTTCTGGGCGGGGGCAGTCAGCCGGCCTTCCTCCAGCAGACGCTCCAGGCGCCGGCGCCGGCCAAGAGCTTGTTTCACATTCTGTCCTTCAATATTTTTCTCGATGTAATCTTCCTGCTTGCGGATGTACTCAGTTTGGGCTTCGTACTCGGCCAGGCGGCGGGCATAGCGCTCGGCACGCTGGTGCATATAGGCGCTGTAATTCCCGCGGTACACCTCCAGGGCCGGGGTCATCTCCCAGACCTGCCGCACCGTTTGGTCCAGAAAGTAGCGGTCGTGACTCACAATGACCACCGCGCCGTTCCAATCCCGCAGCCAGGCTTCCAGCCACTCCACAGCCTGGATATCCAGGTGGTTACTGGGCTCATCCAGCAAAAGGAGGTCGGGGTCATCCAAAAGCAGGCGCGCCAGAACTGCCCGGGTACGCTGCCCCCCGGAAAGCTGGGTGATCGGGCGGTGATAGTCGGCTTCCTCAAAACCCAGTCCCTGCAAGACCATGCGGATGCGGGCCGGGTAGGTGTACCCGCCAGCCAGGTCGAAGGCTGTTTGCAGCTTGCCATATCGCTCAAGCACAGCCGCGGGGCAAGCCGGGTCTTGCATTTGGGCTTCCAGGGCTTGCAGTTCATCGGCCTGGGCCAGCAAGGGTTCAAAGGCCAGCAGGGCCTGCTGCCAAAGCGTGTTATTGCTCCGCAGGGTGGTAACTTGCGGCAGGTAGCCGATGCGCAGGTTACGTGCGGGATGCACCGCCCCGGTCGTGGGCTCATCTTCCCCGGCAAGCAGCCTTAGGAGCGTGGTTTTCCCTACGCCATTCGGACCCACGATGGCGATGCGGGCACGGGCAGGTATGGAAAGATTGATGCCTTCAAATATATCCACCGGGCCAAAAGATCGGCCGAGGTTTTGGGCGGTCAGAAGCGACATAGGTTTAGAATTATAGCAGTGGGGATGCTGCTTCTACATGATTAACACCCACTGCAGGGTTGGCAGAGAATACCTTAAAGGTTCTGGCCACTCCAGTGGAACGAAGCGCAGCGCCGCGGCGTCTTAACCCTGAGGGGAAGGAGCAAGCCATGCTGAATCAATTACGCGTCTTTACTTTGGTCATCCTGTTAACCATGCTTAGCGCCTGCGCAGCACCCGGGCTCACTCCAAGCGATTTACCGGCAGCCCTCCCGCCAACGCAACCCAGCACCATAGTAACTGCATCCCCAGGCCCGTCCCCACAGCCTACCCCCGCGCTTATTCCAGAGGAGACGCCATTTCCAAGCTTGGACCTCCCGCAGGAGGACCGCGGCCTGAATTTTGGCCTGCCAGCCTGGCAGCAAGT
>DHPL01000032.1:0-4394 GCA_002407905.1 Anaerolineaceae bacterium UBA5365
TGGTCATGGGCCTGGACGCGCGCGACCTGGAAGAAAAAGCCCCGCGTTCAGATACGATGATCCTGCTGACCTTTGACCCAGTTCGCAATACGGCCGGCATGCTCAGCATCCCCCGCGACATGTGGGTCAACATCCCCGGCAGCGGTTACGCCACCATCAACACGGCCTATTCCATCGGCGAGATGTACCAGCTCCCCGGCGGCGGCCCGGCTAAAGCCATGCAGACCGTGCAGGCCTTCCTGGGCGTGCCCATCCAGTACTATGCCCAGATCGATTTTGAAGCCTTCAAGAAATTTATCGACCACATCGAAGGCGTCAAGATCACCAATACTGAGACAGTGCTCCTGGACTATCTCGGCGAAGATAATTCCTGGGACCTCGAACCCGGCACCCACACGCTCACCGGCCGCGATGCCCTGGCCTATGTGCGCAGCCGCAAGACCAGTGGGGGCGATTTTGACCGTGCCGCCCGCCAGCAGCAGGTGATCGTGGGTATCAAGGACCGCATCTTCGATTTCAAGATGCTGCCCATGCTTATCCAGAATGCCAACGCCATCTACGCCGACCTCAGCGCCGGCATCCGTACCAACCTGGACCTGGCTCAGGCGATCGCCTTAGCGGGTAAGGTGATCAACATCCCCCGCGATTCGATCTACCGCTATGTGATTGACCAAAATTACGTGAACTTCAGCAACGTTGAGGGCAAGGATGTGCTCCGCCCGATCCCCAACAAGATCCGCGAACTGCGCGACATGGTTTTCACCGGGGTAGGCGTTGCCCAGGACCCCAAACTGACCCGCCAGGAAGAACAGGCCCGGGTCTCGGTGAAAAACGGCAGCAGCAGCCCCGGCTTTGAAACCCGCACCGCGGACTTCCTGCGCGAGCAAGGCCTTAACGTGGTGGATGCCGGCCCCGGCACTTTCACCTCGGCCACCAAAGTGACCATCTACGGCGCCAAGCCCTATGCCCTGCGCTACATTGTGGACACCTTTGGCATCACGCACACGCCCAATATCATCTATGCCTACGACCCCAACGCTCCCATTGACCTTCTGGTCGAATTTGGCGACGATTGGGTCAACAGCGGCAAAATCCAGTAAGGCGGCCGGCCCATCATTAAGCAGGCATTTCCCTTGCCTGTTTTTTTTAACTACGCCTGAACCCTTAGGTCAAAGCCAGGCGCTGCATGGCGCTTTCGGTAAGAAATTGGATGAGCTTGGAATAACTCATATCCAGCAGCCGTTTGGCAGCCTGGGGCAAAAAACTTAAGGGCCCCAAGCCTGGCATAAGGTTCACTTCCAATACATAGATTTTTTGATTCGCCATGCGCAAATCTACTCGGCAATAATCCTCTCCCCCCAAGGAATCGAAAGCCTGCTTTGAGATCTGGTTGATCTTTTGCTTAAGGCTTTCGCCTTCAACCTGTTTAATCCGTTCGGCATCCTTTGCGGCTGATTCATAACTCAGGATGGGGTTGTCAACACCCATGGCATCAAAATCGATCTCGATGGGTAGGTAATGGCTCGTCTTGCCGCGCAGGATCCCTACGCTAAATTCCCTGACGTTTTTTCCGATGATGTACTCTTCTACCAGAGCAGGTTTTTTAAATTGCTCATAATTCTCGAGTATGGCGCGTTTTAGCTCACGCACACTATGCACGATGGAATCATCACTGATTCCTAAATGCCCACCCTGACCAATGGGCTTTACAAATAGCGGAAAACTTAACCGCGAGAGGCTTGCTTCTAAGTCCGCGCCAGGTCCGGCAGTAAAAAAGGGGGCTGTGCGGATATTTTTCTTTTGCAGCACTTGCTTCGTTGTAACTTTATTTAACCCATTCTTGATCACTTGGGATGGTGAACCCAAGTGCGGGTAACCCCAGTCGTCCAGAAGAGCCGGCAAGAAATTCACTCGCTGCTGTTCATTGATAAACTCAGCGATATTAAACACAAAAACCCGATCGTGCGTTGCTGCCTGAATATAGGCTAAACTTTGCTCTAATTCCTGGGAGTTTTCTGGCGTTAGAGACGCTACAGTCCATTTTTCGCGAAGGCTCTGTTCGATCAAGCGATATGTCTCAGCATTTCTCCACTGTTTCTTAGAAAACGACTTAATTAATGCGATAACCATAATAGTATTCTACACTACACGTTTTTATTGCCTGATTAATGAAAAAGGGGAAAAATGGATTTTACGGCTGGACGGGCGCGTTTTGGATCGCCCCGGCCAGCACGGCCAGGGCCCGCGCGTTCGCTTCCGCCTGCGGACCTCCGCTGGCAACCTCTACCTGTGCCTGGGCAGCCAGAGCTGTGTAAATATCCTCATCCCCCAATAGCTGTAAACGCGCCGCCGCCCGCGTAAGGTTGGGGTCCGCGGCGTAAGCCCGGGAGATCATCAGCCGGTATTCTGCCTTGGCCTCCGTGCTCAGGCCGGCCGGCTGGGCTTCGCGGTACATGGGCGGCACAATGAACATCGCCAGGGCCAAGCCCAATACCAGGCCCAGCAGTACGCCGGTCAGCAGGTACCAGGGCCGCGAATCGGCTTGTCTACTGTCCACTGCGTCCCTCACGCCAGGCCTCGATGGTACCCATATCCAAAGCGTTGAACAAGCGCCTGATCTTGGCGCTTTCATCCGCGGGCAGGCCAATGCCCTCGCCGTAGGTGATGCTATTGACCATCAGGGTCAGGGGGTCGCTGCCATCTACGGCAGCCAATTGGTCCAGGGCTGCCAGCTTATCCTGCTCAAGCGCGAAGCGCTCAGCCGCCATCAGCACCAGGTCGGTCTTGTAATCCGCCCGCAAGTCGCTTAACGCCGCGTCCGTGCGCGGTTTGGGGGGCGTGATCATCCAGCCCAAAATCAGGCCGGCAAAAAGCCCAATCACGATCGCCGCGGCGAAGAAAAGCCATCTGCTCTTGCGCATCTGCCTCAATCTCGCAGCATGGGGATTTTCACACCCCGCTCGCAGGCACAATCCAGGGCCTCAGGATAGCCGGCATCCGCGTGCCGGATCACTCCCATGCCCGGGTCGCCCAGCAGCACCCGTTGCAGGCGTTTGGCCGCTGCCTCAGTCCCGTCGGCCACGATCACCTGGCCGGCATGCTGGCTAAAGCCAATGCCCACGCCGCCGCCATGATGAAAACTCACCCAGGTGGCGCCGTTCGCCACGTTCAGCATCGCGTTCAAAATCGGCCAGTCGCTTACGGCATCCGTGCCATCGCGCATGGCCTCGGTCTCGCGGTTGGGGCTGGCCACGCTGCCGGCATCCAGATGGTCGCGCCCGATCACAATCGGCGCCTTCACAATGCCCTTGCGCACCAGTTCGTTGAAGGCCAGGCCGGCCTTGTCCCGCTCGCCATAGCCCAGCCAGCAGATCCGGGAGGGCAGGCCCTGGAAGGGCACTTGCTCGCGGGCCATCTTAAGCCAGCGCACCAGGTGTTCGTCCTCCGGGAAGAGTTCCATCAGGCATTCATCGGTGCGGTAGATATCCTCCGGGTCACCGGAAAGCGCCACCCACCTGAAAGGCCCCTTGCCCTCGCAAAACAGCGGCCGGATGTATGCCGGCACAAAGCCCGGGAAGTCGAAGGCGTTTTTCACACCCCAGTCGTAAGCCCGCTGGCGGATGTTGTTGCCGTAGTCAAAAACCTCCGCGCCTTTTTTCTGGAAATCCAGCATCGCCTGGACATGCGCGGCCATGCTGGCCTGCGAGCGTTTTTGATATTCCTCGGGGTCAGCGTAGCGCAGCTTATCCGCCTCGGCGGCATTCAGCCCGGCCGGGATGTACGAAAGCAGGTCGTGCGCGCTGGTTTGGTCTGTAACCACATCCGGCACCACCCCGCGAATCACCAGTTCCGGGAAGATCTCAGCGGCATTGGCAATCAGGCCGATGGACTTGGCCTGGCCCTGGGCCAGGCAGTCTTCCACTTCGGTCATGGCCTCTTCCAGGGTGTCCACCACCACATCCACATAGCCAATGTCCAGGCGCTTTTGCGCCCGCCAGGGATCGGCCTCCACCACCAAGGCCACGCCTTCGTTCATGGTCACCGCCAGGGGTTGGGCCCCGCCCATGCCGCCCAGGCCGGCCGTGAGCACAAACTTGCCCTTCAGGCTGCCCCAGCCCTTTTGGCGGGCCAGGGCCCCCAAAGTCTCGTAAGTGCCCTGCAGAATGCCTTGGGTGCCGATGTAGATCCACGAACCGGCGGTCATCTGCCCGTACATGATCAGCCCCTTGGCAGCCAGTTCATCGAAGTGCTCCTGGGTGGCCCAATGCGGCACCAGATTGCTGTTCGCGAGCAGTACCCGCGGCGCGTCCAGATGAGTGCGGAAGACGCCCACCGGTTTGCCGCTCTGCACCAGCAAAGTCTCGTCTTCATCCAGGCTCTCCAGGCTGCGCAGC